>DATJJD010000136.1:0-72792 GCA_035492545.1 Puia sp.
CCCATGGGGCAAGCCGTTAAATAGTGGTTAATTTCCGCCGGCGGCGTATAAGGGCGGGATAATTGGCGAAAATTCGCGTGGTATTCGCGGAAATTCGCGTTAATTGCCGTTAATTCGCGCCTAAATTTATCCGTTGCAACCGGCAAGACTGATCCATGACCTCCGGTAGGGAGGAGCCGGCCGGCAGATAAGCAAAACACTGTCTAAATAAAAGCCATTCTATTATGAGGTTTAACCGAGTGAACAATATCGTGGGCTGGGTTGTGGGATTGATTGCCTGTACGGTATTTGTAATGACCATGGAGCCCACCGGCAGTTTCTGGGATTGCGGGGAATTCATTTCCAGCTGTTATAAGTTGCAAATCCCCCACCCTCCCGGCGCCCCGCTGTTCGTCCTCCTGGGCCGGTTCTTCATCATCCTCTTCGGGGATAACCCCGCCACGGCCGCCCGGGGCGTGAACTTTATGAGCGCCATCGCCAGCGGTCTGTCCATCCTCTTTCTCTTCTGGAGCATCACGCATTTTGCCCGGAAACTGGTTCAAAAGAATAATACCAGCACCGATCCGAACAGCCAGCAGCTCTTTACCATCATGGCGGCCGGTGTCGTAGGCGCCCTGGCCTATACGTTCTGCGACTCTTTCTGGTACAGCGCCGTCGAAGGGGAAGTGTATGCCTCCTCCGCCTTCTTTACCGCCCTGGTCTTCTGGGCTATCCTCAAATGGGAGCACAATGCCGACAAACCCGGGTCCGACAAGTGGATCATCTTTATTTTTTATATGATGGGGCTCTCCATCGGGGTCCACTTACTGAACCTGCTGACCATCCCCGCCATTGTCATGGTCTATTATTTCAAACGGTATAAACCTACGGCCTGGGGTACGGTGATCGCCTTTGTCGTCGGCTGCGGTATTACCGGCGTCGTTCAGAAATTCGTCATCCAGTATACCATCAAGGGGGCCGGCGCCTTTGACATCTTCTTTGTCAATTCCCTGAACATGCCCTTCTTCCTCGGGTTTGCCGTCTTCTTTGTGCTGCTGACCGCCGTCCTGGTGGTGGCCATCCGCTGGTCGGTCCGCAAACAATATTATTATGCCAAGATGGGGCTCTGGTGCATAGCTTTTATGCTCCTGGGTTATTCCACCTACTTCACCACCATCATCCGCTCGAATGCCGACCCCGCCGTGGACATGTACAATGTGGACAATCCCGTGAGCCTGGTAGGTTATCTCAGCCGTGATCAATATGGTGACTGGCCTATTACGTATGGCCCTGACTTCACCGACCAGCCTCCTGCGGTGGATGGCGGCGACTTATATACGAAGGGAAAGGACAAGTATGAGGTAGCCGGAAAGGTAGTGTCACAGGACTGGGGCGCCACGCCTTCCTCGCATATCTTCCCCCGTATGTGGAACAGCAGCAATGAGCGGCATGAAGTGGATATGTACCGGAGGTACGGGGACGTGGCAGAAGGGGATCAGCCGACCATGGCCAATAATATCAAGTATTTTATCTCTTACCAGAACTGGTGGATGTATGGGCGATATTTCATGTGGAATTTCTCCGGCAAGCAGAATGATCTGGAAGGGTTTGGGAATCCCCGGGATGGCAATGCCATTACCGGTATTTCTTTTATCGATAACTATTTCCTGGGCGACCAGAGCAAGCTACCCGACAGCATTCACACCAATAACAAGTCCTATAACCGGATGTACCTGCTGCCTTTTATCCTGGGGCTGGTCGGGTTGATCTTCCAGTTACGGCGGGCACGGAGGGACTTTATCGTTACGGGCCTCTTGTTCTTTTTCACGGGTTTTGCCATTGTCGTCTATCTCAACCAGGCCGGTCAGCAGCCCCGTGAGCGGGATTATGCCTATGCCGGCAGCTGTTATGCCTTCGCCATCTGGATCGGGCTGGGAGTTATCTGGGTGAAAGAGCTGTTGGAAAAATATCTGCTCAAGGGCAAGGCTAGTATGGCTAACTATGCTGCCGCGGGTCTTTGTTTCCTGGCCGTGCCTGTCCTGATGGGCAGCCAGGAATGGGATGACCATGACCGGAGCAAGAAGACGCTGGCCCGGGACCTGGCGAAGGATTACCTGGAGAGCTGTCCCCCGAATGCAATTTTATTTTCTTTTGGCGATAACGATACCTACCCCCTTTGGTATGCCCAGGAAGTGGAAGGCATCCGCCCGGATGTGCGGGTCATGGTCAATACCCTGCTGGGGACTGACTGGTACATGAATCAATTGCGTTATAAGATCAACCAGAGCGCGCCATTCGACGTCATTTTCACCCCGGAACAGATCATGGGGGATAAGCGAAATGTCGCTTATTTCACCGACAAGGTGCCCGGGTTTGACAAGAATAAGTATTACGACCTCTACGATATGCTGAAGAACGTGGTGGCCAGCGATGATCCGAAGTATACCACTCCCACGGATAATGGCAGCACCATCAACCTTGTGCCGGCGCAGAAATTCTCCGTACCGGTGGATGTCAACCTGGTGAGGAGCAATGGCACGGTGCATCCGGGAGACAGTGTGGTCAGTGAGCTGCATCTGGATATTCCCCCGCAGAAGCATTATTTGCTGAAGAATGACCTGGCCATCCTGGCCGTCATTGCGGGGAATAAATGGAAAAGACCGATCTGTTTCACCTCTCCCCAGGAGCTGGGTGATCTGGGTCTGGCGAAATATGCGCAGCTGAAAGGCCTTTCGTATCAATTGGTGCCGGTGGAGAATGGGAATGTGGACAATGAGACCTCGTATAAGATCATCATGGAGAAGTTTGCTTATGGCAATGCCAATAAACCCGGAGTCTACTATGATGAGGAGAACCGTCGTCACCTGAACAGTATCAAGTATGCCCATGCGCAGGTGGCGTTAAGCCTGGCGGCGGCGGGTAATAAGGACTCGGCCCGGAAGCTGTTGGAACATTTTGATACGAATGTGCTGGAATCCAATTTCCCTTATGGCATGACTTCCAACCAGAATAATCTCCATGATTATTTCTCGTTCCGCTTCCTGGAAGCCTGTTATACGGCCGAGGACTGGGCCCTGGCGAAGAAGGTCCATGCGTCGGTGAAGAAGGACCTGGACCAGCAGATGCGTTATTATAAATCCCTGGGTGAAAATATGCCCGATGAGCAGCTGGCCATCAATGCGCAGATGTTGCTGCAGGGCAAGGGGGGGAATCTGTCGGAGCGGCAGGCCCAGTTTGCGCAGGATATCCTCTCTTCCTACCAGATGCTGATGCAGATGAGTGATTGGGAGAAACAATATAGTAAGGGAGCGCCGGCGCCACCGGCGGTTCAGCAGGGGTTAAAGTAAAAAAGTAAAAAGGGCCTGACGGCCCTTTTTACTTTTAATGACGATGATCGTGGTCATGATCGTCATGACCGTGTCCTTTCCATTTGTTATGTTCCGGATGATCTTTATTCTCCCAGTATTTGGGTTCATGACTATCGCGGATCACTACCTGATCGTGATGTTCCCTATAGCCTGCATAGCGGCGGAAATGTTCGTCATGATGCAGATAAGGTCTGGGTTCGTTGAGAACGACCTTATAAGTCCTATAGAGGTCTGCATGATACCGGGGAGGAAGGGAGGGGGCAAATACCTGGCGTCCGCCTTCCCAATAGATATATCGACGGCGGGGAACATCATAATAGACATCATATTGCGGTAAATAGTAATATTCTGCGTGATCATACCCGGTGGGTCCCCAAACCGGTTGGGTTCCGATATTGATGTCCAGGTTAACTTTTACCTGGGCGGAAGCGGCGTGTGTCAGGGCGCCGGCCGCCACCAGAAAACATAGGGCTAACTTTTTCATATTCAATTGTTTTGGCAAAGATAGACTATTAAAACGGAGGAGGCAAGCCCCGGGCCGGTCCTTGGAGAGCGGCGTGTGGGCGGGGCTGGCAACGGGCCGGGATGGCGAAAAAAATATTTTTTAAGTGAACTTTCTCCTATATCTTTGTCCATCATAATGGTAGACTTAAAAATGACCAAAGAACTCTCTCCGATATCGTATATGTCCCCCTTCTGTTGCAGCAATTGTTGTTGTTGCTGATTCTATTTGTCTATCTACCATCTTTTCAGACATTTTCTTTCGATCATAACCACCGACATGGACCATACAATTAAAAATCATATTCCCCAATTACTCGACCAAATCGATGGGCTAAACATTGACCAGGTATTGGGAATCCTGGCCGCCGCTTATCCGGGGCAGGTGGTCTTTTCAACCAGCTTCAGCATAGAGGACCAGGTCATCGCCGACGCCATTTTATCCAATGGGATCCCCGTGAGCATTTTCACCCTGGATACCGGCCGCCTCTTTGCGGAGACCTACTCGGTGTGGAGCGCTACGAATGAGAAATACAACACCCGGATACAGGGGTATTATCCAAATGGGAATTTATTAGAGAATTATATCCATGAAAAGGGGCCCAATGCCTTTTATGAGTCCGTGGAAAACCGGAAATTGTGTTGTCAGATCCGGAAGGTAGAGCCCTTAAAGAGAGCCTTGAAAGGGAAGGCTGTGTGGGTAACGGGGCTGCGTGCCGAACATAGTCCGGAAAGAAAGGATCACGGCCTCCTGGAATGGGACGAAGGGAATGGCGTGATAAAATATAACCCCCTCCTTCATTGGGATACTACCGCCGTAAGGAACTATATCGACGCGCACAACGTCCCTTATAATCCTTTGCATGATAAGGGCTTTGTCAGTATCGGCTGTGCGCCCTGCACCCGGGCTGTAAGGGCCGGGGAAGACTTCAGGGCCGGGAGATGGTGGTGGGAGGATAGTCTTAAAAAGGAATGCGGTTTGCATGTAAGTGAACCATCGGAGGGCCAGGGTGCCGTCGCGGGGGAAGGGATCGTGAGCAGCGGGCAAAAATAATTTTAAAAACATGAGCAGTAACATGATAACGAATGAAACATCTTCCCATTCCCCTGCAGGGGCTGGGGGGTTAGATTACCTTGACCACCTGGAATCGGAGGCCATCCATATCTTACGGGAGGTGGCCGGTCAGTTCGAGCGTCCGGCCCTGTTGTTCAGCGGCGGTAAGGACTCCATCACGCTGGTGCATTTGGCTTTGAAGGCCTTCCGCCCCGGCAAATTCCCTTTTCCCCTCGTACATATCGACACCGGGCATAATTTCCCGGAAGCCCTGGACTTCAGGGATGCCCTGGCGGCCGAGATCGGGGAGAAACTGGTCGTGCGGAAGGTGGCGGACACCATCAAGGCCCGGCAGTTGACGGAACCTACCGGCAAATTCGCCAGCCGGAATGCCCTGCAGACGTTTACCCTGCTGGATACGATCGAAGAGTTTGGCTTTGATGCCCTTATCGGGGGAGCGAGAAGGGATGAAGAGAAGGCAAGGGCCAAGGAACGAATATTTTCCGTGCGGGATGAATTCGGCGGTTGGGATCCTAAAAGACAAAGGCCTGAGCTCTGGAACATCTACAATGGACGGATCCGGAAAGGCGAGAATGTGCGGGCCTTCCCCATCAGCAACTGGACGGAATTAGATGTCTGGAATTATATCCGGCGGGAAAAGATAGACCTGCCTTCCATTTATTTCACGCATGAACGGGAGGTTATTGCCCATGAAGGGCAGTTGGTAGCGGTATCCCCTTTTATCCGGCTGGATGCCACCGACGAGATCCTGAAGAAGCAGGTACGTTATCGTACGGTGGGAGATATGACCTGCACCGCGGCAGTAGAGTCCACCGCATCGGTCATTGACGACATCATCAAAGAAATTACGGCTACCCGTACCAGTGAACGGGGAGAGACCCGGATCGATGATAAGATCTCCGAGGCGGCGATGGAGGACAGGAAGAAGAACGGCTATTTTTAAGGCAATTTGCTTTTAAGACACTTGTAAAACTGAGAACCATGGATTTGTTGCGATTTATAACAGCGGGTAGTGTGGATGACGGGAAGAGCACCCTGATAGGGCGTCTCTTATATGACAGCAAGAGCATTCTCGCCGATCAGTTGGCGGCCCTGGAAAAACAGAGTAAGAATAAAGAAGACGGGGAGATAGACCTGGCGCTTCTTACCGACGGGCTTCGTGCGGAGAGGGAGCAGGGCATTACTATCGATGTAGCCTATAAATATTTCTCCACGCCCAAACGTAAGTTCATCATTGCGGATGCCCCCGGGCATATTCAATACACCCGCAACATGGTGACGGGCGCCTCCAATGCCAACCTGATCATTATCCTGGTGGATGCCCGTAATGGCGTGGTGGAGCAGACACGCCGTCATTCGATCATCGCCTCCCTCCTGAATATTCCCCATGTGGTGGTCGCCATCAACAAGATGGACCTGGTGTCTTACTCGGAAGACGTCTATAATAATATCGCTATCGATTATGCGGAGATCGCCAGGACCCTCAACCTGCGGGATGTCGTTTATCTGCCCATCAGCGCCCTGAAGGGTGACAATATCGTGGACAGGTCTGCCAACCTGGATTGGTATGAAGGTCCTACCCTGCTGGAGCTGCTGGAGCAGACGGAGGTGGAAAAGGATATCAACCTCGACTATGCCCGTCTGCCGGTGCAATATGTCATTCGTCCACAGACAGAGGAGCACCATGATTACCGGGGTTATGCCGGAAAGATCATCAGCGGTATTTACCGGAAGGGCGATGCCATCACGGTCTTACCGGCCGGTCTTACCAGCAGGATCCGCAGCATCGAGAATGGCGGGAAAGAGGTGGAAGAGGCTTTTGCTCCGCAGAGCGTCGTCTTACAACTGGAAGATGACATCGATATCAGCCGGGGGGACCTCATCGCCAAAGCGGACCATCAGCCCCGGGTGGAACAGGAGCTGGAAGTGCTGCTGTGCTGGATGGACAGCAAACTATTAATTCCCGGAAATAAATACCTGCTGCAGATCGGCAGCCGGACGGTGCGGAGCGTGGTGAAAGAGATTGAATACCGGCTGGACGTCAACACCCTGGAAAAGAATTATGGAGTGCAGCAGGCCGGGTTGAATGATATCGTTAAAGCGACGATAAGGACGGCTACGCCCCTGCCTTTCGATTCCTATGCCACCCTGCAGGCCAATGGAGGGGTGATCCTCATCGATGAGACCAGTAATGTGACGGTGGGCGCTTGTATGATACAATAGGCGCCGGTCATCACGCGGGAAGAATGAATAAATGACATTGACATGAACGGAGGAAATCAACATATTGGAAAGGTGATACTGGCCGGTGCGGGCCCGGGAGACCCGGAGCTGCTGACGGTCAAGGCGCTGCGGTATCTGCAAAAGGCGGAGGTGGTGATAACCGACCGCCTGGTCAGCGATGTCATCCTGCAGGAATATGTCCGGGAGGATGCCCTGATCATCCCCGTTGGCAAACAATGTAGCAAGGGAGCCAGTACCCCGCAGTCCGAGATCAATGATCTGCTGGTGGAACATGCCAACCGGGGAAAGCTGGTGGTCCGGCTGAAAGGCGGGGATGCCACCATCTTCTCCAATATCCTGGATGAGCTCCGGACGCTGGCGGCGCATGGGATCCCGTATGAGATCATCCCGGGCGTGACAGCGGCTTTAGGGGCTGCCAGTTATGCGGGCATCCCGTTAACGGCCAGAGGTTACTCCACGGCGGTGCGTTTCCTCACCTATTATAAAAAGGAGGCCCTGCACGAATCTTATTGGAAGGACCTGGCGCAGACGGATGATACGCTGGTATTTTATATGTCGTCCGATCCCCTGGATCAGCTGGTAGAGAAACTATTGCAATACGGGATCGGCGCCGATAAATGGCTGGCCGTGATCGAACAGGCGACCACTCCCCTGCAGAATGTATACAACTGCCCGGTACATGATTATTTACCTGCCGCAAGAGGCAGCCACTATACCTCTCCTACCCTCATCATCATCGGGAAGGTAGCATCCCTGTATGAGCCGTTCCATTGGATGCCCAACAGTGGGAGCAAGGAAAATTATTTCGCACCGGTGGCCCCGAAGGCTGCTGATAACACTTTAAAAAGATACGTTTATGCTGACAGCGCCGAAGCTTAAAACATTACAGGAACTGATAGCCGGCTCCACCAAGGAAGAGCTGATCTGGCTGAGCGGCTACCTGGCCGGCGTGGTGGCGCAAGGCGCCGGGCAAACGGTCCTGCCCGGTCAGGTGCAGGCCTTATTACAGGAGCAGGAAGCTCCTGCCCGGCCTGCTGTCAGCAAGATCACCATTGCCTATGGCACGGAGACGGGCAACTCCAAGAAGCTGGCTACGGACTTTGCGGCCAAGGCAAAAAAGAAAGGCATCAACGCCAAGGTGGTAGGGTTGGAGCAATACCGGCTTACCGATCTGGCTAAAGAGGAATACTTCTTTACGGTTATCAGTACGCAGGGAGACGGTGAACCGCCTGCTGCCGCCAAAAAATTCTACGATCATATCCACGGGGAGGGATTCCGGCTGGATAAATTAAAATATAGTGTGCTGGCCCTGGGCGATACGGCCTATCCGCTGTTTTGTAAAGCAGGGGAAGACGTGGACCAGCAGCTGCAGAGCAAAGGCGCGCAGCGTATCGTCTCTCTTCAGAAATGCGACACGGATTATGAGGATGAGGCGGGGAATTGGTTTGACCAGGTATTGCAAAAGCTGAATGGCGGCGCCAGCGGTGCAGGCAATGGAAGCCTGGCGGGCAGTGGTTCGCTGACGGCGGGTAATGGTGCTGTGGCGGGAGGCAATGGTTCGCTGACGGGTAATGGTGCACGGACTTCCGGTACGGCTCCGGCGGTGCGGAGGCATTCGAAGCAATTGCATACCGGCACCGTACTGGCGAATGTCAACCTGAATGACCGGGGTTCGGCCAAAGCGACCTATCATTTGGAAATTGCTGCGGAAGAGACGGAGTATGAACCGGGTGATTCTATTGGGGTCACCCCGGAAAATCCCCTGGCGGTGGTGGAAGCCATCGTTAGTCTCACCGGGATCGATCCTACGGCGAGACTCCACTATCGTGATGAGGAGTGGACGATAGCCGACCTGCTGAAGAAAAAACTGAGCATTGTATTCCTGCCGGAACGGGTGGTGAAAAAATATGCCGCTATCGTCAAACAGGAGATCCCTGAGACCCGGATCGGGTTGCTGGACCTGCTGAAGATCTACCCGGTAAAGGATGCCGCGCAGTTCCGGGAGGTGATGACCATCCTGGAACCGATAGCCCCCCGCCTGTATTCCATCTCTTCGTCGCCGGAGGCGCACAGCGGAGAGATCCATATCACGGTGGCTAAAGATACCTTCTGCATTAACGGTGAAACCAAATACGGTCTCTGTTCCGATGTCCTCTCCCAGCTATCGCCGGAAGAGACGCTGCAATTCTATGTCCACAAGAATTTTCAGTTCAAGCTGCCTGATGCCGACAAGGATGTCATCATGATCGGGCCGGGCACGGGTATTGCCCCCTTCCGTTCATTCCTGGCGGAAAGAGATGCCACCGGCGCCAGCGGGAAGAACTGGCTTTTCTTCGGGGACCAGCATTTTACTACGGACTTCCTCTACCAGACGGAGATACAGAACTGGATCCAGACGGGTGTCCTGACGAAGGCCAATACGGCTTTCTCCAGGGATCAGAAAGAGAAGGTTTATGTGCAGCATAAGATGCGGAAGTTCGGGGCCGAGCTTTTCGAGTGGCTGGAAGGCGGCGCCTATGTTTATGTCTGCGGCGCCAAGGACCCGATGAGTGTCGATGTGGAGGCCACGCTGCTGGAGATCATTCAGCGGGAGGGGGAACGGAATGCCACGCAGGCCGCGGGTTATCTCGATGAGCTGAAAGAAGCGGGAAGATATGTGAAGGATGTATATTAAGTAAATTTTTACAACCACCAACGAGAAAACGCTGGAAGCGTTTTGTCCGAAGGACAGACATTAGCTAAGTGCCGGAGATGGGCTAATGTCTGAAAAAGCCCATCTCCGGCACATTATATATGAGCGATCAGAAGACTTTGAATTTATCGGCTGTCGAAAAGATCAAACAAAAAAGCGATGCGCTGCGGGGCACCCTTGCGGAGAGTCTCCAGGACGAGCTCACAGGGGCCATCCGGGAAGACGATCAGACCCTGATCAAGTTTCACGGCATGTACCAGCAGGATGACCGGGACAGAAGGGAAGAGCGTGCGGAGAAAAAGCTGGAGCGTCTTTATTCTTTTATGATCCGGCTAAGGATCCCCGGTGGGTTGTTGAGCCCGCAGCAATGGATCGACACCCATCATATTGCCGGTGAGCATTCGACGGGGACCATCAAGATCACTACCCGGCAGACCCTGCAGTTACACGGTCTTCTCAAATCAGACCTCAAGCCTACGATAAAATCTTTCAGCGCCAGCCGCCTGGACTCCATCGCTGCCTGCGGGGATGTCAACCGGAATGTCACCTGTGCGGCCCATCCTTCCCAGTCGGCCATTCATGAGCAGGTGCATGCGTATGCGGCAAAACTCAGCGAGCTGTTGCTGCCCAAGAGCCACGGCTATTTTGAGATATGGCTGGACGAGGAGAAACTTACCGATAAACAACAGGAGGAAGACCCTCTATACCAGGACCGTTATCTTCCCAGGAAGTTCAAGATCGGCATTGCCATTCCGCCGAATAACGATATCGATGTGCTGACGAACGACCTGGCCCTGATCGCCATCATCGAAAAGGATGTATTGAAAGGGTTTAATATCGCCATCGGCGGGGGCCTGGGAACGACCCATGGCAATGCTGAAACCTATCCCCGGCTGGCTTCCGTGCTGGGCTACGTCCCGGCCGATGAGCGGTTGTTCAAGGCTGTGTATGAGGTTGTCACTATCCAGCGGGATTATGGCAACCGCAGTGACCGCAAGTTGTCCCGTCTGAAATATACTGTTGACAAATATGGATTGGACTGGTATAGGACCGAGCTGGAGAAGAGGACGGGTTTCGCGCTGGAAGCTGCCCGCCCCTATTCTTTTACGGACCGGACCGACTATTATGGCTGGCAGCAGAATCACCAGGGACGCTGGTATTATACCCCATTTGTAGAGAATGGCCGGATCCTGGATGATGAACAGGTCGCCATGAAGACGGCTCTTTTTGAAATAGCCGGTACGGGCAAGGCCAATTTCCGGTTTACGGGTAATCAGAACCTCATCCTTGCCGACATCGATAAAAAAGACAAAGCCGCCATCGACAAGATCCTCCGCAAATACAAGATCATTGAACATACCGAGGCTGCCAGCGCGATCCGTAAAAATTCCATCGCCTGTGTAGCCCTGCCCACCTGTCCGCTGGCCCTGGCGGAAGCGCAGCGTTATCTCCCCGAGCTGATCAGTAAGATCGAGCCGCTAATGGCCAGTCATGGGATCTCTGAAGAGCAGGTTATCATCCGGATGACCGGCTGTCCCAATGGCTGTGGCCGTCCCTATGCCGCCGAGATTGGGTTTATCGGCACGGCTCCCGGGCGGTACAATATGCACCTGGGGGGGGACCATGAGGGAACCCGTCTGAACAGACTCTACAAAGAAAACCTGGATGAAGCGGCTATCCTGGCCGAATTGGACCTCCTTTTCCGGCTTTATAAGAAAGAGAAGGCCAATGGGGAGAAATTTGGGGATTTCGCCTTACGGCAGCGTTGGTATAAACCCTGAGAGGGGGCGGTAGAAGCCGCGCCGGGGAGGGACTGAGGGGTTGACGAGATCTGCTCCGGGGGCTGACTGGCGGGTTGACGAAACCTACGGCTGACGCTGTTGGCAGGGTTGACGGGCCATTGTTGGAGGGCCCTTCCCGGGGGCCTGAAAAAAATATTTCCTAAAAGTCTACTAAATTAGTGGGAAATTATATAAGTTTGCTGCATGAACCACCCATGTACCTCTTCTTGTCTCAACACTTGTTGTTGTCCCCCCCGGGACATTTACTGATTTTCCCCGAAACCAACCCCCTTTTTTTTACTTATATATTCTACTAAAATAATAGACTAATGCTTACAAGAATTGCCCTTCTTTCGCTAACCCTTGTATCCTTATTCCTGGGTGCGGCAGCCCAGGATCCCTATATTATTTCAGGAAAGATCTATGACTCCGTCAACAACCAGTCCCTGAATGGCGCCAGTATCCGGATCAAGGGCTCGGCTGCCGGCACGGTGGCAGCGGCTGACGGTTCGTTTCATTTAAAGACCACCCAAAAATTACCGCTCACTCTTATTTTTTCCTCCGTCGGGTATAAGACGCAGGAGTTCACCGTCCGGGACCGGGAAGATGGCAGCAAAGGAATCAGCATCTCCCTCAATTCCCAGAACGTGTTGGTGGACCAGGTCGTGGTAACGGCATCGAGGGTATCGGAAAGCATTCTCCGCTCGCCGGTGACCATCGAG
Organism: Puia sp.; assembly: GCA_035492545.1. GTDB lineage: Bacteria > Bacteroidota > Bacteroidia > Chitinophagales > Chitinophagaceae > Puia. Next base: position 12,363 of record DATJJD010000136.1, read on the forward strand.
AAACTGGATCTCCGTGCTATCAAAGAGAGTCCTGCCCCTACTTTTTACGATGCGCTGGAAAATATAAAAGGGGTCCAGATGACGACCCTCAGCATGGGTTATAAAGTGCCGAATACCCGGGGGTTCAGCGGCACCACCAACTCCCGCTTCCTGCAGATGGTGGACGGGGTAGATAATATCTCTCCCGGCATCGGGGCTCCGGTTGCCAATGCGGTTGGTCCCACCGAGCTGGACATCGAGAGCGTGGAATTGATACCGGGTGCGGCTTCCGCCATCTATGGGCTGAATGCTATCAACGGGATCGCCAACCTCAAGACCAAATCCCCCTTCCAATATGAGGGGCTCAGCGTCTATCAAAAGATAGGGGTCAATCACGTCAATGACAAGGATCATGACGCCGCACTTTTCTCGGAGACCGCCATCCGTTATGCCAAGGCATTCGGGAAGAAATTCGCCTTTAAGATCAATGCCGCCCATTCGGAAGGCACGGACTGGATCGCCAACAATACGCATGACCAATATTTCGACGTGGGTAACAAGACCAATGCCCCTGTAGCGGCCCACAATCCCGCCGCCGACCTCATCAACCGGTATGGCGATGAATATAACAGCGACCTGAAGACGCTGACGCTGGCCGGTAAGAAATACGATGTATCCAGGACGGGGTACGCCGAAAAAGACCTGACCGATTATGCCGTCAAAAACACGAAAGTGGATGTGGCCCTTCATTATAAGCTGAACCCCCTCACCGAAATCGCCTATACTTACCGGATCGGTGTAGCTACCAACAACTACCAGCGGGGTAACCGGGTCAGGCTGGACGGGGAGCGGATCCAGCAGCATGCCCTGGATATCAAGGGTCAGGATTTTGGCATCAAGGCCTATTATACCTACGAGAATACCGGGAACAACTCTTTCAACTTCCGGCCCCTGGGTGAGAATATCGACATGGCCTTTAAGAAGTCCGGCCAGTGGTGGAACGACTATACGGCCGCGTTTAATTCGGCCTATAATACTACCGGGACGTCTACCTATCAGAATGTAAATGCCTCCCTGGACGCGGCCAGGGCCTCCGCCGATAACGGCCGTTATATCCCCGGCACAGCGGCTTTTGATAGCGTAAGGAATAAGATCATCCATACCAATAACTGGGATACCGTGGGAGCGCAGATGCTGCTCAAATCGGCCTTTGTCCATGTAGAGGGTCAATATGACTGGAGCCGGATCATTCCCTTCATTCAAATCCTTACCGGCGCCAACTACCGCAATTACATCGTTACCCCGGACGGGAATAATTATGTAAACCCCGGAGCCTTTGCAGACCCGAAACTGGCTAACAAGGATTTCCATTACTATAGCTATGGTGGATTTATCCAGGCGACCAAACAACTGTTTGATGAAAAATTAAAGGTCACGGGTTCGGTCCGGGTGGATAAAACAGAATATTTTAGTCCCAAGGTCAATCCCCGGATCGCGCTGGTCTATTCGCCCACGGAAAAACATAATTTCCGCGCGTCTTTCCAGAACGGCTACCGCTTCCCCACCCTCTTCGAAGGATTTGCCTATGTGAATAATGGCGGGGTTCGCCGTTTGGGAGGTTTCCATGACGTCTCGGAGCACCTGCAGGCCTTTGAGAATTCTTATCTCAACTCCTCGGTGACGGCGTTTAAGAATGCCGTAAATGCGGATATCAACAATAACGGGTTGAGCCAGACCGCTGCCATTCAGAAAGAGGCGGGTGTATTACAGCAAAGCACTTATACTTATATCCAACCGGAGCATATCAACTCTTTTGAAGTAGGCTATAAAGGAGTCTGGCTGGATAATAAACTATTCTTTGACGTGGATTATTATTTCAGCGCTTATGACCATTTCATCGGTCAGTTGGACATCACCCAACCCAAGACGGGTACGATCGGCGGCGAGGTGAATGTGGCCACCGCCACGCAGATCTATGGCGGACAGGTTACCAAGTATAAAATGTGGACCAACTCCAAGAGCCAGGTCACCAACCAGGGGGTGGAGTTAGGCGTATCATATAATTTTTATAAGAAATTTAATATTACCGCCAATGCCAGTTATGCGGCCATTGCCAGCATCGAGTCCACGGATGCTTTTACGCCGGCCTTTAATACCCCGGACTGGATCACCAATGTGTCCATCGGGAACCGGGAGATCCTTCCCAATACCGGGTTTAATATAGGATGGCACTGGCAGAACAAGTTCTATTGGAACAGTCCGCTGGCGGCAGGGACCGTCCCTTCTTACGGAACTATTGACGCACAGGTGAACTATCGTATACCAAAATTGTTTAGTACACTAAAATTGGGGGCTACTGATATCTTCAATACGAGATATTACCAGTATCTTGGCGGACCGACGGTGGGAGGATTCTATTATTTCACCATCGTATTCGACACGAACTCCGGGAGAAAAAAATGATAAGTACGCAAGACGATATAATCAAGGGAGGTAATTCGACGGGCGAGCCCTCCCCTGTTCAGGAAACCGGGAATCATCTATTCCCGGTTTTTGTGAAACTGGAAACCTTGCGTCTGCTGATCATCGGGGGCGGGAATGTGGGCCTGGAAAAGTTGACTACCGTATTGCACAATTCTCCTTCCACTTCGATCCGGATCGTGGCCATTACCATCCATACGGCTATCAAAGAATTGGCGGACACTCATCCTACTATCGAGCTGTTGGAGCGCCCCTATCATTCCGATGACCTGGATCAGGCCGATATCGCCATCGCGGCGGTCAATAACTGGGAGCTTAGCGAAAGGATCCATAAGGATGCCCGGGAAAAAGGGATTCTCGTCAATGTAGCGGATAAACCGGAGCTCTGTGATTTTTATTTAGGCTCTATCGTCAAAAAGGGCAACCTGAAGATAGCCATCTCCACGAATGGCAAGTCGCCCACCATCGCCAAACGCCTTAAAGAGGAGATCGGCAAAATGATACCCGATGAGATGGAGAGTGTGCTGGACAATATGCAGACCATCCGGCATGGCATGAACGGGGAATTCGGTGAAAAGGTGCGGCAGCTGAATGAGCTCACCAAGGTATTGGTGGCCAAACAAACCGTATCCGAGCCCGCTATCCTGCATAAGCCGGGAGAAAGAAAATGGCAGCAGATCGTCAAATGGTGTCTTTTCGCTTTTGTTTTTATGATCCTGGGGCATGGGATCCTCTCCTGGGTACCTTTCGGAGAGATCACGGGTTTTATCCGGCAGATCCCCCGGCATGTGGATGTGGACGGCTTCCTCATTATGCTGCTCACGGGTTTTCTGGCGCAGATGGTAGATGGGTCAATGGGGCTGGGTTATGGCACTATTTCCACCACCTTCCTCCTGGCCTATGGGGTCAGTCCCGCCATCGTCAGCAGCCGGGTGCATTCGGCCCGGGTCTTTTCCAGCGGGGTATCGGGGTATAGCCATCACCGGTTTGGCAATATCAACAAGAAACTATTCCGCGCCCTGGTCATTCCAGGCTGTATCGGCGCCATCCTGGGGGCTGCCCTGGCCTTTTATGGTCAGCAATATGCTACCTACGTGAAGGTGCCTCTCTCTATCTATACGGTCTACCTGGGTTATTATATCTTACGGAAGGCTTTTGCCAAAAGGGATCCGAAGAGCAAGGTAAAGAGGGCCGGCTGGCTGGCTTCGGTGGGTGGTTTTATGGACGCTTTTGCAGGGGGCGGCTGGGGCACGCTGGTCACCAGCACGCTGATCTCCAAGCGGAAAAATCCCCGGTACGTGATCGGATCGGTCTGTCTGGCGGAGTTCTTTGTCGTGCTGGCCAGTTCCATCACCTTCTTTATACTTCTGAAAAGTATTCCCCTCATAGATGTGGCGGGCATGATCCTCGGGGGTGTCATTGCGGCCCCGATCGCGGCCCGGCTGGTGGGCAAGCTGCCTATCAAGACCATGTTTGTCGCCGTGGGGGCGCTGGTGATCCTCACCAGTTGCAATACCCTGTGGAAGGCGTTGATGCAGGTGCTGCAAAGCCATTAAGCCCACCGGCGGGCAGCCATTCGAGAGGAAGATACTATACTTCTAGACCACCATTAAGCTACAGCCCCGGATATCGCTGTTATCCACCCGTCCGGACACTTCAAAACGGCCATCCGCGTATACCCGGCCGATATCTTCCGTCGCCAGGAAAGAGCAGGAATAAACATTGGCCAGGTCAATGATATTGAGGATACCATCGCCCTGGACGCAGGTATCCAGGGGATCGTCTTCCATACGGGGAAGCACCTTCATCCAGGGCGGGGCCGTGAAGAGCCCATTGCCATCCGAATAAGCCTGGGATAAGAGCTCGGTCATTCCATATTCGGCATGGATCCCTTTCAAACCCAGTCTTTCGGTCAGGTAAGCATGCAATTCCGGCCGGGTGATCTCTTTTCGCCGGCCTTTCATACCCCCTGTCTCCATAACCACGGTATGCCGGAGCGAAAGGGAATATTTTTCGGCAAAGTCCAGCAAGGCAAAGGTTACCCCGATCAGCAGGGTCTTTTGTCCCTGGCTTTCCAGCTTTTCCAGTAATTTATATAAGGTCTCGTGTTCGTAGAGGTAAAAACCGCTGTCGGGGTGGCCGCTCCGGCGCACCAGTTCATCCACCATGACCACCAGGGAGGAGTTGGACCTTTCCAGGTAAGCGGGTAAGAGTCCGATGATACACCAGTCTTTAACGGGGCCGTAGAATAGTCCGAAAGCGGTGATAAAACTGTCCTTATACAGGCTTAGATCCTTTACTTCGTGAAGGCTGCCCCGGGCGCCGGTGGTGCCGCTGGATTCGAATAAGGCTTCGGGGGTAAAATCCGTCGTTTTTACCGGGTGGGTCTTAAAAAAGGAGACCGGCAGGAAGGGGATCTCCGTGACTGCCTGTACAGCAGCCGGGTTGATGCCCAGCGTATCCGTATAAAGTCGATAGATAGGGTTATTTTTATATTGAAACCGGAAAATCTCCAGGGCCAATCCCGTAAAATCCTCTTTTTTCAGCCCGAATATCTTTTTTCCCCATTCGTCCATGTAAGATAGTTTGCGCAATAGTCAATGAATTGCAAAAGTTTTAACAATTGTGGCCCTTTTGAACAAAATTAGGTAGGTTTGTATATATATCAAACCAGCATCATGAAGCATGCGTTCATTGCCTTCTTATTGATCACTTTCTTCACGGTTGCAGTGGTCTCCTGCAGCAAAAATAATTCCGGCTCAAGACCAAAGATCGTTCTAAAATCCATTAATACACAGATACCACCCGGCGGAGGCCTCAATGCCGTTTTCGATTTTACGCAGGGTTCCGCGGAACTGGCGAACGGAACTTTTGCCGCCATCCGCATAAGGTTAAACCAGATCCCTCTTCCTCCCGGCACGACCAGCGCCGATACCCTGAACAATCCTATTCCGGAATTCCCTGCTCAAAATAAGGGACAATTCCAATTCCAGCTGGATTATAATTTTCTCCATCAAAGCGATGTGTATAACGATACCATTATTTTTAAATTTGCGGCCATCGACGTAGCAGGGAAATCAAGTGATACCCTTACGTCTCCTCAGATCGTCATCGAGCATCCTTAACATACATTCGGGGGGACATACGTGTTTAGAAAAATAGTCGATTTTTTTATATTCAGCAGCCTTTATATTTCCTTATGTGCTGTGCTGATGGTCTGGCAGACCAGTCATCTGTTGCTGGGCGCGCCTCCTTCCGGCCGCCTGGTGGGGTTTGTCTTTTTCTCCACCATCTGCAGCTATAACTTCCACTGGTATCTCACCCCCGGCTCTATCAATCCTTCCCGGCGGGTATTGTGGACTCAGCGACATAAGATCCTGCATTTTATTCTTTACCTGGCGGGAGGTGTCGGGGCTGCCGTCTATTTCTTCTCTTTATGGCAACATATGCTGGCCCTCTGTTTCGGAGCCTTTGTCACCTTTCTCTATTCTGCGCCCAAGCTACCGCAGCCTATTTTCAGGCACCTGCGAAAGATTGCCGTGGGCAAGACCCTTTTTCTCAGTTTTGTCTGGATGTATGTGACCACGCTGCTGCCCGTCTTCATCGCCAATGTCCCCTGGAACGGGGCTACGGTCTTATTTGCCGCCAGCCGTTTCTTCCTCATCTATGCGATCTGTATCCTCTTCGACTACCGTGACCGGGAAGACGATAAGGCGGAGGGGATCCGGAGCCTGATCACCTTATTCAATGAAAGGGGCATTAACTGGATATTCTTCTTTTCAATGGCCCTGTTCACGCTGAGCACCCTCGGTCTGTATTTCTATCACTATCCTGTCTTCTATCTCCTGCTGCTGCTGATCCCCGGGATCCTGGTGGCCAGTCTGTACCAGCGCGCCAAAAGAGATTTCTCCGACTATCTCTATTATTTCGTGCTGGATGGTCTGATGATGTTTTCCGGGCTCCTGATGCTAGTTTTCAGGATTTAATTACATTTGAGGTTTCATCTATATTAAAAACACGTTTAACCGAAAAACGAAATGGCAAAGAGCACGAAGAGCGAATCGAAAGCAACCTCTATACTAACGGCCCGTTCTATGGGCTTCCTGAAGAAATATATCGATAACCCCTCCCCTGTCGGATTCGAGAGCAGTGGTCAACAGCTATGGCTGGACTATCTGAAGCCCTATGTCGACACGCATTTTACGGATCCTTATGGAACAGCCGTCGGCGTCATCAATCCCAAAGCGCCTTTTAAAGTGGTTATCGAGGCCCATGCCGATGAGATCAGCTGGTTTGTCAACTATATCACCCCCGAAGGTCTTATCTATCTCAAGCGCAATGGGGGCGTGGATCACCAGATCGCTCCCGCGCAGCGGGTCTTTATCCATGGGAAAAAAGGGCTGGTGCCGGCCGTATTCGGCTGGCCTGCCATTCACACCCGCCTGGGCAATCCCGAGGCCAAAGAGCCACAGCCCAAGGTGGATAACCTTTTCCTCGATTGCGGGGCCAGGAATAAGAAGGAAATAGAGGATCTGGGCATCCATATCGGCTCGGTGGTCACTTACCAGGCCGGTTATGAAGAGCTGGCCTATGATTATCTTATCGGGCGGGCCTTTGACAACCGGGTGGGTGGCTTTATGATCGCCGAGACGGCCCGTCTGCTGTCGGAGAATAAGAAGAAGCTCCCTTACGGGCTGTATATCGTCAATGCCGTACAGGAGGAAGTGGGTTTACGAGGCGCCGAAATGATAGCCCGCCGGATCAAACCTGATGTGGCTATCATCACTGATGTCACGCACGATACCGCCACCCCGATGATCAATAAGATCATTGAAGGAGACATAAGCTGCGGGAAAGGGCCTTCGCTGGCCTTTGGCCCTGCCGTTCATAATAAGCTACTGGGGCTGGTGCAGGATGTGGCCGAGAAAAATAAGATCCCCGTTCAGTTAAGGGCTGTCTCCCGCAGTACGGGGACGGACACCGACTCCTTTGCCTATGCCAATGACGGCTGTCCTTCCGTGCTGATCTCCATCCCCCTGCGTTATATGCATACGACGGTGGAGATGCTGCATAAAAGGGACATCGAGGAGACAATAAGGCTGATGTATGAAACGCTGCTGGCCTTAACGCCGAAGACGAACCTGAACTATCTTTAGCAGGAGACCCACCCATATAAGAAAAAGGGCTAACAGGATATACGTGCTGTAGAGTCGCAGGTAGAACTGGCCATTGGTCCCGCTGATATTATCCGAGTAGAGGGCATAATAAGGAGCCGGATAGAGGAAGTTGCGTATTTTCTCTATTGGGTTGCGGGCGGATACCAGCCGGGCGTAATTGCCATAATAAAAGATGAGCCGGTTGCTGGGGTTGAAGGCATTCCTGGCGAAGAAAGAGGCCTGGCCGAAAGGAAGACGGACAAGACTATCTCCATGCCGGGACCAGGCGATGGTTTCCGGGTCGTCCCTATCATAGCGCAGCAATCGGAGGATGTCCACGGCATTGAGGAACTGGTCGTTTTTCTTCACGAAGACGATGGAGTCGGTAAGGTCGACATAGGCCCATTTGTTATATTCTTTCAAATAGACTTCGTTGACGACATGGGGGCCGTTGAGGATGCCGTTGGTGAGCGTGCCGCTCTCGATGTAGCGGGCAGGGACACCTGCCTTATCCGAAAAAAAAGCGAAGATCCTGCCATAGTTGCCGCAAAACAATTTTGACCGGCCGGCCCGAACGCATTCCAGCTGGGCGATGGGCGACAAGCCTGCCATGGAATCAGAAGGGGTGCCATATTTCCCTCCCGTCACCGACAAAATGTATTTCGAGATCTTCAGTACTTTTTCTTCGGAGGGGTCGTACTTATTTATTCTCATGGAGTCCTGCAGGTAACGGGCGAGGGTTGTCGCCGGGCTGTCCGCGGCGGATAGCGGGGCATTCTCACTCCACACTTCCGGGCGTCGAAGATCGGTTGTCCCTGTCAGTAAGGTGGTGGTCGTTATTTCCGTAGCCATCGCAGGCCCGCTGCCTGTATCCGGCAAGAACTCTATGTTGATGGTGACCGTATCGGTCGAGTTGATCTTTATAAAATATTTTTTCAGGCCGGCGGCGGGTTTGATGGTTAAAGCGGAGGATACCCGGTCCAGCGTCGGTATGCCATCGCAGTAGACCTCGAAGTGGTTCTGCTCTTTTATAGCGGCCCCTTCGAAGCGGAGAAGAAGGGAGTCTTTGCCGGCCCGCCGGAAGTCGATGATGCGCAGTTGGTCGGGAACGCTGTAGAGCTGGTTGTAGGACAGCACTTCCGCATAACCGTAAGGCAGCTTCTTTCTGCACCAGTAGTTCAGGATACCGACTGCGAGCAGTAGAAGGGTGAGCCATAAAAAGGTATTTCGGAGTTTCATTCGTGTCATTTATATTACACCGCTGAAATTATGAAAATTTGCTTACCTTAACCCCTTAATTGGGCGGAGTCCAATGAGTACTTGAGGCCCCAAGGCCGAAAGTACAGACATTATGCTTTGCCAATAAAAAATTATTTTTGTTCAATTTTTTATTGGCACACTAAATTAACCTGAGTTATTGTCCATGAAAGTGGTATTTCTTTATATCGATCCGGGCAGCGGGAGTTATCTGATCCAGGTGATCATCGCCGCTGTGCTGGGCGCCCTATTCTACTTCAAAAACCTTTGGTGGAAATTCAGGTCTTTTTTTTCCAGAAAAAAACAGGAACCGCCGAAGAATGACAATGAAAATGCCTGAGCTTCCCCATCATCCGGCATCATTCAGGGATCCCTCCGGGTTTGTATTCCAGGTAAAGGGTATTTATTACAGGCAGATCAGCAAGTCTTATGCGGAGGATTATGAGCAGCTACTACAGTCCGGTCTGTACGCAAAGCTGACTGCCCGGAAATTATTGCTGACGCACCAGGAGCTTCCGGAAAATCTCAGCGGGTCGCCGGAACATTACAAGACGTTGGTTCCGGAACAGCTGGAGCTGATCACGTATCCGTATGAGTGGAGCTTTGACCAGCTGAAGGACGCGGCTTTGCACACCTTAGCGGTGTTGCGTCTTTCCCTGGAACACGACATGATCCTGAAGGATGCCAGTCCTTTTAATATACAGTTCCGGGATGGGAAGCCCCTCTTTATAGATACCCTCTCATTTGAAAGATATGATGCCTCCCTCCCCTGGGTGGCCTATCGCCAGTTCTGCGAATCTTTTTTATTCCCCCTGTATTTGGAGCATTATTCCGGTCTGGGAACGCAAAAGGCCCTACTATCCTGGCCGGATGGGATCCCTGCGGCGGTAACGGCAAGGCTGCTACCCTGGAAATGCCGTTGGAAGATGGGCGTATGGATGCATGTATACCTGCCGGCGATGGTGGAAGGCCGGACGAAACGGGGGGAAGGACCGAAGCGGGGAGGCAGGCCGGCGCCAGGTAAAGGGACCTTCAGTAAAGAGAAACTACAGCATATCCTTCAAAACCTGGAGGCTATCCTCAACCGGTTAGGAACAAAAGGGGATGATAGCACCTGGCGGAATTATTACGAGGCGACCATTCTCAGCCGGGACTACCTGGAAGAAAAAGAGAGGCTATTCCGGGAGTTTATGCAGGGGCTAACCTTCAAGACAGCCCTGGACATCGGGGCGAATGATGGATATTTTTCGCATATCCTTGGTGAAGCTGCGTCTGTCCTGGCTATCGATGCGGATGCTTTTTGTATGAACACCCTGTATCGCGGGCTCCGGGAAAAGAACATCCTCAATATCCAGCCCCTCTGTGTCGATATCGTCAATCCCACTCCTGCCATCGGGTTCCGCAACCGGGAACGGGCTTCCTTTTCCGAAAGGGTGCGGGTGGAGCTGGTAGTGGCGCTGGCCCTGGTCCATCACCTGGTATTCGGCAGGAACCTACCCCTTACCGATATCCCCGGCTATTTTGCGGAGCTGACTACCGGGTATCTGCTCGTCGAATTCGTTCCCCTGGAAGATGAGAAAGTGCAGGAACTGATCCGAAATAAAAGCCGGTATCATCTGCCGTACGACGCCCATTATTTTGAAGCCTGTTTCGGTCAATACTTCGATATCGGGAAAAAGAAAGAGATCCCCGGGACGAAGCGGATCTTATACCTGATGAAAAAACGACCGTCTTCCTTATGAAACCCGCCCATGCTATAAAATCAGGATTCGTACAAATCCCTTTTTTCCTGGTGCTGCTACCGGTCTTCTTCGTATTGCACGGTTATGTTGAAAACTATGGCTATGTACAGGCCATGGATTGTTGTTGGCTGGTTGTAACTTATCTGCTGGCCACGGCCCTGGGCTATTTGCTTTTTTATTGGGTTTACCGGGAACGTACCCGTACGGCGCTGGCGCTGGTGAGCCTGCAATCTTTTTATTTTTTCTTCGGGGCGGTGCATGAATTTTTCTTCCGGCATGCCCTCTTTGTACACCGGTACGTCTTCTTTTTGCCTTTGTCTTTCGGGGTGCTGATCGTTGTGTTGGTCTGGTTAAAAAAGACCCGGAGAAAGCTGACCGGGTTAACCGTATTTCTGAATGTCCTGTTTTCTGTCTACCTCCTTCTTGATGGAAAAGACCTGTTGCTTATTCCGGCAGGTCCGGCCCATCGTCCACTCTTTGTGGACAAGGCGCCCGGCCAGCCTGACTACCGGTCCTGCGATACCTGCCCCTCACCGGATATCTATTTCCTGTTGTTTGATGAATATGCCAGTTCCGCCTCGCTGAAGGAAAGGTATGGCTATGATAACAGCGGATTCAATCGTATCCTGGAAGAAAGAGGATTTCATATACAGCGCGGGAGCCATAGCAATTATAATTCCACTGCTTTTTCGATGGCTTCCATCCTGAATATGGGTTACCTGGAAGGGCTGGCAAACGGCGACACCTGTACGATCGCCGACTATGCCGCCTGTAACACCCTGATCCGGGACAATGCCCTTATTCCCTTCCTTTCTTCCCGGCACTATGAGTTCGTCAACTATTCCATCTTTGGGTTATCCGGCAAGCCGGCGATGGTGGATGAACCTCTTTTGCCGACGGGGACCAGCCTCATCACGGCACAAACTTTTTCAGGCCGCATACGTCGTGACATCGGGTGGAATATGATAACGTTGCCCTTCCCTGTCCAATGGATACGGAAGCTGGCTTACCGGACCCTGGATAATAATAACAGGATCCTGGAGGCGGTAAAAAAGGAAAGCCGGACTCCGGCCGACCATGCCCGGTTCGTATATGCGCATCTTGAAATGCCCCACAATCCTTTTTATTATGACCGGGATAACAGGCTTAGGGAGCCCGCGGATCAGCCCAGCGGCATCCGGCCCTATCTCGATTATCTTCCTTATACCAATAGCCGGATAAAGGGGCTGATCGATACCATCCAGTTGAACACCCATGGTTCGGCGGTGATAGTCTTTATGGGGGACCATGGTTTTCGGTGGGAGCTGCCCGGCCGGGGACCTATGAATTATTTTGAGAATCAGAATGCCGTTTATTTCCCCGATAAAGATTATCATCTGCTATATGACAGCATCAGCGGGGTAAACCAGTTCCGGGTGCTGATCAATAAGCTGTTCGACCAGCGGCTGCCGCTCCTGAAGGATTCGGTCGTTTTTTTGACAGATAAAAAATAACGGTTACTTTTGACAGCACATTGACTAACATCCAATCTCTGTATATATGATTAGAAATGACTGGGCAATAGAAGAAATTCAGGATATTTATAATACTCCTTTACTGGATCTGATCTATCGGGCCGCTACCGTACATCGTCAGCATAATGAAACGGGAGAGGTACAGGTCTGTACGCTGTTGTCTATCAAGACAGGCGGTTGTCCGGAAGATTGTGCGTATTGTCCACAGGCGGCCCGGTATAATACGGGGGTGAATGTGCAGGCGCTGATGAAGAAGGAAGAGGTCCTGGAATATGCGTCCAAGGCAAAAGCAGCTGGTTCGACAAGGTTCTGTATGGGCGCCGCCTGGCGGGAAGTGCGGGATAACAAGGACTTCGACCGGGTGCTGGACATGGTAAAGGGGGTCAACGAGATGGGCATGGAAGTCTGCTGTACCCTGGGGATGTTGAATGAGGAGCAGGCAAAAAAATTAGCAGATGCCGGTTTATACGCTTACAATCACAACTTAGATACGTCCTCCGAATATTATAACGAGATCATCTCCACCCGGACCTATAATGACCGGCTGTCCACTCTGGACAATGTCCGTAAGGCCGGGGTGACGGTCTGTTGCGGCGGCATCATCGGTTTAGGGGAGACCCATGCAGACCGTATCAAGATGCTGCATACCCTGGCTACGCTGCCGGAGCATCCCGAAAGCGTTCCCATCAATGCCCTGGTGCGGGTAAAGGGCACGCCCCTGGAGAACAATCCCAAGGTAGATAGCTGGGATATGATCCGGATGATCGCTACGGCCCGTATCCTGATGCCTGCCACCATGGTGAGGCTAAGCGCGGGAAGGGCGGAAATGAGCCAGGCGGAACAAGCTATGTGCTTTATGGCAGGCGCCAACTCCATCTTTGCAGGGGATAAATTGCTTACCACTCCCAATCCTTCTTTTGAGGAAGATAATATGATGTTTGAATTGTTGGGGCTAAAAGCGAGAGAGGCTTTCAAAACAGAAAAAGAACTGGCGGGGGTTAACTGATCAACTGATCGGGGGCTCTTACCGGATGGCGGGACGGGCAGCGGACCGATCGATGGGCTGATTTCTCAGATATCCTATCTCGTCGCAGAGGTAGGTCTTTCCGGCCAGGACTTCATCGATGGCCGTGATCATCTCCGTGCTGGAAGAATTTTTAGTAACATACCCATTCGCTCCGTTGCGGAGCATTTCATTTACATAAGACCGCTCAGCCTGTACTGAGACCCCGATGATCTTGATGCCGGGTGCAAACTGCCGTATGGTGCGGGTTGCTTCGATCCCGTTGACGGGTGTCATATGAATATCCATGAGTATAACATCCGGTTGGAGCTTTCTGGCTGCTTCGATGGCTTCCTGGCCATTGGCGCATTGTGCGATGACATCGATCTCCGGGTCCTGGTTCAATACCCAACTCCAGGCTTGCCGAACTTGAAAATGATCATCAACGATAATTAATTTGACCATGGACGATTTTTCTACCTATGATCAAAATTAATGCTAAAGAAATAAAAAAAGCATAAAAGACATCATTCCGCACACGATTACCCAGTTTCCCTAGATTTCATGAAATTGCCACTTAGTTTTGACTAGTTATTTAACCTTAGATGATGACTTTTGTTAAACAAAAAAAAACTCCCGCATTGAAATGCGGAAGTTTTAACCCTTAAAACAACCAACATAAAAAATTGTGGAATCTTCTATTAATAACAAGTCATCTTAAGGAATAGTTCATTGGACAGTTTTATGCCAGGGCCAGTTCCAGCACCTGTTGCATAGTTTTAACAAAACTGAATTTCATGCCTTTTATAAAAGAGGAGTCGATCTCCTGGATATCTTTTTCATTTTGCCAGCAAAGGATGATCTCTTTTAATCCGGCCCTTTTGGCAGCGAGGATTTTTTCTTTTATTCCACCGACGGGCAGGACCTGTCCCCGCAGTGTGATCTCTCCCGTCATCGCCAGGTAAGGTTTTACTTTCTTCCCGGTGACGGCGGAGGCGATGGAGCTCATCATGGTGATGCCGGCGCTGGGACCATCTTTGGGCACGGCCCCTTCCGGGACATGTACGTGGATGGTCTTGCGGTTGAATAGTTCGGGGTCGATGTCGTATTTGCGGGCATTGGATTGGAGGTAAGTAAGGGCTGTAGCAGCGCTTTCTTTCATGACATTGCCCAGGTTGCCGGTCAGCTTGAGGTCACCCTTTCCGTCGCTGAGGCTGGTCTCCACAAAGAGGATATCCCCGCCGACGTATGTCCAGGCAAGGCCTACGGCCACACCTGGCATGTTGGCTACTTTATAGAGGTCATTGCTATACCTGGATTTCCCCAACACTTTTTCGATGTCTGCCGGAGTGAGCTGGGCTTTGAGTTTGCCTTTCATGGCATATTCCTTTGCCTGGTAACGCATGATGGAAGCCAACTGCCGGTCGAGTTCCCGGACCCCACTCTCTCTTGTGTAATCCTGTATCACTTTTAGCAGGACTTTATCGTTGACCGTGAAGTTGAGCTTATCGACGCCGTGCGCTTCCTTCTGTTTGGGCAGCAGGTGACGACGGGCGATCTCTACTTTCTCTTCCACGGCATATCCGCTCAGGTCGATGATCTCCAGCCGGTCCCTCAGGGCGGGTTGGATCGCATTGATGTCATTGGCCGTTGCAACGAACAACACTTTACTCAGGTCATATTCCAGCTCCAGGTAATTATCGTAGAACGTATGATTTTGTTCGGGGTCCAGCACTTCCAGGAGAGCCGAGGAGGGGTCGCCCCGGAAATCGCTGCCTACCTTATCGATCTCATCGAGGATCATCACCGGGTTGGAAGTTTTGATCTTTCGCAGGGACTGCAGGATCCTGCCCGGCATGGCGCCGATATAGGTTTTCCGATGGCCCCGGATCTCGCTCTCATCATGAAGACCGCCCAGGCTGATCCGGACATATTTCCTGCCGATGGCATTGGCGATACTCCTGCCCAGGGAGGTCTTCCCGATCCCGGGAGGGCCGAGGAAACAGAGGATGGGGCTTTTCATATCGCCTTTTAATTTCAGGACGGCCAGGTATTCGAGTATCCTTTCTTTTACTTTGTCCATGCCATAGTGGTCATGGTCCAGGATCTTTTTTGCTTTTTTCAGGTCGTAGGAATCTTCGGTATAATCCTGCCAGGGTAATTCCAGCATCAGGTCCAGGTGGTTGTAGACGACGGAATAATCCGGCGTGCTGGGATGCATTCTTTCCAGGCGTTCGATCCCCTTTTTAAACAGGTCCCGGGCGGAGGTTGGCCATTTCTTGCCTTCGGCCTTCTTCAGCATTTCTTTTACCTCCCTCTCGTTGCTGTCGCCGCCCAACTCGTCCTTGATGCTTTTTAGCTGTTGTTGTAAAAAATATTCCCGTTGCTGTTTGTCCAGCTCTGTCTTGGTCCTGTTGGTAAGTTTGTTCTTCAGCTCGGCGAACTGGAGCTCGCGTTGCAGTAACTGCATCAGCAGGTCCGCCCGGGATTTGATATGATGGATCTCCAGCAGCTGTTGTTTTTCGTGCAGCTCTGTATTGAGGTTGCTGGAGATAAAATGGATGAGAAAGGAGGGGTTCTCAATATTTTTCAGAATAATGGAAGCTTCGGAGGGGATATTCGGAGATAGCTGGATGATCTGGGCAGCCAGGTCCTTGATATTCGACACATAGGCTTCGAAGTCCTGCTCCCGGGGAGCTTCTTCTTCCTGGAGGAGAACGACCTGGGCCTTGAAATAAGGGTCTTCGGCGGTGATGGCCCCTACTTTAAAACGTCTTTTGCCCTGAAGGATCACCGTAGTTCCTCCGTCGGGCATTTTTATGAGTTTGATGATCCGGGCTACGGTCCCTACATCTTCCAGGTCGATGACGGTAGGGTCTTCGATATTACTATCTTTCTGGGCCAGCACGCCTATCAGCCTGTCCGCTTTATAGGCGTCATTGACCGCTTTGATGCTTTTATCCCTGCCTACGGTAATGGGCAGCACTACGCCGGGGAAGAGGACTGTGTTGCGCAGGGGGAGCACCGGCAGTTCCTTGGGGATCTCGATATCATTCAGGCTTTCGTTATCACTCTCATTCAAGGGTATGATGGGCATAAAATCCATATCATCTTCGGCACGTAGAAATAAGCTCGTTTCTTTCATCCTATAGTTTTAGGTTTCAATCGATGACAAAATAGCACCTGTAAGGGAAAAATCCTACTGTTTTACAGATGAAATATATAGGGGTCAAGGATGATGCCAAGCCTGCAGAGTCCCCTTTTAATGAAAAAACCCTCCTATTTTGTCAGGAGGGTCTTGAATTGCGACAAAAAATTATTGCTGGACCGTTAAAATAACCGGAAGCCGGCATAAATCTGAAAGCCCTGGTTTTTCCATTTTTCCTCGTCACCTAAGTCATTGATATCGGTCAGGCCGACGACATATCTTGCTCCCACTTTGAAGCCGGCCAGGTTGAGCTGAGCGCCACCTACCATGGAAAAGTCACCTGATTTAAAGGCGTTCTTGGCCTGGCTGGACAGATGCTGGTCCTGGTTCAGCAGGATCCCGTATTGGGGTCCCACCAGGATGCTGAGCAGTGGAATAGGGCGGATGCTGAATAGTATGGGAATGCTGAGGTAATTTAATTTACCCTTGTAGTTGTTGTAATTAGCATCTCCATACACATCGGAAAACTGATTGCCCGTCCTGTAATTGGTCTGGTTGAACATAACTTCGGGCTGGATGCCGAAGTGTTTGGTAAAATTGATCTCGGAAAAAGCGCCGACATTGTATCCGAATTTAAATTCATTGTCGTATGACTGTCCGTCGACCTTAAAGATATTAGCGCCTGCCTTGACGCCCAGGTGGAATCCCTGCGCCTGTGTACTCATAACGGTGATGGTTAGGAGCAACAGTGGTAACAAAAAATGATGGTACTTCATGTTGATGGTTTTAGATTAATGAAAGACTGGTTTGTAGGTAGTGTTTCAACTTATATGCCAGAATTTTAAAGTGTATCCTGCTCACAAGATCCCTTCTCTCTATATAATCTCAACCATTTTTTTGTTACCTAAAAAATGCGATATCCCAGGTATGCCTGCAAACCTTGTACCTTCCAGGTATCGCTGTCATTGATGCCATTGATGTTAAGAATACCCGCTACGTATCGCATCCCAATTTTAACTTTTCCCAGGTTCAACTGAGCGCCGAAAGCAATGGAAAAATCGCTTTTGGAAAAAGCGTTCTTGGGGTAATTGTAGTTAGTGTTGGACCCGAATAAGCCGGAGGTCTGCGCGACGAGAAACCCATATTGGGGGCCGGCCATGATGGATAGTTCGGGGACCGGCTTGAAAGTCAGGAATACAGGGACCGTCACGTAATTAAGTTGGATGTCGGAGCTGATCCCGCCGGGGTAGATCTGGCCGAACTGATCACCAGTCTTTGACTGAACCAGGTTATACTCTAATTCGGGTTGAATGCCCCATTGGTTGCTGATCTTATATTCTCCATAAGCCCCGCCGTTAAAGCCGATATGCGTTTTATTGTCAAAGGATCTGCCGGTCAGCTTGAAAACATTAGCTCCGGCTTTAAGGCCAAACTGCCAGTTTTTCCATGTTGTCGTTTGAGCGTAAGAATTTGCAGTTGTAAGGGTGAGGAGTACGATGGTGAGAACAATTAATGATTTACCTGATTTTAATTGCTTGCTCAATTTCATTGTTGATACTGTTTTGGGTTCAAAATAAGATGAATTTACACGTCATTCGTTTAATCGAGGTGTTAAAATGCTTTAACGACTCGTTAATACTTTCTAAATGGCGGGGCGAAATTAACGTGTTTTCTCTTATGGTTCAAGGTATTATTTATCAGGTGAGTTCGATGACAGTGATCTCGGGCATAATGCCCACCCTGCCCGGGTAGCCGATAAAACCAAATCCGCGGTTGACATAAAGTTTTTGCCGGCCTTCTTCATAGAGGCCTGCCCATTGCCGGTATATATATTGTACAGGGCTCCATTTCAAACCGGGGATCTCAACGCCGAATTGCATCCCATGTGTATGACCGGCCAGGGCCAGGTCGATGTCGGGGTATTGTGTCCTTACTTCTGCGTCCCAATGGCTGGGGTCATGGCTCATGAGGATCTTAAAAGGGTATTTTTCGGCCCCGGCATACGCTTCGCTCATTTTGCCGTATTTGGGGAAACGTGCTTTGGCACTCCAGTTCTCGATGCCGAGCAAGGCAATCTGTTCTCCTCCCCTTTCCAATACGACGTGTTCGTTCATCAGCAGCCGCCATCCCATCTCCTTCTGGATTTGTTTGAGGTGCTCGAGGTTGGCCCTTTTCAGCTCCGGGGTCTCCCACCATATATAATCGCCATAATCGTGATTCCCCAGTGTGGAAAAAACACCCATTGGGGCGCTGAGCCGGCTGAAGATATCTTTATAGTGCTTCATTTCGTCGGCGGCATCGTTGACCAGGTCGCCGGTGAAGAGGATCAGGTCCGGCCGCTCGTGCAGCACTTTCTCGACCCCCCGGGTGACCGCTTGGGGGTCTCCAAAGCTACCAGAGTGAATATCAGATAGTTGCACAATTTTCAGCCCCCGAAAAGCCGTTGGGAGGTTGTCAAAGCGGAGGCGGACTCTTCGAACTTCGTATCTATACTTGTTAGTAAATCCGTATAACAGGGAGGTAAAAAGGGTGCCCCCGATGCCGATACCCAGCCAGGTAAGGAAGGCGGAGCGGGAAATCCCTTCCCCACTGATGGTGGGGCTTTCGGTATTATTGAAAAATAGTCTGCCGGCGAGCCATTGAATAAGCCGGCGGATATCGTCGAGCAGGAAGAAAACGGCCGCCAGTAACTTGGCGAAGAAGAGGCCGAGCACGGTGGCCAGGACGTAGTTTCTGATCCTGGGCCATTCGGGAGAGTGGAGAAAGGGGGATATGGCAAAGAAGATCACGGCACAGATAGAGATGCCCCAGTAAAGGGTAAATACTGTCATTCTTGTCCGGGAGGACGCCCCGTGGCTGATGGACCTTATCACCTGGAAGATGTAAAAATCCAGTAGAATGATAAGGGCTGCCACAAACAATACTATTTTCCAGCTACGCATAATCGTTCGATTTATTTTTAAAATTCCATGAACTCGTCCAGCTGAATATTAATGGCATCGAGGGTCCGGGCGTCTTCTACCGTTCCATCAGCATTCAGCAAGGTATGGACGCCGGAGATGGGAAGTTTGTTGTGGAATACGGTTACTTTCATGTAATGCAGGATACCTGTCAGGTGTTCCATGCCCCGCAGGTTGCCGGCCCGGCCGGTGGATATGCCTGTCAAAAGGGCTTTTTTACCCCGCCAGACCTTGTCGATGTCTGAAATATCGAACATGGCTTTCAGGACACCGGGGATGCTGCCATTATATTCGGGGGAAATAAAAATAAAGCGGGGGACGGGGATGAGGAGTTCCCGTTCAATTTTTTCAAATTCGGGGTTCCGTTCCAGGACGTTGAGCCCTTCCAGGGATAACAGATGGGATTTCTGTCCTTTTTGTGTTAACAGTTGCTGATATAGCTTCGCTATCTGGAGGGTTTTGCTATGGGGTCTGTTGGTCCCGGAAATGATGGTGTACATGTACTATTGTCTGATTAACAGTAAAGAAAAAGGAAAGTTCTCACAATTTATGCTGAAGAATGTATTTTTGTAGCCTTTCCCTTCGTTAAGGGAATCCTTCCTTTGCCTTTTGGGCGATTGGGGGGGCGAAACCGTCAAAATGTCGGGAATTTCGCCGGGAGGGAGGAGGTTATTAACGAAGGGAGGGCAATGGGCAAAATTAAATTTTGCCGGTTGGCCGATTGGTGACAATTTTACCGTGATGGTATATTAAATAAAAATACTATAGTCCAACCGGGAAAGCTACCGGACCACAAATTCATTATGGCAAGAACAATTGGAGTTGCAAATCAGAAAGGGGGTGTAGGAAAAACAACCTCAGCTATTAACCTGGCGGCGAGTTTGGCCGTGCTGGAATTCAGGACCTTGCTGGTGGATGCGGATCCCCAGGCTAACAGTACGACCGGTACGGGTTTTGACCTGCATAACGTCACGCAGAGCCTGTACGATTGCATGGTGAATCATATCCCGGTAAGAGATGTCATCCTTAAATCGGAGATCCCCCACCTGGACATCGTGCCTTCGCACATCGACCTGGTTGGGGCTGAGATAGAAATGATCAATTACCCTAACCGGGAAAGTGTGCTGAAGGGCATACTGGATCCTGTGAAAAGCGATTATGATTTTATCATCATCGACTGCTCGCCCTCCCTGGGTCTGATCACGGTAAATGCCCTGACGGCTTCGGATAGCGTCATTGTGCCGGTGCAAACGGAGTTTTTCGCCCTGGAAGGTCTTGGGAAGCTGCTGAATACCATCAAGATCGTCCAGAGCCGTCTTAACCCGGAGCTGGCTATCGAAGGTATCCTGATGACGATGTATGATGGCCGTCTGCGTTTATGCAACCAGGTGGTCAGTGAGGTGCGCAAGCATTTCGACGAGATCGTCTTCAATACGATCATCCACCGGAATACCAAGATCAGCGAGGCTCCCAGCGTAGGGAAGCCTGTGATATTGTATGACGCCCTGAGCAAGGGTTCTGTAAATTATCTCAACCTGGCCAAAGAGATCCTTCAGAAGAATAATATGACCCGTATCAGACAGGAAGAGCGGATACTTGAATAAGGCAACACTATTATATTAAACATATAAACACCGACCTGAAGCTGGCCGCCGGTAGCTTCAGGCTATATTTATGACTACTCCCAATAATAAGAATCCCAATCCGAATAATAAAAATAAGGAGGCCCTGGGCAAAGGGATCCGTTCCCTGCTGCAGAGTATCGATGCCGATCTGAAGACTACCACCGGTGACTTGAAGCCCACGGTGGTCGAGGCGGTCACCAATATGCTGCGGATCGCTCCTGATCAGATCGAGACGAACCCCAGGCAGCCCCGTCATGATTTTGACGAGCAGTCCCTGCAGGAGTTGGCGCATTCCATCCGGCTGCATGATATCATTCAGCCCATCACGGTTTCCAAATTACCTTCGGGCAAGTACCGGCTTATTTCCGGGGAGCGACGTTACCGGGCTGCGAAAATTGCCGGTCTCAAAGATATTCCTGCTTATGTCCGACAGGCCGATGACCAGCAGTTGCTGGAGCTGGCCCTGTTGGAGAACCTGCAACGGGAAGACCTCAACGCGATGGAAATCGCCCTCAGCTATAAACGGATGATGGAGGAGCTGAATTATACGCAGGAGCAGGTGGCTGAGCGTATGGGAAAAGAGAGGAGTACGGTAGCCAACTATATCCGGTTATTAAAACTTCCTCCGGACATACAGGTCGCCGTGAGGAGCAACCAGCTTTCGATGGGGCATGCCCGTGCGCTGATCAATGTGGATACGGTGGACAAACAATTGTATCTTTTTGGAGAGATCAAGAATAAAGGGCTTTCGGTCAGGCAAACGGAGGAGTTGGTCCGCAAGCTGTATAAGGAGAACGTCCCTGTTAAAAATTCCGTAAAACCCACCATGCCCGAGGCTTTCAAAAGAATTGAAGATAACTTAGCATCGCATTTCAGCACCCGGGTAAAGCTCAATCACAACAAAAAAGGAGAAGGGAATATTTCCATAGAGTATTACTCCCTTCAGGAATTGAACAAGCTGTTGGATCAATTGGGTGTCTCCGTAAACTAAGTATCCCAAGCATGAAGATGGTCAGGTATTTATTAGCAGTCTGTATTTTACTGGGGGGGCATCTTGTGTCCCGGGCCCAGAAGAATGATACGATCCCCTCTTACATCAAAGGCAAGCAGGGTACGGGTTATCCGGTAGCGGATACCTTGGGACCGCATAAGAAGGACTCGCTGCGTAATGCCCGCAAGGGTACGAATACGGACAGTCCTTATAAGCTGGATTCCACCACCCGCAAAAAGCATGACCCGCGCAGGGCAACCTTATATTCCACTTTTTTCCCTGGCCTGGGCCAGATCTACAACCGGAAGTACTGGAAGCTGCCGTTGGTGTATGCCGCGGTGGGAATACCGGCTTATACTTATTTTTATAATAAGAGCTGGTACCAGAAGTGCCAGCAGGCCCTTGCCGTGTTGCTGGATACTCCGTTAACGGATGCCAAGCTGAAGTCCGTGGATCCCAAGTTAAGGGTCTTTCTCACCAGCGGCGATGATAATTCCCTACGAAGTTACCGCAATCAGTTCCGTAAGGACCAGGATTATTCGGTGATATTCTTCCTGTTGTTCTGGGGATTGCAGATTGTGGATGCCACGGTAGATGCCCATCTGATGGATTTCGATGTCACTCCGGAGCTGAGCCTCCGTTTGCAGGAGGGGTCGGGTTCTACCGGACCGGCGATGGCCGGGATGGGCGGTATGACCAGTCCAGCCTCCGTCGGAGTGGTCCTGGATATCCATAAAGCCCGTTACAAGCGTCTTTTCGTGCCCTAAGCGGCCGGCGACGATGGGGCGACCGGGGCCTGTGAACCGAATCGGCCGGTAGCTTGTTATAAACAAGCACGGCACCCGACAGACCGAAGTTTGGAATGGAAACGCCTCCGTGGTCCCCTCTATGGTATTATCAGCATTTTAATGTAGGTTTGGCAAAAAAAAATCGGCATCATGAAGATTGCTCTTATTGGTTATGGCAAGATGGGGAAGGCTATAGAAGAGATTGCGATGGCGAAGGGACATGAGATCGTATTAAGAATCACGATTGACAACCTGGAGGACAATACCGAAGAAAATATCCGGAAATCGGAGGTGGCCATTGAGTTCACGGGGCCGGACAGTGCGTTTGACAATATCAAACGTTGTTTGCAGGCTGGGGTGCCGGTGGTTTCGGGCTCTACCGGGTGGCTGGAGCGGTATGAAGAGTTGAAGCAGTATTGCCTGGCCGGGGGCAAGACTTTTTTATATGCCAGCAATTTCAGCATAGGGGTTAATATTTTTTTCGAGGTGAACAAACGGCTGGCTGAGTTAATGGCGCCTCATCCGGATTATGATGTAAGTCTGTCGGAGACCCACCATACGCAGAAGCGGGATGCGCCCAGCGGAACGGCGATCACCCTGGCGAAGCAGATCCTGGAAAGGATTCCCCGTAAGAAAGGATGGGTAAATCATATCAGCGATGACCTGGACCAGTTGTCGATCTTCAGTGAAAGAATGGATCCTGCTCCCGGCACGCACCAGGTAAAGTATCATTCGGCTATTGATGATATCGAGATCATTCATACGGCGCACAGTCGCCAGGGTTTTGCGGCGGGTGCTGTGCTGGCGGCTGAGTTCATTTATAATAAAAAGGGAGTCTTCAGTATGAAAGATGTGCTGGGCTTCTGAAAAGAATTATTAAACGTTACCAAAAACAGGATAAAAAATGCTGTCGAAAAAAACCCAATATGCTTTCCAGGCGTTGATGTATCTCGCTGAAAAGGGAAAAGAGGGTCCAGTATTAATTGCAGAAATTGCCAAGAAGAAGAAGATCCCGTTGAAATTCCTGGAGAATATTCTTCTTGAGCTGAAGAATTCAGGGATCCTGGAAAGCAAAAAAGGGAAGGGAGGCGGCTATTATTTTGCCAAGAATCCCAAGGACGTTCCGTTAGCGCAGGTCATGCGGTTACTCGATGGTCCCATATCCCTACTCCCCTGTGTCAGTCTTTATTTCTACGAGCGATGTAAGAATTGCGACGAAAATCATTGCGGTCTCCATATTGTCATGTCACAGGTGCGCGATGCGAATCTGAAGATCCTGGAGAAAAAGACCATTGCCGATCTGACCAAACGATGATCGCGGATGGCCCTGCCGGCAAGGTCTTCCCTGAAAAGTCATTATGAGGCCCCGAGCAGCTTTCATCCTGCGGCTGCCATTTTTATCAGGCTGGTGAATCTATTGGTACATACTCTTTCCGCTATAGACAGGAGCTTTGCAATTCTCTCCGTGAGTTGGTTCAGCTCTTCTTCGGTAATCGTATAGTCTTCTTTATACCGGGCGTCTACATATCCTTGCAGCAATAGTTTGAATAGATAGTCTTCTGCTGAATTATTGCGGGGGAATAATAGGGCCAGTTCAAGAGAGAACCGGTTGGTATACCGTCTGAGCTTGTCCAGATTGTGGGTGCAGGGCTTGTAGCCGGTGAAGGCCAGCAGGATGGCCTGGTAGATCTGCTCGGCAGCCTGGTGCAAGAGGAATACGGCAATTTTCAGTTGTTTGTGTTGCAGGTTGAACAGGGCACTCCGGAAGAAGCCTTCCGCCTGGAATCTCCATCTTTCGAAGTCTTTTTGGGCGACATTCCGGATATGCAGCAGGTTAGGAGGCGCGGCCCTGACCAGGGGAATGGAGCCGGCGTCATAGAGCAGAATGGCTTCCCGGCTCATGATGGAGAAGAAATAATGGCCTTCCGCCAGCCGGCTGTTCACATAGTCGATGTCATGGACGAGGACGGTGACAGGGGATACCGGGCGGCAGCGGTTCTCTACGATGTCCTGTAGTTCAAAATCGGAGCGGCGTTCGCCGCGGCCGGTAACGACCAGCAGGTCATAACCTCCTAAGAAGGCGGCCAGTTGCTGGTCGATGAAGGGATCGGGGCTTTCCCCGCCGGTAACGTGCATTCCAAAAAGGATGATCTTCTCCGGACGGACGGCTTGTTGTATGACTCTGGTTATCGTCTTTAATTGTTCCCTCTTGGGAGGGGGCATGTGTTCTATCGAGGTATTCATGGCAAATCTATTAAGGGTTCGAATAAAAAAATGGTTTAATACATCCAAATAGCAATTTTCCGGGTTATATTTAAGGGGTTTTTGTGGGAGGTTAAAGATAGAGCAAAATATTTGGTATTACTAATTATGTTGGTATTATATTTTGGAGTATGCATTTATTGGGGAAAAATATCCGGTTTTTAAGAAAGCAATTTCCTGTAACGCAGTCCAAGCTTGCTTCTCTAATAGGGAAAGGGCAAACGACCATTGGCAATTGGGAGAATGGCATCAGTGAGCCTAGCATTGAGGAGTTGCTGATCCTCAGCAATTATTTTGATATATCGCTGGATCTTTTGATCAAGGTGGATTTGAGTTTGACCAATTATCAAGTGGAGAAACGGCTAAAGGAGGAATCATCCGGCCCGAAGCCCCCGGTGAAGTATGAGCAGGTGGAAGAGGAGATGGTGGTCCGGGAGCATGATTCGGAGCTTTCTTATGTATTGCAGGAGATCAAGGCTCTCCGGGAGGAGGTAGATCGTATCAGTTCGCGTCTGCCGGAGAAATAAATATATAAAGGAGAGAGGCAGCCAGGGGCTGCCTCTCTCCTTTATTGGTTCGCCTATCAGGCGTGAATGGCTTTCTTTATTGCGTTGATGGCGCCGTCGATGTGACCGTAAGCGCGTCCCTGCAAGCCCTGTGCAAAGCGGTTGTCTTCATCATGGCTGATGTCTTGACGGGCCTTCCGCAGAAAATCCAGGGCCACGTGCAGCCGGCCGTCGTGGTCATTGCGTTCGTCTACTTTCGGATGGTCTTCCAGGTTTTTCCCATCCTCAATAGCGGCTTTTTTGATTTCGCCGATGGCGGCGTCGATACGGCGTACTGCTTCTATCTCATCTACGGTCTGTTGCCAGTTGCCGGGGCGATGTTCGATCATCCAGCGGGCTGCCCGCAGATCAGATAAAGCATGGAGATAATAAGGGTGATCCGCTGCCGGTGCTGCCAGGGAGGCTGTGGAGAAGCTAACGGCGACCAATAGGTAAAAAAGGGCCTTAAAAAACGAAGGATGTTTTTTCATGTTAAGCGATTTTAAGTTTATGTATCAGATACAAAAACGTCGCCTTCGTTTAAATATTAAAATTAGATAATCCGTTAACTTATAGTTAACCTCCGCTTATAACTGCAGGTTTTCAATAACAATGGCCGAGGCCCCTCCTCCTCCATTACAGATGCCCGCGGCGCCATATCTGGCTTTGTTCTGCCGTAAGATGTGGATGAGGGATACGAGGATACGGGCTCCGCTGGCGCCCAGGGGATGCCCGATGGATACGGCGCCCCCATGGACGTTGACCCTGGCAGGATCGAGTTTCAAACGCCGGGTATTTTCGATGCCTACAACGGAGAAGGCCTCGTTCAATTCCCAGTAAGTTATGTCTTCCATTTTGAGGCCTGCCTTTGCGACGGCTGCCGGTACGGCAATGGAGGGGGTTGTGGTAAACCATTCCGGGGCCTGTTCCGCATCTGCATAACCCAGGATCTTTGCCAGGGGTTTCAGTCCCAGCGCTGATGCTTTTTCGCTGCTCATCAGGACAAGGGCCGCAGCTCCATCATTCATGGTGGATGCATTGGCGGCCGTCACGGTGCCGCCTTTTTGAAACACGGGGCTCAGGGTCGGTATCTTATCGAATTTTACATTGAAGGGTTCTTCGTCTTTTGCAAACAATACCGGGTCGCCCTTGCGTTGCGGGATCTCCACGGGAATTATTTCGTCCTTGAATTTACCTCCTTCCCAGGCTGCCTGTGACCGCCGGTAGCTCTCGGCAGCAAATGCATCCTGGTCTTCCCGGCTGATGCCGCAGGTGGATGCGCAAAGTTCTGCCGCATTGCCCATTGCTTTTCCGTCATAGGCGTCCGTCAGTCCATCCTTGGCGAGGCCATCGATGAAAGAACTGTTGCCGTATTTGTTTCCCCATCGCATATTCTCTACATAGAAGGGAACGTTGCTCATGCTTTCCATGCCTCCGGCTACTGCAATGTCCACGTCTCCCAGCAGGATGTCCTGGGCGGCCTGTATGGTTGCTTTCATACCGCTGGCGCAAACTTTATTGACGGTGGTGCAGACTACCTGATCCGGCAGACCTGCCCCTTTTGCCGCCTGTCGGGCCGGAGCCTGTCCGAGATTAGCCTGTAATACGGAACCCATCAGGACTTCCTGTACCTGTTCTCCTGAAATGCCTGCTTTTTCCAGGGCGCCTTTGATGGCGATGGAGCCCAGCCGGGTGGCGGGTAATTCTTTCAGGGTTCCACCGAAGCTGCCGATGGGGGTCCGGACGGCGGAGACAATAACGACTTCTTTGTTCATATCGATTTTGAATTGTGGAGGCAAAGATAGGAAGAATACTAACAGGTGTTAGTACCACTAAATTTCTTTATTTTTAGCGATTAAATAACCCATCGCCGGCATGAAAGCAGCTACCATCCATGAGATCAAACAGGAATTGAATACCCTCTCCCCTACCAGGCTTGCTGAATTATGCCTGCGCCTGGCCAAGTTTAAAAAAGACAATAAGGAGCTGCTGACATTCCTGCTGTTCGAATCGAATGAGTTGACGGAATATATCGAAAATGTAAAAAAAGAGATAGACCTGGAATTTGAAGAGCTTCCCAAGCCCAATCTCTACCTGACCAAAAAGAGTCTGCGCAAAATACTGCGGGTGACGACCAAGCAGATCCGGTATACGGGGTCCCCCCAGGCGGAGGTAGAATTGCTCACCTATTTCTGTTCGAGGATCAAAAAATCGGGCATTCCCATCAAGAACAGTCCGGTGCTGAACAATCTTTACCAGCAACAGCTCAAAAAGATCCAGGGGGTGATCGACACGATGCATGAGGATCTGCAATACGATTATCTAAAGGAGCTGAAGGGATTGAAATAGCAGGGTTATGCACTTTTGCATAGTTATTGAATAGGAACGTGTATGAAACTATATTCCTGTCAGAACTGCGGGCAACTTCTTTATTTTGAGAACAGTTTTTGTATTTCCTGCCAGCATCCTGTGGGCTTCGATGCAGACAGGCTGTTAATGATAACGCTGGAAAAAACGGAGACCGGCGTCGCGCCGGAGAACGAAGGAATAGCTGGCTTTGCGGACATCACCGACAAAACTGTGTTTTATACATTTTGCCGGAACGCCGGTTTCGGGACCTGTAACTGGCTTATACCTGCCAGGCAGGCCCATCCTTTTTGCCAGGCCTGCCAGTTGAACCGGATCATTCCTCCTCTTTCCGACCCTGAGATGTGGGATCGGTGGAAACGGATCGAGATGGCCAAACACCGCCTGGTCTATTCTTTACTCCGCCTTCGCCTGCCCCTATTTCCCAAAACGGCCGGGGGGATGGAAGGAGTCCCCGACACAGAATCGGGGATCGCCTTTGATTTTATGGCCGATGTGCCTGCCGGGCAAAGGGTTATGACAGGTCATGCCGGCGGGGTCATCACACTTAACATCGAGGAGGCCGATGAAGTAGAGCGGGTGCGCAATAAGCGGGACCTGGGAGAGAAGTACCGTACATTACTGGGGCATTTACGCCACGAAACAGGGCACTATTACTGGGATCAGCTTATACGGGACAGCCCTTCCCTACCTGCCTTCCGGCTTCTTTTTGGTGACGAACGTCCTGACTATGGCGAGGCTTTGCAGAACTATTACCGGCAGGGCGCCCCGGAAAGCTGGGTGGACCATTTTATCAGTCCTTATGCCAGCGCCCATCCCTGGGAAGACTGGGCAGAGACCTGGTCTCATTATATGCACCTGATAGATACGCTGGAAACGGCTTATGCTTTCGGCATCAGCATTCATCCCGGAAAGGCCCGGGAGTTAAAAGCCGATATCCGTGAAGACCCTTATCTGATAAAAGATTTTCATGAGATCATCGAACTGTGGCTACCCCTCACTTTTGCCATCAACAGCCTCAACCGCAGCATGGGGCACCCGGACTTCTATCCTTTTGTCATTTCGCCTGTTATTGTTGAAAAACTTCGCTTTATTCATGAAAGAGTGAGAAGCCGGATGGCGGACAGATAAATTAATACTATAAATAAGCAAAAGTTTATGAGCAGGGGACGGCTCTTCTGCTTAATTTTATTTTTTATCATTAACCAGGTCCCTAACCAGCTCAACCATGAAGAAACTTATGTTTATCCTATCGAACCTAGCCTTATCCGCCGTCGTGCTGGCCCAATCTTCTGCTGACCGGCAGAAGGCTGAAGCCCTGCTGAAACAAATGACCCTGGAGGAAAAGATCGGGCAGATGACCCAGGTCACCCTGGGGGTCGTTTCTGCCCCCGAAGACGGCGTGCTGAATCCCGCAGCGCTGGCAAAAGCCGTCATAGACCACAAAGTAGGGTCGATCTTAAATGTCACCAATCATGCCCTGACGGTAGAGCAATGGCATACTGTGCTGACACAGATCCAGGATGAAGCCAGGAAAACAAGGCTGAAGATACCCGTGATCTATGGGCTGGACGGTATTCACGGGCAAACCTATACGCTGAATTCCACTTTATTCCCCCAGAATATCGGTATGGCCGCCTCCCGCAATGCGGAGCTGGCGGCGGCTGTCACCAAGGTGACCGCCAAGGAGCTGCGGGCTTCGGGTGTGCGCTGGAACTTCGCCCCCGTCCTGGACTGCGGGCGGCAGCCATTGTGGTCGAGATTCCCGGAGACCTATGGAGAGGATGTATACATAGGCAAGACGATGGGTGCGGCCGTTATAAAGGCCTATGAAGAAGATGGGCTGCGAAATCCTACGGCGGTCGCCAGCTGTATGAAACATTACCTGGGTTATTCCGCTTCCCGGACGGGAAAAGACAGGACCCCCATTTATCTGCCGGAGATCGAGATGCGGGAATATTACCTGCCCCAGTTCCGCGCTGCCGTCCAGGCGGGGGCTTCTACGGTAATGGTCAACTCCGGGGAGATCAACGGCACTCCCGTACATGCCAGCAAATATCTGCTTACGGATGTCCTGCGAAAAGAGCTGGGCTTCCAGGGGGTCATTGTTACGGACTGGGAGGACGTCATCCGGTTGCATACCCGTCACAACGTGGCTAGTACCCCGATGGATGCCGTTGCCATGGCTGTCAATGCGGGCATAGATATGAGCATGGTCCCGATGGACTTCTCTTTCTTCGATCTGCTGAAGGAGGCGGTGCAGAAGGGGAAGGTGCCGCTGAGCCGTATCGATGATGCCGTAAAAAGAATACTCCTCCTT
Source organism: Puia sp. (assembly GCA_035492545.1). Taxonomy (GTDB): domain Bacteria; phylum Bacteroidota; class Bacteroidia; order Chitinophagales; family Chitinophagaceae; genus Puia. The sequence goes on from DATJJD010000136.1 coordinate 42,501, forward strand.
AAATACAAGCTGGGGCTTTTCGAGCAGCCCTACCCGGAAGAAGCTGCCACTGCCAACTTCGGTAAGCCGGAATATCAGGCCATTGCCCTGCAGGCAGCCCGGGAGGCTATGACCCTGTTACAGAACCAGGATGGATTGCTGCCCCTGGCCCGGAATGCCCGTGTATTGGTAGCCGGTCCCTCCGCGCAGAGCGTCAGTGCGCTGAATGGATGCTGGAGCTATACCTGGCAAGGTAAACAGGAGGAGTGGTATCCCAGGGACAGCAAGACTATTTTACAGGCGATGACCGACAAGCTGGGGGCTGCCAATGTGGTTACGACCAGCGTGAAGGGTTTCGACAGCCCGGGCAATTATGATACTGTCCAGCTGAAAGCGGCCGCGGCAGGGGTAGATGCAATCATCTTATGTCTGGGAGAGGATGCCTATGCAGAAAGCCCGGGTAATACCCGCGACCTGGCCTTGCCGGAAGAACAGACCGCCCTGGCAAAAGCGGCCATCGCCACCGGTAAACCCGTTATCCTGGTGTTGACGGAAGGAAGGCCCCGGCTCATTTCGGCCATCGCCTCCCAGATGAAAGGGATCTTACTGGCTTACTGGAGTGGTAAAAAGACGGCGGAAGCCATCAGTGACGTATTGCTGGGAGATTATAACCCCGATGGCAGACTGCCGTTCAGCTACCCCCGCAGCATGGGTGAGATGGTGCTGTATGACCGGAAGCCCACCGAAGATGTCCGGGAGATCTTTAATTCCAATATGACGATGGACGGTTATGACCCACTCTTCCCTTTCGGATGGGGGCTTAGCTATACCCATTTCGAGTACGGGGACCTGCAGCTCAGTTCGAACAAGCTGGGACAGACGCAGCAACTGACCATCCATATTACGGTGAAGAATACCGGCAGCCGCGATGGGAAACATACCGTGGAGCTATATACGCATCAGCACTATGCCAGCATTACGCCCAACATGCGGCGTCTGCGGGCGTTTAAGAAGATATTCCTGAAGGCAGGCGAGTCGCAGACGGTATCCTTTGTCCTGGACAGGAACGATGTTGCTTTTGTAAACGCACAGTTAAAGACGGTGACAGAACCGGGAGACTTTGACATCCTGGTGGGAGACAAGAAAGCCACGTTCGCCTATGTCGGGGCTACGATGCCATAAGCGGGGCGCCGACCTGCCGCCGATCCGCCGATCGCCGATCCCAAAAACCGGTGGTAAGGCTAATGGTCTAATAGCCCCATTTCTTCATTACTTCGAGGTCTGCCCTGGCACAGTCCAGCGGGGATTTGCCCTGGTAGGACTCCTGTTCGATGATGAAATGATAGGTACCCCCTGACTTTTTGCCCAGGTCGGTTACCTGCCGGGTATTAACGATGCCTTCTCCCAGGATGGTGCTCTCATATTTTTCGGTACCGGTGGTAGCCTTGATCTCGTCTTTGACGTGCATCAATTCAAATCTCCCGGGATATTGCATGACGACGGCGATGGCAATGGCGCCTCCATTGTACAGATTGCCCATGTCCAGTTGCTGGGCTACCAGTTCGGGGTCGGTATTCTGCAAGATGATATCGAACACCTTCTTATTATTCAGGACGGTGCTGAATTCAAAATCATGGTTATGGTAGCCAAATTTCATCCCGGACTTCTTACACAGCTCTCCGCTCTTGTTAAAGACTTCCATATAATGGAGCAGGTCGTCATAGGTTTTTCTCAGGCTCTCGTCCAGCCAGGGGCTGATGACGTACTGCTGCCCAACGACGGCCGCATCTTCCACTGTCCATTTCCAGGAGTCGCTGAAATCTTTCTTCGATGCATCCCAATGCTCGGGCCCCATCTTCGTATGGCCGCTGAGCATTTTTAACCCCAGGCTGTCCAGGAGGCCTTTAAAGTCCTTAGCTGTGTAGCCATAAAATTTGCGGTCAACATAGTTAGCATGCTCTACATAGTGATAGCCCATTCCGGCCAATTGTTTCAGCGTGCCGGCGGGATCTTTTTTCATTTCTTCCCGGACGGTGTAGAGTTGGATGCCTACGATCCGTTTCTTTCTGGCGGCGGCCAGCATCGTATCGGGAAGCATGGTAGAGGCGGCAACAGCCAGGGCGCTGTGCTTCAAAAAGGTCCTGCGGGAATAAGACATAGGAAATAAATATTTTGAGTGAAGGTTAGACAGTGGATTTGCTCTCGGACGAATTTAATTTTATTTGGAGCCGGGGCCAAATAAATTTTTACACGGTTGCCTTCTGCCCCTTTGGCAATCAATTGTTATCTTACCGGCTTAACCGGATGAAAAGCACCAGGAACGCACATGGCTACTGAAAAGAGAATAAAAAAGGATGTCTGGAAGAATATATTCCGGCTGATCGTTCCCCATCGAAAAAAATTTTTATGGGTCGTGACGCTGGGGCTTTTAAGTACGGGCGCCAGCCTGATAGAACCGTTGATCTACCGGGAGGCTATTAACGATGTGGCGGGTCTGTTCGTACGACAGGCGAGGGAGAATGCCCAACAGGATCTGGGGCTGGACCCGGATGAAGAAGAGAGTATCCGGTCCATGATCCGGGAGGAAACTGATTCGGATCGCATGGTTACCGACACGGCCACTTCCCTTCCACGGGATTCAACGAGGGGCGGTGGAAAGCTGATCCCCGATTCAACGGCGTCCAGAGGGACTGTGACGCCGGGGTCGGCGCCGGTCACGAAGCGGGCTGCAGGCAGGAAACCGGGAGGGGCCGATTCTGGCGCTGTCCGAAAAAATGCGACAGACGCGGCAGCCAATTCGAAAATTGGGACCGGCCATTCGAAGAAGAGCTCTGCCAAGGCCCATCATGGTAAAAAAGAGCCGGTCAAAAAGACACCGGCGCCCGAACCTCATCAGAAAGGTCATGTGGCGGCCCGTTCGCCTGAACAGGCCCTGAAGACCTTATTATTGGCCGTTGCGGCCCTCTTCCTTATCAACCTGATCGGCACCCTGCTCTGGCGGGTGGGAGAAAATACCAATACCCGTCTTTCCTGTCTGATCGAACAAAGCTTTATTCAAAGAACGTTTGCCCATGTGCTGAACCTTCCGTTGGGTTATTTCGGCCGACGATCCAGCGCCGCCATTGCCAAACAGATCGATCAGTCCGAAGAAGTAACGGGTATCGTCAATGGCTTTTCCCAACAGATCCTTCCCGAGCTGATCAGTCTCCTGGGCATCCTGGCCATTATGTTCTGGCAGAATGTAGCCCTTACTTCCGTGGCGCTGATCACCATCCCTTTTTATCTGCTGATCGCCTGGCGTTCGGCCAGCAAGCTGGAATCGGGGCTTTCCAATTATTATTCCCGCTGGGAAGAGGTATCGGCCCGGATACAGGACGGGCTGACCGGTATCAAAACAGTGAAATTATCCGGGGCGGAAGACAGGGAGGTGCAACACCTTCAGGCTATCTCCCAGGAAGCCTACCAGGATTATATCAAAAGGGCCAGGTTGTCCAATAAATATGTTTTCTGGGAGACGATGCTGTCGCATCTGTCAACGGCGCTGGTATTCGGCTATGGAGGTTACCTCACGTTGCAGAATAAGCTGACGCCCGGTGACGTGGTGATGTTTGTCGCCTACCTGGACCGGTTATACGGACCCATCGATACGTTGGCCAGTCTATGGGTGGAGTTACAGCAAAATGTGGCCTCTATCGCCAGGGCTTTCCGGTTACTGGACAGTAGTGTGGAAGTAAAGACGGGCAAGGCGCTGGTTATCCGGGAGGGAAAGATCGAATTTGACAAGGTCCGATTTGGCTATACCCCCGAAAGGGAGGTCCTGAAAGGAATCAGTTTTACGCTTTCCCCCGGCCAGGTTACGGCCCTGATAGGGACTTCCGGAGCGGGCAAGACAACAACGGTGGACCTGCTGATGAGGTTATACGAGCCAACGGCCGGGCGAATCCTCATCGATGGGCAGGATATCCGGGAACTGGATGCGGCTTCGGTACGCGGCCAGATCGGCATGGTGTCGACGGATGGCGCCGTATTCCGGGGGACGCTGGCCGATAATATACGATACAAACGGCCTGATGCAACCGAAGAAGAGGTGTACCAGGCTGCTATGGCAGCCGGCATGCAGGCTACGTTGCAGCGCCTGCCCCAGGGACTGCAAACCCTGGTGGGAGAAAGCGGTATCGGGTTGTCTGTCGGGGAGCGGCAGCGGATCCAGATCGCCAGGATGCTGGTGGCCAGGCCCCGTATCCTGGTGCTGGATGAGGCCACCGCCAACCTGGACTTTGCCACCGAGGCGGAGGTCAAACGGACCTTGGAAGAGATAAGAAGAAATAGCACGGTCCTCATTATCGCTCATCGTTTCTCGATGGTGCGGGATGCCGACCGGGTGATCGTCCTTTCTGAAGGAGAGGTGATGGAGGAGGGCAGCCCTGCTGAGCTGCTGGAAAAAGGCGGCTGGTTTGCCGACTTTGCCGGATCGGCGGAAGAAGAGATCGACGTCGGGGAGGAAGAGGTGGATGAAGAGGAGGAAGATGATGAATCCCCGGAGGCTTTGGAGAATGAATAAGAAAGCATCGATAGCGCATATTGGCAGTGTTAACGGCTACCGACATGCGCTATCTCTGATGAAAAATAAAAATTGAGTTTCGGGTTATCCGTGATGTTCGGGACCTCCCGGGTTATTCGGATGAGCCGGTGGCGGTGCGGGTTTGGGCGCCGGATGCGGAGCCGGTCTGTTTACGGGCTGAGCCGGTCGCGGAGCCGGGTTGTTGGGTCGCTGCGGCATGGGGCGTTGCTGAGGCGTCGGATGCTGTTGCTGTGGCGCCGGGCGTTGCTGAGGGGGCTGATGTTGTTGCTGCGGCATGGGACGCGGTTGTTGCTGGGGCAAGGGACGCTGCTGTTGCGGGGCAGGCCGTTGCTGAGGAGCCGGGTGTTGTTGCTGAGGTTGCAGGTGTTGCTGGGCCGGCGCCGGGTGCTGTTGCGGTATTGGCTGCTGCTGCGGCGCCTGACGTGGTTGTTGCTGCGGCAGGGGACGTTGCTGTTGCGGTGTGGGTCGTTGCTGAGGAGCTGTGTGCTGCTGGGATGGATTACCCCCTCTCGCTACGGGAGCCCCGGAAGGCCTCGATGCCGGGGCATGAGCGGGCGGATTATTATTACCGGGAGCTGTCCCGGCGGTGGTCGCATTTGTCCTGGCCACGGGTCTCAGCGCATGCAGGTCGCGGACCTGGGAAGGTCTTGCTGATGCGCTGTTATTTTGTACGTTGGGCCGATAGATCGCCAGCCGTCCATGTTGGACATTGGCTGCGCCCGGACGGGCAGATGCCTGTATCGCCACCGGGCGGACAGTAGTATGGGTATATCTTGCCACATTCGTGGGCGCCGGTCCCCGCAAATAAGCACGGCCGCCTCCTCCCCTGTTGACATTATTGATGACGGTAATATTATTGATCACCGTGGTCGTGTGGATATTGCGAACATAATAATTACTTACGTTGACACTGGTAATACGTTCCCGGGGGCAGAAAGTCCAATAGTTGACGGGGGGCCGGTAGCTGCCAAAGGATACGCCTATATCCACCCGGGGTCCAATTGGAGCCCAACAATAATTGCCTCCATATTCTCCCCAGGTGACCCAGGCAGGGGCCCATTCATAACCCGGCGCCCACATCCAGCCATAGGAATCATCATAGAACCAATTCCCATAATGAAATGGGGCCCAGCCCCAGCTGTAGTCCGATACCCAGGTCCAGCCTTCGTCCGCATAGACCCAATGACCGCGGGTGCCATAAGGCCGGAAATTGCTGCCTCCCGCGGGCACCCATACATATCCATAATCGGGGTAGCTTACCCAGGTGCCGTAAGGGCTGAGCTGATCGTAAAACACCTGGAAACTGACGCTGGTCTGCGCCTGTGCAGATACCTGACCTATCCTTGGGATAAATCCTGTTAATAGGATAATACCCAATATGATTATACTTATTTTCTTTTTCATAAATTAGCATTGAGTAAAATATGTATTGCAAGAACAATGCCTGTCCACACCTGAAGGAAATGTTAAAAAGACCGGGAAATTTTTAACGTATGGAATTCAGGGGATTTTTCATCTTAGCTCAATAATTGTTTGGCCTATGCGCGGATCTATAATGCTACTCCCGGTAGTAATTTTATTTCTCCTTCCTTTTCCCGGAAATGCAGGGATCTCCGATACGACTAAATTATCCTGTTTTCAAAAAGCCGACAGTCTGCTGGACGAAGCCCTGAGCTTCATGAAGAAAAATTATTATAACAGGGATTATATCGAATGGGATGATCTGGCCACGAAAGCCAGGATGCGGTTGATGGGCTCCAGTAGTTGCGAGGACGCTTATGATGCGATAAGCTGGTGTTTCCAGCAGCTGAATGAACGACATAGTTTTATTATGCCTCCTGATAAAGCAGCCCGTTACAATTATGATACGGCCAATCTGCAGGCCCCTCCCCCATTGTCCGATCTCATGGGAGAAATAAAAGGCGAATGGATCAACGACAGCATTGCCTACCTCACCATCCCCTGGGTAAGTACGACCGACTCTCTCATTTGTACCTATATCGCCGACAGTCTGCAGGCCCTCATCGCGCGGCTGGATACCCGAAAGATCTCCCGGTGGATCATCGACCTTCGAAAGAATTCCGGTGGTAATTGCTGGCCGATGCTGGCCGGTATCGGTCCCCTGCTGGGAGAAGGTGTTTGTGGCTATTTTGTCGCCGCGGATCAAAAAATACCTATTGCGTATCGTAATGGAGCGGCCTTCCAGGGCAGACATGTTATCTGCCGGGTGAGCAAGCAAGGATACCGCACCCAATGCAGCCGGAACTCCGTTATCGTGCTGACGGGCCGCAAGACGGTCAGCGCCGGAGAGATCGTCGCCCTGGCCTTCAAAGGAAGGGAGCAGGCCTGGTTGTTTGGTGAGCCGACGGCAGGACTTACCACGGCGAATGCCACCTATTCTCTGTCCGACCATTCCATGCTGGTGCTGACTGTCTGCCAGGAAGCCGATCACATGGGCCGGATCTGCCAGGGCAGCATCGTGCCGGATAAGCTGATCCCTCCTCATCCTGATGGGGCTGTCGCGGGGGATTCGGTAAGGTCGGCGGCGGTCAATTGGCTACTTTCCCAATAGGGGCCGCCACGGGCGGACCGGCCGAAGGCCCATCATTAGACCCGCGATGAAAAATGCCGGCATTTTTTGTTGCGCTGGCTCTCTTCCAAAAATGAGCAGCCTCTTTTCAGAACATAAGCTGGACATAAGGGCAAACCTCCTATTTTTGTCCCTTCACTCTACTATGTAAAATACAGCTTATGACAAATCCTTTTCTCCGTGGGCTTTTCTTTTCCGGCATGGCTTGTTCGGTAGTAGCCTGCCATAACCCTGGCCAGCCGGCGGGTGCATCCGCTGATTCAAGCGGGCTGACCTCTTTAAATAAAGACAGTCTGGCCGCCAATATACAGGTGCTGGCCTCTGACAGCTTCCAGGGCCGGCGTCCTTTCACGACAGGAGAGACCCGGACAGTGGATTATCTGACCGCCTCTTTTGCCCGCCTGGGGCTCGAGCCTGGTAATGGAACTGCCTATACGCAGGATGTTCCCATGGTAGAGATCAGCCCCGTCGGCACGCCCTCCATGAAAGTGTTATCCCCCAAAGGAAAGTTGGAGCTGCAATCACTGAAAGACTTCGTCATCTGGACGGAAAGGCCGGACTCCGTCGCCACGCTGGACAAAGATGATGTCGTTTTTGCCGGTTTTGGCGTGGTAGCCCCGGAGTATAACTGGAATGACTATGCGGGGTTGGACGTAAAAGGGAAAATTGTGCTGGTGCTGGTGAACGATCCGGGCTTTTATGATTCCACCTTGTTCAAAGGACATACCATGACTTACTACGGTCGCTGGACCTATAAATATGAAGAAGCCGCCCGTCAGGGAGCCAAGGCCTGTCTCATCGTTCACAATACGGCGGCAGCCTCCTACCCTTTCAGTGTAGTACAAAGTTCGAACGGCGGGGTGAAGCTGCACCTGGATACACGGAAAAGCCCCCAATATCAATTGGCCCTTCAGGGCTGGATCACGGAAGAGACGGGCAAGAAATTACTGGCGGCAGCCGGGAAGGACAGCAGTCTTTTTGCGGCGGCGAAACAGAGAGGGTTTAAAGCGCTGCCCCTGGATGTGAAGCTGTCGGCTTCGCTGCGGGTCAGGGAAGTCTATAATCAATCGCACAATGTCATCGCAAAGATCACCGGCGCCAAAAAGCCGGATGAATATGTTATTTTCTCCGCCCACTGGGATCATCTCGGGATTGGCAAGCCGGATGAGCGGGGAGATTCTATTTACAACGGGGCGGCGGACAATGCCAGTGGCACAGCGGCCCTTCTGGAACTGGCAAGGGCCTTTAAGAACCTACCCGAAAAACCAGCACGTACGGTCATCTTTCTTGCCGTCACGGCAGAGGAGCAGGGGCTGCTGGGCTCGGCGTATTATGGACAGCACCCGCTGTATCCGCTGGCAAAGACGGTGGCCAATCTCAATACAGATGTGATCAACACCATCGGCAGGACCAAAGACATCACCTATAGCGGCGCCGGGCAGTCGGAGCTGGAGGATTATCTGGGAGAGGAAGTGAAAAAAGCGGGCCGTTATATTGCCCCGGAGACCCATCCGGAAGCAGGTCATTATTTCCGGTCGGACCATTTTAATTTTGCCAGGGTGGGCGTTCCTGCCCTGACAGCGGATGGCGGGGTCGACAACGTGGAAAAAGGAAAAGAGTATGGCAAGCAGAAGCAGGATGAATATACCGCCAAAAATTATCATCAGCCCAGTGACGAATATGATGCAAAGAAATGGGACCTCAGCGGTGGGATGGAAGACATCGGGCTGGTTTTTCTCATCGGAAAAAGATTGGCATACGGAACAGAGTGGCCCGGTTGGAAAACAGGGTCAGAATTCAAAGCAATCCGCGACCAGAGCGCAACCGAGAGGAAGTAAAAAATATTTGTTTGCTACTCTGCTAAAACTTTAAATTTACTTTTCTTTTTCACTATACAGCTTCAATTCACAGTCTACATATGGGAGATCTCCAGATTAAGAAACAAGCAAAGAAATACGATGCAGTTATTGTAGGATCGGGCGCCGGTGGTGGTATGGCAGCGTATGTGCTGGCCAATGCCGGTCTTAAAGTATGTCTGCTGGAAGCGGGTCCGATGTTTGACCCCAAAACGGATTCCAACCAGTTGAAAAATGCCTGGGAATCTCCCCGGCGTGGTGCGGCCACGAAATTCAGACCCTTTGGGGATTTTGACGGCTGTTATTGGGGGTGGGAAGTCGATGGCGAGCCCTATACGCAGTCCGGCGCGCAGGGGACTACCAGTTGGGAATGGTGGCGGGCGCGTATGCTGGGCGGCAGGACCAATCACTGGGGCCGTATATCGCTTCGTTTCGGGCCTAAGGATTTCAAGCGCAAGAGCATCGATGGATTGGGTGATGACTGGCCCATCGGTTATGAAGATGTAAAACCTTATTACGATAAGATAGATAAGCTGCTGGGAGTATTCGGTACGAATGAGGGCCTGGAGAACGATCCGGACGGATTCTTCCTCCCCCCTCCCAAGCCCCGTCTCCACGAGCTGTTCATCAAGAAAGCGGGCACCAGTGTTGGCGTCCCTGTCATCCCTTCCCGTCTGTCCATCCTCACCAAACAGATCAACGCTGAAAGAGGTCAGTGTTTCTTTTGTGCGCAGTGTGGCCGCAGTTGTAAAGTATATGGAGATTTTTCCGCTTCTTCCTGCCTGGTGATCCCTGCCTTAAAAACGGGCAATATCGACCTGGTAACGGGTGCGATGGCCCGGGAAGTTTTGACGGACAGGGAGGGCCTGGCAACGGGAGTATCCTATGTACACAAAGAAGACATGCAGGAGTACCAGGTCTATGGCAGGACGGTGATCCTGGCGGCCAGCGCCTGTGAGAGCGCCCGGCTGATGCTCAATTCAAAATCGACCCGGCATCCCAATGGCCTTGCCAACAGCAGTGATGCGGTAGGCAGGTATCTGCACGATTCCACGGGATCGGATATGTCAGGCATCATCCCGGAATTGCTGGACCGCAAGCGGTACAATGAAGATGGCGTAGGCGGTATGCATGTATATAGTCCCTGGTGGGGAGATAATAAGAAACTGGATTTCCCCCGTGGCTATCATATAGAATATGGCGGCGGTTTTGGCATGCCCATCTATGGTTTCAACTGGGGGATCGAGAATCTGAACGGGAATTTCAACATCATGGGCAGGAAACAGGAGGCGGGCGGTTATGGCGCCTCGTTGAAAAAGGACTACCGTTCATTATTCGGCGCCCATGTCGGTATGGCTGGCCGCGGAGAGGCGGTAGCCTTTAAAGAGAACCTTTGCCGGATCGACCCCAATGGCGTGGTTGATAAATATGGTATCCCCGTATTACAGTTCAATGTCAGTCATTCGGAGTACGAGATCAAACAGGCCAAACATATGCAGGAGACCTTTAAGGAGATCCTGCATGCCATGGGTGCTATTGTCGTCCATGGGAATGACAATGGCCCTCACAATAATTACGGGCTGCATGCTCCCGGTAATATTATTCATGAAGCCGGAACGGTGCGTATGGGCAACGATCCCAAATCTTCTCCCCTGAATAAATGGAGTCAGGCGCATGACTGTAAGAACCTGTTCTGCGTGGACGGCGGTCCTTTTGTATCACAGGCCGACAAGAATATCACCTGGACGATACTGGCCCTCTCTATGCGCAGCAGCGAGTATATCGTCGATCAAATGAAGAAGAACAATATTTAGAGGATCCACCGGGCCTTGAGCCCCTGAAAAACAGTACTATGGACAGAAGGAAATCAATAAAAGCGTTAATCGTGGGTTCGGTATCCGCGGGCGTATTGGTAGAAGCCTGTAAGACCGACGAGAAGAAACCGGCTCCCGAAAAAAATGCGGGTACCGCAGGCCCGGCCGACGGGATCAACCGAATGAAGGAGGAGACGGAGCATGACAAGGAAGTACAGGCAAAAGGAACTTTCTTCACCCCGGAGGAAATGGCTGTGATCACGATACTGGGTGATATTATTATCCCGAAGGATGACATCAGCGGCAGCGCCTCCGATGCCAAGGTGCCCGAATTTATCGAGTACATCGTTAAGGATATGCCCAAGCACCAGATACCGATGCGGGGTGGTCTGCGCTGGCTCGAGATGCAATGTCTCAAACGTTATGAGAAATCCTTTGCCTCCTGCAGTACTCAGCAGCAGATGGAAATGGTGGATGAAATCGCCTGGCCCAATAAGGCAAAACCCGAAATGGCGCAGGGTGTTACTTTCTTTAACCTGATGCGCAACCTGGTATCAACCGGTTTTTACACGACGGAGATGGGAAAAAAGGATGTGGGGTATATGGGAAATGTCCCCAATCAATGGAATGGGGTTCCCGATGATGTTTTGAAACAATATAAATTAGCCTATACGGAAAAGGAGTTGAAAGAGTGCGTAAGTTTTTCCTGACCGAATGTCCCTAATTAACGATAGGCCGGATATAATAGCCTTCTTCGCTGAGGACAAAATTATTAGGGACGAAGTTCAGCAGGGATTGTTTCACCATATTTTCGGCTTCCCGTTGGTAATGCGGTCCGACTTCGGGGGTTTTCATGGCGAACTGCCAGCTTTGTATTTTGAGCAGTGCGATCCTGCTCTCCTGTAAAAGATAATTTTCAGCCTGGCGGAATTCTTCCGCCAGATGGTCCTGATTATTCCGAATGTAGGGGATCATAGGGATTAGTATTATGTTTTTAACAGATATTGGATAGATAAAAAACGACATTTCCTCCCTGAAATTGTGCGATTGGTTCTTTTTTCCTGCCCTGTTTTCCTTATCCCGGAATTTTTTTCCAAAAACTGGAAAGAAGAAAAGAAGAGGGCGATTGTACCGGGTTCTTTTTCAGCGTTTTAAAAATTGGCATTTTGTTCGTTATTAGTGATATGTACTTTGAAACGCAAAATTAACGATCACGACCACGATATTTATACCTTAAAACAACTTGACGGCCATCAATAGTTAAAAGGTTTTTAGTTTTTTCAGGCTTACAGTTTACTTGTACAAAAAATCCTTCCGCATCGGCGGGAGGATTTTTTGCTTTGCGGGGGTGGATGGTTATCCTGTGCGGGCAGTCGTGCAGGAATGCCGGCGGGCAGCCTCTTCAGCGGATGAGGATGCTGGTGCCTTTTAAAAAGATCTTTTTCCCCGAATCCCGGTCGGTATAGCTGAGGAACCAGACGAAGGTGCCGGCTGGTTGCGGGTGGCCATTGACGGTACCGTCCCATTTCGATGTCCAGTCACTGGTCTGGAAAACGATTTGTCCAAAGCGATTGAAAACTTTGAATTCCATATTGTCCGCTTTATAAGCGTTGAGGGGATACAGGTAGTCATTGAGCCCATCACCGTTGGGGGTAAATGCCGAGGGGACGGCGATGTAACAGGATCTCAGCACATCGATCTGCTGGACAGCCGTGTCATAACATCCGCTGCTATTGCCAACGATCAGCATGACCGGATATTTTTTTTCAACTCCGGTGACGGGGAAGAGATGATCGGGAGGTAAAGAATCCGTGCTACCGGTCCCGTCCCCGAAGTCCCAGGTGTAAGTGTTGATCAGCCCAGTACTGTTGTTCTTAAAGATGGCGGCATCTTTAGGGCAGAGTATGTTGGGGGCTTCGAACCGGGCCCTGATGGCATTGTCCAGGGAAATGACCACACTGGCGGTATCACTGCAAAACCCGTTGGAGACGATGAGCTGAATGGTCTTAGCGCTGATCGTCGTATCGCTGATGATAGAATAGATGTGCATAGGAGGAGCCTGCACCCGGCTGGTATCGGTTCCGTCAAAAACCCATTGCCATTGATTGACCCCATTCTTGTCCGGATAACCGACTACAATAGTATCATTTTTACACCCGTACAGGATCTTGTCGTTAAAGACGGCCGATACGGTGTCTTTCAGGGTAAAGGGCAATGTGGGGCCGGTCGGTGGCGTTGAAATACCGCATTCATCTATGATCGTATTGCCATCAGTGCCGGGGGCCAGCAAGACCTGGTAATTCCCCCCTGTTACGATGGGGCCGGCTAATTGGAGGAGAATGGTGTACGTTTCTCCGTTCGCATCGCACTGACCGGCAGCGCCGGTAACCTGTACGGTGGAGGGCCCGGTGACCTTGAAATCGCTTCCATTGGCGGCGATGGAGCTGCAGAGGATCTTCTTTTGGAAGACCAGTTCCAGGGAGGAGGGGGCGCAGGCGGGGGGTGTGATGCTGTCCAGGTAGGTAGGTTGGAGTGCAGCCAGTTGAAAAGTCAGGGAGGACCCGACCGGCACCTGATTGCCGCAGTTGTCCAGTAAGGTATTGCCGTCGGACCCGTTCGTGGCGGACAAGGTGTAATTACCGGCAGGGAGGGGCCCATTGAGCGTCAGGGTGAGCGTGTCCATATCAAATCCGCCGGCGCAGTTATTGCCGGATGCGCTGACCACCTGAGCGATGGAGGGGCTGAGGGCGAAATCACTGCCATCGGCCGCCAGGCTGCTGCACTTCATCTTTTTATTCAATACTACTTCTATACGGCTGCCATCGCAAATGGGTCTTATACTTTTAAGGCCGGGGGGAACGGAATCGGTGATGCTGGCTGTGCCTCCGCCGAAGGAAAGGGAATAGCCGCTCTGGGAGTTTGTGAAATGACTAACCAGTAACAGATATTGGTGTCCCACGATGAGGGTGGGCATAATATTCTTGTTGCTATAGGTCGGGCCGGCGCAATTGATATTCCCGTTGCCATTAGCAGTAGTTCCTGTTCCGGCGGGGTTGGAGGACCAGTTGCCGCTAACGAATAAGGCGGTGTTGGTATATACTTCCGAAGGATCGTGCCCGGTGACATCGAATAGCTGCCAGTCATAATCGTCGGAAGAGGTGTTGGGGGTGATGAGGAAGCCCAATGTTCCGCCGGCGAAACACGTGAATTTATACCAAAAAGGATTTTTGTCGGAATATTGAGCGCCATCATGGCAATCCAGGGGAATATTGCCGTTTGTACAGGTTGGGACATTATCCTGCTTAAAAACGGAAGTGCCGCAGACGGGAAATGCGGTGACCGGCGTCTGACCCAGGGTGGTACAGGATTGCGCCCGGGCCGTCCGGATAGAAAATAAGGTCAGTCCTACAATAAGCAGTCTTTTAACGTCCATCGGTGCGTAAAGTTACTACAACATGACGATGGGAACTTTCGGGACGTTGCTTTCTTCCATTTATTTAATAAATCGGAATGGATGATAAAGCCTGATCCAAATCGGGAAAAAATTTCCAATTTATGGAAGTAAACGGAGAGGTTGTTAAGTTTAATAAATTGACTATCAAATACTTAATGGATTGGCATATAATTCGATTTTTATATATAGACCTGAATCACCAACCATACGCCCCTAACCTTCAGCCCTAACCCTAAAACAAACCTGAGAAGCTTTTTTAGGTATTAAGGCGATTAGTAGAAGACTGGTTAAGGAGTGTTCTTCTCATTCAAAATTCCAAGGTTTCTGAAAGATCCTTTCGACTGAAGCGGAAGGATTTTTCTTTTTATAGTGTAAGTCCGCATTGTATAGTAAATTTTTGACTTTTTCCCCCTATTTTTGCCCTCCTTTGAATCGTACGGTAATAAATAATAGAGAATTACTCTATCCGGACGAAAATCCTGTTTTAAGAACTATAACTTATGGACAAATTGATTTACTTAGTTCCCGTGATGGGGGCCATTGGTCTTCTCTACACCTTTATCAAATATGCCTGGGTGTCCAAGCAGGATGCCGGCAACGAGCGTATGCAGGAGATCAGTAAGCACATCGCGGAAGGCGCTATGGCCTTCCTGAAAGCAGAGTGGAAGATCCTTTCCTATTTTGTGGTCCTGGCGGCGATATTACTGGCCGTTATGGGTTACAGCAATCCTCAATCCCATTGGACTATTGCCCTCGCCTTTATTGCAGGGGCCGTTCTCAGCGCCACGGCGGGTTATATCGGGATGCGCAGCGCTACCAAGGCGAATGTTCGTACTGCGCAGGCGGCCCGTACCAGTCTTCATAATGCCCTGAAGGTCTCTTTCACCGGCGGATCGGTGATGGGCCTGGGTGTAGCCGGTCTGGCCGTGTTAGGGTTAGGCGGTTTATATATTATTCTAAAAGCGGTGTTTGCTCCCGGAGCCGGAGTGGATTCCGACGAAATGCGCAGGACGATAGAAGTGCTGACCGGTTTTTCGCTGGGGGCAGAATCCATTGCCCTGTTCGCCCGTGTCGGCGGGGGTATCTATACAAAGGCTGCCGATGTCGGCGCCGACCTGGTGGGAAAGGTAGAAGCGGGTATCCCGGAAGACGATCCCCGTAACCCAGCCACCATTGCCGATAATGTGGGAGACAATGTGGGAGACGTAGCCGGTATGGGCGCCGACCTGTTCGGCAGCTATGTAGCTACAGTGCTGGCCACGATGGTACTGGGCCGGGAGACGCAGTCCGACGGCACCGACCAGCTTGGGGGATTTGCGCCGATCTTACTTCCCATGCTCATTGCGGGAATAGGCATTATTCTTTCTATCGTAGGCACTTTATTTGTCCGGGTCAGCGATAAGGCCGGTATCAATACACATAGTGTGCAGAAGGCCCTGAATATGGGTAACTGGGGTTCTATCATTTTGACAGCCCTGGCCTGTATCGGTCTTGTATATTATGTATTACCGGATACGATGACGCTTCGCGGTCTGGAATTCACCAAATGGGGTGTCCTGGGTGCGATCGGCGTAGGCCTGGTCGTAGGCACACTGATGAGCATTATCACCGAATATTATACGGCCATGGGCAAACGCCCTGTGCTGAGCATTATCCGCCAATCCGCCACCGGTCATGCTACCAATGTGATCGGCGGTCTGGCCATGGGTATGGAATCCACCTGTCTGCCTATCCTGGTGCTGGCGGGAGGTATCTGGGGTTCTTACGAATGTGCCGGTCTCTATGGTGTGGCGATCGCCGCTGCCGGTATGATGGCCACCACGGCCATGCAGCTGGCCATCGACGCTTTCGGTCCCATTGCCGATAATGCAGGGGGTATTGCGGAGATGAGCGAACTGCCCAAAGAAGTCCGTGAAAAAACAGACGTGCTGGATGCGGTAGGAAATACCACGGCCGCTTCCGGAAAAGGATTTGCCATTGCATCGGCCGCCCTTACGGCACTGGCCCTGTTCGCCGCCTTTGTTGGAGTAGCCGGCATTCAGGGAATCGACATTTATAAAGCCAAAGTACTGGCCAGCCTTTTTGTTGGCGGTATGATCCCTTTTATCTTTTCTTCCCTGGCTATCCGTGCCGTTGGTGAAGCGGCCATGGCGATGGTGGAAGAAGTCCGCCGCCAGTTCCGTACCATTCCCGGGATTATGGAAGGCACGGGCAAACCCGAGTATGACAAGTGCGTTGCCATATCCACTGAAGCATCCATCAAAAAGATGGTCCTGCCCGGTGCGATAGCTATCATTTCTCCCCTGGTGATCGGGTTCATTTTAGGACCGGAGGCTTTGGGCGGGTTTCTGGCAGGGGCTACGGTTTGCGGGGTATTGATGGGGATGTTCCAGAATAATGCCGGCGGCGCCTGGGACAATGCCAAAAAATCCTTTGAGAAGGGCGTAGAGATCAACGGCGAAATATATTATAAAAAATCAGAGCCCCATAAGGCTTCTGTTACCGGGGATACGGTGGGAGATCCTTTCAAGGATACGTCGGGACCTTCGATGAACATTCTGATCAAGCTGATGTCTATCGTCTCTCTGGTTATCGCCCCTACCCTGGCTA
Source organism: Puia sp. (assembly GCA_035492545.1). GTDB lineage: Bacteria > Bacteroidota > Bacteroidia > Chitinophagales > Chitinophagaceae > Puia. Next base: position 59,386 of record DATJJD010000136.1, read on the forward strand.
CGATCCATCATACCCGGGATGAGGCGACGGGTCGGCTGCCCAAAAAAGAAGGGAAGACGATAGTCGTTCATCCGGTGGCAAAAGAGAGCAAGACAGTGGCGCTGGCTAAATACTAACAAGGTCTTAACAAAAAAAATCGGGTGAATATTATTCCGATTTTTATATATTTGCTCTCACAACTTACGACACTAATCAGATCCAAATACCAAAAGTCCCGGTGTTTCTACATCGGGGCTTTTTCGTTTTCTGGGGTGCCGGGTGCCGGCCAGCGGAGGGCCTGAGGGTCCGGGTGTGAGCTGTCAGAGGCTTATTGCCGGGATGCAGACCGCCCCGGCGGCCAAATCGCCGGTCCGGGCGACCGGTAGCCAGGGGCGCCCAATTATTGTTCCCGATCAATTTTCCAACGTCTTGTCTCGTATGTCCGCAAAAGATCAGCGGGGAAAGAGTAACTTGTAGCGATGCTGCTATATTATGCGATCCCCGGCTTTGTCCTTCTGCTTTGTCTGGAGGCCTGGTTCTCGTACCGGGAGCATTCCGAATTATACGAAGTAAAAGATACTTTCAGCAGCCTGGCCATGGGGTTGGGCAATGTAGCTACCGGGTTGATCACCAAGGGGCTCATCTTCAGCCTGTTCATGCTCCTTTACCAGGTGCGGTTATTCACCCTGGACGGTTCGCGCTGGTGGCATTGGGTGCTGGCTTTTTTTGCCGATGACTTCTCTTATTATTGGTTTCACCGAAGCAGCCATCACATCAACTGGTTCTGGGCTTCGCATGTCGTGCATCATTCTTCCAAGCGATATAACCTGGCGGCCGCGCTGCGGCAGACGTGGACGGGTAATCTTACGGGCGCTGCTCTCTTCTGGTGCTGGATGCCCCTGGTCGGTTTCCACCCCCTGATCGTCCTGATGATGCAGTCCATTAGTTTGATCTATCAATTCTGGATCCATACAGAGACCATCCACCGGCTACCCCGTCCGGTAGAATTTATTTTCAATACGCCTTCTCATCACCGGGTGCATCATGGCACCGATCTGAAATACCTGGATAAGAACCATGCCGGTGTCCTGATCATCTGGGACCGCCTGTTCGGCACGTTTAAACAGGAAGAGGAACGGCCTCAATATGGGCTTACCCGGAATATCGGTTCTTTCAATCCTTTTATCGTAGCCTTTAAGACCTGGGGGGAGCTGTTCCGTAAAGCGGGTCGGGCCGGCTCGCTGAAAAATGCCTTCCTTTATTTTATCCGGCCGCCTGGCTGGAGCCACGATGGGTCCAGCAAGACCACGGTGGAGCTGATCGAAGAATATAACCGGCTGCACCCGGAGGCGCCCATCGACAGACGGCAGCGGAGACACCGGTTCGACCAGTCGTAAAGTGAGCCGTAATACGCCGGCAACAACTGACGGCCGGGACCGCAAAAGCACATTGCCTGCAAAATTTTTTAACGTTGATTTACGAAATTTATCGTAATTTGTTTTTCAAATACATTTTTATGTCTTCGACGCGCTATATCAAACCCACCGAAAGTGAGCTCGAGATCCTCGGAGTTCTCTGGGAAAGGCCTTCGGCCAGTGTACGGGAAGTCCATGAAGAGCTGGCCAAGACTAAGGACGTAGGTTATACGACCACGCTGAAATTGATGCAGATCATGAATGAAAAAGGACTGGTAAAGCGGGATGACTCTTTCAAAACGCATATTTACCAGGCAGCCGTCAGCAAAGAGAAGACTCAGAAACACCTGTTAGGCAAAATGATCAATACCCTGTTCGGGGGCTCTCCTACCGAGCTGGTCATCCAGGCGTTGGGTAACCACAAGGCGTCCCCTGCGGAGCTGGAAGAGATCCAGCAATTATTAAATAATCTGAAAAATCAGTAACCATGCACCTGCTAACCCAATCCGCTTTGCTGAAGGCGCTGGGGTGGTCATTATTTAATAGTCTCTGGCAAATGGCGTTGCTGTGGCTATTTTACCGTATTCTCTTATCGGTGTTGAGAACAGCCTCTGCCCATGCCCGTCATGGACTGGCTTTTTTGTTCCTGGGGATAGGAGTAGTAAGTTCCACCTTCACCTTTTTCTACCAAATTATTTTTTCCGAGGACCCATCAGCGTCTGTCTCCTGGCCGGATAGGATCTTCGAGGTCGGGGGTTTTCCGGGAGCTTCTTTCTGGCAGACCGGCAGGGAGCTTATTGACCAGGTTCTCCCCTATTGCTCGTTTGTATACCTGCTGGTGCTGACTTTCCTTTTTATCCGGTATTGCAATCAATATTTTCAGTCCAGGCAATTAAAAAGCCAGGGTTTATCCAGGATACAGCCTGAGCTGAGGGTATTTGTGGCAGAGACCAGCCGGTTGATGGGGATCGGAAAGGAGGTGCAGGTTTGGTTGTCTTCTTTTATAGAAGGTCCGGTGACCCTGGGATTTTTAAAACCTGTCATCCTGATTCCTGTTGCGATGACCAGTCACTTGTCCCCGCAACAGGTGGAAGCGATACTGCTGCATGAATTGGCGCATGTGAAAAGAAATGACTACCTGATGCACCTCGGAGTGACGATATTGGAGGTGCTGTTCTTTTTTAATCCTTTTACCCGGTGGCTGATCCGGGACATTCAGCGGGAAAGAGAGCATCGCTGCGATGACCTGGTCATGCAATTCCGGTATGATCCGCATACTTACATATCGGCCCTGCTGTCGCTGGCGACCACGAAGGTGGGCAGGCAAGGCAGCCGGCAACTGGCGCTGGCCGCTACAGGGGGCAACGATCAAATTTTATTAAAAAGGGTGAGAAGGATCCTCAAACTCCGGGAAGCCAAAGACCGTCCCGGGGCCAGGGCCCTGGTCTTCCTCCTGTTGGCCCTGGCCGGCGCCGGTATCTTATTAGCCCGTTCGCCCTATGGCGGCAGCCGGGCGCACTCCTCCACTGCCGGGGAAGCTACCTGGATCAGCGGTTCGGTCCCCCCCACTGCCGTGCTGACCGCGGAGAGTCATTTCCCCATAGGACCGGTGCTGGGTACCACGAGACGGAATTCCTCTTCCCTGGGTGAGTCCCTATCAACATCCGGGACAGAATTGGCTTCGCTGACGATAGTTAACGAGGCGCCCAAGGCTCCAAGCCGATCACTCCTCCAATGCAAAAAACATCCTTCCCCGCCGGTCATTGAACGAGATGAAGACAGAGCCCCCGAAGATGGGTTCCTGGTGGCGGCAGGGGATAATAGTGATGCGGAAGCAGCCCCTTCTGACGGAGCCTATGCTGCCGTCGTTCAGCCGGATGATGACCGGGAATATTCGATGGAGCCTGCCGTTAGTGTGACCGTGACGGCCCCCGTTAAAAAAGCGGTTGCTCAACATCAGCCTTTTGTGCCTAACTCAAGTTTTTCTTTTCAGATAGCCCGGGATACCCTCCGCCTGGCTGAAAAATATGCTTATTTACAGAGCCTGGCCTCGCATGAGCTGGAAGAGGCAGTAATGAAGATGCAAAAAGAGCTGCAGGCGCAGATACGGGCGTTGAACACCACCTATTCAAAAGAGCAGCGCGCCCTACTCCTGGCGCAGAAGCGGATCCTGGAAGAGCAGTTACAACTGCAGGAGCAGTTCCTCCGCAAACAGAAAGAATTGGAGAGGAAGCTGGAAAGGGCTGGAAAGGTCCGCCGGATCGTCGTTATTTAATAAACCGGTGCGGACGCCGGTTATTCGGTGTGTTGGTCGACTGGCCGGCTGCTGGGTGGCCGACTGGCCGACTGGTCGACTGGCTTCGACGCGCATTCTGTTGGTTGATCTCTTTCCTGGCTCAATGCTTCTGAAGCAGAACCCGGGCATTTTTCCCTTCACAAAACAAAAGATCGAGAATGGAGAGATTGGGCAGGAACCCGATCCGTTCTTCGAATACCTGGCGGTATTTTACCGGGGTCGCCGACATGGGTTCGGCGGGTTGCCGGGTGCTGCCGGCCGGGTCCGGTTCGGGAGTTCCGAGCCTCTGAATGTTGCCGGCTGGAATGTTGCCGGCCAGGTCCGGCCCGGGAGTTTTTGGCTCCTGCATATTGCCGGTCGGGTCCGGTTCGGGAGTTTCCGGCCCCTGAATGTTGCCGGCCGGGTCCTGTGAAAGGACCCCAACCTCCCGAAATTTCGGCAAGAGCTTTCCTCTCCAATCGGTCCAATTTCCCTCCTCATACTTTTTATGATACTCCTCTGTCAGGGCAAATGAGACAGGCATTTGCAGGATCCGCAGTGACCATTCGAAGCAGGTAAGATTCCAATCCAGTAAAAAATGAAAGGGCTTCCGGTAGAGTCCTTCCAGCTCGTCCCGGTAAAATTCAAACCAGGGTGAGCGGCTATAACAGGAGAGGATGGTCTTCCAATGTTGCGCCTGCCAATCGCCCCGATCGGAAATTCTGACATCTTTCAATAAGGTCTTCTGGTCGCGCCCTTTTTCCAGGGGGACGCTGAGATTGATCAGGCCGCCGGCCCCGGTGATCTGGCAGCGGTTGCGAAAACTCATTTTTTGGTAGTGTTCATATTGTTCAAATACAATATTTGAAAATTTATCTACATTTTTATATAAGATAACAGATGGAAAATACTGTAAATCAACTATTAAATTCATTATACTTAAATTCTTGTTTAGATTGTTTAACCAGGGTCTAAAAAACCTGTATTTTCGGATTTTTTCCCTACTATTTATGCTATTTAAAGTAGATGTAACTACTCTTATTTACTTAAAAACCATTCAATTAGCTATCTATTTTAATTACTACAAATATTGGCGGTCTTTTTTGGCTTTGTAAAAACGTTCCACGCCCAGGAAAGCCAAGGATTTTAGCACTAAAACTAAGGTACGAAATTCCCCAGGAGGTGGGGAAAATAAAATGGGCAGCTCCTACCCTGGTAAAAAAGATGAGGGCGTAAAAGGGAGGTAATGAGGTCGGGGGGATGGGGGAAGAATTGGGCAGGGATCTCCTACCCTGTCAGAATTGCAGGGGGAAATGATCGGAGGAGGCCGGTCGAAAATGTGCCGGAAAGGGAGATGAAGGAGGAAAAGTATTACTATATAGTAGAGCGGCGGAGCTGCTCTTTTGAAGTATAAATGATCGGCTCGCCCAATTCTGCTTCTAATTTGGCGATGGTTTTAAGGGTTAGATTATGATTGCCCTTGAGCCATTTATTGATTTCGGATGGGTTCTTATTTAGCTTTTTAGCGAGGTCTTTTTGGGTATAGCCTTTTTCTTTAAGAAGTTGATTTATCCTTAAGACAATGTCTGTATACTGGCGGGTAAAGATCCGGACCTCTTCCGGGGTTTCTTGCTGAATCCTTTTGGCAACTTCACTTCTCATGGTAAAATATTTTTATAGATAAATTTCTTCTTCGCCATTATGGGATAATATCCTTCTGTTTTTATGATCGATTATTATCTCGTTGTCCCGAAGGGCCTCTTCGATCCGTCGGGCAAACTGGCATGCTTCGATCCATTTAAGATATAAGTTTTTGCTGCCCTGGTTCGTGGCAGCTGATTTTAAACCTCCGTTAAACAGCACAACCAAATCGTGACGGTTGTTTATGCGCAAGGCATATAACCGCAATGGAAAGTCAGGATATAGGAAGACGATCTCGCCTACAGTTACCCTGCCCTTATTTGGCAGGCCGACGACCTCATTTTCAAATCGGTTAAACAGACCATCGATGGCCCCATGATCCTCACCAATGCTGTCCAGTACAAAACTCAATAATACCTGGGTAGCCTTCTTGAGGCCAGGTATGGCATTGTACTTATTAAAGAACTTATCGGTCTCGCTTTCCAGGGCGTCTTCCCGTCGCACTGTATAAAAGGTGCATTTGCTTGCTTCATTATCCCAGAGCTGTAGGGTAAAGTTATTCACTTATAAGTTAATTTGCAAATTAAAAAATGAAAGGAGGCCTCAGGCAAAAAAATAAGGGCTACCTTTTTCAAAGTAGCCCTTATGCGCCGGGATCTTACCCCAATATTTAGCCCGCTCCCGCGGTTATCCTTGTCTTCTTATTCGTTTTTATGTTCATGACAAAGCTAGAGATTTAGTCTTAATCCGCCAGCTTAAATTCTCTATTACGCAGGTCTTCCAGTTTCTTCTTACCATAGGTCAGCCGGGTGATGACCACGAACAGGACCGGTACGATAAAGATAGCCAGGCTGGTAGCAGCTATCATCCCGCCGAGCACGGTCCAGCCGATGGTATTACGGGCCACGGAGCTCGCTCCCGAAGCCAGGGCCAGGGGAAGGACCCCCAGGATGAAGGCGATGGAGGTCATTAAAATGGGCCGTAAACGCAGCTTTACGGCGTCGAGGGTGGCTGGTACGATACCCATGCCCCTGTCTACCCTCTCCTTGGCAAACTCCACGATGAGGATGGCATTCTTGGCTGAAAGACCGATGAGGGTGATCAGCCCGATCTGGGCGTATACGTTGTTGGTCAGCCTGGGTATCAGGGTGAGGGTAAGGATGGCGCCGAAAACCCCGATGGGTACGGCCAGTAATACGGAAAAGGGTACTGACCAGCTCTCATAGAGGGCGGCCAGGAACAGGAACACGAATATGATGGACAGGGCGAAGATGTATACCGCGCTGGACCCTGATTTTATTTCCTGCAGGCTGAGACCGGAGAACTCATAGCCATATCCCTCCGGCAGCACCTTTTCGGCTGTCCGCACCAATGCGTCGATAGCTTGTCCGCTGCTAAAGCCCTGTTTGGCGCTGCCATCCACTTCGGCGCTGCGATAGATATTAAAGTGGGGGATCAGCGGGGCGCTCTCCGTCATTTTATAACTGACCACCGTGCTGAGGGGGATCATTTCCCCGCCGGCATTTTTTACATAGTATTTCCCGATGTTGGCGATGTCGTTCCGGAAAGCGGTATCGGCCTGGGCTACCACATAGAAGTTTCTTCCATAGATGGTGAGCTGGTTGATATAGGTGCTGCCCATGTACATCTGCATGGTATTATAGACATCAGCCAGGTTAAGCCCCAGCTTTTTACATTTATCCCTGTCCACATCCACCTGGTAGCCGGGCGTATGGGCGCTGAAGAAGGTGAAGGCCCCTCCTATCTCCGGCTGTTTGTTGGCTTCCGCCACAAAGCTATTCACCACTTTTTCAAAGGTCTTGATATCGTCATTGGATTGTCTTTGCTCTATCTGTATGCTGAAGCCGCCGGCATTACCCAAGCCCGGGATAGCGGGTGGCGGGATGACGACAATTTTTGCCTCTTTGATGACGGCAAAGCGTTTATTCAGCTCGGCGACTACTCCCATCAACTGCTCGGACTTCTCCTTTCTATCATCCCAGGGTTTTAGCTGCATGAAGATGGTGCCGCTATTGGATTTACTACCGCCGGTAAGGACGTTGAGCCCTCCCAGGGCTGCCGTATGCATTACCCCGGGAACGGCCTGTGCAATATGCATCATGCTGTCCAGGGCCGTCAGCGACCGGGTGGTAGATCCGGCTTCGGGGATCTCATAGGAAACATATACCCGTCCTTCATCCTCCGTGGGAATGAAGCCCGTCGGTTTGGACTTGAAGAGCAGGACGTCTCCCGCTACGATACAGGCCAGCAAAACCAGGACCAGCGGAGCCCTTCTCACCCACCCTTTTACCCCAAGGGTATAATTCAGGTTGACCCAGCGGAAGCCTTCGTTGAACTTATAGAAAAATTTATTTAACCCTTTTGACTGCTTATTGATATGATGCGGTTTGAGGAGCAGCATACATAAGGCCGGGGTGAGCGAGAGGGCCACAAAGGCGGAGATCAGTACGGAGATGGCGATGGTGATGGCGAACTGCTGATAAAGCCGGCCGACGATGCCGGGGATGAAGCCTACCGGTACGAACACCGCCGCCAGGATGAGGGCGATGGCGATTACCGGTCCGGATATATCCGCCAGGGCCCTTGCCGTTGCCTCCCTGGCTGAGAGCCCTTCCGTATCGATATAGTGCTGCACCGCTTCCACCACCACGATGGCGTCATCCACCACGATACCGATAGCGAGTACAAACCCGAACATGGTCAGGGTATTGATGGTAAAGCCCAGGGGTATGAAGAAAATGAAAGTGCCGATGATGGCCACGGGAATAGCCAGTACGGGAATGAGGGTAGAGCGCCAGTTCTGCAGGAACAGGAATACAACGATGGTCACCAGCAACAGGGCGACAAGCAACGTAGTGACCACATCGGCGATGGAGACCTTTACCACCGATACGGATTCGAAGGGAACCACATAGTCGATATCGGCCGGGAAATATTTTTTCATGTTGGCCATCGACTGGTAGACCCCTTCCGCCGTAGCCAGGGCATTACTGCCGGGCGCCTGGTATACCAGGAGGTAGGAGGCCCGTTTGCCATCCACGAACGAGTTACTGGTATAACTCACTTTTCCCAATTGTATGCGGGCTACGTCCCTTAAATAGACGATAGAGTTCTGTGCCGGGTTGGAACGGACAACGATGTCCCCGAACTGTTTCTCCGTGGTGAGGCGACTGTTGGTAAATACGGTAAACTCGAAGGCCGAGGAAGAATTCTGCGGAGGCGAGGCTACGGAGCCGGCGGCCACCTGCAGGTTCTGTTCGTTGATGGCGTTCTGGATGTCATTATACGTAAGGCCCAGTTGCGCCAGCTTATCCGTTTGTAACCAGATACGCATACTGAAGTTATCCGCCCGGCTGAAGACGTCCCCTACACCGGGAGTACGCAGCAGCTGGTCCCTGACATAGATATTGGCATAATTGTCCATGAAGGGGATGCTGTGAGATCCTTTGGGGGAATAGATGGCTACGAGCATCAGGATGCTCGGGTTCCGTTTGAGGGTGGTGATACCCAGCTTCTGTACCTGGGTAGGTAAGGTGGGGGTGGCGATGCCTACCCTGTTCTGGATGTCCAGCGCCACGATATTCGGGTCGGCGCCGATATTCAGCGTGGCCGTGATCTGGGACTGTCCGTTGTTGGCGCTGTTGCTCTGCATATAAGCCATACCCGGCACGCCGTTGACCTGGGTCTCGATAGCGGTGGTGGTGGTCTGTTCCACCGTCTGTGCGTCCGCCCCGGTAAAGTTACTGGTGATCTGTACCGTGGGAGGAGTGATATCGGGATATTGGCTGATGGGCATGTTCAAAATAGCCAGGGTACCTACGAGCACGATCACGATCGAGATCACTATCGCTGTCACCGGCCTTTTGAGAAATATATTGGAAGAATTCATATTCTATTGATTATACTATTTGTTCTTTATTCATCGATGAGCCCTTGCTTATTTGCCAGCGGGTGCGCCGGGAGCCTTGGCAGGAGGCCCGACATGCACGGCGATGCTGTCCCTTAACTTCTGTACGCCATCCGTTACGACGCTGTCGCCCTGCTGTACGCCGGCCTTCACAACGATCTTATCGGTGATACGAGTACCCAGGGTCACTTTCCGCTGGAGGGCATGGCCGCCGTTCACTACGTATACAAAATATTCACCTAACTGCTCTACTACGGATTTATAGGGGATCAGCAAGCTGGCGTCCCCGGAGCCATGTTTGACACGAATATTAGTGGTGATACCGGCTTTCAGGATCTTTTTAGGATTGGAGAATACCAGCCTCGCCTTGATGGTGCCTGTCTGGGGATCCACGGCCCGGTCCAGTAATACGAGATGGCCGGGATAAGGATAGATAGACCCATCCGGTAGGATCACGGAGAAGGTGGAGTCCCTGTTTTTCTTTTCCAGGTAAGAAGCAAAGAAAGGGATCTCCACCTGGTCGACGGCGATGTCGACGGCCATGGGGTCTTCGGTAGAGACGGTGTTCAGGAGCGTTTGGGGATAAACCGAGGTCCCTACTTTCACCTGTGAGATGCCGATCGTGCCGTCAAAGGGAGCGGAGATAACCGAATATTTCAGGTTGGTCTGCACGCTGGCCACGTTGGCTTTGGCTGCTTCCAGCTGTCTTTTTGCGCTCTCCAGGTCTGCCAGTTGATGATCAAGGGTCTGTTTGGCGATGGCGTCCTGTTTGGCCAGGTCCGTGTACCGGTCGGCGTCCTGCTGGGCTTTGGCCAGGTTAGCCTGGGAGACAGCCACATTGGCCTGGGCCTGGTCATAGGCGGCCTTGTACTGTTGTTGGTCGATCTCGTACAAACGCTGGCCTTTATGTACATACTGTCCGTCCTGGAAAGATATATTGATGATGTTGCCGGATACCTGTGGTTTGATGTCTACCTGGTTTAAAGGAGTTACGGTAGCGGGGTAATTCTCATAGTAAGTAGCATTGCCCGGTTGCACGATGTATACATTCACAGCTGCAGGCGGAGGCGCTTGTTGCTGTGCAGCTTTTTTATCACCGCAGGACGCCAGTGCGAGCATCATTGACATAAAACCGGTCCATTGTATAGTACTTCTCATATTAAAAGATGATTTTTTCGTAATTAATTAAATTGAATGGTGCCTAAAGCTTTTTGTACGTCCAGCTTGCTGCTCAGCACCTGGTACAGGGCATTGCTGAAATTGGATTGGGCCGTGCGGAGATCTGTCTCGGCGGTGATGAGATCCAGATAAGCCTTTATACCCGACCGGTACTGCAATTCGATCGTATTAAATACTTCGCGGGCCAGATCCAGGTTATCCTTCAATACATAATAATCGTTCAGGTATCCTTTGTAAGCCGCCAATGCCTGTGCATACTGGCTGCTGATGGTAGTCTGCAGGTTCACCATGTCCCAGTCGATGCGGGTCAGCTGCAATTCCGCGATGCGAATATTCTGGGTCCGTTTCGTCCCCTGGAAGATGGGGAAGCTGAGCTGCAGGCCTGCATAGGAATTAGGGAAATTGTCGGTATATAAATTTCCGAACCGGGAATTGAGATAGTTAAGATTGTAGCCGGCCCCTGCTGTCAACGTGGGCAGGTAACTCCATTTATTATATTGCAGGTCGGCCTGTTGCAGGCGTTTCTGCGTGAGCAATAATTGGTATTCTATCCTTTTCGAATAGTCGATAGCGGCTGTTGTATCCACATTCACTTCCGAAGCCATCTGGGTACTGTCATAGACCAGTTGGATGCTGTCCTTCCCTGTATAGCCCATCAGTTGTTTCAGGACAGCATATTTTGCTTTCAGCGCCTCTTCATTGGTCCTTTTTTCCGCTTTTGAATTATTGAGGGAGATGGTGGCCCTTTTGTAGTCCGTCTTATCGACCAGTCCGCCACGGTACTGGTTCGTAGCATCTTTCAGGTTACGTTCCAACCGGACGATGTCGTCGCTGAGCACGTCGATCTGCTGTTGGGTGAGCAGAACGTCGTAAAAGGCTTTGCTGACATTTACCGCCACATCGATCTTGTCACTGACCGTCGTTTGGCGGCTTTGTGTAATGACATCTTTTTTTGTCCGGCTGGCCAGCAATACATCCCTGTTGAAGATCGTTTGAGAGAGCGCCAGGCCAACAGTGGAGGTGTTGTAAGTCCCGGATTTGGTATAGGAGCCGTTGAAGGCGATACTCTGCAGCTGGAAATTATTCTGATAATTGGCGTTCAGGTTAAGCTGAGGATACCAATCCGCCAGTTTGCTCTTGATCTGCCGGTCTGTTATCTGTTCGTCGAGATAAGCCTGTTGTACGAGGGGGTAATGTTTCAGCGCATATTGTACGCAAGCCTGCAGGGTAGCATTCGGCAAGCCGGTATCGGCCGCAGTGGTAGATCCCGGGTTAGTGGGGGGCGGAATGGTCTGGGCCCCGGCGATAAAAGAAAGGAAACTAAATCCACTGCTGACGAATACTACGTAAAATATTTTCTTCATAATATGGATGCTATAATAAAGTTATATACAACTTTTAAGAAAGTTATAAGTTCAGGGAATGGCAAAAATCGTTAGAATCTTAAAAATGCGGGTAGCCGTTGATGTAATAATTATGTTAACGGGACGGCCCACCCTGTCATGATCTCATGTCGGTCCACATCACGGATTCCAAGGGGGGATTTTAAAAGTGACCGCAAAGTTAAACAAACGTTTGAATTAAACAAACGTTTAATCAATTTTTAATTATAATATTAGATAATAAATTTATTACCAATTATTTATAAAAACGGGCAATTTATAAATCCCTGATCTCTTTAACTTTGGGAGTATCTGAGCCCTCAAAATGCTAATTCCAACACTATGTCAATCCATACAATTCTTGGCGCGGGCGGCATCATCGCGGACGGGCTTGCCAAAGAGCTGATCAGCCGGCAAATACCGGTAAGAATGGTGTCCCGTAATCCCGGTCCCTGGCGGGGAGCCACCACGCTGTCGGCCAATCTCACGGACCCGGGCCAAACGCTGCAGGCCATCCAGGGTTCTTCTGTGGTCTATCTCTGTGTGGGCCTCAAATATGACTTTGCTGTCTGGAGACAACAATGGCCCAGGATCATCGACAATACGATCGAAGCCTGCAAACGGACGGGGGCCCGGCTGATCTTTTTTGATAATGTTTATATGTACGGAAAAGTAGCGGGCGCCATGACGGAAGAAACGCCCTACGATCCCTGCAGCCGTAAGGGAGATCTTCGCGCCCGTATCGCGACTCAATTAATGAGTGAGGTCCGCAAGGGAAATATCACCGCCACGATAGCCCGGGCGGCGGATTTTTACGGACCGGGAGCTAACAAGACCAGCGTGCTCAACCTCCTCGTATTCCAACGGCTGGCAAAGGATCAGAAGGCGCAATGGCTGGTCAATGCATCGGTAAAACATTCTTTCACCTACACGGGAGACGCTGCAAAAGCATTATGCCTTTTGGCCACTGACGAGAACTCGTGGAACCAGGCCTGGCATCTGCCTACTGCGCCGGACCCGTTAACGGGCTCGGCTTTTATCGCAGCAGCAGCTGAGGCCCTGGGTAAAGCCTCCCGGTATACCCTTCTGCCGAAATGGATGATCCGCCTGGGCGGCCTCTTCGATAAAACAACCTCCGAGTTGTACGAAATGCTGTATCAATATGAGGCCGACTACCTTTTCGACTCTTCCAAGTTTGAAAAAGCCTACAATTTCCAACCGGTTTCCTACGGAGAAGGTATAAAAGCGACAGCCAATGCGTATAAAAACGGCACTGGCCTCTAATGGTGTGAAAGGGTCTTAGTTAGTGTGGGTGAACAGATCAGAAACGGGCACCCGGGTAAGGAATAAAAACAGGTCCATGTCCCAACAAGTACATAGGAATAAATTCGGTGAAAAGCTACCAAAATAAAATGATTACAGCAAATATTCCTTGAAGAGTTGCGCGAAGCGGGGGCCGGGGTTCCGGGAAACAGAGACTCGAAGTTCCGGGAACGTATGCGTAAGTAAATTACCGGCGAAGCCGATGAAGCAGTAATTTGGCGTCCATGAAGCCATTTACGATTGCCCTGCCGGGCCTCCTGCTTGTCTCCCTTCTTTTTGGGAAGG
>DATJJD010000137.1:0-46043 GCA_035492545.1 Puia sp.
AATGCTACTTTTGCCGTCCAAATTTAAGACTCATGGCACGTGTATGTCAGATAACAGGTAAATCTCCGGTCTCCGGTCATAGTGTTTCGCACTCGAATATTAAGACCAAGCGCAGGTTCTTACCTAATTTACAGACCAAACGATTTTTCCTGGCTGAAGAAGACAAATGGATTACCCTGAAAGTTTCTTCCGAAGGACTCCGTACCATTAACAAGAATGGGCTTTACAGCGTTGTAAAACAATTAAGAGCGAACGGAGAAAAGATTTAATTCATTCTAAACCTTCCATAACATGGCAAAGAAAGGCAGCAGGGTTCAGGTGATTTTGGAATGTACCGAGCATAAGACCAGCGGTAAGCCCGGTACCAGCCGTTATATCACTACCAAGAACAAAAAGAACACTCCGGAGCGTCTGGAGCTGAAAAAGTTCAATCCGATTTTAAAGAAAGTAACTGTACATAAAGAAATCAAATAATCATGGCAAAGCAAGCAAAAACCGCGATAAAGACCAAGGACGCCAGGGCCGCTGCGGAAGCCAAGAACTGGACCAAAGTGATCCGCGCCGTACGTAGCCCCAAGACGGGCGCCTATACCTTTAAAGAGGCTATCGTGCATAAGGATAAGATCAAGGAATTTCTGGCACAAAAATAATTATTCGGGGTTAAGTAAGATTATAAAAGCTGTCTCAGTCAGGGGCGGCTTTTTGTTTTATCCCCCTTTGTAGGGCAGGATTTGATTATATTTACCTGATTCTTTCATTTTAAAATAAGTCCCTCTTCCGGGGGGCGTGGGCATGGGATTCTTAGACAAACTTTTCGGTAAAAAGGAAAAAGAAAGTTTAGACCAGGGACTACAAAAGACCAAGGAGGGATTCCTCTCCCGTCTCTCCAAAGCTGTTGCCGGCAAGAGCACGGTGGATGAGGAGGTATTGGATAACCTGGAGGACGCCCTGGTAAGCGCCGATGTGGGGATTGATACAACAGTGCGGATTATCCAACAGATCGAAAAAAGAGTTTCGCAGGATAAATATTTGAATACGAGCGAATTAAATAGAATACTTCAAGAAGAAATAGAGGCTATTCTCGTCGATGCGCCCGAACAATCCTACCGTGACTTTACTCCACCCGCTGGTCACAAGCCCCATGTTATTCTCGTCGTGGGGGTGAATGGGGTCGGTAAGACTACTACCATTGGTAAACTGGCTTATAATTTTAAAAAAGCCGGGCAATCTGTACTCTTGGGGGCTGCGGATACTTTCCGGGCTGCTGCCGTGGATCAACTGACCATCTGGAGTGAGCGGGTAGGGGTGCCTATCGTGAAACAAGGCATGGGGGCTGACCCGGGAGCGGTAGCTTTCGATACGGTCCAAAGCGGGGTTGCCCGGGGGGCAGACGTGGTAATCATCGACACGGCCGGAAGGCTGCATAATAAAGCTTACCTGATGGATGAACTGGGAAAGATCAGCCGGGTCATCAAAAAAATAATGCCGGATGCGCCCCATGAAGTGCTGCTGGTACTGGATGGATCCACCGGGCAGAATGCCCTGGAGCAGGCCAAACAGTTCACGGCGGTCACGGAGGTGAGCGCCCTGGCTATTACCAAACTGGATGGAACGGCCAAAGGAGGCGTTGTATTGGCCATTGCAAATCAATTTAAGATCCCCGTGAAATTTATCGGGGTCGGGGAGAAAATGGAAGACCTCCTGGTCTTTGATAAGCATGAATTTGTGGACAGCCTTTTTAGCCTGGAGAAGAAGTAGAGGGAGAGGAGGCTGCGTTTGAGAGGAAAACATAACCCAGCACGCCGGCCAGCAGGGAAGACGCCAGGATCGCAATTTTTGAGTGTTGAATGTGCGTTATATCTTCGAAAGCCAGGTTCGTTATAAAGATAGACATGGTAAACCCTATACCGGCTAGCAAGCCCAGGCCTGCCAGGTGTCTCCAGTTCATACCTTCCGGAAGCCGGCATAATTTTGACCGGATTGCCAGCCAGCAACATACGAGAACGCCTATCGGCTTCCCAGCCACCAACCCCGCCAGGATACCCAGACTATTTCTTTCCAATAAACTATTCGGCCAGCCTGCCGAAAGGAGGATACCTGTGTTGGCAAGGGCAAAGACCGGCAGGATGAAAAAAGCCACGGGCTTGTGCAACCAGTGCTGGAGCTTTTCGGAAGGGTTGACGATAGAGCCTTTCCCAAAAGGGATGGCAAAAGCCAGGAGAACCCCACTCAGCGTGGCGTGTATCCCCGAACGGAGCATACAATACCACATGACGGCGCCTGGTAGTAGGTAGAATACTAAGTTGTTGACTTTCAATTTGTTTAGGATAAGAAGGGCTCCGAAGATCCCCAGGGCCACCGCCAGCCAGGCCAGCGAAAGGGTCTTTGTGTAAAAAATAGCGATCACCAGGATGGCGCCCAGGTCATCGATGATGGCAAGGGCTGTGAGAAATATTTTTACGGAGACAGGTACTTTGTTGCCCAGCAACGATAGCACCCCCAGGGCAAAAGCGATATCCGTAGCCATCGGAATGCCCAGCCCTGCCTGTTCAGGCGTCCCATGATTAAACAGGAAATGGATGCCTGCAGGGACCAGCATTCCTCCTGCCGCCGCCAGCATCGGCAGCAGGGCCTTTTTGAAGTCGGCCAGTTCACCGATATAGATCTCCCGTTCGATCTCCAGACCTACCAATAAAAAGAAAACGGCCATTAAGCCGTCATTGACCCAATGCTCGACAGAATAGTCGAGGGGTACGGCGCCGAAGGAGAGGTCCAGCCGGGCATGCCAGAAGTGAAGGTAACCGGCACCGGCGCCGGAGTTTGTCACCAGGATGGAGACCAGGGTACAACCTACCAGGATCAGACCGCCGGTACGTTCGCTTTCCACAAATTCCTTGAATATTTTTGTTATTCCGGAGACGGGCATAGGCTAAGATGGTTTTTGTCAGTTCGGGCAGGACCTTCTCAAATTTAACAAGAATGGTTCAATAATGGTACCTTTGCACACTAATTATGAAAACAAGAACATTAAAGAAAGATAAGGTTAATATCATCACACTGGGCTGCAGTAAGAATATGGTGGACAGCGAAGTTCTAAGCGGCCAGCTCCGGGCCAATGAGATCGATGTGGTGCATGAAAGTACTAAAAAGGATCACAATATTGTCGTTGTCAATACCTGCGGATTCATTGACAAGGCCAAAGAGGAGTCTGTCAATACCATCCTTGACCAGGTAGCCCTGAAGAAAAAGGGAAGCCTTGATAAGGTGTACGTCACTGGCTGCCTGAGCCATCGTTACCGGGAAGACCTTGAAAAAGAGATACCGGAAGTGGATGCCTGGTTTGGCACAATGGAATTACCCCTGATGTTGAAACAATTCGAAGCCGATTATAAGGTTGAGCTGCTGGGTGAACGCCTGCTGGCAACTCCCAGACATTATGCCTACCTGAAGATTTCCGAGGGGTGTAACAGGACCTGCGCTTTTTGCGCTATTCCCCTGATGCGGGGAAGTCATGTCAGCCGACCCATGGAAGAGCTGGTAAAAGAAGCAGAGAGCCTGGTAAGAAAAGGGGTGAGGGAGATACTGCTCATCGCCCAGGAGCTGACTTACTACGGCCTGGATATTTATAAGAAAAGAATGCTGCCCGACCTGTTGCATCGCCTGGCCGATGTAAAGGGGCTGGAATGGATCCGGCTACATTATGCCTATCCCTCCAGGTTCCCGCTGGAAATATTGGATGTGATAAGGGAAAGAGATAACATTTGTAATTATTTAGATATGCCATTGCAGCATGCCAGCGACAATATGTTAAAAGCTATGCGCAGACAGATCACAAGATCTGAAATGACGGACCTGATCCGTACTATCCGGGAAAAGGTGCCGGGCATTTGTCTTCGTACAACGTTGATCGCCGGATTTCCGGGTGAGACGGAACGGGATGTGGAAGAGCTGAAGGAATTCCTGCAGGAGCACCGTTTTGACCGGGTGGGTATTTTTACGTATTCGCATGAAGAGGGTACCAGCGGGTATGAATTGTCCGATGATGTACCGGCGGAAGAAAAACAGCGGAGGGCTGAAGAGATCATGGAGGTGCAGCAGGAGATCTCCTTTGAAAAGAACCAGGAAAAATTAGGGAAGGTATTCAAGACCCTGATAGATAAAAAGGAAGCGGGGCGTTATCTTGGGCGCACGGAATTCGATTCCGTGGAAGTAGATAATGAAGTCATCATCCATAGCGAAGAGAAATTGCCTATCGGCGAATTTGTCAATGTTACCATCACAAAGGCATATGATTATGACCTGGAGGGTGTTGTCGTGAATAAATAAATAGAGGAAGTTAAAATCCGCATAGAAGAGATTAATCCGCGCGGCTCCCCCTGATGGCTAAATAGGTATTTTTGTTGAAAATTACGTTCACATGAGAATAAGCTGGAATGGAATTTTTCCTGCACTGACTACCAAGTTCACCGCCCATGATAGCCTTGACCTCGAGATGTTCGGCACTAACCTGGATGCGCAACTAGCCGCCGGTATCCATGGGGTGGTGATCGGAGGCAGCCTGGGTGAAGCCAGTACACTGACTCAGGCCGAGAAAGAGACATTAGTAAAGTTCTCCGTTGAAAAAGCCGGTTCTCGTATCCCCGTGTTGTTAAATATTGCGGAAGGATCTACGGCAGAGGCTATCAAACAAGCTGATTTGGCACGCCAGTGGGGCGCAAGGGGATTGATGCTGCTGCCGCCGATGCGCTATAAGAGCGACCACCGGGAAACAGTGACCTTTTTTAAAACGGTGGCTACCTCAACAGACCTGCCTATCATGATCTATAATAATCCCGTAGATTATAAAATAGACGTAACTCTTGACATGTTCGAAGAGTTGATCGAAGTAGCCAATATAGAGTCGGTAAAAGAGTCTACCCGGGATGTATCCAATGTAACCCGGATGATCAATCGATTTGGCGACAGGATCAAAATATTGTGCGGCGTGGATACCATTGCTGTGGAAGAGCTGCTGATGGGTGCTGTGGGCTGGGTTGGTGGTTTGGTGGGCGCATTTCCGGCGGAGACGGTAGCCATTTATCAACTGGTGAAAGCCGGACGGGTGGATGAGGCCCGTTTGATCTTCCGTTGGTTCCTGCCTTTGCTGGAGCTGGATATTCATCCCAAGTTAGTTCAATATATCAAATTAGCCGAGGCAGCTACAGGTTTAGGAACAGAGTATGTCAGGCCCCCAAGACTGCCCTTGATCGGCGAAGAGAGGGCCCGGGTGCAGAAAGTCATCAATGAGAGCCTGGCGAGCCGGCCCAGGCTGCCAATACAGGACGAACGAAAGGCTTTTGCTCTCTGATTTGGACAAGCCATAGCCATATAAACAAGCTAAACTTTTTATTATGACATTTCAGGATACGACTATTCAGGAAATCGATAGGTTGATGCAGGAAGCCTGGCAGGGCTTCCTGGAATATCGGAAGACTACGCTGAAACAAAGGGCTGATCTGATGCGGACCATTGGTTCGGAGATAGAAGCTTTGGGTGATGAATTGATCCGGACGGCTATGGAGGAAACTCATTTGCCGGAGGCCCGTCTGAAAGGTGAGCGGGCCCGGACCATTTTTCAACTGACCAGCTATGCGGCAGCCTGCGAAGCGGGAAATTGGCTGGAGGCAAGGATAGATACAGCAGTTGCGGAAAAGAGTGAACCGGATCTTCGTAAAGTACAAGTGCCTATTGGGCCAGTGGTCGTTTTCGGAGCCAGCAACTTCCCTTTCGCTTACTCTACAGCGGGAGGAGATACCGCTTCCGCCCTGGCAGCAGGTTGCCCTGTGATCGTGAAAGCTCATCCGGCTCACGCACAGACTTCGGAAATGGTAGCACAGGCTATTGCCAAAGCCGTCGAAAAATGCGGACTGCCTAAGGCCGTGTTCATGCATGTCCATGGCGCCAGCTTCGAAACAGGTAAGGCGCTGGTCACCCATGCCTATACCCGGGCTGTTGGATTTACCGGTTCTTTTGGGGGAGGCAAGGCACTTTTTGACTGGGCCAATCAGCGGAAATCGCCCATTCCCGTATTTGCAGAAATGGGCAGCATCAATCCCGTCTTCGTGCTTCCCGGCAAGCTAAAAGAATCCGCCAAAGAAGTAGCGGGGATCTGTGCCGGGTCGATTACGCTAGGCACTGGTCAGTTCTGTACGAATCCCGGTCTGATCATCGGTATCGAGAATGCCGACCTGGAGACTTTTATTCATGAATTAGGAGCCGCGATCGAAAAAATTACTCCGGGCACGATGCTGCATCCCGGCATTGCCAAAGCCTATGCCGAGAAGAGGGGGGCAGCTCTTGGACAAACAGACGTCACAACCGTGGCCGTTTCCGCGACAAAACCGACAGACCACCAGGGCATCCCAACGGTGGCGTCGGCTACCGGGAAAACATTTCTCAGGAACCCGTTATTACACCAGGAAGTCTTCGGTCCTTATTCCCTGGTTATCCGCTGTGCGGATAAAGCCGAATTGCTGGAAGTTGTCAGGCACCTTGAAGGGCAACTGACGGCATCGGTAATGGCTACAGAAAGTGATACAAAGGAGCAGGCTGCCTTGCTGGATGCGGCGCAGGATCTTTGTGGAAGACTGATCCTGAACGGAGTTCCCACGGGTGTCCGGGTAGCATTGTCCATGCAGCATGGCGGTCCTTACCCCGCTACCACGGATAGCCGTTTTACTTCCGTCGGTGCTGACGGTATCAAACGGTGGGTACGCCCGCTGAGTTTCCAGAACTGGGCCGACGGGCTGCTTCCGGATGCCTTAAAGAACAGCAACCCCCTGAATATCTGGCGGACGGTGAACGATCAATTGACCAAGGATAAAATCTAAGCCCAAATAGATAATGAAGAAGACTTTTTTTTGCATTGATGCACATACCTGTGGAAACCCGGTACGGCTGGTAGCCGGTGGAGGACCTGTCCTGGAAGGGAATAACATGAGCGAGAAAAGACAGCATTTCCTAAAAGAATATGACTGGATCCGGAAGGGGCTGATGTTCGAACCCCGCGGTCATGATATGATGAGCGGGAGTATCCTGTATCCCCCCCATGACCCGGCCAATGATGTGGCGGTTCTGTTTATAGAGACCAGCGGCTGTTTGCCTATGTGCGGGCATGGCACGATCGGTACCATCACGATAGCCCTGGAAGAGGGACTGATTAATCCCAAAACCCCAGGTTTTGTACGGATGGAGGCCCCGGCAGGACTGGTCCTGATCGAATATAAGCAGGAAGGTAAAAAGGTGCGGTCCGTCAAGCTGACGAATGTGCCTGCTTATTTGGCGGCAGAAAAGGTAGAGGTGGAATGTCCGGATCTGGGCACCCTTCAGGTCGATGTCTCCTACGGAGGTAATTTTTATGCGATTGTCGATCCACAGAAAAATTTTAAGGGGCTAGAGCATTATACTGCTGATCAATTAATTAGCTGGAGCAGGGTCATGCGCACCCGTATCAACGAGACCAATACCTTTGTCCATCCGGATAACCCCACTATTCATAGCTGTACGCACATTTTGTGGACGGGAAAAACTATCAGCCCGGAAGCTACGGCCCGGAATGCCGTCTTTTACGGTGACAAGGCCATCGACCGGTCCCCCTGTGGCACGGGCACTTCGGCCAGAATGGCCCAATGGTACGCCCAGGGAAAATTAAAGGAGGGCGATATTTTTATTCATGAGAGTATTATCGGATCCCAATTTAAGGGACGGGTGGAAAAAGCGGTCGCCGTAGCCGGAAAGCCTGCAATTATACCCAGTATTGAAGGTTGGGCCAAGATCTATGGTTACAATACCATCACCATTGACCCGGAAGACGACCCTTATGCTTATGGCTTCCAGGTCCTTTAAAATTCCGTTAATAGCCCCGAACATTCCGTTCATTCTCCTGTTGTAACCCCCGGTCAAGATAACGGGAGGATTTCACCCGTTATCATTATTTTTACTTTTTGTAGCGAAATAAACAGCTTCCTTTTCTTTATGGATTGGATACCGACTCATTTACCATACCGGCAGACAGGCTATTTTTCGAGAATAATTACGGATTATTTAGAGCAAGCCCGCTCACTGACCCCCTTTTATACACACCCCGTCTCCCCGGAAGGGATAGAGGCTTCCCTGAAGGCACGGGAGCAGAGCCCGGTGGACAGGGAAATACTGGTGAAGGTCCTGAGAGAGCAGTATAGTGCTGTGGCCACTGCGCTGCCTGTTCAGCAAAATATCACCCGGCTCCTGGAGGAGAATACTTTTACGATCTGCACGGCGCATCAGCCAGCTATTTTCACCGGTCCCCTTTACTTCCTTTATAAAATTATACATACGATAAAACTGGCAGATTCCCTGAAGGAGAAATATCCAGGGTACCATTTCGTGCCTGTCTTTTATATGGGCAGCGAGGACGCCGACCTGGAAGAACTGGGAAAGATCTACCTGGACAATGAGAAGCTGGTGTGGGACACCAAACAGACAGGGGCCGTCGGAAGGATGAAGACCAAAGGACTGGAAAAGATCCTGAACAGGGTGGAGGGCGAACTTTCCGTACAGCCATTTGGCAAAGACCTGGTCAACCGGGTGAAGGAAATTTACCAGGGCAGTCCCGACATACAGACGGCCACTTTCCGGCTGATACACCATTTATTCGCGGAATATGGCCTCGTCGTGCTGATCCCAGACCATGCCGCCTTGAAAAAGCTGATGATCCCTGTGTTTGAAGATGATCTCTTCCGGGAAACTCCTTCCCGCATCGTCGGTGAGACGATCGATCGGTTATCTCAGGATTATAAAGTGCAGGCCAACCCAAGAGCCATCAATTTATTCTACCTGAAAGATGATCTGCGGGGAAGGATTGAAAGAGTAGGAGACCTCTTTAAGGTACATGAGTCCAAGCTGGAGTTTGACGAAAAGGGCATCCGGGAGGAATTGCAACGATACCCCGAGCGGTTTAGCCCGAACGTGATCCTGCGGGGATTATTCCAGGAGACTATCCTTCCCAATATTGCCTTTATCGGCGGAGGCGGGGAAACGGCTTACTGGTTGGAATTAAAAGGTCTTTTTCAGCACTATAAAAGACCTTTCCCCCTATTGATCTTGCGTAATTCTTTTCTTTTAGTGACAGCTGTATGGAAAGAGAAGCTGGAAAGGGCCGGCTTGGAGCTGACAGATGTCTTCAGGCCGGAAGAAGAGCTGGTGAATGAGCTGGTAAAAAGAGAATCACAACAGCAGTTAAACCTGTCAGACGAAATATCGGTCGCCCATCAATATTACGAGCGACTCAAGATACTGGCCCGCCCGGTGGATCCTACGCTGGTACAGCATGTAGAGGCCTTACAGAAAAAAGCCCTGGATCCTTTGCAGGATCTTGAAAAAAAATTGTTGAAGGCGGAGAAGAGAAAGTTCACCGATCAGCAGCGACAGATTCATGCGCTGAAGTCCGCCTTATTCCCGCTGAATGGATTACAGGAGCGGATCGATAACTTTATGCCCTGGTATGCCGCGCGGGGTCCCCAATTCATACGGGATATTTATAGGCATTCTCCGACACTGGAACAGGTATTTGTCGTGTTGGGAGAGGAAGGACACAGACAAAGGGCAAATGATTAGAGATATGCCGCTTTTTCTATCTCCAGGTTTTTCTTTAATTTATATACTCTGGGGGTTCCCGTGGGAATATTGACTTCTGCAATTTGCTCTTCGCTGATCTTTTCCAGGTGCATCATCAGGGCCCGCAGACTATTACCATGGGCGACCACCAGGATGTTCTCACCATTTTGCAAGAGAGGTTCTATCTCTTTTTTATAATACGGGATGACTCTGGCGGCCGTGTCCTGGAGGCTTTCTCCGCCAGGGGGCCGGACAGTATAACTTCTTCTCCATATGGCGACCTGCCGGTCTCCATACTTCTGAGCTGTTTCTGCCTTATTCAATCCCTGTAGTTGTCCGTAGTTGCGTTCGTTCAACGCCTTGTCCCGGATAATGGGTAGATCGGGCTGACCGCTGACTTCCAGGATAAGGGTCAGCGTCTCAAAAGCCCGACGCAGCATAGAAGTGAAACTCCTGGTAAAAGAGAGATCCTTCAGCCGCTGGCCGGCGGCCCTGGCCTCTTCCTGCCCCAGGGGGGTAAGGTCCACATCTACCTCCCCGGTAAAACGGTTCTCCAGGTTCCAGGAGGATTGTCCATGCCGGACGAGGACTAATAGAGGCATTGGTATGAGATGGTTGAATGATAATTGTCTGGTCAAAGATAAAGTTTATCAGGCTGAAGTGCTATTGGTAAGCATGGCTACCGGAAATTTTAATAGCAGCCCTTTGCATTGGAGGGTATAACCCGCGTTGCCGCTGCTTTGCAGCCTTTCCCCGGTAAATATATTTACCCATTCGGAGGGCGCGTCTGGCGGCAGGGAGATCGAAAACGTCTCCGGGATGGGTATCTCTCTGCGGATCAATGGAAAAATGACCAGGACCCAATCCGCTTCATACCGGCGGATGTAGGATAAAAGAGGGAGGGCTGCTTCCACAGGAATGTAGTCTCCTGCGCTAAAAACCTGCGGGTATTGGTTGCGGTAAGCCAGGGTCTTGTAAATGGTGAACAATTTTTCGGCTCCCTGTTGCTGGTGGGCTGCAGTAAAGTTAAGGACAACGGAAGCTCCTTTTTTCTCTTCTTCTTTTATTTTTGACAAGAGATTCTTTCGAAGTGCATAGTCTACTGGCGCCCTGTTATCCGGATCTACCAGACTAAGGTCCCAACATTCGGAGCCCTGGTAAATGTCCGGCATACCTGGGGCCGTTAACTTAACTAAAACCTGTGATAAGCAAAAGGGAACCGATCTCCGGATCACCTCAAAAACGAATGGAATAAAGTCTTCGAGGAAAGCAGATTCCGGTCGGAGAATCTCATTCAAAAATGATTGGCATTTTTTTTCATACGCTTCGTTGGGGGCTTCCCAATTGGTGTTGGTCTTTGCCTCCCGAAGGGCCTTGGTCAGGTATTGATGCAACCGTTCCCGGAAAGGGTCGGTAACGATAAGGTCCATGGGAAAGCAGCCTAGCAGGGATTGATAGATCAGGTATTCATCGTTGGAAGACGGGGCTTCCGGCGTTAGGAGGGCACGATTGATAACGCTCCATTTTTTTACTTTTTCAATCCATTCTAAAGGATGGGCCGTCAACCAGTTAAGACGGATGCGGCTGTCCTCGCCCCGTTTGGTATCGTGGGTTGCCGTGGCGTTCATAGAATGGGGAAGGGATTGCCGCCTTTGCACCATTTTCTGATGGAATTCAGCAGGTGTCATTGTCATTATGCCGGGGCTGTCGCCCACTTCATTGCGGGCTATCAGGGGATTATAAGTATAGAAGGTCGTATCTTCTATGCCCTTGGCGGCCAGCGGGCCGGTGAATTGCATCAGGCGTGCCTGGAAGATTTTTTTTTGTCGATTCTTTTCCATGTCGCCGGATTCCTCGAAAAGGGATTCTAAAAAAGCCAGTTCGGGGGAGGAAGAGGACGTTTTTTTCCGGGCTATGACAAAGGTGTTATCGATAAGGTGGCGGCTGGCTTCAGGAAACGAGCTGCCAGGCCCTTTGCCCGTCAATTCGGGATATACCCGGTAGACGGGGAAGGAAGCCATCAGGATACCCAAGGCCTCTTTTAGCCGTTCTTTATTCATTTTCTCCGCTGCCAGCAGCGGCAGACTTAGCAGGAGGTCCACAAGATTATTCCATTCACCTCCCATCTGCGTCTTTAAATAATTATGCTTTTTGGCAAATATGATCTCTTCATAGGGGGTATTATCCTTTATTCTTTCCTGGTAAAAGGTCTGTAGCTCCCTGTAGCCATTTTCGTCCGTCATCAGTTGATTGATCATCGAGAGGAAATCATATCCGGTAGTGCCTTGTAAGGGCCAGTCTTCCGGCAATAGCTCTTCACCCGTCAGAATTTTTTCTGCCACTATATAACATTCCTTCCCGAAGAGGTTCCTCAACCTTTCGATGTATGGGCGAGGAAAAGCGAGGCCGTCGATATGGTCTATCCGTAAACCCTGTAGATATCCTTTTTGCATCCATTGCCGGATTTTTTCATGATAGGCGGTAAAGACTATCGGATCTTCCATCCGCAGGCAGATGAGGCTGTTCACAGTGAAGAACCGGCGATAATTGATCCGGGAAGCAGCCAGAGAGCCGTGAGTGAGCACATAGTGCTGATTATTTAATAGTTCACCTATCAATGCTTGCTGTTCATTAAAGAAACTTACCCTTTGCCGGAGAAAAGATACCCAGTCTGCCTTCGTCCTGACCTGTTCTATCCATTTTGCCTTTGCCACTGCCCATGCGGTAACAGAGATGTCCACGGGCTGAAGTGCTGCCTGTTCCAGGTCATGGAGAGAGAAGAGCAATGCAGGGGGGCAACCATCTGCAATAGTGCAGATCCAGGTATAGGAGGAGGTGGATATGGGAAATTCTTTGTCATAGTATTTAATGAAGAATCCATCTGTGCAGGAAGAGCCGTCGGAACCGGTGGACGGGGCGAGGCACTTGAATATAAGCTTCAGCTCGCTCCCCTGCAGACATTCGGTAAGGGTCTTGCCCAGGAAAGGGACCATTATTTTATCCCCGAGTAATTCGGTGGAATGATCGGTATCGATGTCAAAGAAACGGTAGTACGCTGAATTCTTTCCTCGTTCCAGGACATCGTAGAGCCAGGAGTTGGAGCTGTCAAAGGCCATGTGGTTGGGTACGATGTCCTGCAGCCAGTCCATACCTTTCTTTTTCAATAACCCCGCCAGCCTCTCCCATTCCTGCTCCGTGCCGATCTCCGGGCTCAGGACCAGGGCATCTGTTACATCGTATCCGTGCTGGCTGCCTTTGGTGGCTGTCGTAACTGGAGAGGCATAGACGGTAGAGATGCCTAATTCCTGTAAGTAATTCAGGATGTCTTCCAACCGTTGGAAAGTGAAACCTGCGTGTAACTGGATACGATAGGTGGATGAGGGAAGTGACATGGTACTTATTTAATGATGATTTCAAAGACGACTGCTGACCAGGGGGGGAGTTCTATAGTGCCGCCAGGAGCAATGGCTGCCGGCAATGTTCCGGTTGGGCCGGACAATTCGGTGGCGGATGAATCCAACACCCGTCTGAGAGGCTGCTCATGAAGGTTTTCCAGAGAGAGTGCCTGCCCATTGAAATTGAGGAAAATGAAAAGATGGTCAGTGATGATCTTCCGTTCAAAACAGAGGAGCTTGTCTTTCGATGGGTGAACGATCATGGTGTCGCGAGCCCTGCCTTGCATAGCAGGCCGCGTCCTTCTGAATGCAATTATCTGTTGGTAAAATTTATACAGCACTGCATGAAAGCCCCCGGCTTCATTCGGGTAATCCCACGAGAGGACTGCCTGTTGGAACGTCTCTTCGGCCTGTGGATCGGGGAGTTCATGATCAGCAGTCTCTGCGGGAAACTCCGCCTTGCGGCCCTGACGTACAGCCTCTACCAGGGCCGGCTCCGTGAAGCTGACAAAAAATGGGAATGGATTTTTTTCACCATATTCCTCTCCCATGAATAGCAGGGGGACGTAAGGAGACAATAATATGGTGGCAGCGGCCAGCTTCAGTTGTTCCAGGGGAAGACTTTGTGTCAGCCGGTCTCCTTTTGCCCGATTGCCTATCTGGTCATGGTTCTGGGCGAATACAACAAATTGATCATAAGGGAGATGATCGACAGGTGCGCCGAACGTTCTTTTACGGTGAGTGGAGTATTTCCCATTGTAGACATAGGTGTGTCGAAAGGTCTGTTCCAGGTGAACTATTTCCCCGAAATCCTCGTAATAGGCATTCCTCTCACCTGTCAGGAGCGCATGAAGAGCATGATGGAATTCATCGATCCATTGCCCATCCAGGCCATAACCTCCTTTTTCCAGGGGATTGATATATCGTGGATCATTGAGGTCCAATTCAGCAATCAGCGCTTTTTTACGACCAGTCCTTTTTTCAATTTCATCTACCTCCTCTTTTAATTGCCGCATAAAATGGCGGGCGCTGCTATCTTTGATGGCGTGGACGGCATCCAGGCGCAATCCATCGACATGATAGTCTTCCAGCCACATCCGGGCGTTTTGCAGGAAATAGTTACGCACTCCATCGGACCAGGCGTCATCGAGATTGACAGCTTTTCCCCAGGGAGTATAATGTTTGTCTGTAAAATAGGGACCGAATTGTTCTAAATAGTTACCTTCGGGTCCAAAATGATTATAGACCACATCGACAAGGATGGCGATACCTTTAGCATGTGCGGAATCTACCAGGTGTAGGAATTCATTGATCCCTCCATAAGAATCCTGGATGGCGAAAGGGAATACGCCATCATATCCCCAATTACGATTGCCGGGGAATTGGCCCAGGGGCATCAATTCCAAGGTATTAATGCCAAGCTTTACCAAATAATCCAGTTTTTGGATGATACCTTCGAAATCATGACTGTTGGAAAAGCAACCGGTATGTGTTTCATAAATGATCATATTACTCAGGGGAAGGCCTTCCCATGTTTCGTCGGTCCAGGAGAAAGAGGAGATATTCACTACTTCAGAGGGGCCGTGAACTCCTTCTGGCTGGTGGAAGGAGGCAGGATCCGGGCAGGTGGTTGTTCCGTCCAGCCGATACCGGTAGCGGGTACCAGGCGGTGCGGATATCACTAGTTTCCAATATCCGGCTT
Organism: Puia sp.; assembly: GCA_035492545.1. Taxonomy (GTDB): domain Bacteria; phylum Bacteroidota; class Bacteroidia; order Chitinophagales; family Chitinophagaceae; genus Puia. The sequence continues at coordinate 14,731 of DATJJD010000137.1, forward strand.
CCTCTTTTTCCATTTGATATACTGAGAGGGAAGAGGCGATAATAAGCTCCACCTGGCGGCGGAGAGGGGCCCACACGATAAACTCACTGCCGGCCGCATCGTACCGGGCACCTATTCTTTGTAAGGATGTATTCACGGAGTTAGCAACTGTCAAAACGAATGCCATGGGGAGTGGCATGATTATGCGTTTGAGGACAAGGGCAGCCCGCAGCCGTAATCCTATCGGCCGTATAGAACGGGACTAATTGATAGGATAGAGTGGTTGAGCCGGGTAAAAAGCCTTAATTTGGGGAATCCCCATAAACATAATTGTAGAAATTCCTCAACATACCGCATGAATAAATTTAAGGAGTTTTCCGTTAAGATCAGGAAATCATGGAAAGTATTAGGGCCCGGCATGATTACCGGAGCCAGTGACGATGATCCTTCTGGCATCGCCACTTATACACAGGCAGGCGCTGCTTTTGGGCTAAGCACCTTATGGACGGCCCTCATTACTTTTCCTTTAATGGCTTCTATCCAGGAGATGTGCGCGCGTATCGGAGTGGTGACTAGTCATGGGTTAACGGGCGTGCTGAAGCAGCATTATTCGAAGGGGCTTCTTTACACGATGATGGTGTTCAGTTTTCCTGCTATCGTATTGAATATCGGGGCGGATATCGAAGGGATGGGAGCAGTTGCGCATATGCTGGCACCTGGAGTGCCGATCTTTGCTTTTGAGATCATTTTTACTGCATTGATCCTTTTGGGAGTGATCATTTATCCCTATCAAAAGTTAGCCGGTATCCTCAAATGGCTCTGCCTGGTACTGCTGCTTTATATCCTGATCCCTTTCCTGGTGAAGGTGAACTGGCTGGAGGTACTGAAGCATACGCTGGTGCCCACGATAAAATTAAACAAAGATTTTTTGGAGATCCTGGTCGCTATCCTGGGGACCACGATTTCCCCTTATCTTTTTTTCTGGCAGGCCACGATGGAGGCTGAGGACATTGCCAATTCCCGTAAACGGGTAATGGTCAACAAGCAATTCCTGGATAAGATGTCAAAGGATGTTTATCTGGGAATGTTGTTTTCAAATGTGGTCATGTTCTTTATCATTTTGACAGCAGGAGTTGTGTTGTATACTGCCGGGATACGAAAGATCGATACGGTGGACCAGGCAGCGAAAGCATTGTTTCCCCTGGCGGGCAAAGTAACTTATTTGCTTTTTGCGATTGGGGTGATCGGGACGGGTTTCCTGGCCATTCCTGTGCTGGGCGGCTCTCTTTCTTATATCGTGGCCGAGACGTTCAATTGGAGTCAGGGATTGAATAAGAAGTTCAACCAGGCTCCGGGGTTTTACCTAACCCTGGTAGTGTCGCTGCTGGCGGGGCTCTGCCTGGACTTCCTTAATATCAGTCCTATCCAGGCGTTGCTCTATACGGCCATTTTATATGGGTTGACAGCTCCTGTTATGATCGCTGTAGTGCTGCATATTTGCAACAGCCCTAAAATAATGGGGAATTCAGTGAATGGGAGAGGATCCAATATCCTCGGAGGGGCGGGCCTGGTGTTAATGGCCTTGGCGGCGATCGCGCTGATCTGGTTTCAATTTCATCCTTAAGTAACGGTGTGTAAGAAGGGAATGGTGAAATAAAAAGTAGAGCCTATATCCACCTCACTGTCAATCCATATTGTACCACCATGGCCGGCTACGATCCGTGAAGCGATATACAATCCCATACCCAGACCGGAATAAGCCCTGGCAACTTCTTCTGCCCGGAAGAATTTTTCAAAGACTCTTTTGATATTCTGCTGAGTCATTCCGATTCCTTCGTCCTGGATGGAAATTCGAAACATATTCCCGGGTTGTATAGATGTCATTACCCGGATATTACTTCTTTCATCGGAATATTTGGCTGCATTTATCAGGATATTGGAAAAAACCTGCTCCAGCCTTAGTTTATCGACCAGGGCTGTCACATCTTCTCCTACTTCTATTTCGACATTGTGCGTGGGGATAGATTTACTGATCAGGGATACCGTCTCCCGGATATAGTTATTCAGCGGGGTCTCTTCCAAATTGAAGTCTAGCTGTCCGGCCTCGACCTTGGATACATCCAGGAGCTGCTGGATCAGCTTGTAAAGTTTATCGGATTGGGTGTTGATCTTCGACAGGTACATTTTGATATTGTCGCTGCAATGGTCTCCTTCCTCCAGCGCCAGTTGCGTGAAGGCTTTGATAGTTGTAAGGGGTGTTTTTAATTCATGGCTGGCAATAGACAGGAATTCTGTTTTTTTTTCGTTGACGTAAATAGAACGTAGCAACTGCTCGTGCTGTTCTTCGGCGAGCTTGTTCAGCGCGTCTTTTTTGAGTTTGACTTCTTCATAAGGAGAAGAGGGGTGTTCTTTCCTGAAAGAATCGATAATGGTAGCAATCTTTACCTCGGAGAGCTTTGTCGCTTTCGGGACATTGATTGTTAGTTCAATATTACTATAGGAATCTTCGGAATACATATTGAACTGGCTAACCAGTTTTTTTGCATAGTCAAGGGCCCCATATCCTGGCCTCGTAATTTCTGATTCCTTATAGCTAATGGCGGCTGTCAGGTAAAATTTATCATTTTCCTGCCCGATCCGGATAGCCAATAATCCATTCTTTGCTTTTTCGATCACCTCCCGGCAGCATTCTGAAATGGCCGTCGTAAAAGCGGTTTGACCGGAAATAGACAGGTTGAGCAAACCACCCAAACGTATGGATCGCTTGTGCGCGAGAATCAGGTCCATTTCATTTTCCAGGTTCAACCGGGTGATTTCGTAGATCATGATGCTGCTCTCCCTATTATGACGGACATATCATCTGTTTTCCTTGCAAAGTCTTTATACAGGGCTGCGGCCTGGACGATGAGGTCGTACTTCTGAATAGAGGGGTGTTTCGCATATTCCCAACGGGATTTAATACCGTCCGAGCAAAGGACGATCTGTTGGAAATCATTTTGCGATAATTCCTGATCATTCAAGGTAGTGGGTATGTTATGTCCGATAATCCCATTATATGATAAATAATTTTTGGCGTTTTGATAACCGGTGAGCCTTGTTGCTATATTGCCGACCCCGCATATTTTCCAGGTTTTTTGAAGGGGGTTGATGATTACTACCGTAGCCACCATACCTCTTGTTTTTTTTATAGAAGCATGCAGTTGTCTGAGCAGTTCTACAGGACTATCCTCCTCCATGGTCTTGAAAACAGCGATGGCTTCATTCACAGCATGATGGGCTTCTGCTCCATGCCCCAGTCCATCTGCTACCAGTAATTTAGTAATACCACCCCTGGTCGTCATAGCATAATAACCATCTCCTGAGACCCGTTCTCCGGGTTTGGCTACTACCAGAGCCCTGATAACGAAGGGAAGAGGTATAACTTCCTTTTTCGGCAAAGGCTTGTCATAGATCCTGCTTAATAATATGGTGCCCCAATCCTTTTTTGAATATAGCTCGAACGTATCGGACAAACGGCGTATGGCGCCCAGCCCATGTCCAAGGGTATGGCTGGTGGAGACGCCATCTATCAGCATTTTATCAGGATCAGCGATACCGGGACCATTGTCTATGCTGATCATCTCCAATGCTATCCTTTCTCCTTCCTGCAGGATGGTCACCAGGATCTCACCATTCGCGGTGTGTTTGACTAGGTTAGTACCTAATTCTGCTACGACGATGTCGATCTCATTCAGCTTTTTTGGCTCAAACCCTTTCTGCAGAGCTAATCTATGGATTTCTTTTTTTATAATAGCCAGATAACTCCTGTCGCTTGCGTTAAAGCTTACATGTTGCATATTCACATTAACCATTTGACCACTTGATGATTGTGACGATAGTTCCTTTTCCGGCCTCACTTTGGATATTAAATTCATTGGAAAGTCTTTTGGCGCCTGGTAATCCAAGACCAAGGCTTTTGCCGGTGGAATAGCCGTCCTTCATCGCTAAAGGGATATCCTTGATCCCGGGACCTTTATCGGAGAAGGTGAGGCGAATACCATTGTCTCTTCCCCTGGAAACGATCTCGATCAGGATCTTTCCCCCGTTGGCATAGTTCAACATATTTCTTACCAGTTCACTGGCCGCCGTGATCAATTTTGTCTGGTTGACCAGCCCCATCCTTATTTTTACGGCATATTCCTTTACCCTGTTCCGGAAGGGAACAACGTCCTGTTCTTTAATGACCATCATTTCGTCTTTAGTTAGCGTTACTATCATCTTCGCTGGTTTCTTCCTCTTCGCCGTTATTGTTGCTGGTCATCGACTGGAGCAGGGACATTCCTTTCTCCACATTCAAAGCTGTGATGACTCCCCGCAGGGGGAGCCCTAGTTCCACCAGGGTGATGGCAACCGCCGGTTGCATTCCCACTACAACTGTCTGGGCATCCAGTATCCTGGACATATTCGCGATATTACCGAGGATCCTTCCCATGAAAGAGTCCACAATATTGACTGCTGAAATGTCAATCAATACGCCTTTAGCACCGGTCTTATCCACCATATGGATCAGGTCGGCCTCCAGATTCAGCGCTAGTCTGTCGTAGAGATCTACCTGGATGGTTACCAGCAAAAACTGCCCCATTTTTAAAATAGGTATCTTCTCCATTTGTAAGCGTATTAGATTCTGGCTTCTTTATTAATTTTCCTTACTTCCAATCGTAAGCTGCTGAATGCATAACTCAAGGCGCTGGCCAGGGAAGACTTGGTAACGATACCGGAAAGATCGATTCCCAGGTGAACCACAGTCTGGGCAATTTCGGGACGTATGCCGCTGATGATACATTCGGCTCCCATGAGCCGGGTGGCGCTGACTGTCTTGATCAGATGCTGGGCTACCAGGGAATCGACAGCGGGGACCCCGGAAATATCCAGGATGGCGATGCTACTGCCCGTTTCTACGATCTGTGACAGAAGGTTCTCCATAACGACCTGGGTCCGCGAGCTATCGAGCGTGCCGATGATCGGCAGGGCTAGGATGCCCTCCCATACCCGGATAACCGGCGTGGAGATCTCCGTAATCTCATCCGTCTGCCGAAGGATGACCTCTTCACGACCCTTGATAAAGGTTTCAAAGGTGCCTATTACGAGGTTGTCCAACAACGAACTGATGCGGAGGCTTTCTTCGTACAAAGTCTGGGGATCATTTTTGATCTCCTCATTCAAGGTCTTCAGGAGAGCCTCTTTTAAACTGAATACGAAGACGCCCGTTTCCCGGGGACTATATCCTTTTTTGGCTCTCATAATGGAAATGTCTTCCAGTATTTCCATCATGGGATCGAAGTCTGTATTCTCAGACCGGCCATTTTCACTGCTGAGTTTAACTAAGAGGGCGTTCAGTAATTCTTCCGATTGCGTTCTCTGTTCTCCGTTTCCAATCAGCTCTTCCTTTAAGCCGTCATTAGTTAACTGACCAGTTATCCAATCTTCCAGGATCTGTTTTTTCTTCCGGTGAAGGATCTTTGCTACGTCTATGGGCATGATGTTGAATTTTGACAAGTATAAGGGAAATAATTCCTAAACCGGCTAATAAATCAGTTATAATCAGCTATTCTAATAAATACTGGTAAAGTGGGGAATAAATTCCACATTATTATTGACTTTTATTCCTTTTCCGGAAAAACCCTCTTAGCAGGAAATTGTGTTGAATGGCTTCCAGGTCATCACTTAATTCCTTGCTGCTCACACGAAGGTTTTTGATTGTGCGCTGCAGATCCGCACCTGCGTCTTCATCATGCAACAGCAAACCCAAAGGGGCATTCCTGTTATTAAGCCCGCTGTCAACCCTGGCGCCGGCACTGCTCATGGATAGCGTAAACTGTTGTGCGGCGGAGGCTGCATCATTCAACCTGGCGACGGTGCTTTTTAGATTATGGAAGACTATAGTGTCCGTCACCAGTTCGTTCGCCAGCACCCCGGGCTTACGCAGGCCAGACGTAAAATTATCCAGGTCCGCAATGACCCTTTCGCTACTGGCGGAGGCAGCTTGCAAATGGTTGATGGAAGTTTTCAGGCTGTTTCCCAGGGTAGGATCATTGATCAACTGTCCCAGGGTACCCTGGCCTGTTGTTAATTTCCGGCTGATCATTTTCAGGTTACCCGTAATCTCCAACAGGTTGTTATTATTTGCCTGCAGGGTGGCCATCAATTCATCTGTGCCCGAATGGTGTTCGGTTTGTAAATGTTCGTTCCCGGCTATGGGTGGGCTGGTATCGCTGCCGCCATAGATGACCAGGATCTTATTACCTACCAACCCGTCCGTGCTGATGCGGGCCCTTGCATCTCTGCGTATATGCGGCTGAGCCTGTTGCTCGATGTTCATAGTGATCTCTACCTGGGAGCTGCCGTAGAACTCAACTTTTTTTACCGTACCTACCTTCATGCCGGATAGCCATACATTGTTTCCTGATTGCAGTCCCTGTACATCGTCAAAAATAGCTTTGAGCGTTATGCTCTTTACAAACGCTTTGCGTTGGCTGCCGATCGTCAGGATGCCTGTGATCAGGATGGCCAGCCCCAAAAAAATAAAGATGCCTACCGCTATTTGTTTCCTGTTGTTTTGCTCGCTCATTTGCCTGCTATGAAATTATAATTGTAAAAACCTTTTATCCTCGCATCGTCCGTATTAAACACCTCGTCGAAACTTCCTTGCTTGAGGAACTTTCCTTCCGAAAGCATGATCAACCGGTCGCCTGTCGATCTTGCACAAGTCAGGTCATGGGTGATGATGACCGAACTCGTGTTATAAAGTTGCTGCACTTCATTGATCAGGTCGTTTATTTCCACGCTGGTCACCGGGTCGAGCCCGGCAGTAGGCTCATCGTACAACATGATCTCCGGCCGGAGGATCAGAGTACGGGCAATACCGATACGCTTCTTCTGTCCCCCCGATAGTTCGGAAGGCATCTGGTATAGTGTCTTTGTCAGCCCGACATCGTCCAAAACTTTTGCTATCGCTTCATTTATCTGTTGCCGGCTCAGGTGCCTGTTGTTCCTTACCAGGGGAAACTCCAGGTTGTCCTTTACATTCATCCCGTCATACAGGGCGCTGCTCTGAAAGGAAAAACCTATTCTGGCGCGCAGGACCTGCAATTCCCTTGTGTTCAGAGTGCTGATATCCTTAACCAATACATTTACCGAGCCACGATCGGGCTTCAGCAGGCCGGCGATGATCCTGATCAATACAGATTTACCGCTTCCCGACCTGCCCAGGATCACCACGTTCTCGCCTTTGTATACATCGAGATCAACTCCCCGGAGAACCGGCACATGACCAAAGGATTTCTCCACTCCCCGCAGGGAAATGACGGGTAGTCGGGTGTCGATGGATGAAAGTTGTTTTGCCATATTATCCGAGCCCTTGTTTAAAATAATTAACTACCGTAACGATGATCATTTCTTCCACGAAGATGAGGAACATGGACGCTACAACAGCAGTATTGGCAGCCCGACCCACACCAACCGTTCCCTGGTCTGCATTATATCCGTTAAAGCATCCGGCTACCCCGATGGTAAATCCATAGATGGCGGACTTGATGATGAGGATATAGATATCTAAAAAAGTGATCTTTTCAAAAGCGGACTGGAAGAAGGTAGTAAAGCTGGTCAGCTCGTTCTTGTAAACATTTACGAAGGCGCCCAGCAATCCGATAAACGCCATATAGATCGCCAGGATGGGTACGATAATGGTTGTGGCCAGTATGCGACTGACCACCAGGAATTTGAACGGGTTGGTGGAGGAGACTTCCATGGCTTCGATCTGTTCGGTGACTTTCATGGAGCCTAATTCGGCGCCTATATTGGAGCCGACTTTCCCGGCTACGATCAATGCCGAGACCAGGGGGGCCAGGGCGCGTATGATGGCTATAGCCATCAGTGAAGGGAGCCAGGATGTAGCGCCAAATCCCGTGAGGGACGAGCGGGATTGCTTGGTGAAGACAAGTCCTGTGATAAAACCGGTGAGGGTGATGATGGAAAGGGATTTAATGCCTACCTGAAAGAATTGATTGAGGATCTCTTTGTATTCATAGGGGGGAAGGGCGGCTTCCCTGAAGAAGCGGAGGATGAACCGATAGAGGCTGTATATACGAAGGAAAAATTGCGATAACCTTTCTCTGAAGGAGGCTTTGATCTGGCGCCCGGCAGGTACGTTATCCTGGTCTTCGTTCATGATAGCCCTTTTGTTACGATATAGAAGGCTAAAAGGCATGCCAGGAAAAGAAGCTATAGAAAGGGCCTCTCCGGGCCCAGTCCTGGGGCCTTATTTCTACAATCCTTATTGTTCTATGCTGAGAACTACCATATTGTGGTATTCCAGTGAATGGCTTTTGTGGTAGCTTTATTCCAATGTTTTTTTTAATTGTCTCTTTAGCCATATGGCGGATCACCCACCTGCTAAGTAAGGAGGATGGCCCTTTCGATGTGATCTATCGATTGCGGAAATGGGCGGGGGAGGGCCTGTGGGGACAGTTGCTGGATTGCTTTTACTGCCTGAGTATCTGGGTAAGCCTGCCTTTTGCCCTTTGGACGGGGGCTACGGTGCAGGAAAAACTGCTGTTCTGGATGGCTTATTCCGGGTTGGCCTGTCTGCTGGAGAAATTAACGGAAAAATTTAGCTCTTAAATAAGGAAACCAGTATATTTGGTGCGATAAAACCGCAGTTTTGAGGCCTGATTATCCAACAAAAATCTTTTCAGATCAGCGTAACAGATACATTATGCTCCTGGCGGCGCTCGCCGAAGATGACCGGAATTGACCCTTCTACGACCTTGAATTTACCATTTGCATACTTGTACAAATACATTTAACATAAAGAGTACCTCCATGAAAAAGACACTATATTTCTTTCTTCTCCTTTCAATTGCTACGATGGCCGCCTATGCCCAGGACAGGATGTCAAAGAATCCTATCCAGTGGCAATACAGTGCCAAAAAGATCGGCGATAAAACGTATGAAGTGCATCTGACCGCCATGCTGGAATCAGGCTGGCATGCCTATTCCCAGTTACAACCGGAAGAAGCCGTAGCCCAGCCAACGGCCATCAAATTCAAATCCAATCCGCTGGTAGGGATAGAGGGTAAGACCAAAGAGGTGGGCGCGATGGAAAAATGGCAGGATGAAGCTACCGGTATCAAGGCCAACCAGTATAAGGATCAGGTTGATTTTGTACAGATTGTCAGGCTGAAGGGGAATGTCAAGACCAGCGTCAGCGGTTCTCTGACTTACCAGGTTTGTACCGATCAGATGTGCCTTCCTCCCAGAACGGACGATTTTACTGTCAAAGTGGGGCAATAGTCAATTGCTGGATGAGGGCTGGATTTTCGGGGGTGAGGGTAAAAGAAACACGTATATTGCCTTTTTCCCCTTCTATCACGAATTGCCCTCTTAATTGGTTCTCCGGGATCAACTCCGTGATCCTTCTTATCTTGCCGGCTTTTGCAAAAAGATCCTGGCTGGTATTCTTCAGAGAATCCAGCGGATTGTCTGAAAAGAAGTTGACTGCAAATATTCCAGATTGCCGGGCCTCATTCCAGTCCGGCAATAATGCGAGCAGTTCCTGCTTCCGCTTGATGAGAATGCCGGAAGCTGGCAATTGACGGGGATGAAGGTCCGCTATAGCTATGATCGTATCCAGGGCGGCCCAGTTGGGAGTGCTGAGGCCAGCGTAGGTGAGATTTGCCATGGCAACGACCCCGATCCCGTAATCGGGCATTATCCACCACTGGCTGCCAAAACCAGGCAATCCTCCCGTGTGACCGGTATAGATCCTTCCTTCACAGTCCCTGGTCCATCTCAATCCATAATTATAGAAGTTGATCGTGGGACAGGTACGCCCATTAGGGTATTTAAAAGAAAGATTATGGCTGCTGAAAGTGCGGGGTTGGTGCATTTCCCTTAAAGAACTCCTTTTAACAGGACCTTTATCGGCCTCGTTACGAGGTGGCCATGCGGAGAGGTGATAGGCCATATACTGACTGAAATCCTCTATGGAAGTGATCAGTCCCCCCATAGCACCGTAGGCGCCATCGTGGAGTAGGGGTTCTTCATTCCATTTTTCATTCAGCCACCGATAGCCATGCGCCAGCAGGTTTTTCGGGGCCTGAGTATATTCCCATAGAGTATGCCGCATGCCCAGGGGGTCGAGAATATTTTCAGTAATATATTGTTGATAGGGTTTGCCGGAAACTTTTGTGATGATCATTCCCAACATGGCAAACCCAAGATTGCTGTATTCATAACTGATGCCGGGAACATTAGAGAAGGAGATGCCTTTTTCGATTAATTGGATTAGTTCGTCGTCGGTATCAGCTAATTGACGGTCGCCCCAGGGATTGTCTTCCGGGAACCCTACCGAATGGCTTAACAGGTGGCGAATAGTAATGGGCGGAGCATCTGCCGTGAGAGCAATCGTTTTTTTGATCTCCGGAATATACTGGTATACAGGGTCTTCCAGGCTAAGTTTGCCATCATCGCGTAATTTGAGAATGGCCAGGGCTGTGAAGCTTTTGGTCATCGAGGCGATGCGGAAGAGGGAAAGGCTGTTTACGGGTTGGTGTTGAGAGAGATCGGCGTATCCCATACTTCCCGAGTAGACCAGCTGTCCGTCTACTACAATGCCAAAGGCCAGGCCCGGGAAATGATTTTTCAGGGCATAATCCCGATAGATCTTTTCAACGGCTGGAAAGGCTGCCGCTATCTTTTTATTCCTGTCCCCATCGGTAAAAAAAGGAGGTTGGTAATCCGAGTGGAACGGGCCCGGACTGTCCGGAAGTGGGTTTTGCTGACTGTGTGCAAGGAGAGAAGCAGACAGGAACAGCGGTAACAGGTATCCTTTTCTCATAGTATGTATAAATATAAAATTTATTTGCCCGGATGAAATCTATTTTAGATCATTTGTCGTATATAAACTACATCACATAGTAAAAAGAAGGTATTTAAATTCGTTATAGTCTTCATAGGCAGTTAGGTTTGGTAATTCAGGGACATTTTTGTCCCTGTTTTTTTGGGAGCCCTTCCCAATTGTCCAAAATTCGGGAAGTCTTTCCCAGGCCGGGAATAAGTCTATTGGAAAAAAATCGAATAATGAATTGATAATTAACTGTTTATGGATTTGGTATATTGATTGAAACTAGTATACCAAATCCGTTTTTATGAAATTCATTACTTTTCCTTCCGCCAAGAGCTTTTTACTGTTGCTTTTCTTTATTGGCTCTTTTATGCTGGCTAAAGCCGGTACTACCTCCTATCATGCAGCCGATGCGATCAAGACGATCCTCCGGTATACGGTTTCTGCTTCTTCCGTTTGCGCCCGGACGGCCGAATTAGAAAAAGCAGCTTCAATAGCAGCCGCCCTGAAAGCAGAGGAAATGCAAAAGGCCATAAAATTAGCCGCTTTTAAAGTAGAATATAAAATGGTCATGAACACCGCGCTGAGTATTTATGACCGGATGGATCTCGAAGATTCAGGGCTTAGCCGGAAAGCTTTTGAGTATGCCTGGCTGGGTTACCATAACCTGCTGAAAAAAGGTGTTTTGCATAGGACGGATGTATTGTCTATTTGTGATTTTAGTCAATCCTCCAGTCAGCAGAGAATGTACGTGATCGATGTACGCAACAAGAAAATGCTCTACCGTACGTATGTCGCACATGGCATCAACTCCGGAGAAGAATATGCCAGTTCTTTTTCTAATTCCCCTGAATCCTGTAAGAGCAGCCTGGGTTTTTATGTGACCCGCAAAACATATTATGGCAGCAATGGCCTTTCCTTACGTATCGATGGTGTAGACAAAGGTTTTAATGATATGGCCAGCCGACGCAATATCGTCATTCACGGAGCTCCTTACGTAAGTCTGCGTATCCTCCATAAATATGGAGTAATGGGAACGACGTTTGGCTGTCCTGCTGTCCCTACGGAAGCCAGTGCTGAGATCATTCCCCTTGTTAAGAACGGAAGTTGTTTTTTCATATATTATCCTTCTAAAAAATATTTGACCCAATCGAAGGTGCTGAATAGCATTTGAGATTGACCCCTAGACCCCGGATGATTCATAAAACGGGCCGCCCTCCTAAAAGGGGCGGCTTTTGTTTATTTTAATCTTGCTGTTTCTCTTTCCAGGAAGATTCGGAACCGCTCACGCAATTGGCGATGGTAAGCGATCATCTGCTTTGCTTCTTTTGAGAGGATGGACCCGCCCCCTTTTTCTCCCCCTGTGCTGGTGGTAACGAGGGGCTGTGCGGCCATGGCGTTCAGGTTGTTGATAAGTTCCCAGGCCTTTTTATAGGACATGCCCATTTTTTTTGCAGCCTGGTTAATAGAGCCTGTCTGGTCGATATATTCCAATAGTTCTACCGGGCCGGGACCGAAAAAACGTTGGCCGTCGCCTTCTATCCACAGACTTCCATTTACTTTAAAGTCTCCTTTTTTTAATAGTTCGCTGATCTTTTTTCCCATGAGTAATGGAAATTAAGACTTTTCCCGGAAATGCTGTCCTGGATCAAAAAAATGTGCTGCTTTGATTATATTTGCGTTATATAAACAAAGATATAACGGCCAAAACAAACCTCGCTTATGAAAAAAGGACTGATTGCTTTTTTATGTTTGATCCACTGTATGGTGCATGGACAGGTATTGCCTAAGATCCGGGGATATGCCGCCGACAGTATGACCATGCGAAGCGATTCGATGATAAAGATCTTAACGGAGGTGACCGTTTCGGCTACCCGGCTTCGGGAAAGTATTCTCCGGTCTCCGGTAAGTGTACAGAAAGTAGGTGAAAAGTATTTTTATGCGGCTCCGGCCCCGTCTTTTTTTGATGCGCTTGAAAATGTACAGGGTGTGCAGATGATAACGCCGAGCCTTGGTTTTAAAATATTGAATGCAAGGGGGTTTGCCAATACTACAAATGTCCGGTTTGCCCAATTAGTGGACGGGATGGATGTAGCATCGCCTCACATAGGAGGACCTATTGCCAATGCCCTGGGACCTTCGGACCTGGATGTCGACAACGTGGAGATCGTGCCCGGAGTAGCTTCTGCCTTGTATGGAATGAATACTATTAATGGGCTTGCAAATATATCCACCAAAAACCCCTTTCTGTCAGAGGGATTGAGCGTGCAGCAGAAGACTGCCGTGACGCATGTAGGTGACAGAGCTATTTCCGCCAGATTATTTTCAGAAACGAGTTTGCGATGGGCGAAGGCGTTGTCTCCCCGGCTGGCTTTTAAGTTGAATGGCACTTTCAGTAAAGGGTATGACTGGATTGCGGATGATCACCGGGAATTGAATGCCAACGCCAACGCCAGCACTGGCCTGATGGGGGGCGACAACCCTGCACAGGATCCCCTGAGCGGCTATGGCAATGAATCTTCCGACCGCAAAACAATCAGTTTGCAGGGCAAAAGCTATGTAGTCGCACGCACTGGTTATTATGAAAAGGATGTGGTGAATTATGATCTGCAGAATATAAAAGCGGACGCGGGCATCTATTACAAATTATCTCCCACGGCGACCATCAGCTATCTCTACCATGTTGCCCTGCTGGATAATGTATATCAGCGTGCTAACCGGTTTCGCCTGCAGGATTATCTCGTTCAGCAGCATGGTCTGCAATTTCAATCCGCCTCTGTCCAGGCCAAAGTCTACTTGAATAGTGAGAATACCGGTAATTCCTATAATCTCCGTTCTATGGCCGAGAATATCGATCGTAACTACAAACCAGATAATCAATGGTATGCCGACTATACAGCCGAGTTTAACAATGCGTATCAGTCGGGCAGCTCTGTGGCACAGGCACATCACCAGGCCCGGGCTTTTGCCGATGCAGGCAGGTATCAGCCAGGCACATCTCCTTTTGCGGGTGTGCTACAGAAATTACAGCAGATCAATAACTGGGACAGTGGTGCGGCGCTGAAGGTGAAAGCCAGCTTCATCCATGCCGAGGCCCAGATAGACCTGACCGGACAATGGCTGCACGGACTGAAAGAACAAACGGGCCTGGAGATCCTCGTGGGAGCTGATCACCGGACCTATTTTATATGGCCGGACGGCAATTATTTTATAAACCCGGTGCCTGGAAAGGCAGGTAGCAATATTCACTACGGTAAAACCGGGGGGTTCGTTTCGGTGACCAAATCCTTCTTAAAAGGTAACCTGAAGATTGGCGGCATCATCCGCACCGATAAGAATGATTATTTTTCGCAGACCTGGAACCCGAGGTTTACTGCTGCCTATTCCCCGGTATACTCGCAGCATTTCCGTCTTTCTTTCCAGAGCGGATACCGGTTTCCCAGCATATTCGAAGCTTATTCCAACGTGAACAGCGGGGGAGTGAAAAGAGTAGGAGGGCTGCCGGTGATGTCACAGGGCATTTTCGAAAATGCCTGGCTACAGACCTCGATAACAGCTTTTCAGCAAGCTGTGCTGAATGATATCAATACGGGCGGCCTGTCTCAAAAGGATGCTATTGCAAAAAATAAAACTCTGCTTAAAAAAAATCCCTATACCTATATCAGGCCCGAGCACATCAACTCGGTCGAGGGAGGGTATAAAGGGCTGTTTGCAAAAGGGAAGATCTATATCGATGTGGATTTCTACTTTAATAATTACCGGTCATTCATCGCACAGGCTAATATGAATGTGCCCAATACAAAGAATACGGATTCCATCCCGATGGCCCTGTACAATAAGTCGCAGCAGAGCCAATATCGTATGTGGACCAATTCGCAGACAAAAGTCTATAATTATGGAGGGAGTGCGGGAGTTACTTATCATTCGGGCAGCTATACGGCCAACGCCAATACCTCTTTTGCCAAACTTCGGAAGTCCGCGAATGAGGACGGTCTGGAAGATGGATTTAATACCCCGGAATGGATGGTGAATTTGTCCCTGGCAAAGGAAAAAATAATCAAACACGCAGGTGCTGGCATCACCTGGAGGTGGCAAAGCGGCTATTATTGGCAATCTTTTTTGGTGAATGGCAATGTCTCTGCTTATTCGACGCTGGATGCGCAGGTTAATTATACCTTTGAGAAGGCCCGGTGCCGGCTGAAACTGGGGGGAAGTAATTTGCTCAATAAATATTACTATTCTTTTCTTGGCGGGCCCTCTATCGGGGGGATGTATTATGTGAGTCTAACCTATGGGGTGAAGTAAACATGAGGGATGGGCCAACACTCACTGCAGCAGGCCCCTGCACATGATAAAGGGTTAATTGTTATATCTTTATCTTTGTATAAACAATATAAAAATTGATTATGAATATTGCTTATAAGATCAGGGACTGGGGCGACTTGCATCATACTAAAATCCTGGACATAATTCGCATCTTGCTCGGGCTTTTCCTGGTTACCAAAGGGATTGCTTTTTTAAATAATGCCGCTTATCTCAGATACCTGATCATTGAAAATAAGGCCATCCGGGAATCGCCGGATATAATAACGGCGCTGATCTATTATGTGACCTATATACACCTGGTTGGAGGGGCTCTTATTTTCGTAGGGCTTTTTACAAGACTGTGGGCATTATTACAATTACCGATCGTTTTCGGAGCCGTATTTTTTGTGAATATTTTATCTCCCTTCACCAATTCCGAACTATGGCTGTCAATCCTGGTGCTGGCGCTGCTGGTACTTTTTATCGTTATTGGCTCCGGGCCTTTATCACTGGACCGTCTTTTATCAAATACTAAAAAATTGGGGGAGGAATAAAGTAAAGGGCCATCCGCAGTCTGTTCACGTGAAGGCTGGGATTTAATGCAACAAATTTATAGGAATAAAAATAAAAAGGCCCGTAAACATTGAGTTTTACGGGCCTTTGGGTTTGCTTTTACCCATTTTGGTCGGGACGACAAGATTCGAACTTGCGACCCCTTGCACCCCATGCAAGTGCGCTACCGGGCTGCGCTACGTCCCGAATTTTAGAAATTCGCGGGGTGCAAAGGTAATGGAAAAATGATTTGAATGCTAAAAATTGTATAAATCCGAGACAATTTTCTTTAACTTTTCTTTAGCGCCGATTTTTTAAATATTTGGCTCAATACTTGCGTTATGAGGGTAATCTTCTAATAAGAACACCTATTGTAAGAAATTCTACCAATTTATCTCTTTTATCTCTCTTGATCGTTATTCCTTTTGATCCAATTCCCTTGCGTAAAATCACTTTGTAATCAACATTTTTAATCCTCAAATTCTGACTAAGAATGAGAAAGTTCTTATTAGTGGGAATGCTATTGCCCTTACTTAGCCAAGCTCAATGGCATGTCAATCTTTTTGGTGGCTTTTCCAACTATATCGGTGACCTCCAGAGCAAGGCATATACCACCCAGCAGTCGCATGGGGCCTTCGGCGTCGGTCTGCAATACGATCTGAACAGCCACTTTTCCATCCTTGGAAATGGCAGCTATGCTAATGTCGGCGCTTCGGATGCCTATAGCAGGCAAGCGGATCTTAGGGCCCGCAACCTGAGCTTCCAAAGCCGGATCTATGAAGGCAATTTCCTCCTCGAATATAATCTGCTGGACCTGAACGAACACAAGTTGACGCCTTATGCTTTTGCCGGGGTAGCCATCTACCACTTCAATCCCTATGCTTATGACACCCTGGGAAAGAAGATATATCTCAAGGGATTGAGCACAGAAGGAGAAGGCCTGGCCCAATATCCCGATCGTAAGCCATATTCGCTTTTCCAGTTTGCCATCCCTTTTGGCGGAGGTATCAAATTCCGTATAACCGATAACATCGTGCTGGCCTATGAGATTGGCCTACGCAAGCTGTTTACGGATTACCTGGATGACGTCAGTACCAAGTACGTCGACCAAGCCACCCTGCTGGCGGCTAAAGGCCCCCGGGCGGTGGAAATGGCTTACCGGGGCGATGAGGTTAAAGGGGGCGCTGGCTACCCGACCGAGGGGACTATCCGGGGAGGTTCGAAATATAAGGATTGGTATTACCTTTCCGGCATTCGGGTGAGCATTGGCCTCAACACCAATAAAATAACAGCCCACCAGCGGCATAACGGAGTAATCGACTGTCCGAAAAAAGTTTATTAATACTTGCGGTTGTCAACTTATTTCGACAGTTAGTGTTTTATTTTTGCCGGCGGACTACGGTCCGCCGTTCGCATATGGCGGAGTTTCATGAAGGCAAGACGCAAAAAAAACACTAATTGCATGGCTTACAGTAACCAACAGGAGTTTATTCAGGCATTGGAAAAGGCAGGGGAATTAGTACGCATTAAGACATATGTAGACCCGAAACTGGAGGTAGCGGAGATCACAGACCGGATCAGCAAGAGCGGAAATGGGGGCAAAGCCCTGCTGTTTGAAAATACAGGTACGGATTTCCCGGTCCTGATGAACGCCTATGGGAGTGAAAAAAGGATGTGCATGGCCCTGGGGGTAGAGCACCTGGATGACGTGACCCGGGAAATAGAGGGCCTGTTCCGTTTGTTATCCGCGCCGAAGGAAGGCATCCTCGATAAACTAAAGCTGCTTCCCAAGCTGGGGCAGTTTGCCAGTTGGATGCCCAGGGTAAAAAGCGGCCGGGGAGAGTGCCAGGAAGTGGTGATGACCAACCCGGATATCAATCTCCTACCTGTTATCACCTGCTGGCCAAAAGATGGCGGTCCTTTTGTTACTTTACCCATCATTCATACCAAAGATCCCAATACCGGCTCCCGGAATGTAGGCATGTATAGGATGCAGGTCTTCAGTCCCACTATGACCGGCATGCACTGGCATAAGCATAAAGTCAGCGCCAAACACTTTTCAGAATATAAAAAAACAGGCAAGAGAATGCCCGTCGCGGTTGCCCTGGGGGGCGATCCGGCATATGCATACAGCGCTACGGCCCCGTTGCCTGAGAATGTGGACGAGTATATGTTGGCGGGCTTCCTGCGCAAGAAGAAGGTGGAACTGGTCAAATGCATCACACAACCTGAAATAGAAGTGCCGGCTGACGCTGATTTCGTGATCGAAGGGTATGTAGATCCTACCGAAGAGCTGATTTGGGAA
Source organism: Puia sp. (assembly GCA_035492545.1). Classification (GTDB taxonomy): domain Bacteria; phylum Bacteroidota; class Bacteroidia; order Chitinophagales; family Chitinophagaceae; genus Puia. Next base: position 32,754 of record DATJJD010000137.1, read on the forward strand.
GGGCCTTTCGGCGATCATACCGGGTATTATTCCCTGCCAGACTGGTATCCGAGATTTCATATTACCGCGATCACACATCGTAAAAATGCCGTGTATCCCGCTACGATTGTGGGCATCCCGCCTCAGGAAGATGCCTGGCTGGGGAAAGCTACTGAAAGGATATTCCTGGCCCCCATTAAAATGACACTGGTGCCGGAAATCATCGATATGGATATGCCGGTGGAAGGAGTCTTCCATAACCTGGTGATCGCCAAAATCCAAAAAGAATATGCAGGGCAGGGGCAAAAAGTGATGAATGCTATGTGGGGGGCAGGGCAAATGATGTTTAATAAGATCCTGATTATTGCCGATGAGGGGGTATCCATCCAAAACTACGGACAATTGGCCGAATATGTATTCCGTCATTTTAATCCCGCCACGGATGTCTATTTCTCACAGGGCCCGATGGATGTACTGGACCATAGCTGCAGTAAATTGGGGTTCGGAGGGAAAATGTGCATCGATGGAACCTATAAAGAGGACGAGGAAACGGATAATGACCAATATCAGCTGCTTGCTACCCGTTATAACGGGCTGACGGAAGCTGCGATAAAAGAAAGATATCCGGAGATTGAAAAAGTAAATCTTTCTCTCTTATCCCGGCAAATTCCCTGTCTCATTTTATCTGTCCGTAAAAACCGGCCCGGCCATATCCAGGAGCTGCATGAGGCCCTTTGTGACCTGGAAGAGATGGAAGGTATTAAGATGGTCTTATATGTAGAGCATACAGTCGACGCTCTGGACCTGCCTGTCGCTCTATGGAGATTCTGTAACAACCTGGATCCTAAAAGAGATAATTTCCTTGCACAAAAGAAGTCCGCTATTACTCCCGGTAAGAAATTTGTATGTTTGGGTCTGGACGGGACCCGGAAAACGAAAGAACTGGATAATTTCCAACGGGACTGGCCGAATATTATCGTAGCGGATGAAAAAACTATCAAAGCTGTCGATGAAAAATGGGCATCCCTGGGGATTGGCGTCTTTCTTCCTTCTCCTTCCTTAAAATTCAGGGATCAGCTGTACGGGACTGAAGCGGCCGCACCAGCTCCCTAATATGCAGCGAATCGTAAAAAACCTTATAAATAACCATGCTAAAGAAATCATTATTACTGTCGGCAGGTCTGCTGTCTGCCTGTCTCGGTTTTTCCCAGACTGCTCACACTTTATTGTGGGAGATTTCCGGTAGCGGGCTTACCAGGCCTTCTTACCTTTTTGGCACTATGCATGTCCTCTGCGCGGATGACGCCCATCTTAGCGATAGTCTGAAAGCGGTGATCGCCCATTGCGACGAAGTCTATTTCGAGATCAACCTGAGCGATATGAGCGGCATGATGAATGCCATGAAATACATGCGGATGAATGACAGTAAAAAATTATCCGATCTGCTGGATACCGCCACCTATGGAAGGGTAAAAGCCTATTTTGCCAAACATGCTGCCGTACTACCTTTTGGCATGTTGGAGCGATTTAAGCCCCTGTTGGTCAGCAGCCTGATCGAAGAGGAGAACCTGGCCTGCAAAACGACGGATGGCATGGAGATGATGATCATGAAAGAGCTGCACCCGTATAATAAACCCGTAAACGGATTGGAGACAGTGGAATTCCAGGCTGGCCTGTTCGACAGTATTCCATATGAACAGCAGGCGAAGGACCTGGTCAATTATATTGATAGCGCCGAGGAGTATAAGAAAATGACCCTTGAACTGTCCGATCTCTATAAAAAGCAGGACCTGGATCAAATAGACATCCTGAGCACAAAAGGAGATCCCGGCATGAGCGGGTATATGGACCTTTTACTATATGACCGTAATCGCCGGTGGGCAAAGGCCCTCGTCGAATTGCTGCCCCAAAAATCCCTCTTGGTGGCGGTGGGAGCTGCTCATCTGCCCGGGGACAACGGGGTGATCAACCTGCTTAGAAAAAGAGGATATACAGTGCGGCCGGTGAAAAATTAGGCTATTTCCCCCCGAAAAAGGCGATTTGGGATTTGATTTTTTTATCCGGACATTTGCACACATTTTGCATGAGACCTATAGAAAAAATATACGATTTGTTAGACAGGCCCAGAAAGGTGGTCATTGTTATGCATCAGAAGCCGGATGCCGATGCGATGGGGTCCTCCCTGGGATTGTTTCATTTTCTAAGGCGGCTGGGGCATACCCCCACCGTTGTTTCGCCTACCAATTGGGCGGAATGGCTGAAATGGATGCCCGGTTGCAGTGGAGTGATCGACTATGAATACAGCACGGAAAAAGCGAATGCCGTCCTGGATCAGGCCGAATGGGTCTTTTGCCTGGATTTCAATAATATGGGCCGTACCCGCTACATGGCTACCAAACTGAGGAAACTGACCTGTGAAAAGATCCTCATCGACCATCACCAACAGCCTGAGACGGAGAGCTTTGCATACGGAGTGAGTGATACAGGGAAAAGCTCTACCTGCGAAATGATTTATGACTTTATCATCGGAGCCGGGCATGCGGATAAGATCGACATTGATATAGCAGCCTGTTTGTATGCCGGTGTCATGACCGATACCGGATCTTTCAGATTTCCCGGCGCCTCGGCGGCCGTTCATAGGATGGTGGCCGATCTGAAAGACACGGGGCTGAACCATACCCGGATCCATGAGCACCTCTTCGATAATTTCCTGGAAACCAGGTTAAGGTTCATCGGGTACGTATTGCAAAATAAAATGGACATTTATTATGAATACAATGCGGCTCTGATATCCATCCCCTGGAAAGACCTGGTACGCTTCGAGATCAAGACAGGTGACACCGAAGGGCTGGTAAACTATCCGTTATCCATACAAGGGATCAAGATGGCGGCCCTGATCATCGACAGGGATGAAGAAGTCAAGTGTTCTTTTCGCAGTAAAGGAGATTTTGACGTCAATACTTTTGCCCGTAAGTATTTTGAAGGAGGAGGGCATTTCAATGCTGCCGGCGGCCGCAGCAGTGATAGCCTGGAACAAACGGTGCAACGGTTCATCCATGCTATAAAAGAGAACTCATCACAACTACAATAATCTAAGAATGAAAAAACTCTCGTCGTATTTGCTTGTCACCATGGTGTTGTTTGCGGCAGTTTCCTGCACCAACCAGGAGTATAAGAAGACAAAAAGTGGCTTGTTATATAAGATCATGTCCGATGGAAAGGGAGAACCTGCTAAAAAAGGCCAGTTCCTGAAAGTGAGTGTCATTGAGAAGATTCGCGACTCGATCCTGTATTCTTCAGCGGGAAGTGTACCTATCTACATGCCGGTCGATAGCCCGAGACCGGTTTATAGCCATACTGAAATATTGTCCCTGCTGCGTAAAGGCGATAGTGCGGTTGTGGTAATTCTGGCTGACACGCTACTGAAAAAGTCCGGCGGACAATTGCCTCCTTTTATTAAAAAGAAAGATAAGATAACCATTGCTTTCAAGGTATTGGATCTTTTCCCGACGGAAGATTTGCTGACGGCTGACAGAACTCAGGAGATGGCCAAGGAAAAGGATAGAGAAGTAAAATCTGTGGAAAACTACCTGGCGGATAATAAGATCAACGCTGAAAAAACAGCTAAAGGCACCTACGTGGTGGTCAAATCTCTTGGTGACGGCGCCCAGGTAGATTCCGGCAAACAGGTGTCAGTACGATATACAGGTAAATCATTCCCAGCCGGGAAAGTATTTGAAACCAATGCGGATGATCAGTCCAAGACTCCTTTGAAATTTGTAGTGGGAGAGGGAAAGATGATCCCGGGGATGGAAGATGGCCTGAAAAAATTTAAGAAAGGCGGAAAAGGTACTTTATACCTTCCCGCTTTCCTGGCATACGATCAACAGCCCGGACCCACCCACAAACCTTTCGAAAACCTCATTTTCGATGTTGAGGTCGTAGACGTAACGGACGCGCCGAAACCAGCAGCCAATCCCGGCATGCCTCCTATGCAGATGCCGCAGCAGGCTCAGCCTCAGCAGCACAAATAGATCTGATTAGATTACCTATATAGAGGAACCGCGCCGGTTGGTGCGGTTTTTTTATTGGTCTGAAGGCATTGCCTGCAGTAATTGAATAGCCTGCCGGGCTTCTTTCGGGTCATGCACGCGTAGAATGGATGCGCCACCCTGCAGTCCCAGTGTATTCAAGACCGTAGTTCCGTTCAAAGCTTCCGCGGCAGTAATGCCCAGCGTCTTATAAATAACAGATTTACGGGAGATACCCAAAAGAATGGGCCGTCCAAGCATCGTGAAGACAGCCAGGTTTTTCAGCAATATAAGGTTGTGGCTTCCTTTCTTGGCAAACCCCATACCCGGGTCCAGGATTACGTCATGGATACCCGCCTTCCGGCAGTCTTCCATCCGTTGAATGAAAAAATCCAATACTTCGGCGGTTACATTTCCGTAAATGGCTTCCCTATTCATCGTCTGCGGCGTGCCTTTCATGTGCATGCAGACATAGGGTACTCCCAGCCGGCCTACCGTCGTCAGCATACCGGTGTCCAACATACCTCCGCTGATATCATTCACCAGGGAGGCGCCGGCCCCCACGGCTTCCCCGGCTACCCGGGAATACCAGGTGTCCACCGAAAGGAAGGCTTCTGGGAAGTAACGGTGCAATAAGGCAATGGCCCCAACCACCCTTTTGAGCTCCTCTTCCGCGCCCACCTGCTCAGCGCCGGGGCGGGTGCTCTGCCCGCCTATGTCCAGCATGTCCGCACCATCTAATAGCATTCGCTCTGCCTGCCGGATAAGGGCAGATTCCTCCATCACCCGGCTGCCTTCATAGAAGGAGTCGGGCGTAATATTGATGATGCCCATGACCAGGGGCTTTTCCACCAGCAGCAATCTGCCCTTACAATTCAACGTGAACATTTGCTTCGTAATCTTTACTTTTACATTCAGGCGGTAAAATTCAACTATTTTAACCGATAATCGCCCATCATAAAATTGAAAATAGCAGAAATTCCGGAAATGAGCTCTACGAATCAGCAATATGACCAGGCCGTTGTGTCCTGTAAGGATATCTTTTTGAAGAAGACCAGGGACTATGGCACTTCCTGGAGAGTGCTGCGAACCATTTCCATTGCGGATCAACTATTCATAAAGGCCCTCCGGATACGTACGCTGCAGCAGAAGAAAGAACAGCGGATAGAAGATGACAGGAGCAGTGAATTCCGTGCGATGGTGAATTACGGTGTAATTGGCTTGATACAGTTGTCGCTCCCCGGCGATGTTCCCGAAGACCTGTCCGTGGAAGAAACCGGGAAATGGTATGATGAAAAGATCGCCGTCGCGAGAGCTACCATGTTGGATAAAAATCATGACTACGGGGAAGCGTGGCGGGAAATGAGCCAGGAAAGTTTTGTGGATCTTATCCTCATGAAGATCCTTCGGATCCGGCAGATCGTGGCGAATGAGGGAAGGACGCTGATCAGTGAGGGCATCGATAGTAATTATATTGATATTATTAATTATTCTCTTTTTGCGCTGATTCTGGTGTCTGAAGGGAAGCACGCGCAATAAATGTTTCTTAGTTTATGAAGATCCTTATAAATGGTTGCCGGATAATCGTAGGAGTCCTTTTCATATTTTCCGGTCTGGTAAAGGCCAACGATCCGCTGGGACTTAGTTATAAAATGCAGGAGTTCTTCGAGGTCTGGAATTTTCATGGTCTGGACAATTACACCCTGGCATTTTCCATTATCATGATCGTTTTCGAGATCGTGGCCGGGGTGGCGATCCTGTTGGGTTGGCGAATGAAATTGTTTAGCTGGCTTTTACTGTTACTGATCATTTTCTTTACTTTTCTTACGGGGTATGCTTATTTATCCGGGAAAGTGAGGGAATGTGGTTGTTTTGGAGATTGTATTCCACTTACTGCAGGACAGTCTTTTACCAAGGACCTGGTATTGCTGATACTTATTTTATTTCTGTTCTTCTTCCAGCAAAAGATCCGGCCATTCCTATCCCAGCCCGTCAGCCTGTCCCTTCTAATCCTGGCTACTATTCTATCTTTTGCTTTTCAATGGTATGTCCTGATCCATCTGCCCCTGGTGGACTGCCTGCCCTACCGGGCGGGGTCGAATATACCGGAGAAAATGAAGGCCCCTCCCGGAGCTATTCCGGACAGCACGGTGATCACGATGGTCTATGAAAAGAATGGTCAACGGATCGAATTCTCCGGCAATAAATTCCCGGCAGATTTTGATGATTCCTACAAGTTCATCACCCGCTATGACAAGCTCGTCCGGAAAGGGAATGCTGAGCCAGCCATCAAAGATTTTAACCTGATCACGGCGACCGGCACGGATACTACGCAGGAACTGCTGGCGCAGAAAGGATTTAAACTGTTGCTTTTCACCAGGGAGCTTTCAGCGTATCCTCCTTCCTGGAATAAAGAATTCACGCTGATCCTTACATTGGCCAGGGCCAAGGCGATCCCCGTTTATTTTATTACGGGGGACTATGATAATGTAGCAGCATGGACGGATAAAGCAGGCATCAGCCCATTGGTGTCCATTCTGAAGTGTGATGCGACAGCTATTAAGACAGCAGCCCGCGCCAATCCAACCCTTTACTTGCTTAAGGGGGGAGTGGTCCTGGATAAATGGAGCTATGCAGATCTGGGGCTCGCTTTACCCCATCTCAATGAGTTGCCTTCTGCCAGTCCATCATCCGATGCTAAAGTGTTACCCGGACAATGATATCCTACCTGATAAAGAAAAGCTTTTACGGGCTGCTGGTCATGCTGGGGGTGGTAATAGCTGTTTTTTTCCTATTTCAGGGATTCGGTGATCCCTCCCGACTGGTAATGGGCCAGCGGGCGGACGCCGCAACGCAGGAAAATATCCGCAAGGAGCTCTATCTCGATCAGCCCCGCTGGAAGCAATTCCTTTATTACCTGGACGATGTTTCTCCTATTGGGATTCATTCAAAGGAGGAGATCGGGGCAAAGGGGCTCAAGGGTATTTTTATCGGTGGTAATACCCGTGTGGGCCTGAAATGGCCTTATCTACGCCGGTCCTACCAGACAAAAAAGGATGTTTGGGAGATCCTGATGGAGGCGTTGCCGGGTACGATCATCCTGGCAATAGCAGCTATGGCCTTCGCTACGGCTCTGGGGGTGTTGCTGGGAGTGATCGCGGCTGTAAAAAAAGATACCTGGATGGACACTTCTGCTATCCTGGTGAGTGTGCTGGGAATTTCAGCTCCTTCTTTTTTTATGGGCATTGTCATCGCTTACTTGTTTGGCTTCGTATTTAATCAATACACCGGCTTGCACATGACAGGCAGCCTTTTCGACACAGATCCATTTGCGGGAAGGCAGCTACAGCTTCGCAACCTGTTGTTACCTGCGTTGACGCTCGGTATCCGCCCATTGGCCATTATTGCACAGCTGACGAGGGGCTCGCTGCTCGATACCCTTGATCAGGATTATATCCGGACCGCCTATGCGAAAGGGCTCCGCAAAAGGACCGTGATCTGGAAGCATGGGTTACGGAATGCGCTAAACCCTGTGATAACGGCTATCACCGGTTGGTTTGCTGAGCTGTTGGCCGGCGCCTTTTTTGTGGAATATATTTTCGGCTGGAAAGGGATTGGGAAGGTAACTGTTGATGCCCTGGAAAAGCTGGATTTCCCCGTGGTCATGGGTTCGGTGCTGGTATCTTCTTTTTTCTTCATCATGATCGGCTTGCTGGCAGATCTTTTATATGGGTTGGTAGATCCACGGGTGCGGACTATTTAATTACAACTTCTTTGATCGCTTTTTCTCCCAGGGCCTCATTGACGCGGGTTATAATTTTTTCTTTCTGGTAGAGGAGTTCCTGCCGTAAGGGGGCAACGGTAGTATTGATGTACAGAGTCTGACCGTGGATCTGGATCTTGTCGGTATACCGGGCAACGGTCTTCCCCATAATCTGTTCCCAGACTTCTTCTATCTGCAGCGCCTGGATCGAGCCTTTCAGATGGCTTTGATTAAGAAATTTCTTTAAGGCATCCCCTAATGAATATTCACCCATAGGTGCAAGGTAGGAAAACTGGCGAGAGCTGCCAGTAAAATCAACCCTACTATTATCCACAAAATAACAGAGGAGAGACAGCCTTTACGTAGGATCTGCTCTTTTTTTCCGGGATTATCTACTTCCTCCCGGTCCTCGGCAAGCCCTACGGTCCTTGAAGCGAGTATTTCCGGCCTGTTCTGATATTGTGGTTGTATACCGGCTATAAGATCGTAACCGGCATCGCTGACCACCCATTCCAGGTGACCGAAGAAGAGAGGTTCTCCATCCTGCCGATCCTCCAATTCCATGGATTTTTTCAGCATTTCCGCTGCATAAAGGCGAAGTCCTTCTTTATTGGCTTTTATAATACCGTATTCCCCGGTATTGTCTGCGGTGAAAGCGAAATAGGCGTTGGCGGGGTTGTTTGTCTCTTCTAAAAAGGCAATAGAAGATTCCAGGTCAGGCATAGCATTCGTTTTATATCGTTCAGGCTTGGGTCAATAAATGTAAAATATTTTATCAACTTATAGCCGGATGATCTGGCAGGAAACGGATAATTTCTCCATTTCCCTTCCGATACGCTCCGGATGGGTATCTGTAATGAATATTTGTCCCTGACCCTGAAGGCATACCCTGTCCAGGAGGTTGTGCATACGGTGTTCGTCCAGTTTCTCAAAGACATCATCCAGTAAAAGAAGGGGTGGGAAGCCCTTATCCTGTTTAAGAGTCTCATATTCCGCCAGTTTTAATGCAAAAAGCAGGCTTTTGCGCTGGCCTTGTGAGGCGATGGCCTTAAAGGGCTGGCCGGAAAAGCTGATATCGATGTCATCCTTGTGGATGCCTGTATTGGTGCGTTGCAGGTAAAGGTCTTTGTCGCGGGACTGCTGCAGGCCCTCCCTAAAGGATGTCCGGAGCAACTGACTTTCATAGGCAAATGCTACCGGTTCGCCCAAACCTGCTATCTGGGTATAGAACTGTTGTACCAGGGGTAAGAAGGTTCGGAGGAAGGATACCCGTTTTTCGAATATATAGACACCCGGCCGGATCAATTGCTCATCGTAGACGTCCAAAAGACTTCTGTCCTGTATCCTTTTATCTGTCAAAGATTTAAGAAAGCTGTTTCGCTGTTGCAACACTTTGTTGTACCCGATAAGGTGTTGCAGATAACCGGCATCGAGCTGGGAAAGCAGGGCATCCAGGAAACGGCGGCGTTCTTCACTGCCACCTGTAATGATCTGAACGTCATCCGGTGCGATGATAACCGCGGGAAACCGGCCTATATGCTGGGAGAATTTCTCGTAAGCTTCCCCATTGGAGAGAAATTCTTTTTTGCCGGTCTCCCGCAGGACGCAAACTATATTGACCGGCACGGCTTCTTTATCAAAATGACCTTCTATCCGGAAGCCGGCGCTGCCTTTGTGTACATTCTGCTGGTCGGATTTAGAGAAATAGCTTTTGGTAAAACACAGGTAATAGATCGCGTCTAGCAGATTGGTCTTGCCAACACCATTATTGCCGCAAATGCCCACGATCCGTTCCCGGAATTGGAAATCCGACTGTTCGTAATTCTTGAATTGTACGAGTGATATATCTTTTAATAGCAGCAAATAGGTCTATTAGGACGCAAGATACTTCTAAGATCGGGAAAACGAATCCAGACAGCCGAACAGGATGGGCTAAACGGGTCATGACGGGCGCCTATGCCCAAATTCATAGCCTATTTTAGGCTCCAGCCGGTGGCTCCAACAGCAGTCAATAAGGCTATCAGGCAAAGGATAAGGGGTCTTTTCATGTGCTTAAAATATGTATTAATTTGTCAGATTCCCAGGAGGGGGCATGAGGGGGATTAAAAATTCCCTTTTCCCCCTTATATTTGCAGCCGCTTGGACCGGGTTTTCGGCGGCAGAAACTTCAAATTTTAGAAAAAGTGGCTACTAAGTTTTCAAAAGAGACCTACCTGTACTGGTATGAACTAATGCAACTCATCCGCCAGTTTGAGTTGATGGCAGAAGAAAAATATAAGATGGATGGTAAGATCCGGGGCTTTTTTCATGCCTATGTAGGGCAGGAAGCGATTGCCGCGGGATGCATGACGGCTACTAAACCGGATGATCCTTTTATTACTGCCTATCGTGACCATGGTCTGGCTCTGTCCAAAGGCGTCAGCGCCAATGCCTGTATGGCTGAATTATATGGAAAAGCTACCGGGGCGGCGAAAGGAAAAGGGGGCAGCATGCACTTTTTCGGGGTAGACGTAAAGTTCTTCGGGGGGCACGGGATCGTAGGCGCCCAGATCGGAACGGGAGCGGGGCTGGCTTTTGCGGAGAAGTACAAGGGTACCGACAACGCGGTACTGACTTTTTTTGGAGATGGGGCCGCTCGTCAGGGCATGCTCCATGAGGTGTTCAACCTGGCCATGCTGTGGAAGCTGCCGGTGGTATTCATCTGCGAGAATAACAATTACGCCATGGGAACTTCTGTCGAAAGGACTTCCAATGTGGTCGATATCTATAAGTTAGCGGATGCCTATGAGATGCCCGCCGACTCTATTGACGGCATGAGCCCCGAATCCGTGCACGAAGCTGTGGCCCGTGCCGTAAAAAGGGCCCGTCAGGGGGATGGTCCTACCTTACTGGAGATCAAAACCTATCGTTACAAGGGGCATTCCATCTCCGATCCGCAGAAATACCGGACCAAGGAGGAAGTGGAGGAGTATAAGGCTAAGGACCCTATCCAAATGGTGCTGAGCACGATCCTTACCAAGAAGTTTGCTACCCAGGAAGAGATCGACGCCATTAATAACCGGGTGAACAGTACGGTAGCGGAGTCTGTGAAGTTTGCGGAAGAATCTCCCTGGCCGGATGATTCTGAAGTATTGAAGGATGTCTATATGGATAAGAACTATCCATTCATTGTTGACTAACATGCTCCTGGCAGAGGACCGGAGCCATTGGGTAGAGGTTATTCAAGGAAAAGCCCGCTGCCGGTAAGGTCATCGATAGCCAGGACAATCAGCGTTATAAAATTTCTTTAACCCAAAAAATAAACGACAAAAATACACCATGTCAGAGATCAAACATCCTGCTCACCTGGAGAATGAAACAAATCCCGTAGAAAAGTTGCAACATTTTTGGGACCGGTGGGGCAAACAGACTGGTTACGCCCTTTTGGCCATTGTGCTGGTGGTGGGTGGGATATTCGCCTATAAGAACCTGATCAGCGAGCCTAATGAAAAGAAAGCTACCGAAGCTATGTTCAGGGCTGAAGAGTACTATCGTCTGGACTCAGCCAGACTGGCCCTGAACGGGGACAATGTCAATGCAGGGTTTTTGAAGATCCTATCCAAATACAGCGGTACCAAAGCGGGAAATCTCGCCGCTTTTTATGCCGGCAGCTGTTACCTGAAAATGGGTGATTACAACAATGCCGTGAAGTACCTGAAGGATTTCTCTACTTCCGTAAAGCAACTGCAGGGTAGGGCTTATGGCCTGCTGGCAGACGCCTATTCGGAGCTGAACAAGAAGGAAGAAGCTGCAGAAGAGTATAAAAAAGCAGGAACCTATTTTGAAAAGGATGAGCTGTTCTCCCCGGAATATCTTTTCCGTTCCGGCTACCTGTATGAAAGCATGGGTAAGACACAGGATGCTATTTCCATGTACCAGCTTATTAAGGACAAGTACCCTGCTTCCCAGAGAGGGGCCGACATTGATAAGTACCTGGCCAGACTTGGGGTAATCAAGTAGATGCCCCGTAAAATTTAAACAACCCATGGCTGAAATCAGCAATAGTAATTTATTACAGAACAACACAGGCATTCTGAATGGTCAGGATGCCTGTGTTGTTATTGTGCGTACAGAATGGAATGCCGCTATCGTGGATGCCCTGGAAAGTGGCTGCCTGGCCGCCCTGGAGCAAGCAGGCGTCAAAACCTGGAAGGTGATCAACGTCCCGGGCGCCTTTGAAATCCCTTTTGCAATAAAAGCTTATTGGGAGCTGCATAAGTATAAAGATGACCGGCCCAGGGCTTTTATCGCGCTGGGTTGTGTCCTGCGCGGAGACACTCCTCATTTTGATTATGTATGCAAGGCAGTGACGGATGGGATCCTGCAGTTGAACCTTTCGTTGCCCATTCCCACCATTTTTGGCGTGCTGACGGTAGACAACCAGCAGCAGGCAGATGAACGGATCGGCGGCAAACACGGCCATAAAGGAGAGGAAGCTGCGATAACGGCCCTGAAGATGATAGCTTTGTTAAACACCTTCAAACCCTCCACGGCCCCCTGACAGTTCAACTATTCATACCGTGTTTTGTAGACCAGCTCTATCCCCAGACTGCCTTCAATATGGTAAAGGTGCTGGAGAAAGCGGGTGCGACCGTGGTATATAATACAGAGCAAACCTGCTGCGGCCAGCCTGCTTTTAATGCCGGCTTCCGGGATGAGGCGCGGGATGTATGTTCGAAGTTTATCAAAGATTTTTCCGGTACGGATTATATCGTAGCGCCCAGCGCCTCCTGTGTGGGCTTTGTCCGGAACTATTATTCGACGCTGTTTGATAATTCCTCCGTCCACAATGAAGTAAAAGAGCTTCAAAAACGGGCCTACGAGTTCTCGGATTTCCTGGTAAATGTTATGGGTGTTGTCGATACGGGAGCCACCCTGCATGGAAAGGCCACCTATCATGACTCCTGTGCGGCCCTGAGGGAGTGCAGGATCAAGGAAGAGCCCCGCAAACTGCTCTCCCGGGTTAAGGGGCTGGAGCTACTGGAGATGAATGATGTGGAGACCTGCTGCGGGTTCGGCGGCAGCTTTGCCGTTAAGTTCGAGTCGATCTCCATCGCCATGGCTGACCAGAAAGTGAGCAATGCCCTTCAGACCGGGGCCGACTATATCATTTCAACCGATCTTTCCTGTCTTATGCACCTGGACGGCTATATCCGGCATAAAGGATACTCCATCAAAACCATGCATATCGCCGATGTATTGGCGAATAGTTAAACAATACGTTATGAAATAAAGTAAGGCGCCGCAGGCGCCTTACTTTATTTTGGGAACAAATTGGACAAAAAAATAAGACCACCCAATGCACCGAAGTGATCGGATGGTCTTGACCCTTAAAACAACCTGTCGCAAGCGTTAAATAGGGTAAAAACCAGGCCTCGTTATAATACATACGTAGGCTGGTAAACTTTAGATTTATTTCTGTTAAAAAAAAAGCAACTTTTTTTCAAAAGCTGCTCTTATTTACCCTCGCTTGCGTAT
>DATJJD010000138.1:0-24307 GCA_035492545.1 Puia sp.
AATTGGCACCACCAGAACAAGTAGCGGATGAATTTGTATACTTATAAACGGTAAAGGACAAGATGAAAGCAGAAACTGTGAGAAGGAATAAAGCAAAAAGAGTCTTTTTCATATAGCATAGCATTTCAGAAAAGATAATACTTAACTCTTTGAAATCAAAATATTTATCGAATTCCCATTATTGTCAGGCACGATTCCAGCTAATATTTCCCTAAAAACCAGACAATTGTTATTGTAATATCTCAGCAATGGCTAAAAAGGAAAAAATCAGCTTTCCCACCAAATTCTTGTCCAATCGCCATTACCTCAACGAAGTTCCGGTTGAAGGGAAAAAGACGCCGAAATTCAATTTCACTATCGGATACTATGATCTCTATGCGGCACAGATTATACGGCTGAGTAACTGCCTAACCCTACTAAGCAACAAGTTCACGATAACAGAGGATACTTTTTGGAACGCCAACCATTTTGAAGATCTGGCCAAATACATATTTTGGACGTTTAACCAAGGTTTTCTTCATAAGCTCCGGGGGGGCGTGCAAACTCAAAAGTTATCGATTCTTCAGCACTGCCATAAAATATTAACGGAAAATCCGATACCCTACGGAGAACCGATACCAGAAACCGCCGACGAGGAATTGAAATGGTGCTATGTCAAGCTTGATAGCTTGAAAGGGGAACCGAAGTTCAACCGGATGTATTCCTTCGCTCAGGAAAACCGACAAGCCTTTTTATTGGCGGTTGAAAAAAGAATGGTCGATTTGATTGCCCCCCTATTAACTCTTGGAACCTTTTTACTTTATATAGAGGCGACCCATCAAAGTAAGACTGCTCAAAAATCTGCCGATGCTGCTGTCGCTGCTGAAAATGAAACCCAGCGCTCTAATAATATATCTGCTCGCAATTACGAGCTGGCAGAAAAAGAATTTGCAAGCAGCGAAAAGAGCAGCTCGGCGAATTTCAAATTGTCTGAACAGTCACTTTCTTCCCAGATCAAAGCTTTTAAAGAATCTCAGCATCAATTTACAGTTTCCAGCGAATCGGTTTTAGGCATTTCGGATATCAAAGTAGACTCTTCCAACGGGGGTGCCCATTTAAGATTTCTTTTCGATATATCCAATTTTAAGGACGTCCCAGTAGAGATACTTCATGAACAATCTTATAGTACATTTAGTGAAACCCCCCCAACCGTAAAAGAGATAAAAGCGGTTTTCATGGAAGGCAAAAAACTGAATAGAGGGCATTCTCCACATATTTATATTACAAAAGGAAACCCATATAAAAAAACAACTACAAATCCGTTATTATCTATTAATAAGTGGATTGAATTGAGCCAAGGTCCCCTTTATATTTATACATATGGTTTCATAAGATATAAGGACTTAATGGTAAACAGGTTAAGAGATTATTGGTACATATTGCAGACAAAGCCGTTGCCAAATGGAGATATTTATCATGATTTCATACTTAATGAAAATTTCTATACAAATGAAAAAACAAGATTTTCTTACTAATTATTCACCCGGGGTAATAGCGCCCTGAAATTCATTTCCTTCAGGCTCTCAAAGAATGCCTGCTCCTTTACCGGCTCATATACATAGGGCAGAAACACCTGCAGGGCTTCCGCCTGCTCCAGTTGGATCCTCGAAAATTGTATTTCTACCCAGTCGGATGCGATCTTCCAAGCAGTTATTTAAGCAGGAGCGCAAATCCTTTCCAGATTCCAGTTTCGGCCAACTTATTTCCGCCCGGAGGGCCTTTTTGCATACATCAACATTGGCTGGAAGTTTAAAAAATAAAGATGCCTTCCCGACCATCATCCGGAAGGTAATTGAGGTGCAAATCCATCCAGGTACTTTTTGCTGATATCGGTGGCGCCAGCCTGGACCAGGCAGCGTTCGATCTTGCCCAGAGAGGTGATCGCCGGGACTTCGGATGTGTAAATCATTAGATTTATTGCCATATTTTGTTTTTTAATATCACTGTTCTATCTTTGCATTATTCCGGTAGTTCAACTGAATAGAACGACTGTCCACCGAACAGTAAGATACGGGTTTGAATCCCGCCCGGAGAGGTAAAACAAATAGGTTTATCTCTCCGGGCGTTTTTATTTTACGCCAGCATGAAGCCCCTTTTGGCGTGCCAGACACAATGAACCACCGTGCAGTAAACCATTTCCTCCGAAGTTTCGCAGAACGAAGCAATATCATTGAATGCGTTGCAGGTCCTCACAGGTCGCTCCCCAAAAATCTGTTGCAAAAAGGAAAGCGTGGCTCATACAATTGGACTACCTTAGCAGTCATTTTTCACCCAACTAGTAGTCCGCTATGCTGCCTTGGAAGACCGTCATACAGATACAAAAAGAGAGCGATTGTCCGGTCTATCTACAGATCGCCAACGCCATCATCCTGGAGATTAAAAAAGGGCGTGTCGGACCCGGCATTAAATTACCCGGCACCCGGCTCTTATCGGAAATGCTGAACATACACCGCAAGACGATCGTACGTGCCTTCGAAGAGCTGGACGCACAGGGCTGGATAGAAATGAGGCCCTCCCAAGGCTCTTTCACCAGCCGGCACCTGCCGGAGGTCACCCCCCGGAAGCTCGCAAGTAACCGCGAAAGGCCCAACTCCTTTCCGGCCACAACAGGATATACCGTCCGGGTCAATAAACTGATCCGAACCCCTGTCCCTCCTCTCCGTAACATTCAAGGGTTCCATGATGGGCCGGATCCGCGTCTGGTACCCAGCGACGAGTTTGCCAAAGCCTACCGGAGCGTCTTATTGAAGAAGGTGAACCTGAAATATACCTCCTACGTGGAAACTGCGGGCGTGACCAGATTCAGGCAGATCCTGTCCGATTACCTGAATGACAGCAGGGGCTTGCAAACAACCTATGAAAATATCATAGTCACCCGTGGAAGTTCCATGGGCCTCTACCTGATCGTATGTGTCCTGTTCTCGAAAGGAGACACCGTTATTGTCGGGGATACGAATTATTATTATGCCGATCACACCTTCCTGAATGCCGGCGTGCAGTTGGTGCGGGTCCCGGTAGACGACTGCGGTATCGACGTGGACGCCATAGAAAAAATATGCCGGAGGAAAAAGATCAAGGCCGTACATGTCACCTCTCACCATCATTATCCGACCACCGTCACCCTGTCGGCTGGCCGAAGGATGAAACTGCTCGCCCTGGCCGAACAATTCGGATTCGTCATCATCGAGGATGATTACGACTACGATTTTCACTATCTGAGCAGCCCTATTCTCCCCCTGGTAAGCGCCGATACAAAAGGAATGGTAATCTACATAGGCACCCTGAGCAAGTCCGTCGCCCCAGCTATCCGTACAGGTTATGTCGTGGCCCCGGTTAACCTGATACTTGAATTGGCAAGGCTGCGGCAGTTGGTGGATTCTCAGGGGGACCCCATCATGGAATTGGCGCTCGCCGACATGTTTGAAGACGGGAGTATCAAGAGGCATATGAAAAAAGCCATTCATGAATATCGGCTGCGCAGGGATTTTGTCTGCGCCAGCCTTTCGCAATTACTCCCCGACATTATCGATTTTAAAGTTCCGGATGGCGGGCTCGCCATCTGGGCCAAGTTTCATCCTTCGCTCCCCTTGCCGCCGCTGACGGAAAAACTGAAGGCCCAGGGGATCATCTTATCCAATGGCCTGATTCACAATACCACTCCAATCACACTCAATTCCACGCGGATGGGATTCGGCTGGATGACGGAAAAGGAGGCGGAAAAAGCTATCGGCATCCTGGCAGACAACATCCGGTCGAAAACATAAACCGGACTACCTGCTATCTTAAAACCGGCCACCTTAGTAGTCCTCCTTCTTTCTAATTTTGGGGAATAAAACATTGTTCACCGAAAAAGAAAGTTATGAAAAAGATCTTACTGGCCGTCTTTCCCCTTCTGATCATCCTCCAATCCTTCAGTTACCGCAGCTTCCCCATCAATACAAAAGTACTGGAGACCTTTCAGTCGACCTTTCCGGATGCAGAACACGTGCAATGGAGTGAGTCGACGGATCAGTATGCCGTAAGTTTTGTAGACCATGGTATCTTCACCCGGATCACCTTTACCAAAAATGGAGAATTTATAGGATCGTTCCGCAACTATTCCGAGCGGAATTTGCCCTACTACATTCTGAATCTATTGAAATTGAAATTTCCCGGAGACAAAATTTTCGGGGTGACAGAAATCGCCGCACCTTCTGCGATCAGTTACTATGTGAAATTGGAAGGTCCGAAACTCTGGAAAACTGTCAGAGTCGATGGAGATGGTTTTACCTCCGTCGTGGAAAAATACCAGAAAATGCCCTAAAGGATATCAGGAAACAACAATAGAGCACCGAGAAGGTTAACCTTCCAGGTGCTTTTTTATTGATATGATCCTTAGAATTCCTGCGGGTTGGCATCCAGCCATTGTCTGTACTGTTCATACAAACGCACGGACTCCTGGCTGGGATGTCCGGCATAGACAGCAGACCCAGGTTTATTCATTTGTCCCTGATATTGGTAACACAGGATCTTATCCACGAAGGGGGATATATCCTCCATTTGCTGCAGGATCCTTTTGAAGTCGGCGGGCAGCAGGTTACCGTGGGTCTTCTCTTCAAAATAGAACAGTTCGATATCGGCCCAGATCCTTGCCCGCGACGCCTGCTGATGGGCTTTATACAGATGCTCGAAATAGCGGGCCGGCTCACCTAACTTGGTCTGAGCCACCCCTACCCCATCCTGGTAGGCGATGATGTCTATATTCATTCTTTCCAGCTGCCGAACGAATTTCTTATCGCTGACCTCCGCCTTGATATTATAGGGTGCAATCAAATTGACGGCAGCAGGCATCAGCGTCTTAGCCACCCGGGCGCAATCATTCACATACTCTATAAAAGCCTCGTCGAAGTAAGGCATCAGGTAAGCCTCGTTGGGAAAATACCAGCCATAAAAGCTGGGATGATGGCTATACTTTCCCGCTACCTCTTCCATAGCCCTGGCCCTCAGCTTCCGGATACCAGGGTCTTTCATCAGGAATTCGCCTTTATGAACATCATCCCAGAAATCGTTGCCGATGAAAAACTTTATTCCAACCTCATCAGCGGCCGAGAGCACCGCTTCCAGCGGGTCTTCACATCCCAATTCAAATTTAGGCGCTATCGCGGAAGGATAAAAGGTCTTGCCATCCAGGGCTATCTCCTGCAATACCAGGTATTCAAACCCGACTCCGCTGATCTCTTTTATCAATTGCTTCCATTGTGCGGCCGTGAATTTCTTCAGGGCGGGGTCCCAATATTTTCCCTCCAATGGGAGTAAGTGCTGAAACTCGAACCAGGAGCCGGATATGGGTTTGATCTTCGAGTTTCCAGCGGGGGGATGGACCGCGCTGGCGGCGGGCAGGCCATTCCGGGTTGAAGGGAGGCCCGAGCCATTGTGAATGTCAGCATCCCCGTGGACGCCGGAGCTCCCGTGAGCGCCGGAGCTCCCGTGGGCGCTGGTTCCCGCATGGGCTATCGAACTGCCGGCCAATACGCCACCAGCCGTTAATAATCCCGCGGCGCCCGCGCTGCCTACTTGCAAAAAATTTCTTCTATTCATTTTCATTCAGGTGTAGTGATCAAAGATTGCCTTTTTTCAGTTCCTCCACCGCATGCCCCGCTGCGCGGGCCGTCAACGCCATGAAGGTAAGAGAGGGGTTCTGGTTGCCGACGGAGGTCATACAGGCGCCATCCGTTACAAACACATTATTGCAGGCATGCAGCTGGTTCCATTTGTTCAGCAGAGAGGTCTTCGGATCTTTACCCATCCGCACCCCGCCCATCTCGTGGATGTCCAGACCAGGAGCCTGGTGATTATCCACGGCATTGATATTTTTGCACCCTGCGATATCCAGCATTTCCGATCCCTGGGCCAAAAAATCCTTTACCACCTTTTCATCATTTTCATCATATCCCACGGAAGTGATCAGCTGCGGAATGCCCCAGGGATCTTTCAAATCCTTGCTAAGCCGGACATGATTCTCAAATTTTGGGACCGTCTCTCCCTGCATGCCCATAAAGATGCCCCATCCGCCCGGTTCTGTCAGAGAGTCCTTGTATTCGCCCCCGATACCGTCTTTCCAGTTCCCTTGCTGCCAGCCGGAGCGGGAGGCAGAAAAGTCCACCATATATCCACGGAGGAAATCGGTCTCCTGTTTAAAGACGTTCCGGAATGAAGGCATAAAAGCGGCGGTGGGCCGGCGGCCGAAGTAATAATTATCCGGGTATCCCTCGAAAGTGGCGCTGACAGAACCCCGGTAGTTATGAAAAGCGACAAAATGTCCCATCAATCCGTTGTCGTTGCCCAGTCCATTGGGGAAACGATGGGAAACGGAATTGAGCAACAGCAGGTTGGTGTTCAGGCAGGCTGCATTCACGAAGATGATACGGGCGTAGTAGGCCGTCGTCTGTTTGGTATGGTTGTCGATCACCAGCACCCCGGTAGCCTTTCCTTTCTTTTCGTCATAGATAATAGAATGGACAACCGAGTCCGGCCTGAGGGTGAGATTGCCTGTCCGGGCCGCCCAGGGGATCGTCGAGGAGTTGGAGCTGAAATAACCCCCAAAAGGACAGCCTCTCTCACAGAGGCTTCTGGCCTGGCATTGACCCCGCCCCTGCTGCAAATGGATCTCCTTCGGCTGGGTCAGGTGGGCACAGCGGCCAATGATGACCTGCCGGTCTTTATAGTGTTGTCCCACTTTTTCCTGAATATGTTTTTCGACACAATTCAATTCCCAGGGGGGTAAAAATTCGCCATCGGGCAGGTTGTCAATCCCATCTTTATTCCCGCTGATGCCGGCAAACTTTTCTACGTGACTGTACCAGGGCGCCAGCTCATCATAACTGATGGGCCACTCCACGGCAAAGCCATCCCGACCAGGGGCCTCAAATTCATAGCGGCTCCAACGTTGTGTCTGTCTTGCCCAGAGGAGGGATTTGCCGCCTACCTGATAGCCCCGTATCCAATCATAGGGTTTCTCCTGCACATAGGGATGCTCATTATCCTTTACAAAGAAATGCTGGGTAGCCTCGCCGAAGGCATAACATTTTTTGACAACCGGGTTGGCCTCCTGCACGTCCAAGGGTAACCGCCCCCGATGCCGGAAATCCCAGGGGTTCTTCAGGGCTGTGGGATAGTCCTTCAGGTGTTTGACATCCCGTCCCCTTTCCAGCAGCAGGGTTTTTATTCCTTGCTCGCATAATTCCTTTGCGGCCCATCCGCCGCTGATGCCGGAGCCGATCACGATGGCATCATAGGTGTTGGCGGCGGTGGCCCTGTTGTTGACGAACACTGAATCGTTAGGCATGGAACTGGTTTTAATTTTTTTTATGGCCGTTGACGGCGTAAAATAAAATAAAAAAATAGCATATCACGGGCATAACAAAAGCCCATTGCCAGCTGAAATGATCTTTTATCACTCCCTGCACAAAGGGTATGATGGCCCCGCCCACGATGGCCGTGGACAGGAGCCCGGAGGCCCGCATGGTATAATCTCCCAACCCGTTAACGGCCAGGGAAAAAATAGTGGCGAACATAATGGAATTGCACACTCCTACCGCTACCATGCTCCATACCGCCACGGGGCCCGTTGTACTGATGGAGACCATTATCAGCGTCATAGCCAACCCGGCGCAGCAAGAGAGAACGGAAGAAGGTCGTAACAGGCGCAGCAGCATCGCACCCAGCAACCGGCCGGCCAGCATGCCACCCCAGTAAAACGCCACATACCTGTTGGCTTCTTTTTCCGGGATCATTAAGATGTCCGAAATATAATTGGTCAAAAAAGTGCCCACCGCCACTTCAGCACCTACATAAGCGAATAAGGCCGGGACGCCGAAGGCGAGGTTGCGGAAAGAAAAAATGTTCTTTTTTGTATGATCAGAAGCCGGGGAAGATGAAGGGCGGATCACCGGTAATTTAAGGCGGGATACCACCATCGCAATGACCACCAGGAGCCCTGCAATGCCCAAATACGGAAGCTTTACCGCCTCGCTGGATGCATGTGATTCATGAAGGTGTGAGAGGATGAGACCGGCCCCAAACAGCGGGGCGGCCGTTGTGCCGATGGAACCCGCACTCTGTACCAGGGTCAGCCGGGAAGAAGCTGTCCGGGCCGGACCCAGCACCGTAATATATGGGTTGGCAGCCACCTGCAGTAGCACGATGCCGATAGCAATCGTGAACAAGGCCCCCAGGAACAAGCCATATTGGTGAAATATCGAAGCAGGAAGGAAGAGCAGGGCACCGACGGCGGCTATGGAGAACCCTATCACCATCCCTTTTTTATATCCCGTCCGCTCAACGATCTTGCCGGCCGGTATCGACATAATACCATAGGTGAGGAAAAAATAAAACTGCACCAGGGAGGACTGCGCGTAGGTGAGTGTAAATCCCCGTTTGAAGAAAGGCACGAGAGAATCGTTCAGACAGGTAATAAACCCCATCATAAAATACAATACGCCCAGGGATACGAGGGCCGGGGTATAGGAGCCGTGCGACTCTTCCCTGCCCGTTGCGGGCATTATCCAATCTTTCGAGGGTATGACTGCCATAAGCGTTGACTACTATGTAATATTCTTTATTTTTTCTCTATCGCGGATAAAGTTTTCCAGCATTGGTATAATCCTCTCGGTATGTGGAAACAGCCTTTCCATTTCCCGCCTTTTGCCGGGAGCAGCACTTCCCCTCTCCTGTTGAGATAACCATACCATTCTCCGTCTTCCGGGTCGGCAAAATGAGACCAGGTGTAGGCGTGCAATTTCTCAAACCAGGTCCAGCAGCGGAGGTCGCCGGTGAGCTGGTATCCTTTCAGGAGGCTGATCAGGGTCTCCATGTGCACCCACCAGATTTTTTGGTCCCATTCCAGTTGCTGAGGCGGGTGTCCTTTTATATCCAGGAAATAGAACAGGCCGCCAAACTCCTCGTCCCAGGCATATTCCAGGGTATGCAGGGTGATGTCCACCGCCTTTCTGATCAGCTTTTCGTCGCCGGTCCTTACTCCCAGGTCCATGATGAACCACATGGATTCGATGGCGTGTCCGGGATTGAGGAGGCGGCCTTCGAAAGAGTCGGAGAAATGACCTTCCGGTGAAACGTTTTCCAGGATCAGTCCGAATTCCGGCTGATAAAACACATCCATTACGGAATGGATCCCCTCCCGGATGGTGCTGTCCACCAGGGCCGGGTCCAGGACATGCTCCAGCTCCAGGGCCAGGTTGCAAAGGATCATCGGCAGGGAGAAGCCCTGCAACGGCCGGGTACCCGGAAAGGATTTATCATATTTCCCTTTGGGATTATTTTTTCTGCGAAGAATGTTTTCGAAGGTTATCAAGGCAATAGCCCTATGTCCCGGATCGCGGGTGGCCTTGAATAATTGTGCGAATGCCATGGCGGCAAAACAGTCGGAGAAAATGTTATAAGGCTGCACCAGGGGCCTGCCGTCGCGGGCAAGGGAGAAATACCAGTTGCCTTCGGGATCCCGGCCATGCGCTTCCAGGAAGGCAGCGCCCTGAAGGGCGACCTCAAGCCATTGCTGCCGTTGCTCCACCTGATTGTACAACATGGAGAAAGTCCATACCTGCCGGCATTGGAGCCAGATAAATTTATCCGTATCATAAACCTTTCCGCTTTTGTCCAGGCAGGTAAAATATCCGCCGTATTCCTGATCAAGTGAATTTTTAAGCCAGAAAGGAATTACATCTTCCAATAAATTGTTTCGATAAAGCTCCGTGTAAGCCCTGACATCTATTTTCTGCGCTATCATTCTGTTGGTTTATAAATCGATTTATTTTATTTTCTGCCGGGCTGATTGCATAACACTCTGCAGGGTCACGGAGGCACCGCCCCGCTGTTTGCTGACTTCCGCCGCTTCCATGAAAGCGAATATTTCCAGGGTTTCTTCCGGGCTGACGGGCGCCTTACCTGTGCGGAAGAATTCCGCGATCTGCACCGTTAATGGTCTGTATCCCTCCCAGGGTCCGATCGGAGCGATGGCTTTTTCGCCGAAGGCGGTGCCTCCGAAGTCCTGGGCACCTGTGCGGATGCCTCTAAAGGTCCCGATGCGATGGTCGTCCCAGAGCCCCACTACCATATCCGTCCCTTCCGTGTACAGCCGGGTGACGCTGGTGCAGCCAGTGCCCATCACCGTGAAAAGGGCTTCGACGCCATGAATGCCGTACCAGAAGAGATCGGGATGTGTCTTTTCAATCGTAGCCGGACAATAGGCATCTGCGCCCAGCACTTTGCCGATCTTTCCATTGACAATTTGCTGAGCGTTGGTCATGTATCGCAGGGAAGAGGAAGAAAAAACGGGCGTATTGTATTTTTTAGCTGCCGCGAAGATCGCG
The DNA here is from genome assembly GCA_035492545.1 of Puia sp. Classification (GTDB taxonomy): domain Bacteria; phylum Bacteroidota; class Bacteroidia; order Chitinophagales; family Chitinophagaceae; genus Puia. Next base: position 10,404 of record DATJJD010000138.1, read on the forward strand.
AGGGCATCTGACAGGGAGGCAGCGATGGGCTTGTCGATGAACATTGGTTTTCGCGCTTTGAATACGGGCAAGGCCTGTTCCAGATGCAGTCTGCCGTCATTCGTCTCCAGGAGAACGGCATCTACTTTTTGCAGTAAGTCGCCGATAGAAGGGACAATCTCTACACCGAGGGTCTTCATCTCTTCCGTGAAACCCGGGATCATTTTGAGGCTGGACGGGATGTCTCTGCTGCCATGAGGGTACGCGGCTACGATCCGGAACCCGGATACGTCGGCGGGGGCATTCGGGTCATTCAGTGTTTTGGTGAAGGCCACGCTGTGTTCCGTATCCAGGCCGATGATACCTATTTTGATAGGAGGCGCGGCGGCGGCGGCCGGCAGGGCCTTTGCGGACAGTACGGCGCCGATGCCTGCGAGGGTAGCCGTCCTGAGAAAGTCACGTCGATGGGTATGTTGCTTCATAGTGTATGTTTTATTTATCCAAAAGAACGATCTGACCGGTGCGGACGGATGCATCACAGGCAAGGGCTATCCGCAAGCTGGCGATCGCGTCCTGCACTGCTGCTGTCAGATCGATATTTTCCTGTATGGCCTGCATGAAGAAGCGCTGTTCCCGGCGGCATAGTTCCTGGTGATCAGGTTCATCTTCCAGGTTGATCCAGGTATCCGGCGTCTGAAAGTTGTCTTTTTCATCCAGGTCTGCCAGGTGGTATCGCAGGGATTCCGTCTTCGTATGGGAGGCGATGGAATCCGACTGACCGGAGGCGCCTGCCTGCCGGGCGACGATGGACAATGATCCTTTCGGTCCTATCACATCTTTGACAAAGAAGGCCGTCTCGCTGATCATGGGTCCCCAGCCCGCTTCGTACCAGCCGACCGATCCGTCTTCAAAGCGAATCTGCAGCTGGCCATAATTGTAATTGCCGGCGGGTATCTCTTCGGTGAGCCTGGCTCCGATGGCGCTGACCTGCAGGGGCCGGGAGCGGGTCATCTGGCACATCACATCGATGTAATGAACGCCACAATCCACAATGGGGCTGAGGCTTTTCATCAGGTTACGGTGAACGGTCCACATTAACCCGTGACTCTGCTGGTTGAGGTTCATCCGCATCACCAGAGGTTTGCCCAACTCCCGCGACATTTCAATAAAACGCTGCCAGGACGGGTGATGGCGCAGGATATAACCCACCACCAGTTTCCTGTTCGATTTGATGGCAGCCAAGGCTACTCTTTCAGCGCCTTCGATGGAATCGGCCAGGGGTTTTTCGATAAATACATGGCAGCCTTTTTCAAAGGCTTTCAGTGCAAAGCTTTCATGAGTGTCGGGGTAGGTGGATATGCAAACCGCATCCGGGCGGGTGCTATCCAATGCCTTTTCGAAGTCGTCGAACAAGGGATAACCGCCGCCCAGCTTCTCATTGAGCCATTCCTTGCTTTTCCCTGTGGAGACCAGGCCGGCAATTTCAAAGCCCTCCAATTCATGGTAGGCGGCAGCATGGGAGGAGCCCATGTTGCCGCAGCCCACCACCAGTATCTTTATGGGTGTATGAGTCGTCATCAGTAGCCGGGGTTTTGCGTGATAGATCCCCCGGAAAGGTCTATTTCCGTCTGCGGGATGGGAAAAAGATAACGGCCGGCAGCAGGCGCTTTAAAGGCGGCCCCTCTCCCATTGGCATAGGGTTTGGTGGCAAAATCATGCATGGTGGATACATAGGTGCCCCAGCGGATCAGGTCATACAATCGCAGGTACTCCATGCCCAGCTCAGTCCTCCTCTCATGCCGTACGGCCGTGCGCAGGTCATCGGAGGCTGCCACATCGGGTAAGGGGTTGTTGGGAATGGTCCTTACCCGGCTGACCGCTTCGGCATCGGTATGGGAAGAGGTATTGGCCCTATGCCTGACCATGTTGATATAGTTGGCCACTTCCTGTTTGTCGCCGCCGCTTTCCAGCAGCGCCTCTGCATACATCAGCAATACATCGGAGTAGCGGACCAGGTAAAAGGTCCAGGGGTTGCCCGGGTATCCCCAGGTGGCGCCACGACGGGCAGCGGTGTAATATATTTTTCTTCCAAAGTGACCGGAGCCTGCGCCGCTGGTAAAGTCCATCACATCGAGGCCACCGGCCGCGCCGGGGAAGACATCTCCCTGATCTAAAACGGTCAGCATTAACCGGGGATCGCCTGTCTCGAATTCGTTCACCAGGCTTTCGGTTGGGCAGTCGAATCCATAGCCGGCCACGCAGCGGGGGTTGGTATACAGAGGCGTATAGGTACCTTGTACACCCAGGGCGTTGTCCACCTGGTAGTGAACGGCAAATACATTTTCCGGCAGGAGGTAACCGTTGGGCAGGAAAAGGTCCTGGTAATTGGGGGCCAGGGAGAAGGCGCCCGCGTCAATCACCTGTTTGGCCGCGTCCCTTGCCTTTGCGTACAGCGTATTATCCGTTCCCGCATAAAAGAGATAAACGCGTGCCAGCATGGCCCAAGCAGCTTCTTTGGTGACCCGTCCCAATTCTGCGGCGGGAAGGTTGTTTTTGGAGGGCAGGCCGGCAGCCTGGGTACAGGCTACCAATTCGTCGGTAATAAATTTATAGGTATCCTGGTCGGTGGCCCTTGGCAGTTTGTCCCGGTCGGCGGTGGTGAGGGTGGTGGTCAGTAAGGGAACGCCGCCGAATACCCTTGCCAGATCAAAATAAAAATATGCGCGCAGGAACCGGATCTCAGCGATGTAGCGGCTTTTCACCGTGTCGGGTACGGGGTTGCCTTTGTTATCCACCAGGGCGGCCTTGGGCAGGTTGTCCAGGCCGGTGTTGCAATTCCCGATGACGCTGTAGCAGGAAGTCCACAGGCCGGAGAGGGTTTCGTTGGAGGACAGGGCCCGTCCATAGCCCAGGTCGGCGGCAAAGGGTCGGTCTCCCGCATCGGAGCCTCCTTTTTCACTTTCATCGGTAGCCATATTGCCCAGCTCTACGAGTGCGGCCTGATAACCCCAGAAGGTGTTGTAGCCCATGTAACAGTTCGTAACGGTCTTGAACCCGGCATCGCGGGAAGTGTAAAAATTATCTCCGGTCTGGCCGCCCAGCGGGGGCCTGTCCAGGAATTTTTTGGAACAGGAAGAGAGGAGCAGGAGCACTACGGACAAGGTTAGCCCGTGCATGCGATAGGCGGCGCGATTGCTGGCACGAACGCGGGCCATTCGGAAAGTCCGTAGAGGGGTCAGTAATTCGGTGGCTATATTCGATTTCATACTAATTTTTTTTGCAGGTTAAAATTTTACGTTCAGGCCCAGCATGAGGGTGCGGGTTTGCGGATAATATCCCTGGTCTATTCCCATCAGCTTGCCGTCGGTGCTGCCCATTTCGGGGTCGAGGCCGGTGTATTTGGTAATGGTGAACAGGTTCTGGGCCGCGATGTAAAACCGCAGTTGCGGGATGTGCGCCGCTCTCAGCCAGCTTTCGGGGAAATTGTAACCGAGCTGGGTGTTTTTCAGGCGCATGTAGGAGCCATTCTCTACGAAATGACTGGAAACATTCGTGTTGAGGCCAGCATTCTGGGAGATCTTATAGTTGGTGTTGCTGGTGCCGGCTCCATTCCAGGCCTTTTGCAGGAAACCTTCGGGGGCATTGTAATAACCGGTGCCGGCTTCCGTATCATAACGCAGGATGTCCATGACGTCGTTGCCCTGGGATCCCTGGAAGAAAGCGCTGAAGTCAAATTGTTTATAGGCCAGGTTGATCGTCAGCCCGTAGATAAACTTCGGCCAGGGGTTGCCGATCATGGTACGGTCCGCGGCGTTGAGTACGCCATCAGCGCCATGTGTTACGTTGCCCGCGGCATCGGTGCCATTGATATCTTTAAACCGGAGGTCGCCGGGGGTGGACAGTCCTTTCTGGGGGCTTTTGTCCACGTCGGCCTGTGTCTGGAAGATGCCGTCGGTCTGGTAGCCGAAATAATACCCTACGGGTTTGCCTTCTTCCGTCTTGGTGATCGTCTCGCCCAGGTGAGCGGTGGCGTATACAGGTTGTCCGCCGCCCAGGGAAAGCACTTTATTGCGGAAGGCGGAGATATTGGCGGTGACCCCGATCTTTAGATCGCCTACGTTATTGTTATGTGTTACCGATAGTTCCCAACCCCGGTTCTGCATGGTGCCCGCGTTGGAATACGGGGAGTTGGGGAAGCCAAGGGTGGTGGGCAGGGGCACCTGCAAGAGCATATTGTCTACTTTTTTATTGAAGTAGTCGGCTGTGATGATGAATTTGCCTTTGAGAAGGGAGAGGTCGAGACCTATATCTGTCTGTTTGGACGTCTCCCATTGGAGGTCCGGGTTGCCGACGGAGGAACGGCCTCCGCCCATCGAGGCAGCGCTGCCGTCGCCAAAGTAATAATAACCTGTGTTACCATACGTGGACAGGTAAGCGCCGCTGGTGACGTTCTGGTTCCCGATGAGCCCATAGCTGGCCCTTATTTTAGCGTCGTCCAGCCAATTGAGGTCGGCGTCTTTCACAAAGGACTCCTGCGTGAGGCGCCAGGCTGCGGATACGGAAGGGAAGGTACCCCAGCGGTGGCCTTCACCGAAGTTGGAGCTGCCGTCCCGGCGGATATTGGCAGCGAGTATATAACGATTGGCAAAAACATAATTGATACGGCCGAAATAAGAATTGAGGGAGCTGGAATAGGTGTAACCGGTAGCGGCCGGGTTAAGTGTGCCGGCATTAATGATACGTTGGTCTTCGTTGTTGTTGGGAACGGCCTGTTTAGAGGCGGTGTTAGCCAGGCCCCTGGTCAGTTCGGCGGACTGGCCGGCGAGTACGGTCAGGTGGTGGTCGCCCCAGGTCTTATCATAGGTGAGGGTATTGGTCCATACAAAATAATTGGAATAGCTGTCGGCATTGCTGACGGTGTTGAGAGCGGCCTGATCGAAAGCCGTCAGGTAATAGGAAGGCAGGAAACCCTGAGACAGGCCGCCGGTGATGTCCGCGCCGAAGTTGCTCCGGAAACTGAGTGGGTTGAGGATCTTTACGTCCAGGGCGGCGCCTCCCTTAAGACCGAGGCTTGAAAAAGCGCTCTGCTTCATCCTCGCTATCTCCGCTACGGGGTTCTGCTTGTTCGAATACAGGACACCGGCATATTGGGAAAAGGGATTATCGGCTTCATAACCTGTCATAATGCCCGAGTAAAAAGAGGGGGTGTTGACGAGGTGGTTGCGGTAGATCGGGGTGATGGGGTCGGCCACCATGGCCTGGAAGATGGTGCCGGTGTAAGGATTGTTCTCGTCCACGTTGTGTCGTTTCTCATAGATAACATTGAAGTTGGTAGAGAATTTTACGCGGGAGCTGATGGTCATGTCCATATTATTATGCCAGGAGATGCGGGTATAGTCGGAGCCGGCGATGAGTCCTTGTTGTTTCATGTACCCGAGGGTGGACCCCAGTGCTATTTTTTTGGTGCCGCCGCTGACGCCGATATTATAGCTTTGGGTAAGGGCGTTGGAGTTGGTCACTTGTTTCCACCAGTCGGTGCCGGCGGCGCTGCCATCATTGTCTTTTACAAATTGCAGGACCTGGTCGATGCCTGCCTGGGTGCTGAGTTCGGCCGGCAGGGTGCCGTTAACAGCCTGTGCGGCCCGGGTCTTGTATTGGATGAACTCGGAAGCGTTGAGCATGTGCGGCCTTTTCCAGGCGGATTGGATGCCGGTATAGGAGTCGAAGGTTACGTGCAGGTCGTCGCTGGTGGCGCCTTTTTTGGTGGTGATCATCACGACTCCGTTGGAGGCCCTCGATCCGTAGATGGCGGCGGCGGAGGCGTCTTTTAAAACGTCCATCGATGCAATATCATTCGGGTTGAGCCAGCTAACGCTGCTCTGGGGCAAACCGTCCACCACATAGAGGGGGTCGCTGGAACCGTTGATGGACCCGATGCCCCTGATACGCACCACGCCCAGGGAGCCCGGGCTTCCGCTGCTCTGGGTCACTAGTACGCCCGCCACCTTACCCTGCAAGGCTTCCTGGGCGCTGCGGACTGGCAGGTTGCGAATATCCTTACTGGTGACGGAGCCGATGGCCCCTGTTACGTCCACTCTTTTTTGCGTTCCGTAGCCGATCACTACCACGTCGTTCAGCTGGGTGGAAACGGCTTTGAGTACGACGGTCAGCTCTGCGGCATTGCGGACGGCAACTTCCGTCGCCTGGTAGCCGATATTGCTGAATACGAGGGTCGTGGGCAGGGACGGGACCCTGATCTCAAAGAGACCTGTGGCGTCTGAGGAGGTTCCGGCACCCATGCCTTTGATGGCGATGGAGACGCCGGGCAGCTCCTTTCCCTTGTCATCGAGGGTTTTTCCTTTAATAGTATAAGGTTGCTGAGCCTGGGTGAAAAGGCCTAACCCCAGCAGGATGGAGAGGAAAAAGGCTGTACCGTAGTGTGTTTTGGTGGTGATGCAGCGTCTCATACTTACAGTTTTTGGTGGTCAATTATTAAAAGAGGAATCTCCTTTGCGAATTTTATTCCTATTGCAATGCTAATATAGAAATATATTTTTCAATTACCCGCTTAATTACTAAATAATTTTATTAATTGTTTTATTTTTAATATAATTAATATATAATGAGGCAGAAATTGACATTTTTTTATAAATAGCATAATTTTGCCGGGACTCTTACAAACTTTATCACTATAATATGAATGAGCGGAGCACAATTTTTGAAGATTTCAACAGTGACGCTGTCACGGGGGTGGCCTATAAGAACCTGCAGCTTAAAAAACAGATCCTTGCCTATTTAGCCGATATGGGCAATACCACGATCACCGATCTGAGCAAGGAGTTCAATGTCAGTACGCCAAAGGTCAATGACCTGGTGTTGGAGCTGATCCGGGACGGGTTGATCCGCGACTATGGGAAGACCGTGTCCGGTGTGGGGAGAAGGCCGAACCTCTATGGTCTGGAACCGGATAGTTTTTTCTTTATCGGCATTGAGGTAAAACAGACTTATATCAATATAGGCCTGATGGATTTCCAGAAGAACCTTATCCAAACGGCCGATAAGATCTCTTATACGCTGGACAATACGCCGGAATCCCTGGAACAGTTATGCAGCATCGTCAATGGGTTTATCATCAGTCTGTCCATCCGGCCGGAAAAAATCCTGGGGATCGGCATCAATCTTTCGGGCCGGGTGAATCATACCACGGGTTATAGCTATAGCTATTTCAATTTTGACGAAGCCCCTCTCAGCAAGGTCATTGAAAAGAAGATAGGGATCTACACCTATCTGGAGAACGATAGCCGGGCGATGGCTTACGGGGAGTTCTGCTGCGGGGTGGTTAATGGCGAAAAGAATGTATTGTTCATCAATATCGATTATGGTATCGGGATGGGGATCCAGATCAATGGGCAGCTGTATTACGGCAAGTCGGGGTTCGCGGGCGAGTTCGGGCATATCCCCATCTTCGACAACGAGATCATCTGTCATTGCGGCAAAAAGGGGTGCCTGGAAACGGAAGCTTCCGGGAGCGCCCTGATCAAGGCTTTTATACAAAGATTGGAAGAGGGCGCCACCAGCATTGTCACCAAGAAACATTCCCGTTTCAGCGATATCCGGCTGGAAACTATCACGGAAGCGGCTAATAAGGACGACACCCTTTCCATCGAGCTGATCGCCCAGATGGGTGAAAAACTGGGCAGAGGCATTGCTACTATCATCAACCTGTATAATCCCGAGCTGATCATTCTGGGTGGAAGTCTTTCCCTGACGGGAGATACGATCCTTCTGCCCGTCAAAAGCGCCATTAATAAATATTCCCTGAGCATTGTCAGCAATGATACGCAGCTAAAGTTATCCAAGCTGGGCGAGCGGGCCGGTGTCATGGGGGCCTGTCTGCTGGTGAGAGATAAGTTACTATCGCTGGTATAGGAAGACGGGCAAGCCGCAGGCATAAGGGCGGGAAGCATGGTGCGCAGGTAACTATTGGCCCAGGTAAGCGGCTATGATCTTTAGCCGCATGGTATTCAGGTCTACCGCGTCTGTGTTTGCCAGCAAAATGAACGTCAAATCTTTATCTATCAAATGCACCCAGTTGGAATGATTGCCAAAGCCCCCACCCTGCCGTTCGGCGAATATCGTGTTGACGGAACCGAATTTTTTGGGATAGACCCAAAAGCCGAATGCCACCTCTCCGAGATCTTTATACGCTGTCAGCATTAAATCGACGGTTGCCTTTTTGAGAAGGGTATGGTTAAAGATAGCCTGGTCAAAGATGAGCAGGTCTTCGGGGGTCGAATACATGGCGCCGGCCGAATAGTAGTTGTCCATATAATAGTTGGTAGGGGTGTAAAATTGGGGGTCCTGATATGAGTAGGATTCGGCCATGCCCCGGATAATATCATTGTGATGCAGGTAGTCGGTACTGCTCATCTTCAGCGGGTGAAGGATCTTTTCTCTCAGGACCTCCTCATACGGTCTTCCATAGATCTTCTCTATGATCTTCCCCAAAAGAATATAATCCCCGTTGTTGTAATCAAACTTTTTGCCCGGGGTGTCGATCAGTTTTTCCGAGCAGAATTTGGTGATAAACGTGTCGGGGGGATAGTTGTCGGTGCTGTACGCTTCTATGAGTTCTCTCATTTCTTTAAGGTCTCTCCCGCTGCTGTAGGTCAGTAAATTCCGGATGGTGGCTTTTTTGCCGGCTTCGCCTTTGTATTCGGGGTAGTAAGCGGATATGGTGGAGTCCAGGCTGATCTTATTTTGCTCAACGAGTTGCATGATCAGGGCAGCGGTAAAGGTCTTTGTAACGGAAAATATGTGGAACCGGGAGGCTTTGGAGAACGGGATATCGTAATGCCTGCTTGCCAGTCCTGTGTATCTTTCATACGTTATTTTTCCTTTGTCGGCAATCAGGACCACTCCGTTGAAGCCTTTTTTAATGCAGGAGTCCATGACTTTGTTTACCTGGGAGGGCAACGGGGACTGCGACTGTGCTTGTAACTGCGATGGGGAGTGTGATAAAAAGAAAAGGGTCAGGAGGAGGGCAACGGTCTTTATCATCGTTTTTTTTGCAAACCTAATAAGTCGCCTTCTAAACAGGGGTTAAGTTCCGTTAAATAGGGTTAAATCGGTCGGGCGGTCCCTGGGAGAACGATAATTACGATAATTTTGACGGGATGAAATGGTATGGTTCCCGGTATGCTTACCCGCTTATTATCGGGTCACTGCTGCTGAGCATCTCTTTACAGGGGGTTTGGCTGCGTCAGTTGTTCCTCTCGCAACGAGGGGAGCTGGCGAAGGAACTGGAGGCCGTGGTGAGCAGGGCCGCGAGTCAAACCTCCTTTGTTTCCTTAACACCGGGCAGGGATCCGGGCAGCCAGGTGAGGGAATTCTTTTTGTCGCCGCAGTGGTTGAAGATGCGGCAGGCTTTTGACGATCTGAAACAAAAGGGGCTGCAGAGCAATTTTCACTATACCGTCGGCAGGGATAGTTCGTCCGTGGAGATGCGGATCGTCTTTAGCAACCAGGTTCCACTGGTGCAGGAGCCTTCTGTCGCCGTTAAATGGAATAGCGAGTCTCCTGAGGAGTTGCAAAAGGTGGAGAAGGGGGATATCCGGGAAATGGATTCGCTGGTCAGGAGTGAGCTGGCGGTTCTGGGGGTCCGGCAAAAGACGGATTATGCGTTATACGATTATGGAAACGACACGTTGAATTTCCTCACTATGCCGCTGTTGTCCTACCGGGCGGCAGCGTATCGTTCCGCCCGATACTCCTTTAATTTCAAGTCGCTGCATAAATACCAGTTGATCGTAGATGAGCTGAGCACGGTCGTTCTTTTCAGGATGCGGTATTATCTGTTGTCTTCGCTGTTGATGGTGCTGCTCACCGGCGTTGCTTTTTATTTTCTCCTGCGGTTGATAAGAAATCAGCGGCTGTATGCGGATGCAAGGATCGCCTTTACCAGCAATATGACCCATGAACTAAAAACGCCGGTGGCGACCATAGCCGTGGCGCTGGAATCCATCACCCGGTACCAGCTGATCCATGAGCCGGAGAAGCTGCAGAATTACCTGGACATCAGCCGCCACGAGCTGCAACGATTGAACCTGATGATAGAAAAGGTATTGAATCTAAGCCGGGAGAAGGAGATCGGCCATCCGTTACACCAGGAGCTGTATGATGTGCAAGCGGGGTTACAGCAGGCCATTTCTTCCATGCAGATACAGCTGGACAATAGCCGGTCGGTGATCCGTTACGACGGCTCTCCGGAGCCCTGTTTTGTATCGGGGGATCCCATCCACCTGGTGAATGTGTTCTATAATCTCATCGATAATGCTATAAAGTACGCCGGCCCGGGGCTGGAGCTGCAAATCAGCTGTCACGGGCATCAGGGGCATATTACGGTAAGCTTTAAAGACAATGGTCCTGGCATACCCCGGGACTACCAGGAAAAGATCTTCGAACGATATTTCCGGGTCCCGTCTGGGGGAGATATCCATAATACGAAGGGCTCAGGGCTGGGGCTGCATTATGTGCGGCAGATCATCGAAGGGCATGGAGGCCAGGTTGCGCTGAAACCGGGGCCGGGGAAAGGAAGCAATTTTATAATTATATTGCCTGCTGCGTTATGAGTTATAAAGTGTTATATGTAGAAGATGAGCCTTTTCTGGCGCGTATCGTCAGTGACGGGTTGAAAAGCAGCGGTTATACGGTCCATGTGGTTTCGGACGGGAACCTGGCGTTGGGTGAGTACCACGCCCTGCAGCCTGATATCTGCGTACTGGATATTATGTTGCCTTCCAGGGACGGGTATGAGATCGCCGCAGCTATCCGGGCTGCTAATGCCCGGACGCCCATTCTATTTTTAAGCGCCAAAACCCTGACGGAAGATGTCATCAAAGGTTTCCGCAGTGGGGGGCATGACTATTTAAAGAAGCCCTTCAGTATGGATGAGCTGTTGATCCGGATGGAAAGTTTGGTCAAACGGTTCAGGGGTGAAAAAGGGGAGCTTGAAAAGACAACGGTCTATCGCTTTGGCCATTGTCACTTAGACACCCTGCGGCAAATACTGACCACTTCTTCGGGGGAGTCAGCCCTGTCGTTTAAAGAGATGGCGCTGCTGGAGATGATGATCCTGCATAAGAATACGGTATTGGAGAGGAAAATGGTTTTAGATAAGATCTGGGGGGAGGAGAATTATTATAATACCCGGAGCATGGATGTGTTCCTGACGCATCTGCGGAAGTTATTAAAGGATGAGCCGGGTATTCAAATTTTGAATGTGCGGGGTATTGGTTATAAATTCATTTGTTGATCGGGCCGGATGCTAGTGATAAGGAATGTTTTTTCCCGCGAACCATTGCCGGGAGGGATTGTAGGGGTCGCCGGTGTAGTTGATGGTGATCTCTTCGTGGGCGGCGATGGGGCGGACGGCGAAAATGTCCATGGTGGCCCGTTCATGGTCCATGAAGTAGTTGGCGTTGGAGGGATAGGAATGGTTATAGATGGAGGCAAATCCCATCCCTATACAGATGATACCGTTGTCTTTCTCCCAGAAGAAACAGTATTGTCCTAAAAAAGTAGCGGTCACCACGGCGAAGTCTTCCGGCTCCAGGATGAGTACGGGACAGGATTCGATCAATTCATCTGTTTCGATGGCCTTTTCAGAAAAAACGCCGCGACCTCTTCCCTCAACGTTGCGGATGTACAAACCTTCACTCATAGGGTATCGTTTAGCCGGCCAAATTCCACGGGCGATGGGTCGTCGGGGCTGCCGTTGTAATTAATGGTGATCTCTTCGCCGGCCTGGATGTCGCGAAAGGCGGAAAATTCCATCAGGTTTTTTGCCAGGAGGAACCGGTATTTCGCGTTGGCGGGGTATTGGTGGTTATAGAGGGAGGCATAACCCAGTCCCAGCACACAGATCTCCCCTTTTTTACCGTGGAGGAAATAATAGGTGTATAAGGAGGATTCTTTAATCAGGGCAGAGTCATTTTTGCCCAGCACGATCAGGGGGGCCATTTCTATGATCTTTCCCCGTGGGATAGGCCGGGTGGTGAAGATCCCCCGGCCATGCAGGGGGCTGTCATTGACAAACAGGTGGTCCGCTTTTCGGGCTATAAATCCGGGGTCATTCATGCCGCGAAATTACTGGTATTATTTATAAATTTGCAGGTATGGCCAACCCTTTGAATGAGCTCAATCCTACCGGGCGGTTTTCGGACCGTGTGGGCAACTATGTCCGGTATCGTCCCTCCTATCCTGCCGAGCTGATCCCTTTCCTCGAAACGGAGCTGGGGCTGAAGAAGGGGCAGCAGGTGGCGGATATCGGGTCGGGGACGGGTATTTTTACAGAACTCTTATTGTTGAAAGGTTATCATGTTACCGGGGTAGAGCCGAATGAGGGGATGCGCCAGGCGGCGGAACAGCGACTGGGCGGGTACGACCGGTTCTATAGTCAGAATGGCCGGGCGGAGGCAACGGGCCTTGAGGACCAAAGCGTGCATCTGATCACGGTGGCGCAGGCTTTTCACTGGATGGAGGTGGACGCTACCCGAAAGGAGTTTTTGCGGATCCTGAAGCCCGGGGGGCATATGGTGCTGCTCTGGAACCTGCGGTTGGTGCATACGGCCTTTTTACAGGCGTATGAGGAGTTTACAAGAACGTACGGTCAACAATATGAGTCAGCGAACCGGATCAATGAGGCGGAGATGGCGGCTTTCTTTCAGCCCCGCGAAATGCGGGTGCAGGTTTTTCCCCATGTTAAACTGCTGGACTTCGAGGCGCTGAAGGGGCTGGTGTTATCGGCGTCCTATATGCCGCTGGAGGGAGAAGCCCGGTATGAAGAGATGATAGGAAGGCTGGAAGAGCTGTATGCTATCCATAAAGAGAATGGGTTGGTGAAGATGGAGTATGAGACGAAGGTTTATTATGATAAGTGAATGGGGGCGGGCGACGGCGGCGGCTGACGGGGCGGCCGGTTTTACGCGAGGATGGCTTCGATCTTTTCTGCGATGAGTTTTATTAATTCCACGTCCGGCAGGCGACGGGTGGGGGTTTCTTCCCCCAGGATGGCCCGGTAGTTTCTCTCTTCATCTCTTTCGAAGTACAAATCGACTCCTTCCACGATGACATGAAATTTATGGATGTAGCCCATTTGAAGGAGCTCGGCCTCGAAGTCGCGGTCCTGTCCTTTATAGGTGACGGTGATGATGAAGGGGTCTTCCATGGGGCAAAGATAAAGGTTTATTTGGGGTAGGCGGGGCGCCGGCTATTCGTCGTAGGAGGCAGGAGCATGTGAACCTGCTATTTTTTTCTCGATACGCCGGTCGGGGATAAACCAGATGATGGCGACCACTACGTATAAGCCGAAGGCTATCCAGGGGTTGAGAAAGGCAAGGGCGATGGCCAGGGCGTAAATGACGACCGACAGTTTGCCTTTCCAGTCTTTTCCCAGGGCCTCGGCGAGTGGAGAATTTTTGCCGGCCTGCCGGATCAGGAGATTACAAAGCAGGTTGTAGGCCAAGCCATTCATGATGAGGATGGCGCCATAGAGGATAACCGGCCATTGTGCGAAATGGTGTTCTCCCATCCAGGCCGTGGCAAAGGGGATGAGGGATAACCAGAAGAGCAGGTTGAGGTTGGCCCAGAGGATGGACCCATTGATCTTTTCCACGGCGTAGAGCATGTGGTGATGATTGTTCCAGTAAATTCCCACATATACAAAGCTGAGGATGTAACTCATGAGCACTGGCAGGACCGGCACCAGGTCCGAGAGGTCGCTGCCATGGGGTACGTGCAGTTCCAGCACCATAATGGTGATGATGATGGCCACCACGCCATCGCTGAATGCCTCCAGTCGTCCTTTTTTCATAAGCCGCTATTTAGGCTCTAATATACGGATTCGACCGGTGCGGTGAGACGGC
>DATJJD010000139.1:0-12619 GCA_035492545.1 Puia sp.
AACCCAATGCCGACAAAACAGAAGATCTTACATTTTTCACAATATGAGTAAATTTTCAGACGAGAAATTAAAAAAGGTAGCCGAAATAGTCGCCCGGTATCCGGAGGGCAAACACAAGAGCGCCCTGCTCCCGGTCTTACATCTGGCGCAGGACGAATTCGGAGGCTGGCTGAGCCCGGAGACGATGGACTACGTAGCTTCGCTCCTGAAGCTGGACCCCATCGAAGTATACGAGGTGGCCACTTTCTACTCCATGTACAACCTGAAACCGGTGGGCCGTTACCTGTTCGAAGTCTGCCAGACCGGTCCCTGTATGCTCAACGGCAGTGACCAGATCATCGACTATATCAAAGAGAAACTCCATATCGGAGTGGGAGAGACGACGGCGGACGGGCTGTTCACATTGAAGACGGTAGAATGCCTGGGAGCCTGCGGATATGCCCCCATGATGCAGTTGGGCAAACACTTCCGCGAACATCTTACCAAAGAAAAAGTAGACCAGATCATCGAAGAGTGCCGGAATACGGCCGCTGCGAATAATTAGAAAGCCGGGCAGACCGGACTAAATATATATCGAATGGGTAGAAAATTATTGATCGACAAAGTTAACATCCCGGGCATCCGCGGCTTCGAAGTCTATCGCCGGGAAGGCGGTTACGCCAGCGTAGAGAAGGCCCTGAAGACGATGACCCCCGATCAGGTGACGGAAGAAGTGAAGAAGAGCGGCCTGCGGGGTCGTGGCGGAGCGGGTTTTCCCACCGGGATGAAATGGAGCTTCCTCGCCAAACCGGAAGGAGTGCCCCGTTACCTGGTATGTAATGCCGACGAGTCGGAGCCGGGAACCTTCAAGGACCGCTACCTGATGGAGTTCCTCCCCCACCTGCTGATCGAAGGACTCATCGTCTCCTCTTATGCCCTGGGCAGCAAGAGCACCTATATCTATATCCGGGGCGAATATGCCTGGATCCCCGACATCCTGGAACAGGCTATCGACGAGGCGAAGGCGGGTGGCTTCCTCGGGAAGAATATCCTGGGGACGGGCTTCGACCTGGAGATCTATGTACACCGGGGCGCCGGCGCCTATATCTGCGGGGAGGAAACGGCCCTGATCGAGTCGCTGGAAGGTAAAAGGGGCAACCCCCGTATCAAACCTCCTTTCCCGGCCGTCAAAGGCGTCTGGGACTGTCCCACCGTGGTCAACAACGTGGAGACCCTGGCGGCTGTCGTACCCATCCTCAACATCGGCGGAGAAGAATATGCAAAGATCGGAATTGGAAAATCCACCGGTACCAAGCTGATCTCGGCTTGCGGTAATATCAACAAACCGGGTGTGTACGAGATAGATATGACTATTTCCGTGGAAGAATTCATTTATTCGGACGAATATTGCGGGGGGATTCCCAATGGCAAAAGGCTGAAAGCCTGTATCCCGGGCGGTTCCTCCGTACCCATCCTGCCGGCCAATCTCTTATTAAAGACAGCCAAGGGAGAGACCAGGAGGATGAACTATGAAAGCCTTTCGGATGGAGGTTTTGCCAAGGGATCGATGATGGGTTCCGGCGGATTCATCGTGCTGGATGAAGACCAGTGCGTGGTGCGTAATACCCTCACGCTGGCGAGGTTTTACCGGCATGAGAGCTGCGGCCAGTGTTCGCCCTGCCGGGAAGGAACGGGGTGGATGGAGAAGATCCTGAAGAATATCGAATACGGAAAAGGCAAGTCCAGTGATATCGACCTGTTATGGGATATCCAGCGGAAGATAGAAGGCAATACCATTTGTCCCCTGGGAGATGCGGCAGCCTGGCCCGTAGCGGCGGCGATCCGGCATTTCCGGGATGAGTTCGAATGGCACGTAGCCAACCCCGTGGAGTCGCAGCATCGGAACTTTGGGCTGGCGCATTATGCGGACCCGCTGCCACTAGCCCCGACGCCGGCTTAAAGCCCGGCAGACTGCCAGGACCGGAAAATGGAAAAAGGCCCGGCAGAACGGTGCTGATGAACGGAGCGTCGCAACAGAAGTCGAAAAGAGGATCGACGCCGACCAAAAAAGAGAATAGATAACGCAGATAAATCAGTTGACAAATGGCTGACGAGAAAAAGTTATTCAAAGTTACGATCGACAACATCACCATCGAAGTGGAACCGGGGACCAGTATCTTACAGGCTGCCCGCCGGATCGGCGGCGATGTGGCGCCTCCCGCCATGTGTTATTACACCAAGCTGAAAGGCAGCGGCGGCAAATGCCGTACCTGTCTGGTGGAAGTCGCGGCAGGCTCTACGGCCGACCCGAGGCCCATGCCCAAACTGGTGGCCAGCTGCCGTACCAACGTCATGGACGGGATGGTGGTGAAGAACATCACCAGCGAGAAGGTCATCGATGCCCGCAATGGGGTAGTGGAATTCCTGCTGATCAACCATCCCCTGGACTGCCCCATCTGCGACCAGGCCGGTGAATGTCACCTGCAGGATCTCAGCTACGAACACGGAAAGGAAGGCACCCGCTATGAATTCCAGCGCAGGACTTTCGAGAAGCATGACCTGGGCCCTTATATCCAGCTGCATATGACCCGCTGTATCCTCTGCTACCGCTGTGTATTCACGGCCGATCAGCTGACGGAGAAGCGCGTACACGGGGTGCTGGACCGGGGCGACCATTCCGAGATCGCTACTTATATTCAGAAATCCCTCGACAATGATTTTATAGGCAATATCATCGATGTCTGCCCGGTAGGGGCGCTGACGGACAAGACCTTCCGGTTCAAGAACCGCGTCTGGTTCCTCAAGCCGGTAGATGCCCACCGCAACTGCAACCACGCGAAGTGCAACGGGAAAGTGACGCTGTGGTACCGGGGCGATGAGGTATTCCGTGTCACGGCCCGCAAGGACCAATGGGGTGAAGTGGAAGACTGGATCTGTAATGAATGTCGCTTCGAAAAGAAGAAGACGGCCGACTGGGAGCTGGAAGGTCCCACTAAGGTCAACCGTCACTCCGTCATATCCCAGGGCCATTATGTGGGAACGGTGAAACCCCAGGAAGTGCTGTATGATGTGCTCGATGGCCGCAAACCCAAATTATTGATGGATATTCACCAGGTCAGCGAGGTGAATATGCCCGGTGTCGACCTGTCGAAGATCGAACGGCCGGCCCATTCAACAGATTTTAAGAACCAGCCGTAAACAGCGGCAACCAGGGTCCGCCGCCGACGGCTGGCCTCAAAATATAACCAAGCAGAATGCATCCAACTTTATTAGCCATGGATTGGGCTTTACTGATCGAAAAAGCGGTGTTGATCCTTATTATCATCAGCGTATCCCTGCTGATAGCCATGTATGAGACCTATGCGGAACGAAAGGTGGCGGCTTTTATGCAGGACCGCCGGGGACCCAACCGGGCAGGACCTTTCGGGTTATTGCAACCGCTGGCGGATGGACTAAAGCTCTTTATGAAGGAAGAGATCATCCCTACCTCGTCCAACAGGCTCCTCTTCGTCCTGGGACCGGGTCTGGCCATGCTGACAGCTATGATGACCAGCGCCGTCGTACCCTGGAGCAGTCATTTCCAGCTGTTCGGACGTAGCATTTCTTTACAGATCGCGGATATCAATATCGGGATCCTTTATATTTTCGGCGTGGTCAGCATGGGGGTATATGGCATCATGATCGGCGGATGGGCCTCCAATAATAAGTTCTCGTTGCTGGCCGCTATCCGGGGCGCCTCCCAGATCATCTCTTACGAACTGGCCATGGGCATTTCCATCATCGCCCTGCTGATGATCACCGGCAGCCTGAGCCTTAAGACCATCGTGGAGCAACAACAGGCGGGTCACTATTATGTACTGTACCAGCCGCTGGGTTTTTTGATCTTTTTGATCTGCGCCTTCGCAGAGTGTAACCGGACCCCTTTCGATCTCTCCGAAGCGGAGAATGAGCTCAACTTCGGTTACCACCAGGAGTATAGCTCCATGAAGCTGGGATTTTACCTGTTCTCGGAATATATCAATATGTTCATCAGCAGCGCCGTGATGGCCACCCTGTACTTCGGGGGCTTCGACATCCCGTTTGTCAACGATGGGACGCTGGGGCAGCACATCGGGCAGAACCCTCTCGCTATCCTGCAGGCGTTGAGCCTCTTTGGCAAGGTGGTGTTGTTTATCTTCTTCTTTATGTGGGTGCGGTGGACCATCCCCCGCTTCCGCTACGATCAGCTGATGAACCTGGGCTGGAAGATACTGATCCCGCTGTCGCTGCTGAATATGCTGGTGACGGGATTCCTGGTGCTGCTGCGGCAGAACCACTGGCACTTCTAAGGAAGGCGCCGGCCCGCTGTCTGTCGGCCACGGGCTAGCCAGCGAGGACGGCCACCGGCCCGCCGCCGAAGCCCGGCCCACGGCCGTCCGTCGGGTAAAGGATTTGGTAAGTTGATTCGATAAAAATATTTTTGCGGAAGCGTAAAAGCTAAAAGATTGATTATGCAATCATTAACAAGCAGGGCAAAACAAGTGGAACGGAAGCCGATGACGATGTGGGAACGCATGTACCTGCCGGCTATCGCCAAGGGAATGGCCATCACCTTCGGCCACATGTTCAAGAAGAAACCTACGGTGAACTACCCCGAGAAGACCCGTCCCTTCAGCCCGGTATTCAGGGGTCTGCACGTCCTCAACAGAGATGAAGAGGGACGCGAACGCTGCACAGCCTGTGGTCTCTGCGCCGTAGCCTGTCCTGCGGAGGCTATCACCATGGAAGGGGCCGAACGCCTCCCCGGAGAAGAGAACAAATACCGCGAAGAAAAATATGCGGCCAAATACGAGATCAATATGCTCCGCTGTATATTCTGCGGACTTTGTGAGGAGGCCTGCCCCAAGGATGCGATCTATTTGTCAGAGACCTTCGCTCCCGCGAATTATACCCGTAAGGGCTTTATCTATGGGAAAGAAGAGCTGCTGATCCCCAATCCTGTGACAGAGCCGGAAGAGTTTGCGAAGGCGCAGGGCGGAAGAGTGAAAATATAAGATTGATAACGACAAAAGTTATAGGGAGGAAGGATAAAAATAACAACTGCTAAACGATGCACATTACGCAAATTCTCTTTTGGTCTTTAAGCATACTGGCGCTGCTTAGCGCAATTCTGGTGGTGGTCAGCAAAAACCCTGTCCACAGTGTACTCTGGTTGATCCTCGTCTTTTTTGCCATTTCCGGTCACTACATATTACTCAACGCCCAGTTCCTGGCTATCGTGAACCTGATCGTCTATGCCGGCGCTATCATGGTGCTGTTCCTCTTTGTGTTCATGCTGATGAACCTGAATGCAGATACGGAACCCCAGAAGAATAAATGGCTGAAGATTGCCGGGGTGATAGCGGGTGGATCGCTGCTGCTGGTGATGGTAGCCGCGCTGAAGAATGCGGACATGAAGAATCAGCTGGCGGAGATGAATACCGGTAGCATCGGCCTCATCCACAACCTTGGGATGGTGTTGTTCACGGATTATGTCATTCCGTTCGAGATCAGCAGCGTGCTGTTCCTCAGCGCCATGGTAGGGGTCGTCGTCATCGGTAAAAAGGATTAATTTGTATGCCAATAAACTATTATATATTTCTGTCAATTGCGCTGTTCTGTATCGGGGTGGCCGGTGTGCTTACCCGGCGCAACGCGATCATTATTTTCATGTGCATAGAGCTGATGCTGAATGCGGTGAACCTGCTGCTGGTAGCCTTTTCCAAGATGCATCAGCATGCGCTGGCCGTTACGAACCCCAATGCGGGTATCGACGGGCAGCTGTTCGTCTTCTTTATTATGGTGGTGGCTGCGGCGGAAGTGAGCGTAGGCCTGGCCATTATCGTAATGATGTACCGGAATACGCATTCGATAGACGTGAATTTCCTGAACCGATTGAAACATTGATATGAGCAATATTGTACACCTGGTTTGGTTGGTCCCTGTCCTGCCCCTGGCAGGCTTCCTGATCAACGGTTTATTTCGGAATCAGTTATCAAAATCATTGACCGGCCTGGTTGGCTGCGGTGTCCTGCTGGCGGCCTTTATCCTGAGCCTGCTGATGTTCGGGGAGGTGCGCCGGGAAGGATTTGAGCCTGTCGTGGTAAGCCTTTTCGACTTCATCAGCGTAGGGAAGCTGCATATTCCTTTCGCTTTCCAGGTGGATCAGCTGTCCATCCTTTTCCTGCTCATCATCACCGGCGTCGGTTTCCTTATCCATATGTACTCCACGGCGTACATGCATGAGGAAGAGGCCCCGCATTATGCCCGTTATTTCTCCTATCTCAACCTCTTTGTCTTCTCCATGCTGTTGCTGGTGCTGGGCGCCAACTATGTCATCCTGTTCATCGGCTGGGAAGGAGTGGGGCTCTGCTCTTACCTGTTGATCGGGTATTGGTTTAAGAATATCGACTACGGCAACGCCGCCAAAAAAGCGTTCATTATGAACCGCATCGGCGACCTTGGTTTCCTC
The DNA here is from genome assembly GCA_035492545.1 of Puia sp. Lineage (GTDB taxonomy): Bacteria > Bacteroidota > Bacteroidia > Chitinophagales > Chitinophagaceae > Puia. The sequence goes on from DATJJD010000139.1 coordinate 6,470, forward strand.
ATCGCCATCTTCTGGATGATCAACCAGTTCGGCTCCGTCACCTTCGGAGAGGTCTTCACCAAGGCTTCGACCGTACCCGTGGCTGCTTTGACGGGCATCACCTTATTATTGTTTGTCGGGGCGACGGGTAAGTCGGCCCAGATCCCTTTATATACCTGGTTGCCGGACGCCATGGCGGGGCCTACCCCTGTATCGGCCCTGATCCATGCGGCTACCATGGTGACGGCGGGCATCTATATGATCGCCCGGAGCAATATCCTCTATTCCCTGGCGCCGACGACCCAGACGGTGGTGGCGGTGATCGGGCTGGCTACGGCCTTGTTTGCCGCGACCATAGCCCTGCGGCAGAATGACATTAAGAAAGTGCTGGCTTATTCCACGGTGAGCCAGCTGGGTTATATGTTCCTGGGTCTGGGCGCCGGTGCGTATACGGGCGCCGTCTTCCATGTGATGACCCATGCCTTCTTCAAGGCCCTGCTGTTCCTTTGCGCCGGCTCGGTGATACACGCCATGGGCGGGGAGCAGGATATCCGGAAGATGGGGGGGCTGCGCAAACATATGACGGTAACCCATCTTACCTTTTTGGTGGGCTGTATCGCCATTGCCGGTATTCCGCCTTTTTCGGGCTTTTTCTCCAAGGATGAAATTCTTTCGGCGGCCTATGGCGCCAGCCCGGTCTATTATATTATCGGGGTGTTCACGGCCCTGCTGACGGCTTTTTATATGTTTAGGTTATATGCGACTACTTTCCTGGGGCATTTCCGCGGAACCCATGAGCAGGAGCATCACCTGCACGAGAGTCCTTCCGCGATGACGATCCCCCTGATCGTACTGGCCTTGCTGGCGGCAACGGCTGGTTTCCTGGGGATTCCGGCGATCATCGCTCCGCATGCCCACTGGCTGGAGCACTTCCTGGAACCCGTCTTTGCCGGGTCGGCGAACCTGCCGGCGGTCGTGGCAAAACGGTCGGCTGCAGAGCAGGGGGGTAACATGGAAGGCATGCTGATGGGTATTTCCATAGCAGCGGCCCTGATCGGAAGCCTTTGGGCCGGCCTGCGGTTCAGCCGCAAGCCGCAGCTGGAGGAGCCTACCGGGTTTGCCGCGGTGCTGGCCAACAAATGGTATGTGGATGAAATATACAATGCCCTTATAGTAAAACCCCTGGATGCCCTGGCTAAATTCTTTTCCGGGTTTGTCGAGCGGAGTGTCATCGACGGCATCGTCAATGGGGTGGGCCGGCTGGTGCAATATGGCAGCCGCCAGATCCGCCTGTTACAGAGCGGCCTGGTGGGTGGTTATATCCTGCTGATGGTGATCGGGATCCTGGTGCTGTTCCTGGTGGAATTGTTTGTAAAAAAATAGAAACTGATTAACTATATGATCCCTGTTCTACTGATAGTAATTCCTTTGGTGAGCGGACTCATCGGATTCTTCCTGAAGAATGAGAAGAGCGCCCGGGGCTGGTCCCTGTTCGCTTCGCTGGTGACCCTGGTCATTTCGCTGTGGGGGCTGTCCCTTTCAAAGGGAAGTGCGCTGCTGCATGCGGATGTGGAGTGGCTTCCCCGGCTGGGCAGCCGTTTTGCCGTAGGGCTGGATGGCATGGGACAGATCCTCTGTCTGCTGACGGCCATCAGTTTCCCCATTATTTTTATCGCCACCTGGCGGGATGAATACAAAAAAGCCTGGAATTTTTATGCGTTGATGGCGTTGTCCCAGGCCGGCCTGATGGGAGTTTTCCTGGCCATGGATGCCTTGTTATTCTATTTCTTCTGGGAGCTGGCCCTGATCCCTGTATACTTCCTCTGCTCGATCTGGGGCGGGGAGAAGAGGATCCAGGCTACGTTCAAATTCTTTATCTATACGTTCGTGGGTTCGCTGCTGATGCTGGTAGGCATCATCTGGTTATATTCTCATACGGCGGACCATTCCTTTTCCCTGAAATCCTTTTATGAGCTGCGGTCCCGGGTGGGCAGTCAGGACCAGATGTGGCTGTTCTGGCTTTTCTTTATCGCGTTTGGGATCAAGATGCCCATCTGGCCCTTCCATACCTGGCAGCCCGATACCTATGAACAGTCTCCCAATGCCACCACTATGGTGCTGAGCGGCATCATGGTAAAAATGGGACTGTTTGGCGTCATCCGCTGGCTGGCGCCTGTGCTGCCCGTCGGTACCTGGGCCTGGGGCGATACGGCCTCTGCGCTGTGTATCATCGGGATGATATATGCCTCCCTGGTCGCTATCCGGCAGGATGACCTGAAAAGGCTGATTGCTTATTCTTCCATCGCGCATATCGGGCTCATGTGTCTGGCCATTTTTGCCACTACGGCCGCCGGGCTGCAGGGGGTGATGATCCAGATGTTCAACCACGGGATCAATATCATCGGGATGTGGATTGTGGTGGATCTGATCGAACGGCAGTTCCATACCCGTAAGATCTCCGAGCTGGGCGGGCTGGCGCAGAAGGCTCCGGGCCTGGCCATCCTGCTGGTGATCGTAGCCCTGGCCAATGTGGCGCTGCCGCTCACCAACGCTTTTGTAGGGGAATTCCTCCTGTTCAGCGGGGTGTTCAGCTCTACCGCTACGACTTATAGCGCCGTCTTTACGGCGGTGGCGGGCCTGAGCATCATCCTCTCCGCCGTGTATACGCTCAACATGATCCAGCGGGTCTTTTTCGGCAACACGAATGCGCTGACGGAGAAAGGGACCGATATCCGGCTGAATGAGAAATGGGTGCTGGCGGCCATCGTCGTGCTGATCCTGGTGGTGGGAATCTATCCTAAGCCGGTATTGGACCTTACAAAGGAGACGGTAGAAACGATTCTTACAAAAATGAATTATAAGTTATAAGATGAATGCAATTATAATATCGGCACTCTGGGGAATCGTTATGATGTTCAGTGGGATTGTCTCGGGCAATAAATCCACCGTCCGGATCACCGCCATCGTCGGCCTTTTGCTGCTGTTAGTAGTCAACTGGCTGGATATGACAGGGGTTCACCTGTTCAACGTCGACTCCCATAAAATGCTGTTCTTCGACACGTTTGGCCTGCTGGGTAACTGTATTGCCTTTGCGAGCACCCTGCTGTATGTATTATTATCGGGAAGGGATATCGAGAAAGTAGGGGTGAATACGGCAGAGTTTTTTGCGCTGATCTTTTTTGTCCTGTGCGGGGTGAGCCTGGTGACGACCTTCAACACCTTATTGATGTTATTTATCGGGATAGAGATCATCTCCATCCCCCTTTATATCCTTACAGGAGCTGACAAACGGAACCTGAAGAGTAATGAGGCCTCCCTTAAATATTTCCTGATGGGGTCGTTTTCGACGGGAGTGATGCTGCTGGGCATCGCCCTTTTGTTCGGGGCCAGCCAGACGGGCACCTTTTTTATCGACGACCTGGGGGTTGGGAAGGCTGCCCTTTCGCCTCTGTTCATCTCCGGGCTGTTGTTATTGCTGGTGTCGATGGGCTTCAAGGTAAGTGCGGCGCCCTTCCATTTCTGGACGCCCGATGTATATGATGGGGCCCCTACGGTGTTCACCTCTTTTATGGCCACCATCGTAAAAGCGGCTATTTTTATCGGCTTCATCCGCCTTTTCGACGAGGCGTTCGGGGATAGCCAGCCGAAATGGCAATTGTTCGTGGCCATCCTTACGGCCGCCACCCTCTTTATCGGCAACCTGACGGCCGTCTTCCAGCAGAGCGTCAAAAGGATGCTGGCTTATTCCAGTATCGCCCAGGCCGGCTTTATGCTGCTGGCCCTGCTCTCCCTCAACGGGATTGCACGGGAAGGCCTCATCCTCTACGCGGCGGCCTATAGCCTGGCTACCATCGGTATCTTCGCCATCCTTATCAAAATGAAGGATTATACGTTTGAAGGCTTTAACGGGCTGGCCAAACACCACCCGGTACTGGCGGCTACCTGTACGATCTTCCTCCTTTCGCTGGCGGGTATTCCCCTGACGGCGGGATTCTTCGCAAAATACTACATGTTATCGGCGGTGATCGCTACCGGTAAATTCCTCTGGCTGGTCATCTTTGCCGTCCTCTGCGCTGCGGTCAGCGTTTATTATTATTTCCGGGTCATCCAGGCCATGTACTTCAAAGAGGGCGATGCCCAGACACTGGACCAGGGGCCCCTCTTCCGGGGACTGCTGGTGTTCGTGGCGGCGTTGATCCTGCTGCTGGGGATCTTCCCCGACCTGCTGATCAGCAAGCTGTATACCATGATTTATATTTGGTAGGTACACCGCTTCCGCTATTTTCGTAACTTACCGTCCGGAGCCGGCGGTATGTCCCCGGCTACCTACGCACATGAAACTCCAAGACACGCTGGCGTTGGCCTTTCGCACGGTAAGAAGCAATAAACTACGCACCGGTATCACTGTGGCCATTATTGCCTTTGGGATCATGGCCCTGGTGGGGATCAATACCGCTATTGACGCCATGAAGCAAAAATTCACGGAAAGTTTTTCCGCGATGGGCGCCAATGGCTTCACCATTCATTTCCGGGAGTGGAGGATGGGGTTTGACGGGGGATCGGACGTGAAAAAGAAGAAAAAGGGACAGCGTATCGTCAAGAAGTCCAGTACGGGCAAACCCATTACCCGGGTGCAGGCAGAGACCTTCAAGGAAAGATTTCAGTATCCCGCTAAGATATGTATCCAGACTTTCGGGGCGCAGGATGCGGTGGTTTCCCTGGATGATAAGAAGACCAACCCCAACGTCCGGGTATATGGGGGGGACGAGAATTACGCCGAGCTCAACGGGTATTCACTGGCTACGGGGAGGAACCTGAATGCCCTGGATGTCCAGTCCGGCCGGAATGTCTGTATTCTGGGGAGCGACCTGGCGAAGAAATTCTTCGGGAATGACCCGGAAAGACCCCTGGAGAAGATCATCCGGGTGAATAACCTGCCTTTCCGGGTGATAGGGGTATTGGATTCAAAGGGCTCTACCCTGGGCATGAGCTGGGACAAAATGATCCTCACTTCTTACCGGAATGTCCGCCGGTTCTTCAATTCCAACCCCAATGCCTCCTTCAACATCCAGGTGAAAGTGTCGGATGTCCGGTCTATAGACGGGGCGATCGACCAGGCGGAAGGCATTCTCCGGCCGATCCGTCAGCTATCGGTAACGGAGGATAATAACTTTTTTATCGATAAGAGCGACAGCGCCGTGGCTATGCTGATGCGTAACCTGAGCTTTATCACGATCAGCGCCCTGCTGATAGGGGCGATAACGCTGATCGGGGCGGCGGTGGGGCTGATGAATATCATGCTGGTATCGGTGACGGAGCGGACGAAAGAGATCGGTCTGATCAAGGCCATTGGGGGGCGGCAGCGCAATGTCCGCCAGCAGTTCCTTTTCGAGTCGATCCTTATCAGTCTCATCGGGGCGGCCTTCGGGGTGGTCCTGGGAGTCCTGGTGGGGAATGCTTTTTCACTGGTGCTGAATACGGGCTTCGTCGTACCCTGGGGCTGGCTGGCGGGGGGGATTCTCCTCTGCTCGGTGGTCGGATTGCTGGCGGGGCTTTATCCTTCTTTGAAAGCGTCCCGGCTCAACCCGATCGAGGCGCTGCGATATGAGTAAGACCGGGACCTCAGGACCGGTGCCTTATGTGGTGTGGTTTCTGCTGTATGTATCCGGAAGTTATCTGTTGATGGGTTGGAATGGGAAGGCGGGCATTGAGTACTGCCCGGAGAAGGCAGCAACGGTCTTGCGGGAGTAGTCGGATTTTCACCTTTTATATGCTATATTTAACCAGCTTGCCGTAGTGTATTAACTGAATGTGCAGTAGTAAATTATACAAAGAATTAAATTAGTCTTTCCGTGCATTAAAAGAGCATTATAAAATCCCGTAGATTTACAGCAAGCGCAAGAGTTGGTGTAATTCTTGCGGCGCCTGGAAATCTGTCGTGGCGGGCTATTGAGGGCTTCTTTATGCATTAGGAATTTGAAGTTTGTACATTGAAGAAATTCCTTATCTTGTGAAGCCTGAAAATTTAGGTATCCAATTTCGTCTATTGAAAAGCTTTTTTCCTTAGAATTGTACAATCATTTTCTATTACATACTTCAATTTTTTTAAAAACACTAAAAACAAACGATCATGGCTGAATTGACAAAACCAACTGCAACGACTGCAGCTAA
>DATJJD010000140.1:0-71920 GCA_035492545.1 Puia sp.
AAAAATACGGTCAGGTTCATGGTGCCGTCGTTGCTGGAATTGGAAGTCATGTAGCTCATGTTCTCCACCCCGTTGACCGCCTCTTCTATCGGCACGGCGACCGTGCGGGCTACCACTTCAGCGTTGGCGCCGGGATAGACAGCGGTTACCTGTACGCTGGGCGGCGCAATCTCCGGGAATAAAGTGATCGGCAGGGAAAACAAAGACAATCCGCCTAATAAGAGTAGAATAATGGAGACAACCGTAGACAATACCGGCCGTTCTATAAATCTTTTTAACATATGCCATATTTTGGATAATGTTTAAATCAAAGTGGTTTCGCCTTCAACAAACTATCGGTCGAGATCATCTGCGGTACAATCACCATCCCATCCCTCAATCCACCGATCATCGTGGTAGACATGGAAGAAAACACAATTTTATCTCCCTGTTTCACGCCATCCGACACGAAATAATAGTTCGTGGTCCTTCCGGAAATAGTCAGCGGCTTGGTTAATATCTTATTACTATCGGCTACCGTGTAAACAAACACCTTATCCTGCAGCTCAAAAGTGGCCTCCTGCGGGACCACCAATACGGATTTATATAAAGTGGGGATTCTTACTTTGCCGGTGCTGCCGCTGCGCAACGTCCCGTCCACATTGGGAAAACTCGCACGGAACTTAATGGCGCCTACCGTTTTGTCAAACTGCCCTTCTACCAATTCCACCTTCCCCGGCTGAGGATAAACGCTGTTGTCCGCCAGCACCAACCGAACGGGCGGCATTTCCTTTACCTTATCGGCAATCGTGCTGCCAGGGTATTTCTGCTTGAACAGAAGGAAGTCGGGTTCGCTCATGGAAAAATAGACACGCATGTCCTTTGTTTCCGATACAATGGTCAGGGCGCCGTCCATACCCTTGGTGACGAGGCTACCTGTTTTATAAGGGATGGTACCCACGTATCCGTCGCTGGGCGCGACAATAGTCGTATAGTTGAGGTTGATACGGGCGGATTCAACGGCTGCCCGTGCCTGATCCCCCGCAGCTTTGGCATTATTGTACGTTGCCTCGGCCGACTTCAGCTGCACGTTTGATACGACCTTGTTTTCCACCAGGGGTTTGAGCTTGTCCACGTTTATCTGCGCATTTTCCATCGAAGCCTGGGCGGCCAGCAAGGCCGCCTTCGCATTGTTCAATTGTTCTTCAAAAGGCTTTCTGTCAATGAGGAACAGTGGCTGACCTTTATGTACGTAAGCACCCTCATCCACCTCGATGCCCGTCAGGTAGCCATCTACCTGCGGTTTTATTTCAACATCACGTTTGCCCTGCACGGATGCCGTAAAGTCCTGATAGGTAGTGGCAGGCTGCGCTGTTGCCGTAATCACAGGCAGCGTAGGCGGAGGCATGGCTCCAGGGCCAGCTGTCGCGCTGCCGTCCTTACAGCCGTATAAAAGAGTAATGGCAGCAAGTGAGCAAACAGCGACCCTCAACGGCCATAAAAAAGGAGGGAGTAATTGGGTGCTTTTCATTTTATAGGCGTTTTGAATGTTGATTATAAATTTAACAATGTTAAACGCTTGGGCAAAAAAAATTGAAGACATACCCTTTTGGGACAGCGATTTTCTACTACCTTTCCATCAAGCTGTCCTATATTCCGGTATAACTACAGTTGCTGGTTTGTTTTTTGCCCATAAAAAAACTGTATTAAAGGTCTTACTCTTTACGCAAAAAAACTAATTTATGAAATACGGACTATTGATTGATATGGATGGTGTTATATATAGCGGAGAAACCCTGATCGAAGGCGCCGACAAATTCATTGCGGGGTTACTTGAAAACAAAATACCCTTTACATTTATGACCAATAACAGTCAGCGCACCAGGCTGGAAGTTGTGCGCAAATTAAAGTTACTGGGTATTGATATAACGGAAGACCATGTATATACCAGCGCGATGTCCACAGGCAAATTTCTTGGGGACCAGGGCCCTGGCGGTACGGCCTATGTCCTGGGTGAAGGAGGATTGCTAACCAGCCTGCATGAAAATGGCATCACCCTGGTGAATACTGATCCTGAATTCGTGGTATTGGGGGAGGGCAGGAATTTTACATTGGAAATGGTTCAGCGTGCTGTGGATATGATTTTAGCTGGTGCAAAATTTATTACCACCAATCGGGATCCTTCACCCAAAAAACCAGGATGGAACAATTTAGGGATTGCAGCCACGACAGCCATGATTGAGGAAGCTACGGGGCGAAAAGCCTTTGTTACCGGGAAACCCAGCCCGGTAATGATGCGCTCTGCAAGAAAATACCTGGGATTAGAAACAGCAGAAACTACTGTCGTGGGAGATACCATGGAAACTGATATACAGGGGGGCGTCCAAATGGGTTATAAAACAATTTTGGTCTTGTCCGGAATAGCAAAAAAAGAACTTCTCGGCCATTATGCATTTAAACCTGATTTAATCGTAAGCTCGGTCAGCGAAATAGAATTCCCACTCAAATGGTGGACCGTAAAGGCATAATAAACTGCAGAAATTGCCCTACCTTTAGGAAAACAATTTTTTATGTCAACTACCACCGCAGTCATGACCACGACCGAAATTGCCAATCGGCTGGTCGAGCTTTGCAGCAAGGGCGACTTTGAGAGCGCCCAGAAAGAGTTGTTCGCCAACGATGCCGTCAGCATCGAACCTTCTGCCTCCCCGGCCTTTGAAAAAGAGACCAAGGGCCTGGATGCCATCCTTGAAAAAGGGCACAAATGGAGTTCCATGGTAGAGGAATATCATGACATGAAGGTGTCCCAACCACTGGTGGGGGAAAACTCGTTCGCCGTTACGATGTCCATGGGCGTAACGATGAAGGAAAAGGGACGTATGGACATGACCGAGCTTTGCGTTTACAATGTAAAGGACGGGAAGATCGTTTCGGAACAATTCTTTATGTAATCATTTCAAGCATGAGATCATTTAACCTAACACGGGTGATGCTCTATGGCATCACCTTTTTCATGTAAATATGGTACTATTTAGGCAAGGACTTCATCTTGCGCAAATGCTTGTTAGCTTCTTCCAATTTTTTAGGCGCTAATATGCGGCCCTTTAACTTATTGAGATTTTCATCTACCGTTAAAGTAATCTCACGACCCCATGAAGTGGTGGTTTTCTGCTCTATCTTCTTCATATAATGCAATTTACAAAACTTTTTGGATTGTACATAACGCCCTCATTGGACCTTCCTTTTGACCAGAAATGCATTGATCTCCATGTTTTTGCGAAAAGGGACAAAATCATCATGTTGATCAACCTCAGCATAAATATCGAAAGTCCGGCAAAGTTCTTCCAGGTTGATGCCTACAGCCATTCGATATAATCTCGTTCGCTCTTTAGTACTTCCTCTGAAATAGATCATACGGTCAGGGTAGCACCTGGTATACAAATCAACTGCTACAGCGATAGTCGCCAGGGTTTTATTCCTATCACCGTTATCACTAATGGCATAATCATCTACCTCCTCGTTATCCGTAATACTGCCAAAAGCTAATATAAATACTTCAGGCAAATGGGTTGGCATGAAAATAATTCGTTTGGGGATATCACCATTTTTCCCCGTGCTTACGAAGTCAAATGAACTTAAATCATCAGCAATGCGCACAGTGTCATAGTTTTCATATTTCATAGGGACGTCTCCTGTTGTTAAAACGCAAGGTCGGCAATTTGACATACATATAAAGTCCACCGGTGGACTTTATATGTATACCTATTCACTTCTCAAACTCTTCACCGGATTCGCCAAGGCCGCCTTCACCGCCTGGAAACTCACCGTAAACAACGCAATGGCGACGGACAGCACAGCGGCCAGCGCAAACACTTTCCAACTGATGTCCACACGATAGGCGAAGTCCTGGAGCCAGCTATGCATCGCCCACCAGGCAAAAGGAAAAGCAATCACCGCCGAGATCACCACCAGTTTCAGAAAGTCCACGGACAGCAATTCGATGATATTGGTGACCGTGGCGCCAAGCACCTTGCGGATGCCGATCTCCCGGGTACGCTGCTCCGCTGCGTAGGCTGCCAGTCCGAATAATCCCAAACAGGCAATACAGATGGCCAGCAGGGAGAAGGAAAGCGAGATCTGTCCCATACGCTGCTCTGATTTATACAAGGCATTGAAATCATCATCCATGAAGGAATAGCTAAAAGGCTGGCTGGGCGCCATCACCCGCCATTTATTTTGTATCTGTTCGATCAACCGGGGGATATTCCCCGCATTGATGCGAAGGGCGAGGTTGCCCCTGTTCTCCCGCATGAACAGTCCCATGGGGCTGATCACCTCTCTCAGAGAGTTGAAATTAAAATCCTTTACCACTCCTACCACATGCCAGATCTTTACTCTTTTGGTAGTGGCGTCCGTCATCTCGTATAATTTCTGCCCGATGGGATCGGCTGTGCCCATCATCCTGGCCGCGGCGCCGTTGATCACCACCCCATCCGAGTCTGTGAGAAAGGAGGGAGAGAAATTCCGGCCGGTTTGTACCTGCATGCCCAGCACCGGTATGTACTGATCATCCACATCCCAGTTCTGCATGGAGATCGCCTTTTTAGTGTCCAGGTCAGGGCTGAGGAAGAAGGCATTGTCATTACGGGAATCCGAGGTCGGCAGGAATCCGGTCATCGTGGCGCCCTGCACACCGGGGATTTTCAGCAGATCTTCTTTAAAGGATTTTACGCCTTCCCCCAACGGATAGACATTCTGTATGATCAGGACATGATCCCGGTTAAAACCCAGTTGCTTGTTACGGATATAGCTGAGCTGGTTATAGATCACCACGGTGCCCACCATGAGGAAAATGGAGATCCCGAACTGAAAGACCACGAGGCTATTGCGGAGCCAGCCCGTCTTGAAGCCTGCCGCCAGGGTGCCTTTTAATACGGCGATAGGTTGGAATGCCGAGAGGAAAAAGGCCGGATAACTGCCCGCCAGCAGACCTACTAGGACGACCAGCGCCAGGAGCCCCGGGATCATCCAGGGATGGGAAAGAAGCCCCAGGCCCATTTCTTTGGCGGCCATCTGGTTGAAGGTAGGCAATAAAAGCCAGGCGATGCCCAGCGCCAGCAACATGGAAATGAAACTGATGAGGATGGACTCCGCCATGAACTGAGTAATGAGATGCCCCCGCAGGGAACCCAGCACTTTCCGCACCCCTACTTCCTTGGCGCGATTGGAGGACCGGGCCGTGGAAAGGTTCATAAAGTTCACACAGGCGATCAGCAGGATAAAAATAGCGATGGCCGAGAAGATATAGACGTACTGGATACTGCCATTGGCGCCCATCTCCGCCACCTTATTGCTGTGCAGATGGATCGAGGTCAGCGGCGTGACAAAAAAAGATACATGGTTGCCGCCCTTCTCAAAGTCCGCCATGCTCTGGTTGACGACAGACCGGACCAGCGGAGCGATATATTTGGTGACCATCCCACTCAGCTTGGCTTCGAACTTCTTCACGTCGGCGCCTTTCTTCAACACGACATAGGTGTTATAATTATTGCTGAGCCATTCGTCGGTGGCACGGCTGTCTGAATACTCCGCCATAGGCCGGAAGAAGTCGAAGTTGAAATGGGACTGGCTGGGGATATCTTTGATGACGCCTGTCACCTTATAGTTGAGACTGTCGTTTATCACCAGGGTACGCCCGACGACATCGGTGCCGTTAAAATATTTCCGGGCCATCTTCTCCGTGATGACGATGCTACGGGGGGCCGTCAGCGCGGTACGGGGGTCTCCGGCCATCATCGGTAAGGTAAATACATCGAAAAGGGTCGAGTCGGCAAAGGTCACCCTGTCCTCCCGGATATTCTGGTTGCCCTTTTTCACCAGTAAGCCGCCGGTCATGCGGAACCGGGTCTGCTGTTCTACTTCCGGATAATCCTGCAGCATGGAAGGTCCTGCCAGCGGGGGGGAGACGGCCAGGACAAAATGATTGCCCCCGAACTTGATATCTCCGTCCACCCGGCAGATCCGGTCGGCTTTTTCGTTATAGCGGTCATAACTCAACTCATCCAGCACATAGATGATGATGAGCAGACAGGTGGCCAGGCCAACGGCCAGCCCTATGATATTGATGGCGGAGAACCCCTTGTTTCTCCAGAGATTACGCAGTGCGGTCTTGAGATAGTTTTTATACATGGAAGCAGGTTATCAGCCTTAGACGCTGATGACCCCGAAAATGTTACAGACCGGCCAGCTATGGACCGGCCTGGATTGTCCCCGACCCGGCCGGCTGTCCAATGGGCGCTGCCCGTCGACCATCGCCCTATCTTCCCGGCAGGGGCACCACCGCCAGGCTCTCATTCCCCGTCTCCGACACGGACTGTACGGCAAAGAAATAATTGTCCTTTGAATAGGGCAGTTCCATCTCCGTCCGGGTGGTGAAGATCTTCTTTTGCCAGACAGGGCTGGTCGTCTCCCTCATCAGGATATAGTATCCTTTGACCCGGCCGGTAACGGGCGCCTTCCAGCTCAATTCGGTACTGTTGGTGAGGTTTTTCACTTCCACCTTCACCGACTCCGGCACCGCGGGGGCCTTGGAAAGATTGGCGAGGTTTGCCAGGTTGAGGGCCGTATTCTTGCGCAGGTATTCGAAATCCATAAATTCCGCCAGGTCGCCATATACCACTCCTTTCTCCGTCCGCACATCCTGGTGCTGGTGATTATAATTCTCATTCATCTCCGTGATGCGTACAGCCGCATAGCCATTTTCCACATAAGGGCTATGGTCGCCCCCCCGCAGGAAGCGGTCATTGCGATAGACCATGACGACTTCCAGGTTGTCCACGTACCGCTCGCCGGTCTCTTTTACATACCGGGCCAGTTGCCGGGCCTTGCCGTCATTCTCCAGCCCCAGTTGACGGATCATTTTAGCCTGCTTGTCCAGGTCATAGGAAGGCAGTCCTTCACTAAAGACCCTTACCTGGGTATTGTTGATGATATTCGTCTGGTTGCTGTTGTTGCTGCCCATGATGTCATTGTTCAGCACGGCCTCGATATTCCAGTTGGCAGCCTTTGCTTTTTTAGCCATGTAACCGGAGCCAAGCAGCCCCTGCTCTTCGCCGCTGACCGTCACAAAAATAATGGTAGCGGGGAAAGAATGACGACTCATGATCCGGGCGCATTCCAGCACGGCCGCACTGCCGCTGCCATCGTCATTGGCGCCGGGCGCGTCAGCCGTTCCATCCATGACATCGGTACGCCGGCTGTCCAGGTGGCCGCTGATGATAAAGATCCGGTCATCCTTGGGGTCGGTGCCTTTCAGCGTGGCCACCGTATTTCCCAGGTTGATGGGATGCTGTACTCTTTTTCCATCGGCGCTGTAGGTGGTGGTATCCACGAAAGCCGTGAGACGGCCCCCGGAGGCGGCGGCAAATTGATTGAACTTGGCTAAGACCCAGTTCCTGGCAGCCCCGATGCCTTTTCTAGGGTCGGTGGTGGAACTGACCGTGCTGCGGGTCCCGAAAGAGACCATAGCTTTTATATACGATTGAAGGGAGTCTGCATTAACTTCTTTTACCATATCCCCGATCTCCGGGTCCCGGTCTATGGTCGTTTGTGCGTGAAGGAGAGTTATGGAGCCAAGCAAAGCCAATATAAGCAAGGAATTTCTCATGTATGTTAATTTCCCCGTAATATAAAAAAAAGAGGATGAGTTCTTTGATAGAACCCACCCTCTTTTTTTATTCTTAGTACCTATTTGAAGCTAAGACTGATCCTTCCGCCGCTGTTGTCGACTTTGACCGGCATCCCTCCGCCATTGATGGCCCCGTCGATGTGTTTCCCATCCAGTTGCCCTTTAAAATTATCCAGGGAGCTGGCTTTCACTTCTTCTCCGTACAACTGCAGGTCCATGCCTTTGCCATGGGGCAACTGTAAGGCTACATTCCCGCCGGAAGTCGAGAGCGTCAGATATTTACCTGCTTCTTTCATCTCTACATCGATGTTGCCGGCGCTGGTGGAGGCAGACAGGCTGCAGGAAAGGTCCCTCAGCCGGATATTGCCCCCGGAAGTACGGGTCTGCAGCTCGCCGGTCACTTCTTCGCCGGTGACCGAGCCCCCGGAAGTGGTGGCATGTATCGTCCCTTTTAACAGACGCAGAGAGAGATTGCCTCCGGAAGTACCCAGCCTGAGATTGCCCTGGCAGTTGGCAGCCTCGATATTTCCCCCGCTGGTCTGCAGGTCGATCTCATCTTTCGAGTCGGTTAGGGAGATATTTCCCCCGGAAGTCCTTCCGGTCAGTTTGCCGCTGACCAGGTCGATATCCAGGTTACCGCCACTGGTATGGAAATCCTGGGTAGCTCCGGTAAGGTTTTTCAGACTGATGTTGCCGCCGCTGGTCTGTAAATTGGAGGAGACAGCCTGGGGAACATATGCTTTGAAGCTGATGGTCAGGCCTTTCCGCCAGTTCATATTCCGTACCTTGGGTTTTGCGATGGCCGTCAGCTTATGATCGTTAACCGTTATTGTCAGGTCATACTGCTCATTGAGCCTTTTTTCGATCTCTTCTTTGGAAAGGTCCCGGTCATCGTTGCCATGGTTCCCCCAGATATAAACTTCCAGTCTGGCTTCGCTCGCAGGTACTCCGGTGACGGATATATTACCCCCTGTCGTCTGCAGCTCCATCCGGGAAAGGGACTCGCCCGAAAGGGATTTCTGTAAATAGGGAGGGGTATGGCCCTGTGCAATGGCTGCCTTAATCTGCAATCCGGCAAGTACCAGGAAAAGGATCTTTCGCATAAACATTTCTTTTCCCTAAAATACACCGATCCGGAAGAAATGTTGCATGCCGGGCAGGAATATCTGTCTGGCCCGCCGATGGACCAACGGCTTATCTCGCCGTAGGCCCCGGGTCATTCCGGAAAGAAATGCTGCCCCCCGGCCTTTTCAGGTATTTTTCACTGTATTTCTTATGCAGGGCTTCGGACTGCTGTTTGCCGTTGATGATAAATCCGTCTTCATCCAGCGTAAAGGAACGCAGGCTTTTCTTGTCCGGCACCAACCCTTCCCGGATCATCTCGCCGACCAGTTTTTCCATCACCGCCCGGTCTTCTGCAGCCTGTTTACGGTCTACCTCCGCCTGCGCCCGGTCACGGACTGCCTGCTCCCGGTCACGATCGGCCTGTTTGCGATCCTCCGCGGCCTGGGCGCGGTCCCGTACCGCTTGTTCCCGGTCTTTATCGGCCTGTTCACGATCCCTTCCAGCCTGCTCCCGGTCCTGCTGTGCCCGTTGCTGGTCCTCCATACGCTCTCTCTCGGCCTGCACCTTTTCTATCTGCGCCTGGACAGCCTCCTTCTCGGCAGACAACTTTTCTCTTTCCGCCTGTTCTGCATCCAGCTTCGCCTGGTGCCGGTCTCTGTCTGCCTGAAGCCGGTCTTTATCAGCCTGTTCCCGATCCCTTCCAGCCTGCACCTCATCTTTCTCCGCCTGCTCGCGGTCTCTGTCCGCCTGCAACCGGTCTTTCTCTGCCTGCAGCTTATCCAGCTTTGCCTGGGCCATGTCTGCTTTTACCTGTACTACCAGTTTTGTTATCAGGGGCTCATACACATAAAAACTATCAGCGGGTATTTTCCGGTTATCAATCGACAACTCGATGACCTTATTGTCGGCCATCCGGACATGATACAGGGAGTCTCGTTTGTAGGTGATGACAGTCTGTACCGGTCTTACAGAAGAGTCCTCCTCTACATTCATATAGCTGTTGGAAGAGTAGGTGCTGTAGGATCGGGAGGCTTGTTGTTTCCGCGCCGGAGATGCCTGCGCGGGAGTGGTCTGGGCATGGGCCGTTGCCAGCAGGGCACAGCATATCCCTCCCATCAAAATGGTCTTTTTCATTTTTGTTTTTTTTACATGAATAATTAGTAATCAGCGGAGGTCCCGCTATCTATGTTAGTGTTGGGAATGAGTAGTATGAATCTTGTCTTTCTCCGCCTGCGCCCGATCACGATCGGCTTGTTTCCGGTCTATCTCCGCCTGCGCCCGGTCGCGGTCGGCCTGTTTGCGATCCTCAATAGCCTGCAACCGCTCCCTCTCCGCCTGTCGCTGGTCTTCTATAACGCCGGCCCGGTCCCTCTCCGCCTGCTCCCGGTCACGGTCAGCCTGTTCCCGGTCACGGTCAGCCTGCTCCCGGTCATGAACGGCCTGTTTGCGGTCGACAGCGGCTTGCATCGCATCCTTCTCCGCCTGCAATTTATCCCGAAGGGCCTGTTCGAGAGCCTGTTGGTTGGCCTCTTGCCTGGCCTGTTGCCGAACCTGATCCTCGAGGGCTTTCATCCTGGACCGTCCTTCCGCAGTGGATGACTCCCTTGTCTCCGGACTCTCCTTGCCGGTTTCCTGTTCCGCGTTCAATCGGTCCCTCTCCTCCCGGTCCCGGGCTTCTTTTTGATCCTTCGCTGCCTGTTCGGCCTCCTCCAACGAGGGGGTTGGATCATTTTCTAACCCGGCCGGATCATCAGCAGGCAACTTCACCTCGAAGGAGAGCAGACCGCCCAACCGTACAGGGTCGGCCGAAAACCTATCAAGCGAGGGGCTTGTGAATGAGAACTTATCGGACGAGAATCCGCTCCTACCCTCTGCCCCAATGATCTTATACTGACTGTCCGGCGGCCCTCCCACCTGATGCGTAGAGGCGGCCAACAACAGGGAAATGACACAAAAGCTGGCCATGAAAAATAATTTCTCCGCCTTGCTGAGGGATTTATTCTTATTATGGACGATACGTGTGACCCGTTGCAACAGTTGGTGCCTGCCCGCCGGGAAAGGAACTACCGCACCCGTACGGCTCAGATCATATTCCCGGAAGCTGATCAGGGCCCGCACAAACTCCATTTTATCCTTGGTCCGGTCAATAGCGATGTCGTCGCAACAGTTTTCCCGTTCCTCCCGCAACAGCGAGGAGATCCATAACAGCCCCGGGTTGAAGAAAAATATACTCTCCCCGATATGCTGCAGGAAGTTCATGAAATAATCATTGCGCCGGATATGAGCCAGTTCATGTAACAACACGGCTTCTATCTCCCCTTCCGGTAATTTCGTCAGCAGCCCCAGGGGGATAAAGATCACCGGCTTCCAATGACCCGTTACAAAAGGCATTTTCACCAGTTTGGATTCCAGCAGCCGCACCGTCCTTTTTATCTGCAATTGCCGGCTGAAAAGGAGGGTCTTATCTCTCCAGTAGACCGGGGGTTGTGTTACCCCATAATTGCGGACCCGTTGGGTATATACGATGCCCGCTATCATGCGCACACACTTAAAGAGGAAAATAATACACCATCCCATCACGATCAGCGAAGCATGCTCTGAAAGATATTCATTCATCCGGCCCACAAGGGACGAAATACTATAATCCGGACCGGAAGCGAATTCATACACGCCGGCGCCTTGCCGCCCGGGAGTTTGCCATTCCCGTAAAAAAGTCAACGCGCATACCGCCATGAACAGGAAGAATAATCCACTTAACAGGTTATACCGTATGGCCGCGGCAGACTTCTTCGTATATACCAGCACGATACCGGTCACGATGGTGAAGAATAACCCCTGCCAAAGGGAATGGATCAGCATCCAGCAAATAGCTTGTATCATACTAGCTTTTTTTGTCCAGCTTACTTTTATGGTCGTCTCCTGTATCCATCTTTGCCAGGAGCTCCTTCACTTTCTGCAGGTCTTCCGAAGATGTCTTTTCATTGCCCAGCAGGGCAACCATCATATTGCCGACAGAACCGTGGTACATGGAATCGATAAATTTATTTAACAGCGAGCCTTTCGTGGTACGCTCTTCCATGGCTGCACTGTAAATATGCTTCATATTCGTCTCGTCCCTGGCCAGCATCCCTTTCTCCGTCATCAGTTGCATCAGTTTCAGGGTAGACGTATATTGTACCGAATCCTTCGTCTCGTTCAACGTATCGTGTACGAACCTCACCGTGGAAGGGCCAAACTGCCATAATATTTGCAAGATGGCCAATTCGGTCCTGGTAGGCTCTGCATCTCCCTTGCCCGTGCCTTTAAATCGTTTCATACTGCCAAGGTACGAAAAAAAACGTACGTTCAAAATATTAGGCCATTTTTTTTTTGGTGCTGCCACCCTCACCTCCTCCGGTCCGCCAATTATTGGAAAGGATAATTAACGACCTTAAATTTATCGCTCGCCTGGCAGGTGTCCAGGAACCAGGAATTTCCTACATTTACGATCTCGTAGAGAAACCCGACCACCAGGGTAGAATCATTGCTGGCCGTCACCTGCTTTTCAAAGGTCAGCTTATGAAGCGAGTCCGGGATATCCTTTATCTTCATAGTAGCCAGTGCTGAATCCCAAAGGATATGGGGGCCTTCTTTGATCAGCAGGGTGAAATTGATATCATCCGTGATGCCGGAGAAATCTTTTTGGGTATAGAGATTAAACTGAATTTTCCGCGTAGCGGAAGCGGAAGGGGGGGCAGTCTTTTTACAGGAGGACCCTGTTGCAATGAAGATGAAAAGAAGAGTGAGGAATAAGATGAATTTCATAAAAGAGCAGTTTTAGGCGTAAAAGAGCAAACGAAAAATAGCTGCGGCCGGTTGCCTGTCCGCGCGGCACTTACTCATGATCAAATTCATCTCAATAGCAGTCATTCTTTGCAGTGTTTTATCCGGCCAGGCATCACCCGGGGACTCCGTAGCCACCTCCGGCAAACAGGAGGCGTTACGCTACCTGGAAAAAATACAACAGTTGGACTCCAGCAGTTATTGGCCCAACGTAAAACCCCGGCTATTCCTGGAAAACCTCTATGTCAACATCAATACGCCGCTGGCGATGTACCAGGGCAGTAATACCAACTTCTGCGGATATGCGGCATTGTCTTATCTTCCTTTACACGAGAACCCGCTCGGTTATGTAAAATTTATGCTGGAATTATACCGGCAGGGAAAAGCTACCTGGGGCAAAATAAAGTTTACTCCCTCCCAAGCCGTCCAGGTGGCGTCTGGCAACCTGCATTTTAAGGGTATCCTGGATATCCGGCCTGCCGACCAGATGTGGTTCCTGATCCTGGCCGATCATTTTAAAGGGTATCTCAATTTCTTCACTCCCCACTATCATCCCGGCGCAGAGAATACTTTCTGGGCAGCCGTGAATTTTGGAAAGTTCAACCGTATTATCCGTCATCTCCTCGGCTATAAAGTAAAATCCGTGGGCTCCGACCTGATCCGTCCAAAGTTCCATGATCTCTTTGGCTATCTCAGCGAGTCGGTCAAGAGAGGCACCACCTTTATCTATGTCAACAACACCTATCTGCATAAAAAAAATCACAATAAATATAAAGCCAGCTTTCCCACCCATTTCCTGGTACTGACCGATATATGGATGACCGGGGAGGAGTATACGATCATCTACTGGGATTATGGTGGCAGGACCCTGCGCCAGGTAAGTCCCGCATTTTTGAAGAAAATACTTTTTGGGGTTTCCCTTTGTACAAAAGATACCGATGCCCAATAATTTAACCTATTACCCCATTCTCTTTATCCTGCTGCTTGGCTGCAGCGGCGTTATTTCCTGTACATCGCTTAACATCACCAATTACTATCACAAACATCAATCCACGCTGGATAGCATTGAACAGGATTATAAAAAAGCTTACGCGAAAAAACCTTTTTCCGTCGAATTCACCGACAGGCCCTTTATCCATGTGTCCCTGGAGCTGAACACCGATAGCCTCACCTATATTTATGAGTTCGCTGTGGGGGAGCCCCGGATGGAGGATTCGCTTAGAAAATATGGATTCGACGCCAACGCCATCAATGCGCTGATCGCCAGGATGCGATCCATGCGGTGTACCTGGGTGAACAACCTGGATTATTATACCGGTGAGCAACATCACTCCCTGATATATGTATCGCTATGGCCCCGGATCTTCAATCTCCCCTTCGTCAATAAGAAATATTATATCCTCACCTATTTTTCTCTATCTCAATATTTTGACAGCGAAGGCAATCTGCTGGTCGGCCGCCGGCTTCGAAGGATCCGGAAGATCAATGGGGAGACTTTCAAAAAGATCACCGCCAGGGTTTGTTATACGGTGTCGGACCGGTTCCGGTAGCTCCGGTCGACCGATAGCCGCGGTCGGCCAGTAGCCGGGGTCAGCCGATAGCCGCGACCGGTCGGTGGCCCTATTCGAAGTAAGGTACCTCATCGTGGGACGCTGACTCTTTCTGTTGCCAATAGGCCAGGGTAACCACATGTCCGTCCTGCGTTCGCAGGAGTCTCCCAAATATGGCGTTGGTAGGGTTGAAGGTGACATCGGTCACCCCAATGGTAAATGTGGCGGGAGGAGCAGGGGGTGGCGGAGGGGCGGGAACCGGTGAGGGTGCGGGGACCGGTGGGGGTGCGGGCTCTGCCGGCGAGGCAGGAACAGCAGCAGGCACGGATGCTACGGGTGCCGGTGCAGCCGCCGTCTTGGGCGGCGGGCTGGGCACCACCACCACCGTATAACTATTATATACCAGTAACGACCGCAGGAAGGCTACCCTCTCTGCGGAGACATTCTTCTCCACAATGGCGCATTTTACTCCATCCAGGTCTTCAAATAAATGATTTTGATTGATGGCCATAACTCACCCTGCTATTAATGAACAAATGTATTGATACGCGCCGCTGGCCAGCCCGGTAACCAGGATACCTCCCATACAGATGGCCAGCGCCACCTTGGAGGAGACACCCGCTTCGATCCTCATCACGGGCGTCTCCCCTTCGTCCATGAACATCGCTTTTACAATGCGCAGGTAATAATATAGAGAGATAACCATGTTGAGGGCAGCAATGGTCAACAGCCAATAATTGCCCTTCCAGGCCCCCGCCATCAGCAGGAAAAATTTACCAAAGAAACCAGCGGTAGGCGGAATACCTGCCAGGGAGAACAGGGAGAGGGCCAGCACCCAGCTCAAAAGAGGATTGGTCCGGTAAAATCCTTTGTAATCATCGATATTCTCCTTACCCGCCACGGCGCTCATCAAAGCGACTACACCAAAGGCCCCCAGGTTGGAGAAGAGGTAGACCAGTACAAAATAGATCACCGAGATACTGCCGGCTTCGGATTGCCCGGAGATGCCGATCAATATAAACCCCATCTGGGCTATGGAGGAGAAGGCCAGGAATCTTTTCATGTTCTGCTGCCGCAGGGCAAATAAATTTCCGATCAGCATGGTCAGCACCGCCAGTAAACAGATCATGGAGTACCAGGTCCTGTCCAGGGAGGAGAAGACGGCGTATAAGACCGGGACAAACACGAACAGCATAGCCCCCTTGGATACCACCGAAAGATAGGCCGTCACTGCCACCGGCGCCCCTTCATAGACATCAGGGGTCCAAAGGTGAAAAGGCGCCACGGAGATCTTAAAAGCAAAACCCGCCAGCAATAAAATAAAGGCAAATACCTGTAGAGGATTTCCGTTCAGTTGGTGAGGCAGCGTCGCAAAATCCAGCGAACCTGTCGTCCCATACACCAGGGAGATGCCGAACAATAAAATGCCGGAAGAAAATGCGGAGGACAGGATGTATTTCATGGCGGCTTCGGAGGACAGCCGTTTTTCCAGGTCAAAGTTCACCAGGGCCGCGAGGGGGATGGAGGAAAGCTCCAGGCCCACATAAAACAGCAGCAGGTTATTAGCGGAGATCATAAAGAACATGCCCAGCAGGGTGGATAACAAGAGCATGTAGAATTCCAACAGATGCCGGTGCTGCCGCAGCCAGTGATGGGCCTGGAGGGAAATGATAAGGGTCCCCAGGCTAAGCATATTTTTTTCCAGCGTTATCAATGGACTGGAATGGAAGCTATTCCCGAACAGCCAGCCTTCCCCGTTACCAAAGAACCCGGCCATTACGTTGCAGAAGAGCAGCCCGTTGATGAGGGACAACAGCGCCTCGTTCTTCCATTTCTTATTTCCGATCTTCAGAAATAACAGTATGAAAAGAAGGAGTGTAACGAGGAGTTCCGCCTTCATCAATTTAAAAACATCATTGGACATACTATGTATTTATCAAATCATTCAACCAGAAGGGCGCCACACCGATGGCCACAATTCCAATCATCAGGATCACGATCGCCAGCTTTTCATTCCAGCGCGCATCTGTCAACGTTGCAAAAGACGCACTGCCTGCCGGCCCCATAACCGACTGTCCTACCGCCCTGAGAATATATACCGCTGTCACCACGATAGAAGCACAGGCCACGATGGTAGCCAGGCGATACCATCCTTCCACATGCTGCCAGGAACCCATAAACACCGTCACCTCCGCCGCGAAACCGCTTAACCCCGGCAAACCCAATGAGCACAGCCCCGCGAGTACAAAGGCCGTCGAGATAAAAGGCATCATCTTCAAAAGGCCTCCCAGCTTTGCCGCCGTCCTGGTATGGGTACGGTCATAGATCATCCCGATACAGGCGAAGAAGAGGGCGGTCATCAGTCCATGAGACACCATCTGCATCACCGCGCCGGTAATTGCCGTCTTTGTCAGCATGCCGATGCCCAACAAGACAAACCCGCAATGGCTTACGGAAGAATAGGCGTTGATGTATTTCAGATCCGTCTGCATCATCGTGGCAAAGGCCCCGTATAAAATGGCGATGGATGACAGCAAAATGATAACCCATGAATAATAGGATGCGGCATCGGGCATCAGGAAAGTGGCCACCCGCAGACAGCCATATCCGCCCAGCTTCATGGAGATGCCAGCCAGGAACATCGAACCCGCCGTCGGCGCGGAAGAATGACCATCCGGCACCCAGGTATGAAAAGGGAACAAAGCGGCGAATATACCAAACCCCACAAAGGCAAAAGGGAAAAACAACCGCTGTGCCTCTATGGGAATATGCAGCTGCGCGATCTTCAACAGGTCGAAGCTATAGCCCTCCGCCGTCCCGGAGGAATGAAAATAGATCCCCAGCAGTCCCACCAATACCAGGGCCGAGCCGGTCATCAGCATCAGGGCGAGCTTCATGGCGGCGTATTGGCGCTGGCCGGAGCCCCAGATGCCGATCAGCATGAACTTGGGAATGACCGCCAGCTCCAGGAAGAAGAAAAGGGTAAAAAGATCCAGGGAAATAAAAAACCCGTAGGCGCCCACGCTGAGCAGCTGCATAAGGAAGAAGAACTCCTTGTACATTTTTTCCATATTCCAGGATACCAGGATACCCGCCAGTACAATAAAAGAGGTGAGAAGGATCATCGCGACGGAGATGCCATCCACGCCGGTATGATAATGGATATTCAGCGGGGCATACCAGACATGGTCTTCCCCGAACAACATCAGTGCGGTATTACCGGCAGCCCTTTCTTTCCAGTAACAGACCAGCAGGACGAAACCCAGCGCCACCTGCAAAAAAGCCCCTGCTGCCGCCAGGGCCCGTACAGCTCGCAACCCTTTCCCCCAAAGAAGGACAAGGGCCGTAATAAACGGCAGGATGATCAGTAAGTTCAGGTTCATTTTATGAATTCCATAGATATATAAATAAGATTGCCAATCCGATGATACCGCCAAAGAAATACAAAGCATAGTTCTGAACCTTCCCCGACTGAATCCCCTTGATAAATACGGCTATCTTCCCAACGAGGGTGGCCACGGCATTCATCGTCCCGTCTACAATATGTTTGTCTATCCAGGCTGCCGGACGCCCTATACCGTTGAAAATAATTTTTTTAGTGATAAAGAGGTAAAGCTCATCGATATAAAATTTCTTATACGCTGTCTGGTAGAGCACCCCCAGCGAGACGGTTATCTTCCCTGGCCGGTCGCTGTCCCGGCGATAGAGGCCATAGGCCAGCCAGATGCCCGCTGCCGCGAGGACCACCGGGACTATGGAGAAACTGACCGACAGGGTCTCTTCCAGGGGCTTTCCGTCCGAAGTGACATAATGGGAAAAAGGAATAAAGCCGGCGAGCAGGGCGCCGATGCTCAAAATTATCAGGGGTATCCTCATGCTGGCGGGACCTTCGGGTGAACCATGGGATGCGGCCGAACCAGGATGCAGGTTCTGATCTTTATTCCAAAAGATCGAGAAATACAAGCGAAACATGTAAAAAGCTGTAATAGCGGCCGTTACCAGCCCCACTCCATAAACCAATTTATCGGACTTCCAGGCGGCGGATAAGATTGCTTCCTTACTAAAAAAACCCGAGAAAGGAGGAATACCGGCAATAGCCAGACAAGCGATCAAAAAAGAAATATGCGTGACCGGTAACATTTTCCGCAGCCCTCCCATATCCCTGAGCTCGTTGCTGTGTACGAAATGGATGATGGTTCCCGCGCAGAGGAACAACAGGGATTTAAAGAAGGCATGTGTAAATAAATGGAACAACGAAGCCGTATAACCCGCCCCCGCTTCCCCGCCATATCGGGCGACACCCAGGGCCAGCATCATATAACCGATCTGTGACATGGTAGAATAAGCCAATACCCTTTTTATATCCGTTTGTGTGCAGGCGATCACGGCCGCTAGTATCGCGGAGAGAGCCCCCACCCAGGTGACGATGGATAAGACCGCTGCATCCAGGGAAAACAGGGGGAACAGTCTCGCTACCAGGTAAACACCTGCCACCACCATGGTGGCCGCATGGATAAGGGCCGATACCGGTGTGGGACCTTCCATCGCATCGGGCAGCCAGATATGCAGGGGGAACATGGCGGACTTACCGGCGCCCCCGACAAACACCAGAACCAATGCCCAGGTCAGCAGGGATACACCCCAAAAAGAGGAGGCCGTGATGCTGAGGAATTGCGGGGATCCCGGGTTGGAAAGCCTTTCCAGCAGCAACCTGAAATCCAGCGTCCCGGCTTGAAAAGAGAGGATGAGGATGCCCACTAAAAATCCAAGGTCGGCAAAACGGGTTACAACAAACGCTTTTTTAGAGGCAGCTACCGCCGCCGGTTTGTCAAAATAAAACCCGATCAGCAGGTAGGAGGATACTCCTACCAACTCCCAGAAAATATAGATCTGAAAGATATTGGAGGAGATGACCAGCCCCAGCATGGAAAAAGTAAACAGGGAGAGAAAAGCGTAGTAGGTGGTTAATCGCTGCTCGCCTTTCATATAGCCAAGGCTGAAAACTTGTACCATCAGCGATATAAAGGTGACGACCACCAGCATCATGACCGAGATGGGATCCAGCAGGGCGCCCATATCGATGGATAGACCGGGAGCAAAGGGCAGCCAGGTATATCGGAAAGCGACCACGGAGCGATATACCCCGTGCACCGCCCCTTCTACAAAGAAATACTGGCCGGCTACATAGAGGGCCAGCAAGGCCGTGATCAGCGACAAGGTACAACCTATCACGCCGGCGCTGCTCCGGAAGGTATTCTTTCCCCCCAGACCCAGGCATATAAAACCCGCCAGCGGCAGCAACAGTATCAAGGATATGAGGTTGGAATAGTTCAAGGGAAGTTTTAGTATTTCATTTGGGTGGTATCTTCCACATCGATGGACTGATGGCTCCGATACAGGTTAATAATAATAGCTATGGCAACGGCCGCCTCTGCAGCCGCTATCGTAATGATAAAGATGGTAAAGAATACCCCGTCCAGCCTGTCGGGGTAAAGGTATTTGTTAAACGCCACGAAGTTGATGTTCACACTGTTCAGGATCAGTTCGATAGCCATCAGCATCGCGATGAGGTTCCTGCGGGTGAACAGCCCGTACATGCCGATAAAGAAGAGGGCCGTGCTGACGAATATGATATGGGATAAGGGTATTTCTTTCATACTTCATCCGGTTTAGCTTTCATAGCGATGACGATACAGCCGATCATCGCAGATAATAACAGGATGCTCACCACTTCGAAGGGCAGCGCATATCCCTTTTTATCTATGCCCAGCATTAAAGTGCCGATACGGGCTACATTCATATCTATCTTTCCATTGCCGGCCTTGAAACCGTATTGGTCGATCAGCAGATACGTCAGGGCAAATCCCAGCAGGACCGCCAGCAGGGAGGCGGCCTTCCGGATCCATGGCGGCCTGGGCATGCCGCTGCCAGACTGTTGGGTTAAAAAGATGGAGAAAATGATCAGCACGACAATGCCCCCCACATAAACGGCTATCTGTACAGCTGCAATGAAGTTGGCATCCAGCCAGAAATACAGACCGGCAATACCCATCAGGGAGAACAACAGCCAGATAGCGGCACGGAAGATCTTTACCGATGTGACAGCCAGGATGCCCGTCCCCAGTATAAAGGCTGACAGCCCATAAAATATGATAGCGGTGGCACTCATTATTCAACGCCCTCCCTGATCTTTGAGCCTGGTTTGTTTAATTTTTTTGTAAGCTGGCTTCTGTCATACACACTGTGCTCAAAGGTCTGCGCCATTTTGATGGCGTCCGTAGGGCAGGCCTCGATACATAGATTACACATCGTACAAAGTTCAAGGTGATAGACAAACGTGTCCAACGCCTTTTTCTTCTTCCCCTCCGGGGTAATATCGAATTTGGTGATGATTTTAATGGTAGCATTAGGGCAGGCCAGTTCACAGGCGGTACATCCCGTACAGGCATGCTCGTTATTGGCATCGTGTAACATGACGACCTCTCCCCGAAAACGCTCAGGTAACTTCAACGTCTCCCGGTTATCCGGATACTGCTGGGTGATGATCTCCTTGTGATGTGTAAAATAATACCCGGTCAGACGCATCCCTTTTAGTAAGGATCTTACCGCACTCAGAATATCCGATATGTATTTCTTTAAGAACATGTATCTTATTTAAAAATACCAGCCCTCGATCGCGACGAGTGTTGTCAGTAATAAATTAAACATACTGATCGGTAATAGATATTTCCACTCCAGGTTTAACAGCTGGTCGATCCGCAACCGGGGGAAAGTCCAGCGAAACCACATGATAACGAATATAAGAAAGAAAGTTTTCCCTACAAACCACAAGGACGAAGGGATATAATCCATGACATGGTTGAATGCCGCCCAGTGACCCATATGCAGGGGCATCCAGCCTCCCAGGAACAAGGCTGCCCCAATGGCGCAAACGATAAAGATATTTACATATTCCGCCAGGAAGAAGAGAGCGAACTTCATTCCCGAATACTCTGTATGAAAGCCCGCCGTCAGCTCCGATTCCGCCTCTGCCAGGTCAAAAGGGGCCCGGTTGGTCTCGGCGGTCACGGCAATGAGAAAGATCAAAAATGAAATAAGGACGGGAATATGCCCTTTAAAGATCCACCAGCCATCCTGCTGGGAGGAGATGATATCCGAGATCCGCAAGCTCCCGGTTAGTATCACGACCGAGAGCACGGACAACCCGGCAGACAATTCATAGCTTACGATCTGTGCACCGCTGCGCATGGCGCCCAGCAGGGAATATTTATTATTGCTGGCCCAGCCGGCCATCAGAATGCCGATAACGGAAATCGAGGTGATGGCGGAGACATATAATATTCCGATGTTGATATCCCAGATCCGGAAGCCCTTCGCAAAGGCAATGGGCGCCAGGGCCAGCATGGAAGTGATGAGCACGACAAAGGGGGCCAGGTTGAAGAGGAATTTGTCGGCCCCATCCGGGGTGAGCCCTTCCTTTACCACCAGCTTCAGGGTGTCCGCCACTGTCTGCAACATGCCTTTAGGCCCCACCCGGTTAGGGCCGAGGCGTATTTGCATATAGGCCGAGACCTTCCGTTCCATCATGATCAGCACCAGTCCCAGCAGGGCGAACAGGCTGATCACGCATAGGCCGACGATCAAAAATTCCAGCAATAGGGCCACCGTCGGGTTGAAATTACTGTTCAACCAGGCGTAAATGGAATTCGTTATGTTTTCTAAGCTCAACATACGTCGCTTGTTAATAATGATATTGTCGCCGGCCGGCCGATGCCTGGTCGTAATTACCGGTCGATATCCGGGATCACCAGGTCCAGTGTTCCCATAATAGCAACCAGGTCGCCTATCTTATGTCCTCTGGCCATATGGTTCAGCGCGGACAGATTGGAAAAACCCGGAGACCGGAATTTTATCCGATAGGGCGTTGTACCTCCTTCACTGACGATGTACACGCCAAACTCGCCCCGGGCCGTCTCCACCCTGGAATAAAATTCGCCCTTGGGTAGTTTCAGCACCGCCTTGGTTTTGGCCTGAAAATCCCCTTCGGGAATATTATCGATCAACTGTTCTACCATCGACAGTGACTGCCGCATCTCCTTCATCCGGACCTGATACCGGTCGAAGCAATCGCCTCCCGTCTCCAGGATCTCCTCGAATTGCAGCTGACCATACACTTCGTAGGGCGCCAGTTTCCGGATATCGCAATGTACGCCGCTGCCCCTGGCGGTAGGTCCCGTGCAGCCATAAGAAATGGCGTCTTCCTTTGATAGATACCCGATCCCTTTCATTCGCTTCTGGAAGATGATATTGCCGGTCACCAGCTCATCATATTCATCGATCTTCGATTTGAAATGGGTGATAAATTCTTTAACCCGGTGTTGAAAGTTAGGATGCAGGTCGATCATCACTCCCCCGGGGACCATATAGTTCATGGTTAGCCTGGCGCCGCAGGTCTCTTCCATAATATCGTTGATCATTTCCCTTTCCCGGAATGCGTGAAAAAAGGGGGTCAGCGCGCCCACGTCCATGGCAAGGGCTCCCCACCAAAGTTGATGCGAAGCCAGTCTCGTCAGCTCGTCCATCAGCACCCGTATCGCCCTGGCCCGCGGCGGCACTTCAATCTGCAGTCCCTTTTCTACACAGAGGGCGCAACCATGATTGTTGATATGGCTGGAAAGATAATCCATCCGGCTGGTGACATAAATAAATTGCCGGTAGCTGAGGCTCTCGCACATTTTTTCTATGGAACGATGAATATAACCCAGATGAGGCTCCACATTCCTGATCGTTTCGCCATTGAGCGTAATGATAAGGTGCAGGACCCCGTGCGTGGACGGATGCTGGGGGCCTACATTAATGACAAGATCACCTTGTTCGGTGGTGCCTACTTCTTCAAACATGGCTGCGGTTATTCGTTATTCATCATAGTTTTATCATGTTGACCGGGTCTTCGTAATCTTTCCGTAAGGGATAGCCATTCCAGTCGTCTGTCAGCAGCAGTCTTCTCAGATCAGGATGATGAAGGAATTTCACACCGAAAAGGTCATATACTTCTCTTTCATGGAATTCAGCCGTGCGCCAGATGGCCGATACGGATTCAATTTCAGGTTCATGATGATCCAGCTTTACTTTTACGACCAGTACCTGTTCCAGCGAGGTGGACCTCAAATGATACACCATGGTAAAATGCGTCTTCCAGTCTATACAGGTAAGACAAAAAAGAAAATCGAAGGCCAGGCCGGACGCCTGGCGAAGCTGCTCCGCGAGGGTCAGCCAGGAAGCCGGTTCTGTCACCAGGGTGGTCCACTCCCCTCCTTCTTCCCATATGGCGGAAGGCAACAGCTCACCGATCTTTATTTTCAACGTTTCATTCGACATGGCTATTCAATTTTCCTATCGAAGGCCCCTCATTCCGGCTTTGTCGTTTTTATCTGCTCCCGGGTAGCGCCGCTTCGTATCTTTTCCTGCAGGGCGATCAAGGCATGCAGCAAAGCTTCAGGTCTGGGCGGGCAGCCGGCAATATAAACATCCACAGGGATCACGTGATCCGCTCCTTTCACCACTGAATAGGTATTATAGAAAAAAGGGCCTCCGCTCGTAGCGCAAGCCCCCATCGCAATCACATATTTTGGGTCGGCCATCTGATCATAAAGCCGTTTCAGCACCGGCGCCATTTTATTGACTATCGTTCCGGCAATGATGATGACGTCTGCCTGCCTGGGCGTAGCGCGCGCCACCTCGAAGCCAAACCGGGACCAGTCATATTTGGCGCCGGCAGTTGACATCATCTCAATGGCGCAGCAACTGGTGCCGAAAACCAGCGGCCATAAGGAGTTCGAACGGGCCCAGTTGATCACCTCGTCAATGGAGCTGATCACGATGCCCCCGCCCGGTGTCGGGTGCACCTGCCCGGGAAAAACTCCCTCCTGTTGTATAGTAGTCTTTACATCCATTTCAGGGCGCCTTTTTTATGCGCATATAAAAATCCCATAAAGAGAATAAACAGAAAGATCAGCACTTCTCCGAAAGCCAGCCAGCCGACCTTCTTTACAACCACGGCCCAGGGATAGAGAAAGATCAGCTCTACGTCGAAGATGAGAAAGATGAGGGCAAAAAGGTAATAACCTACATGGAACTGATTCCAGCCACTGCCCCGGGCGGGCACACCACATTCATAGGCTTGTCCTTTCGCGGGGTTTTTTGTTCCTTTTATCACCAGTTTGGACACCAGGATCCCTATGCCGGCAAAAGCAACGGCGGAGATAAGCAAGACAATCAATGAAGCGTTACCCATTAACTATATTAATGATCCTAATTTACCGATTATTTTAATGCCTGGCAAATCAAAAATCAACCCACTCAATTCTTCAGGTCTACGATCACGTTAATGGTCAGGGCAACAATGACGGTATTGAACAAAAAAGACAACATTCCATGCATCAGGACCAGCCGGCGGATGCGACGGGAGGAGATCTCGATATCCGACACCTGGAAGGTCATGCCGATGACAAAGGAGAAATAGGCGAAATCCAGGTAATCCGGCCATAGTTCATTGGGTATCTGCAGTCCTACATTCCGTTCATCGGGATTGGTGGGATGGTCGCCATAATACAGCAGGGCATAGCGGTAAGCAAATATGGTATGCAAAAGGAACCAGGAACAGGTGACCCCGGCAAGATAAATAAAGGTTTCCAGTCCCTTACTCAGCAGCCACCCGCCTTTATTCCCCAATAAGACCAGGACCCCTGCCAGGCTGCCGATGGTGGCAATCAGCACGATAATAAAGACGACGACGCGGCCGGCGTCTTCCGTTTTGGCCAGCAGACGGATCTCCCGCGGGTGCATGCTGAAAAAAAGGACGGCGCTGATGGTCAGCATACTGATGCTGAAGCTATCCCAGCCGATCATGACCCGGGTCATATTCTCCATACGAAAAGGCAGGAGTCCCACCGAGATGATGGTCGCTGTCGCAAAGCTGATTACCAGTTTATAGATGGAAGGCATCCGGTGAAACCACGTGGGGCAATAGATATATTCGGGCATACTGCAATTTAACCTCTCCGCTCAACTACGCAAAAAATTAGTCGTTAATTGCTGGTAAAGGCCCTCCGGTTGCAGCAGACAGGAAAAGGTGCTCGCCCGATATTTCGTATATTTAAATAAATTTTCTCCCATGGCTTCTTACACATTCACCCTCAATAATAAACCCGTCCAGGTCGATGCCGAACCCGACATGCCCCTGCTCTGGGTAATACGGGACCTGATTGGGTTGAAAGGAACCAAGTTCGGCTGCGGCATCGCCCAGTGCGGCGCCTGTACCGTACACCTGGCCGGCAATCCGGTAAGGTCCTGCAGCCTTCCCGTCTCTGCCATAGCCGGCCAGAAGATCACTACGATCGAAGGCATCGATGGCCGGTTGGCCGCAACCGTGCAGCAGGCCTGGATAGACGAGCAGGTGCCCCAGTGTGGCTATTGTCAGTCGGGACAGATCATGAGTGCCGTCGCCCTGCTCAAACGTAATCCCAAACCCACCGATGCCGACATCGACATTTCCATGCAGGGAAATATCTGTCGCTGTGGGACCTATGAAAGGATCCGCAAAGCGATCCACCGGGCCGCCTCCGTACAACCGCCCCCCGCGACCATTAAAAAATCGCTTTCCCGTGTTTAATCGCACTTATTCAAAATTTAACTTATGTCAACAACCCGAAATACGATAGCCCGGAGGGATTTCCTGAAACATACGGGCCTTTCCGCCCTTTCTCTCGTACTGGGCCTATCCTTTACCAAAGAAGCCGATGCAGGGGAATTGGTCACCATACATCCCGGCGACCTGCCCATTACCGGCCTGGGTGAGCTCCCGGAGTCTTATGGCCTCACCCCTTATCTGATCATCGAGCCTTCCGGGAAGATGACCTTTATCAATCCCAAACCGGAAATGGGACAGGGCACTTATCAATCCATTCCCTCCCTGGTAGCGGAGGAGCTGGAAGTTTCTCTGGACCAGTTGACCATCCTCACCAGCTCCGGACAAAAAGATATTCCTGGTCAGTCGGCAGGCGGCAGCTCCTCTGTAAGAGGCAGTTATGCTCAGCTGAGAAAGGTAGGCGCCACGGCCAGGGAGATGCTCCGCACAGCCGCCGCCAAACAATGGAATGTCCCCGTAGAAGAGTGTTATGCCGACCAGGGCAAGATCCTACACCGCCCCTCCGGTAAGAGCCTGGGTTATGGCGAGCTGGCAGCAGCAGCATCCACGCTGGAAGTGCCTGCCAATCCCCCTTTAAAAGATCCGAAAGACTTTAAGATATTAGGCAGGTCCATGCCCCGTCCGGATGTCCCGCTGAAGGTCACCGGGAAGGCCGTATTCGGCATCGACATGGAGCTGCCCGGCATGGTCTATGCCTCCGTAGAGAGATGCCCTGTCTTCGGCAGCAAGCTGGTGAGCTATGATGACAGCGCCACCCTCAAGGTCAAAGGGGTGATCCGTACGGTAAAGGCAGAACGGGTGCTGGGTAAGAACCGCTATGAAGGGATTGCCGTCATTGCCGATAACTATTGGGCCGCCTTGAAAGGAAGGAAGGCCCTCAAAGTGCAGTGGGACCACCAGGGATTTGACACGTTCAATACCAAAGACTACGAAGGGCATTTGCGCGAACTTGCTCAGACTGACGGTCTCATCGCCCATAATAGCGGTGACTTCGACAAAGCGATGGAAGAAGCTCCGCATAAGGTAGAGGCCCTTTATGAAACACCCGTGGTCGCCCATGCCACCATGGAGCCGATGAACTGTCTGGCCCATTGGCAGGAGGGCGACAAAGTGGATATCTGGACCTCCGTGCAGGGCGCCGGTATCGTCAAACGGGAGTTAGCCGCCTCCCTCGGCATCCCCCAGGAGAATATCACCCCGCATATCTCTTTTTTGGGTGGAGGCTTCGGTCGTCGGCTGGCAGCAGACTATGCCGGCGAAGCGGCTGTTATCTCCAAAGCCATCAATAAACCCGTGAAGGTCATCTGGACCCGGGAAGACGATATCCAGCTGGGCCCTTTCCGGCCCATGACCTTCTCTGCGATGAAGGGGGCCGTCTCCGCCGACGGGAAAGCCGTGGCCTTCCAGCATAAGGTCATTTCTCCCTCCATCAATGCCACAAAGAATGAAAAATATGATAAGACCAAACCGGATGGCAGCATGACCGAAGGCATCAGCGATCAGAAATACGAGATCCCGAATATGAAGAATGCGTATGTCTTCGCCGACATCCACATCCCCATGCAGCCCTGGCGTTCTGTCACCAGCTCGACACTGGCCTTTGCTCACGAATGTTTCATCGACGAGCTGGCCGCTGCCGCCGGCAAAGACCCGCTGGCCTTCCGCCTGGACATGCTTACAAAAGATTCGGACACTAAGAGAGTGCTGACCAAACTGAAGGAAGTGTCCGGATGGGATAAACCTTTGCCAAAAGGATGGGGACGGGGTGTGGCGCAATATGAATTCTTCGCCGGTCTCGCCGCCAATGTAGTGGAGGTCTCCACCAAAAAAGACGGCAGTATCAAAATTGAAAAAATTTATTCCGTCATCGATCTGGGCACGGTCGTGAACCCCGACATGGTAAAAGCACAGACGGAAGGCGCCATCGTCATGGGCATCGTCGCAGCCACCAAGGATGCCGTTACCTTTGAGAAAGGCCGGTCGATCCAGTCGAATTTTCATAATAACCGTATGTTGCGCATCAATGAGATGCCAGCCGTGGAAGTACATATCTTAGCAGAAGGCGGCCCGAAGATCAAAGGGGTGGGCGAGCCGGGATTGCCACCGGTGGCTCCGGCGCTGTGCAATGCCGTTTTCTCCGCTACAGGAAAAAGAATACGCCGGCTGCCCTTCGACCTGGCTAAGATCAGCTAACTATTGAACAAGAATCGTACATTGGAATAGAATAGCCCGGGGTACCTTTAAAAAATTATTTTTGTCCAATTTTTTATCGGCACATTCACCGGGCTCAAACTATTCTGTTATGCAACGCATCTTCCTTCCCCTGCTCTTCGTTCTTTGGGTCCTGTGTACCCCGGCCAGGGCGCAGCTCTACAATCCTGTTATCGACGTACAACATTATACATTTTCCCTCCGGCTCAACGATGCCGATAACCATATCAAGGGAGAGGCGGCCATAACGCTGCTGTTCAAAAAAGACGCTGCAACATTCGCGCTGGACCTGGTGAAGAAAAATAGCAGTGGCAAAGGTATGACGGTTCACTCGGTGACGGAAGACGGTAAAGCAGTCCCTTTCACACAGGACAGCGACCAGCTTATTCTGCATACCTCCGGCCGGCAGGGGCAGCAGCTTACCTATACCATCCTGTACGAAGGCGTTCCTGCGGACGGCCTCATCATCGGTACGAACAAATTTCAAAGCCGGGGATTCTTTGGCGACAACTGGCCCAACCGGGCCCATAACTGGCTTCCCTGTGTAGATCACCCTTCGGACAAAGCTACGGTGGAGTTTGTCATCACCGCTCCCGATCACTACCAGGTGGTGGCCAATGGCAGCAAGGTCGAAGAACAATCGTTGCCCGACCATTACAAGCTGACCCATTGGAAAGAATCCGCCCCCCTGGCCCCGAAGGTCATGGTCATCGGCGTAGCGGATTTTGCCATCGATCATCCCGGTGATGTTGCCGGTATACCCATTTTTAATTATGTCTTCCCGGAGAACAAAGACCAGGGCTTTCATAGTTATGCCATCGCCCAACAGATACTCCCCTTCTATATCGGGAAGATCGGACCTTATCCTTTTGAAAAGGAAGGGAATGTCCAGTCCAAAACGCGCTTTGGCGGTTTGGAAAATGCCAGCGCCATTTTTTACTTCGAGAACTCGGTGACCTCTCCGGGTGTAGAGTCGCTGATGGCGCATGAGATCGCACATCAGTGGTTTGGCGACGCCGCTACAGAAACGGAATGGCGGCACCTCTGGCTGAGTGAAGGGTTTGCCACCTACATGACCCATTGTTATCTTGAAAATAAATACGGTTTGGACACTTTACAAAAAGGTATGGCCAAAGACCGGGCAAAAGTAATTGCCTTTGAGAAAAAGAGATGGACCCCCATCGTAGACACCGCCGTGAAAGGAGAATATATGCAGCTTCTGAATCCCAATAGTTATGAAAAAGGCAGTTGGGTCCTGCACATGCTGCGCAGACAATTGGGAGACACCCTTTTCTGGAAAGGCATTTCCACCTATTATGCCACCTACCGCAACCGGAATGCCAGCAGCAGCGATTTTGAAAAAGTGATGGAAACAACCAGCGGGCAGGATCTGCATTCTTTTTTTCACCAATGGCTGAACCAGGCCGGACATCCTCATGTTGCCATCACCTGGAAGTATGATGGAGACAGAAAAGAGATCGTGCTCGACTTTGTTCAAACGGGGGGCGCTTCGAAATTTGAATTCCCCCTGGAATATACGGTCGACGGCACGCTGCATACGGTCAAGCTACGGGAGGGCAGCACCCGTGTACAGTTGCCGGTTTCTGAAAAGCCATCTAACGTAGTGGTGGATCCGAAGGTGAATGTACTGGCAACACTGGAAGTGAAAGAGGGCCAGGAAAAATAGAAACGGGAGAGGTGGTGGCGCCGTTCAGAACAGCCCTTCGGCCAGTTTGTTTCGCACGGCGAACAGGACCAGCCCGGCCGTATTGCGGCATCCGGTCTTTAATAATAAATTATTCCGGTGACCTTCCACCGTCCGGATGCTGATGAACAATTGCTTGGCGATCTCCGCATTGGTCAATTCCTTACAGATCAGCCGTAGGATCTCTTTCTCCCTGGGAGAGAGCATATCGGGGGCGGGATGGAGACCGACTACCTGTCTTGTTTTGGACTCGGCTGCTTCCCGGATAGCCTTCAGGGCTTCCGCATTGATATAAAAACCACTGCCGGCAACACTATGGATGGCCGTGATGAGTTCCGCCTTATCGCAGTTCTTCAGCAGGTACCCGCTGCAACCCGACTCGATCATATGGGCGATGAGCCGGGGATTCCCGTGAACGGACAGGACGAGGAGCCTGATCCTGGGATAATGCCGTTGAAGGATCTCTTTCAATTCGATGCCATCCATACCGGGCATCTCCATGTCCATGAGGATAATATCCGGCCGGTTGTATGCCACGGCGAGCTGCTGCAGCAGGTCCGCTGCACTCTCCGCTTCTATCGTCAACCGGAAATCAGGGATGGGACTGATCAGCATGGCCAGGCTCTGGCGGAATAATTTCTGATCATCGACCAGCGCCAATGATATCGTCTCTTTCATCTGTTTGGAGTTGGTTGAATAGGGAGTTTGATCTGTATACGAAACCCCCGCCCTGCCGTGCCTTCGGGCGCATATTCAGCACCGATGAGATTCAGCCGGCTTTCGATATTGCGCATACCCATTCCGGGTTTGCCCCCACCGGATCCCTCTGCAGGGGCGACCGGTAGTCCGGTACTGCCAGCTGCCGGCAACCCTCTTCCATCATCCCGGTAACGGACCAGCAGTCTCCCCCTATCTACGCTAAAGCTAAGCGTTATATTTTGAGCATGGGCGTGTTTAATGGTATTTTGCGTCAGCTCGGTAAGTACCCTGTACAACGACAAAGCCTCTGTACCCGAGAGTCGATGCAGTTTATCCAGTGTGTCGTCACCAGCATAATCCAGGGAAAAGACCAGCTCTTTGGACCGGTTGATCCGGTCGCTAAGATCCTCCAGTGCATCCATCAAACCATAGGCGCTACCCCTGAAAGGGGACAGGTCATGTGAAATATCACGAACGCTGGTCATGATCCGGTCGATCAGGGATTTTGCCTGGCTCTGTAGGGGCAATGCGGAAGGCTCGGTGAGGTCTTCCAGGGTCATGCGCAGTGAGGACAATACCGTGCCTACCTCATCGTGCAGGTCCATCCCGATACGGCTTCGCTCGGCTTCCTGGGATAACAGCACCGCTTCCAGCAGCTCTTTCTGGTGCTGGATCTCCATCTCCTGTAATTGCTTCTCCCGGCGTAGCAGGTTGTTCCTGCCGCGGACCTGCAACAGAATAAAAAGGACGACCAGCAGACCGGCGCCTGTCATGCCGAGGATCAGCAGGACATAGATATTGTCGGTTAAGTCTTGCATTGGCTGAATCCGATGGTGAACAGAAGATACATGGTCATCGTCAGGCCCGCATGTATATTCCAGAGGACCATGATGGTCTCACTGCCCAGTCTGTGTTTGCCCAGGACCAGGTTGGAGCAGAGGAACAGACAAAATGCGCTGGCAAAATATAAGAGGATCCCGCTTACCATCCAATTCAGCGGCTGGCTCATCCAGGGCCCCTCCTCCGTTTTATTACCTGTCCGCCAGAAATAATACATACAAAGACCGACCAGCAGCATCGCTTCCACGGGACGGCTATAGGTATTGTAACGATAGATCCCCTGGATAAAGAAAAGATTAATAAGACAAAAGACAGGGAACAACACTAATAACAGGGCAATGACCTTTCTGCCCGTCCCGGGTGGGGTGATAGCATGGAAGAACCAGAACAGGAAGAGGGATTCCAGGATGGTGTCCGCATGAACGACCCACAAATTGTTCATGTGACGGACGGCCATACTAATGGATACGGCATAGACAAGTACCGAAACCAATAGGAAATACAGGACTATCCTCATCGATGCCGGCACCTGTTTGTATTTATACAAAGCCATCCCGATCGGTATCAGGATCGATGCCGGTACGATCAGGGTCATGAATGGGTGGTGCATAAGAGATAACTACTAGATATTATCATCCTCCTCATCGTTGGAGGTGACAGGTCCAAACAGGGGGCTTGTAGGGTCGCATACCGGAGGACAAGGCGTCGTCACATCATATACACTGACGTATTGACTCAATGGGGCATCATCATCTCCCGTATGGGGGAATACCTGCACCAGGTCCTTCAGATATTGTTTCTTCATGTGGCCGGGAGTGGCCGGTCCTTCCGGGTCAACTTCCGTGGTAGCGTCATAGACCGGGACGAATAAGCCTGTGATGGCGGTAGTCGGCTTACCGGGCTCCAGCGGCTGATGTAAGGAGAAATAGACCCTCACTCCCTTGATCTGGCGGGTGGGGAAATGAGTATGCAGTTTGGCAAGCTCCTGGATATCTTCCATCCGGATATAAAAGCCATGGGGCATGTTGTCCGGGCTGTCGCCATACAAGGGCTTGATAGCTTCCCGCCAATTCCGGGTCCGTTTTTTAGCTTGCCGCAGGGTAACAATATTTTTTTGGGGGGGAACAGGTTTGTTCTCGTTGCTCATATAAAAATTGGTTTAAGGGATCGTGGTAAGATAATTAATAATATCGGCAAAACAAAAACCCGCTGCGGTAGCGGGTTTTCTGTTTATGATATTTTCTCGTGCCAGTTTTAGACGGCGTCCGACAAGGAAGTAAAAGTGAAGTCTCTCACCTTCATGGGGGGAACAAGATAGCTGCGATAGGATTCCACGCTGATGCTTCTCTCCGGCTTGCCCAGGGTCTCCACATTATTCAGCATGATCACCGGGCTCTCATTGAACCGGAAATTCTTGATAGGGAATTTCACTTCACCATTCTCGATATAGAATGTACCGTCCCGGGTGAGACCTGTCAGCAACAAGGTCTGGGGATCTACCATGCGGATATACCAAAGACGGGAGACCAGGATGCCCTTCTCCGTGCTTTTGATCATTTCTTCCAGGGAGGCAGTGCCGCCCTCCATGATGTAATTGCCACCGAAGGGGACGGGTTTAACATTTTTCTTTTCGGCCCAGTACCTGGAATAGGCGAGGTTTTTTACAACGCCTTTGTCCACCCAGATCCTTTTTTCCAGGGGCTGTCCCTCCCGGTCCCAGGTAGCCGAAGGCAGCTCGGGGTTGAAGGGGTCGGAATAGATGGTCACTTTGGGGTCCATCAATTGTTCTCCCAGACGATTGCCCCCTCCTGCCTTGCTCATAAAACTTCTGCCTTCATCGGCGCTGCGCGCGTCCAGGCCCCGGAACATATTTTCCAGCATATAGGTCACGGCAACGGGTTCCAGGATCACCGTATATTTTCCCGGCTCGATGGCCTTGGCCCCTACAGAGCCATTCGCCTTGGAGGCGGATACCTTCGTCGCGGAATAGGTATCCAGCTTGCTGACATCATGAAAGCCCCGGGCAGCATAACCCGATCCGGTGCCATCCTCATTACGGGTGGTGATAGAAAATACAACATCCGTATCCTTGTTGTAGGCGAACAGTCCTTTGGAGTTCATCATCGCATCGAAACTGGTGGTATTCTCCAGGTAACCTGCCGCCTGCAGCTTTGCGTCCCGGGAGACGGTGATGCTTTTCCCCACGGCCTCGGCCCGGCTGTCCGGCGTGATGGCTGCTGTAGCAGGCACATACGTAATGGATTCGGGATAGGTCTGAGGACCTAAGAGGGGCATGTGTTCCGGATTTTCGGGAGACAGTTGCGCCAGCTCTTCTGCCCTGCGCACCACTTTCTCCAGGGAGACGTCATCAAATTCATCGATGGTGGCCGTCCCCGTCTTTTTGCCAAAGGTAGAGCTGACGATAAGGGTTAACCGGCTGATCTCCCCGGCCGTGCTGACGGCATTGCGGGCATAGCGTATATTTCCCCCTTCGGAACCGTTGAGGGTCACTTCGCATTCTTCCGCTTTGGAAAAGCCGAGCACTTTTTGTAACAGCTTCTGTGCTTCTTCTTTGCTTAAAATTGCCATATAATAAATTGGTAGTAGTTAGATGAATTAGATTTTTCTCGCAGTATTGATGACGTTGACACCGTTGAAGCGAGCCGTTGAGCTACCGTGGGAGACGGCGTTAGACTGGGAAGGTTGTCCCTTTCCGTCGTTGAAGGCGCCGCCCAACCGGTAATCCCGCTGATCCGCCACCGCCACGCAGGAATTCCAGAACTCCCGGGTATTGGCCTGGTAGGCTACGTCTTTCAGCATGCCCACGATCTTTCCGTCTTTGATCTCGTAAAAGGTCTGACCGCCGAACTGGAAATTATACCGTTGCTGATCGATGGAGAAAGAGCCATTCCCAATGATGTAGATGCCTTTCTGCACGTTCTTTATCATATCATCCACGCTGAGGGGCGATGTTCCCGGACGGAGGCTGACATTCGGCATACGCTGGAACTGAACATCCGCCCAGCTCTGCGAGTAGCAGCAACCCTGGGATTCTTTCAGCCCGATGATGTGCGCCTGGTCGCGGATGGCCTGATAGTTCACCAGTACACCTTCTTTGATAAGATCCCATTCCTTGCATTTAACCCCTTCATCGTCGTATCCTACGGCGCCCAGGCTGCCGGGCTGTAGCTTATCGGCGACAATATTCACCTGTTTGCTGCCAAACTGGAAATTGCCTGATTTCCATTTATCCAGGGTGAGGAAACTGGTTCCGGCAAAGTTAGCTTCATAGCCCAGCACGCGATCCAGCTCGGTGGGATGCGCTACCGACTCGTGAATGGTGAGCCAGAGATGGGAGGGATCCAGGACCAGGTCATACTTACCCGGTTCCACACTCTTGGCGGTTATTTTCTGGCTGACGTCGGCGGCAGCGTTTTTAACGTCTTCCAGCATGTCATACCGGTTCTTATAACGGGTAACGATACCCTGCACCTTATTGTCCGGGGTCGGCGTGAGGTATTCATATCCCATTCCCACCGGAGAGCTAAGCGCCTGCCGGGTCTGGAACTTCCCGGAAGCCTTGTCTATTTTAGTTACATTGAAAGTGGGGTAGATCCGGTGAATGTCCTGGTCGATATAGGAGCCATCCGTGGAGGCAAAATATTTTTGTTCGTTGACAGCCAGTAAGGCCGAGTTGATAAAATTAGCGCCGCCCTGCATGGCTATTCCATTCGCGGACAGTAATAGGTCCACTTTTTCTTTGATGGGAACTTCAAAAACGCTTTTTATAATCGGCGTCTTCCAACTGACCTCTCCATACCCTTGCTGGGGCGCCAGCTGTACAGGTTCGGTGATGATCTTCGAGTTGGCTTTGGCGACGGCCACAGCCCTTTCGGCCGTTTTTGCCACCCCGGCGCTGCTGACGTCATTGGAGGCGGCAAAACCCCAGGAGCCATTGGCGATGACGCGGATGCCCACCCCGAAGGATTCCGTGTTGGCAATATTCTGTATCCTGTTCTCCCTGGTGACGATGAACTGGTTCAGATACCGCCCGATACGGATATCCGCGTAGGTAGCGCCTTTCGAACGGGCTGTGTTCAACGCAATATCCGCTAACTGTTTCTTGGTGGAGACATCCATTCCATCCTGGAGGGCTGCGGAAGGGTCGATGATCCGGGAGCCAAAGGGGAGTTTGGGCAGGACTAATGAGCCCAGGCCCATTCCCGCCATGTTAATAAAGTCTTTTCTTTTCAAGTTGAATCTCTTTGTGTAGTTAGGTGAATAGTTATCCCGGGCAATCTAGAAAACTTTCATTTAATTCTTCTTCCGCTCATCCCCTCAAATCTTCCGCTCTACCCATAGAAAAACACATGATATCATAAAGAAAACATAGAACCAGACCTTGGGGACGGGTATGCGCTCGCCGGCTGCGTCAGGTCGCTCCGTCTCCGTACGAACTGCCGCGGGCCCCCGGTCCCTCCCTGCACGATCCGCTGCCATTTCCCTGCCTGCTTCTGCAGGGCCCGCCGCCCGGGCTGCGATATATTCTTCGGTCTCCTTCCATCTTTGTCTTCGGGTGAGGGGCAACCAATCTTTGCCGGACCAGGCATACCACCAGCTGGGTTCGCCTTGCAGGCTTGCGGCAGACTGCCAGCCTGCTGTCTTCGGCCAATAAGTACCCCGCCAAAAAAAAGACAGCCAGGGATCCTGGGCCAGGTATACAGCAAGGGCCGGGGGATCGGCCTCCTGCGATGAGCCGGAACCGGCCAGCTGTGATGAGCTGGAATCGATCAGGCGCAATTGACCAGGGGCGGAAGTTGCATGGGCAAAGGGAGCAGCAAACTGCCCCTGCGGCAGCGTATTCTTATTTGTTTGGAGCAGCGCCTCCACCGGCTCATCCACCCTGGGCAGATGGGGAGCAAACTGCCAGTCCTCTTCCGGCGTCGACTCACGGGCTGCCTTCTGCAGGAGCAGCGACCAGTACGCGGCATATTCTTTTTTCGCTCCTGCCAGCATCCGGGAGTAAGTAGTATTGAGGGTGGTAAATACCACTTTACCGGCTCCATAGATGCCGTTGCTCACCAGGACTTTTGAAAGACTATCCTTCAGCAGGGGCACCACCGGGACGCCGCCCCATCCTCTGGCAACGCTGTCTGTTTTGATGATCAGTCCCAGCCCTTTTTCCGCCACTTGCCGGCGCAGGCCTGTTCGTTCAACATCACTCCCTTCCTGCAAAGCAGCTGCATCGGCTATGACCAGGTCGAATTTATCCAGCAGGGAAGGCGTCAACGGGTCGAGAGGGGTCTCCGGCATGTTAAGGTAAGCCTTGTCCCATTTCCCCCGGCTGATAGCCGTTCGGACCGCCACGGCATGCCCGCCGCGGGCAAGCCAGTTCGCCAGGAAAGTATTTTCAAAATCGGGGGAAGTGGCCAGTAACAATATCTTTAATTTTTTCGCCGGTAATA
Organism: Puia sp.; assembly: GCA_035492545.1. Classification (GTDB taxonomy): domain Bacteria; phylum Bacteroidota; class Bacteroidia; order Chitinophagales; family Chitinophagaceae; genus Puia. The sequence goes on from DATJJD010000140.1 coordinate 36,731, forward strand.
CCTCTATGGGAAGGGATTCCTGCTCCAGGGTGTCTGTGCGGATAGCGCTATGAGTGCCGGCAGTTCCATGAGTGCTGACAGTTCCATGGGCGCCGGCAGATCCAGGGGCGCCGGCAGATCCAGGGGTGTCGGCAGATCCATGGGTGCTGGCAGTTCCAGGGGTGTCGGCAGTTCCGTGGGCGCCGGTCCCCTTGCCTGGCTCCGTCTGCGAGAGGACTAAAAGCTGATAGACCGATCGCCCGCTCTGTGCGGGAATCGTGTTGAGTTCAAAATCCGTCTCCTTTGTTGTGGCCGCTATCACGACAGAATCCAGCGAAAGGCCCATGCCCGTTAGCAAGAGTTTCACTGGTTTGCCGGTTGTCGGCCCTACCCTCCCCTGAACCCGGCATTTTTCACCCGGTAATAGTTTTTGTTTCCAACTAACAGACACCATACCCGTATGGGGAGCGGAAGGGTGAAATACCAGCGGAGGAGGTTGTAAGGTCGTCCATTGCTGTCGGGTCAGGCCGTAGCCTAAAACGTGAAGTTGGGCGAAGCTTGTCATCCCACCCGCGGCCCCCGTCCCGGCAACCGCTGCTTCCGCTACTGTAGCCCTGAGATCGGTCACTCCGGCCAAACTCACCGTCCCCCCATCTTCCAACGCGGAAAACACCTGCATCTCCCCTCCGGGTTTCTCTCCCGTCCGGGCCGCCTGCAATAGCTGCCGAAGGCTATCGGGATCATATCCCTCGGTGAGCAAAATCCCTTGCTTGCCGGAAACGGGTTTTCCATTTTTTCGGTTATACGACAGCGGCAGAGCCAGACAGGCCAGGCAAATAACCGCCACCACGGAGGCTGCTATCCGGGCCGGCAGCCGCAGCCGGTTCGTCCGCCGGATCTCCTTCCACAAGAGCCAGATCAGCAGGAGCAGACAAAGGCCGATGATCATATCGTTCCAAAGGGTCATTGCTTTCGGGAAGGGGTGTTGATGTTGGAAAAGTAAAGTTGTGATAAGCCGGCGTCTGCGGGAGCCTTTCCTTTGGAGGGAGTCGCTTCCGCCTCTGGTAACATTTTTCGGATGGCCTGCTGGGCCAGGAGAATATCTGCAGCACCTGATGCCGTGGATGGCTGCCCGGCGGCGACTGGAAGCCCGGCTGTCCCTGGGAATCCATTGGCGCCCGATGGTCCGGCGACTCTTGAGGATCCGGCAGCACCAGTGGATCGAACTGCGCCTGGTCCGGCGCCCCCCGACCCTGTGGATGGCTGGCCCTCACCCAGGATCCTTCGCATCGCCTGGTAGCCCGCCAGGTATTCTGCCGGATGGGCAGCTGCCTCCTTCCCTAATTCCCGGCCGGCCCGTTGCAGGACTTCAAAAGAGGCCCTGCTCCGCATCGTCTCTTTTCCCCACTGCTCCAGCAGGCTGAGGGAAATCCTCAGGATATCGGCCGGCCCGGGTTCGCTGGAAGCCGCTGCCGGAAGCTGCCGGGGACCCACGATGGCCTCCAGTTTGCCGGACAGGCGTTTGGCAGGATCCAGTGGCGTGACGCGCACTCCCGTCTTCGCGACATAAGCGCGGGATTTCTGCTGCAGGTCCTTTAACAGACGCAAGGCTTTGTAGGCATAAGGTAATGCTTCGGCAGGTTTGTAGGTACGCAGCCTCAGTTCTGCATTCCACATCTCGGTGAGGGTAGCCTTCAGCTGCGCCTTGATGGCTGGCTCGAAATAGGTGGCGTCTTCCGCATTGTCATGTTTATCGGTATAGGCATCCAGTATCTTTGCCGCATTGCCAAAATCTCCCGGCGCATAGGTATCATTGTCATGACCTCCTCCCGGCACTCCCTCTTCCGCCTCTTCTCCCAGGAATTTTCCATACCGCAGCCTCAACAGTTTCTGGTCGAAGCCGAGATCGTTGCTTCGGCTATTAAAAGCCGACAGGGAGATGGTATCTTTTTCTTTGAGGAGCTGTTCCGTCTCCAAAATGATCTGCCTTTCGCTCCGGAAATACTCGGGTTTGATGTCCATGCCCATCGTCAGGCCATCCAGGCTCATCAACCGGGCTGTATCCGGCAGGGAGATAATATACATATCCGACCGGGACTCCTGTCCGCGGTTGTCTTTTGCCCGGCAATAAAAATAAAGCTCGTCCCCCGGCTTCAGGCCCAGGGCGGAGAGGTCCAGGGTCTTTTGCAGATCATACGCAGGCTGATGGCCGGTGAAGGACCGGTCCCATCCCAGGGTCTGTTCTTTAAACTTCACCGCCTCCCCGCTGCCGCTGGCAATCGTTGCGACGATGGCTGCATCGGCAATTCCATAATCGTCCTGCAGCCTCACCACCAGGGGGATTTTTTGGGATTCCCCGAAGTCTACTACCGTATAAGGTTTGGGCGTCCGGATAAAGATATGAGGAGGCTCATCCTGGATGACTTCTATTTTATACAGGTCCGAAAGACGGTCCTGCAGTTTCACCTGGTAGAATCCCGGACGTCTCACAGGGCCGGTAAAAGCCCAACGCGTATGTTCCCTGTTCGTTGGAGAAAGAGCTGTCCTCACCGTATCATTAAAAATAAACTGCAGGGAGTCCGCGGGCGCATCGGTTGTCAGCTCCCAGTTCAGAACAGCGCCTGCTTCTACCTGCAGGTTGAAGTCCTGTTGCTGACGCAGTGCCCTTCCTGTATAAGCCGGCGGCGTGATGCGAATGTCCACTGACCGGATGCCGGGGTTGGGTTTTAGCAAGGGGCTTGCCGGAGAGACAATGCCGGCCGAAGGGGGAGTCGACGGTCTTTTTCCGGCAGTCCTCTCAAAACCCGCATAGACAAGACTGGCGCCTGCCAGCAGACCAACAGCCAGCAGCAGTTTTTTTTGCAGGGGACGGGGCGCCCGGCCGGAGACCAGGGCGGCTTCTGTCCGGACGACCTGCAATCGCTCTAAAGGCCCCAGCTCTTCCACGGGTTTTAATAATAGTCCGCAGCTTTCTTCCAGTTGGGGCAGGTTGCCATCCAACTGACGGGTTATGTCCTGTAAAGAAATTCGCCAATAGGGGAAAACCAATAAGGCAACCCCGAAAAGAACCACCAGCATAAGAGCCCCGGCCCATAAAGGTCGTTGCATCCACTGATGCAGGATGGCGGTGAAGAGCAGGCTGGCGGCCAGGGCAAGGAGCAGACAATAGGCGATGCCTTGTAGCCTCCATCGTTGGCGCAGTGACTGCAGTATATTTTTTCCCTGCTGCTCAGCCATAGGGTTTTATTTTAGGGGAATGATACGAGAGTATCCTCTCTGCCAGGAAGAGCAGGAAGAGCAGGATCCAACAGGCAGGAGCCAGGTCTATCGCAGAGGATGACGGCATCCGTTGAGCGGCCGGCAAATCTCCCACTGCCGACATCCCGGCAGCTTCGCCCGCCGCATGATCCGTTATGTCCGGAATTAACTCTGGTTGGATTTGTTCGGGGTCCAGCACCCGGCGGTCAAATGCGAAGGATGCCGGGTCCCGGGAGGCAGCGGCTCTATCACCGGCAATAGACGCCGCACGGTCAGACAGCGCCGGACCCGTCATCAATTCCTCCAGCAGAACGGGGAAGCGGGGATTCCATACCAACCCGTTCCATTCCGGATCGAAATGACTGTAGAAATGGTAGATCCGATTCCCTGAAGCCTGTTCCAATGAGAGGATAGGCCGGCCAAAACCATCGTTCCAGATGCTCTGATGCCCTTGCCTACCCGCCGTGTCAGGTTCTACTCGCCGGCCCACAGCGACACCGGTGTTACCTTCCATCCAGGAGTCGACGGGAATCTCCCTGCCGGCCATATAGTGTAGGATGTTGGGAGCAGTCAGCCCGGCAGGCAGGGGCGCGGAAGAAAGCCAGAATATCCAGTCAGGGTGAGAGAGACTACCGTCAATAGATATCTGCATATTCCGCCGGGTAAATTGTTTCAGGGCTTGCAAGCCGGCGAATAAATATCGACTATCGCTATAATATTTATTATCTGCATAAATTCGTATACGCAGGGTAGCCGTGTCCACGACAACCGCGGGCTGACTGTCCAATACCACGGATAGATGTCCGTTGGTGTGCTGCACCTGAAATTCTCCCCTCGCCGTCTGGGTACCGTCCGGGCCCGGGTAGCTCCCCACCTTCGCAGGCAGTGCTTCAACACTATACGAATTACCGGTAGGAAGACTGCTGCCTGTCAACACCCGTATGCTATCGGAGGAAGAGAGCCAGGCCTGTCCGATCCAGTGAGTGGCGGCATCCGTAGTGGGTGGATAGGTATACCATTGGACCATCCGGCTGGTAACGGGCCGCTCTCCTGTAAAGCCCGATCGTACCCCGCTGGTGAAGATATAAAATGGAATTCCTGCCGGAGCTTCGTGGTCCGCCGCCCGGAACAGGTCCCAATACGACAGCCTTTGGCGGTCCCTCGATCCGGGCAGGGCTGCACTGTTCGCAATTGATCCGGGCAGGGCTGCACTGTTCGCGATTGATCCGGGCAGGGGTGCACCGTTCGCCTTTTGTCCGGGCGGTGCGGTGGGCCATTCATGCCACTGGTATCCTGCCTTCAGCAGGGAATCTATCAGGGTTTGGTAGACCGGCCTGGAAAGGTCCTCCTTCACCCCCAATACCCATCCTTTTGTCTTCCCCTTCTCTGAAACTTGCTGCCAGAAAGGTTCGGACAGGAGCAAGGCCAGCAGCAACAGTAACAGGCAACGCAATAATAAAAGCCACCATTCGGAAAGCCTCCGGGTACGGGACTGCCGGAGAGACCCTTTTTCCAGAAAGGCGATGCTGCCGACAGGCAGGACTTTCCCCTGCTGGTTATTCCATAGATGAATGATGACCGGAATCAGGATCCCGGCCATTGCTATGAGCCATATGGGGTGGAGCAGCTGTAGCAAAATTTATCCGGAGGTTTGTTGTCTTTGTTTTAGAAAATCCCGCAGGGCCTGGTCCAGTGGCTGGTCCAGGCTGATCAGGCGGTAAGCGATCTGTTTATCCAATAACTGCAGCCGCACGGCAGCCAGCCAGCGCTGCAGCTTTTCCTGGTAATCCTTTTGTGATTGGGCGCTGCCTACGGGGATCTTCTCCCCCGTCTCCAGGTCTTCCACCTGGTGGTAACCTGAAAAATCTCTTTCCAGTTCATTCCTGCCCATCAGCTGGAAGACGATGATCTCATGACGCAGGGAAGCCAGCACATCGAGCAGCCGGCTGATCTCTCCGTCCTGCTCATACATATCCGTGATAAAGACCAGCAGCTCTCTTTTCTGGTCACCGGTAAAGAGATGCCGGTATTGGGTAGGATGGTCCATCCTTCCTCCCGGCTGAATATTTTCCAGCTGGTAGAAGAATCGGGCCAGGTGCTGCGGATCTTTCCGGGATGGCAGGGAAAAGATATCTCCTCCGCGAAATACATACAGTCCAAAAGAATCTCCCTGGCTATGCGCCAGCCATCCCAGCGAGGCGGCCAAATATTTCGCATAGTCCATCTTCGTAAAATTGCCGTCCCTATGCGCCATGGAGTGGCTTGCATCGAGGAGGAACCGGATGGAAATGCTGGTTTCGATCTCCGACTCCCGGATGTAGTAACGGTCCGAACGGGCATATCGTTTCCAGTCCAGCCAGCGAAGGTCGTCCCCCGGCTGATAGCTGCGGTATTGGCTGAATTCCAGGCCCGGGCCCTTCACCTTACTCTTATTGATACCCGCCATGAATCCGTCGATGGTGCGCCGGGCAGCCAGTGACAGGTCCTTGATGGCCATCAGTATATGGTGATCGGTTAATTGGCTCATGTGTTGATTGTTTATATACGCGTCCCGGAATGCGACCGGGGCATTGATCCGGCTGGCCCTGTCCGGCCTGCTCAGGGCAAACGTGTCCCGGGACGTTGGACCGTTTTTAGCAATACCTCCGTTACCTGGTCCGAGGTAATATTCTCCGCCTCCGCCTTGAAGTTCATCAGGATACGGTGACGCAGCACGGGATAGGCCATTGCGTGGATATCTTCCGGGATAACGGCATAACGTTGCTTGAATAAGGCCCGGGCCTTGGCGGTGAGGATCAGGGCCTGTCCGGCACGGGGGCCTGCCCCCCAGCGCACCCACTCCTTTACATAAGGCTGGGTACTGGTGTCAGGTCTTGTAGCGCGGATCAGTTCGGCCACATATTGAATCATATCTCCGCTGATGCTGACCTCTCTTACCAGGTTCTGCAGTTGCAGGATCTCCTCCCCATTCACGACAGGATGGATCACGGCCTTCTTACTGCCGGTCGTATTGCTGAGAATGGCTGTCTCCTCGGCTGCCGTCGGATACCCTATTTTAATATATAAAAGGAACCGGTCCAGTTGGGCCTCCGGTAATGGATAGGTGCCCGCTTGCTCGATGGGGTTTTGTGTGGCGAGGATAAAAAAAGGCCGGTCCAGCGAATAGGTCTGCCCCCCATAGGTGATCTCGAATTCCTGCATGGCTTCCAGCAGGGCCGACTGTGTCTTTGGGGGGGTACGGTTGATCTCATCGGCCAACACAATATTGGCAAAGAGTGGCCCTTTATTGAATTTGAAAAATCGCTTGCCCGTAGCATGGTCTTCTTCCAGGATCTCCGTCCCCAGGATATCGGTGGGCATGAGGTCAGGCGTGAACTGTATCCGGCGGAACGAAAGGTGAAGAGCCTGGGAAAGGGTTCTTACCATCAGCGTTTTGGCCAGGCCGGGCACCCCTTCCAGCAGACAGTGGCCACCAGCGAGCAAGGCTACTAACATTTCTTCCACGATAGCTTCCTGACCGACAATAGTCTTTTGAATTTCTTTTTTAAGTTCTGACAGTTTTCCCAGGAGTGACTGTACGGTGCTTTCGACAATTTCCAAACCGCGTAAATTTATGTGTTAAAAAAAATTTCCTCATTCAAATAGCTTTTAATCATATATTTCAACTTAGGCCACCATCCATCAAATTTCGAGACACAAAGCAGGAAATTAAAGATAAAATCCGCAACTTTAAAAAAATTACATGACCGGTGAATCGCTTTTGACAGGCATCGCTGTGATCGATTAAATGATATTATGGTCCACATCGTCCGGGATAAGTTTACATTTACGCGGCTAAGGTACCGCTCGGGGGACTGGGATACCGACCAGCGTATGCCGTCCAACCTGCTGAATTCATTGATCGAGTATACTACGCTGCCCGTGAACCTGCAGGAGAAGGTGATTGACCTGGATAGCCAGGACCTCTTCCAATACCCCTTTTGTTACATCAGCGGTCATAAGCTGGTGCAGTTCAATGAGCAGGAGGCGGCTAATTTTCATAAGTATGTCCTGAATGGAGGTTTCGTCTTTGCGGATGATTGCAATCACGACATCGACGGTCTTTTTGCCCGGTCATTCGAGGCCCAGATGACCACTCTGTTCGGCCCCGCCGCCTTGCAAAAGATCCCCTCTCATCACCCCATTTACCATTCCTTTTTCTCTTTTGAGAAAGGACCGCCCAATACCACCTTCGAGTTGAATGGCTGGGGGGACGACCTGGTGCATGATTATCTCAAGGCCATCACCGTCAATGGCCGCATCGGGGTGTTATATAGTAATAAAGATTACGGCTGCGAATGGGACTATGATTTCCGCAACAAGCGATTCCTGGCGGAGGACAATACGAAGTTCGGGGTCAATATTATTATGTATGCGCTGAATGCGTTGGGGGCGGGCTGATTTTGATATTCCAATACAGAAAGTAAAAACCTTTGATAATCTTATCATTGGATCCGTCAAGGTACAAAGGAGGTACAAAAGCTCTATTAAATCATTCTTTCAACAGCACCTTATCGGTAGACCAACGTCCGGTGGCGCTGGCCGAGGATTTCGATGTATTTGTTTTTTGCTTCCTCGCTCAGGAAGCTGCGTTGGACGAGCTCTATGACTTTGGGGGTCCCCCGCACAACCTTGTCGACTACCTGCCCGGCCAGTACAGAATTGATGCCGGCCTTTTCTGCAAATACTATGAAAGATGTACCGGTATACATCCCGGAATCATAATAGGTTTTTTCATCATAGTCACCATGGTAGAGTCCGTCATGCAGAGCCAGGTGACTGTCATCAAGGTGGAGTGCCGTGCATAGCAGGTCGTATGCCGGTGAAAGGACGAAATCGCCCTGTGCTGTCTCCATCAGCGAGAAATTCTTCAGATGCGCGTCACCATTAGCGATGAGGTAATTAACCAACAGGAGACGGAAGAAATCTAACAGTACCACAGGTGTAGCCGCCGTATATTGCCGGATTAGATCCGCAATATCCAGATAGGATGCGTTATACTTGAAATTGACCCCTTCGCGCTCGGGAGTTTTGCCCATGAGCGCCGCGAAATCCTCCAGTTGGTATTTGCCGGAGCCATCGGGTTTGTAGTCGAAGCGTCTCGTGAGATAAGCGGGCGATCCGTCGTCAAAGAAAATCATACCGCAGTCAGCGGTCCGGACTCCGAACACCTGCCTGGCAATCTGCATGCTCACGTGTTCGTTGGCCGGAAGGTCGATGAGCCTGTCCAGGCGTTCGTTTGGGACAGGTTTTAGGATATGGGTCCCAGCGCTGTCCGTGAGAATCAGGTTATTCTTTTCCTGGAGTACGCTGTATTTCTCCTGGACCCCGCTGATGCTGATCCGTTTCCGCTTCTCGTTATACTCCCTGTTCAGTTCGGTGTTCCTGCCCGGCGGGCCGAATGGCAAGATATGCGAAACTTTTCGGGAGCGACTACCAAACAGGGCCGCTTGCGCTGCCGGGCTGTATGTGGTAAAGCCGGGCCTCAGGGTCGAGGGGCAAACGTTAATTTCCGGTAGAGGCATGGTCTTCTTTTATAGTCAGTGGGCCGATCCGGTCGCCGCCGGCGGTGGCAAGCAGGAGCCCGAAATAGTCATTCTCATCAACTTTCAGCAGCCGGGTCTGCATGGCCTTGTTGGAACCTTCACTTAATAAGTTGACAAAGGCTGGGAAAAGGACATCGCTTTCGTACGATGCTTCCCGTAATGGCAGAGTGAGGCTGACCGGTTTGTTACCGACTGTTGTTAAGTAAGCCTTATCATAGGCAAAGCGATAAATTCCCTCTGATTTCGACAGGAGGCCTGCTAGTTTGCCGTTGTAGAAGATATGGACTGATTTCATCGCTCATCGGTTTTTGATGGGTCTTTCAATATGAGGTCGAGGCGCAGACCCAGCGGGTCAGCGAGTTGGAGTAAAGTGTCTAGGGACGGGTTACCAATTCCCTGTTCCACCAGCTGGATCGTGCGGGTGCTGAGACCCGACAGCGCCGCCAGCTGGGATTGGAGTAAGCCTAATAGTTCCCGGCGTTGACGGAGTTTTTCGCCTAGGTCTATTGCTGCGGTGCGCATTATACTTCGCTTTTGCGTGTAAAGATAAGAAAAAGTGGGATTAAATATCTAAAAGCGAAGTAAAATTTGCTTTTGCCTATCCATCGGCAATCTTGGCTTCTAAAGAGCGTACATGCGAAGTTTGCTTCGCTTTTAGATTAGATTTTGGCAGCCAGAAGCTATCCGAAACTTAATTTAGGAGACTGTTGCAAATGCCAATCCCAAAAATGAGACAATTTGAGACGATTTGAGTCGTAATAGATTTAGTAGCACTTGATATCACAAATTGTGATATCAAGTCAAACCATAAAAAAGCGACCCCGCCATAAGCGAGGTCGCGCAAACCCGACAAAATCCTGATAAGTGCCCTATGTCCAGATGATCCTAATTTTTTACTGATGCGTCGCTCCATTTACGGACGACGGGCTGCTGTCCTCATACTCCTGAAGATCTGATCCGCTGGTTGGCTTTTGATCCTTGTTATTGGAAGGTTGCTGACCATTGGAAGGTTGCTGACCATTGCCATTGTAAGGCTGCGGCTGGTTATTATTATTCCTCCTGGAGTTATAATAATAGTCCCTTCTGGCCTGGATGACTGCGGCATCCCGGTCATGTTTCAACTGGTTCACCTTGTCTCTCCTTTCCTTACGGGTCATACTCTTGTCATTCTTGACATCCTTGATCTGCGCGTTGTAATCATTCTTGATATCGTCTATCTGCAAAGCTAACCTGGAAGGCATGGCGCCATATCCATAATAATAAGGAGGATAAGGATAACCCCAGGGGCTATAAAATCCTCCATAATAGGGATATCCAAAGCCAAAACCTACACCCACATACGTACGGGGATAGAAACGGACACCGCCGCCATGATAACCACCTCCAAGGTAGTGGCCTCTCTGGGCGGAAGCCCCTAAGGCAAGACCCAGGGAGAAAAGGACAACTAACATTTTTTTACCGGGATTCCAATTTATCCTGCTCCAGTATTTTGACATCGTCGTTTTCATAACTTTAATTTTTTGTGTTCTACTGTATGATAGATTGCAAAAATTGAACAAGGTTAAAAGCATATTTTACTTATAACGTATCTATAACATTCCTTTTACCAATCCTTAGTATAAGGAATTGTTAAAATGGTCTTATTGCGCTATCTTTTACCCTACCTAATCACCACTAACTATGCTGAAATCCCTTGTAACCGGCAGTCTGTTCCTGCTGGCGGCCGCAGTGGCCCAAAGTCAATCCTCCTCTGTAAGCTTCGAAAAATGGCTAAGCCTGCGACAAGCCGGCGCTGCCATCCTGTCCCCGGATGGCGCCTATATTGCATACACTGTCACTTCGACGGATTGGAAAGAAAATACCTATGATGTGGAAATCTGGCTCCATGAAAAAGGCAGGCCGCCTTTTCAACTCACCCGGACCGGTAAGGGTAGCAGCACCTCCCCCAATTGGAGCCCGGACAGCAAATGGATCGCTTTCCTCGCCGACCGGGGTGACAAATCACAGATCTATCTTATCTCCATCCAGGGAGGAGAAGCTTTTCCCCTAACCAAAGAAGAGGAAGGCATCAATGATTTTTCCTGGAGTCCTGATGGAAGACACATAGCCTTTACAAAAAATGATCCCGAAACGCCAGCGCTGAAGTCTACCAAAGACCGTTATGGGGCATTTGGGGAAGAAGGCCGGGAATATAAATTATCCCATCTTTGGACCGTACCCTTTGACTTTGACTCCTTACAATCCATGGGCCTGCTACCCTGCTATCCTTCGAAAAGCGCCGACAGCACCCATAAATCCGGGGATTGCAACGTCCTGCCCAAACCCACCCGCCTTACCGAAGGCAATTTCACGGTGACGGGATTTGACTGGAGCCCGGATGGGAGCAGCATCGCCTATACCCGGCAGCCCGATCCGCTGATCAATTCTTCCATTCACGCCGATATTGCCGTTCTGGAGCTGGCCTCCAAAAAATCCACTACTATAGTAGCCAATCCGGCCGGAGATGCCCTTATCGCCTGGAGCCCGGAAGGCGACCGTCTCCTCTATGGCAGTTCCGTTACCGACACCGTCTCGCAGTTTTATAAGAACAACCGCCTTTTCATCTACCAATTCTCTAACGGCCACTCCACGGAAATAGCCGCTGATTTCGACGAGGACAAATTCGTATTCGACTGGAATCCGAAAGGCATCTTTTTTGGCGCCTCCCAAAAAACAAGCTCAGCCCTTTTCCACCTGGATCCGGCCAGCGGCGCCATCCAGCCCGTCTCCCTTCCCCTGGATATTGTCGGCTCCGTAAGATTCAGCAAAGACGGCAATACCATGGCCCTGTCCGCCCGGAGTTTCGCCGGCCTGGCGGAGATCTATACGGCTCCTACCGGCATCGGGACCCCCAACGCCACCGGACAGGGCGGGCCGTCGGCGACGGGCGCACCACTCCAACAGATCACCCATCTCTCCGACCAGCTTCGGGGATGGAATACCCCGGTCAATGAAGTTATCCAGTGGAAGAGTAAGGACGGCGCCCTCATCGAAGGCATCCTGTTAAAACCCCGGGATTACGATGAAAAGAAAAAATACCCCCTGTTGGTGGTCATTCACGGAGGACCTACCGGGGTCGACCGCCCGGAGCCAACCCCTACGTATGTATACCCCATCCTGCAATGGTGCGAAAAAGGCGCGCTGGTGCTGCGGGTGAACTACCGGGGATCGGCCGGGTATGGAGCAAAATTCCGCGCCCTGAATGTACGCAACCTGGGGGTGGGAGATATGTGGGATGTGGTCAGCGGAGTCGAATACCTGCAGAAAAAAGGAATGATCGATACCTCCCGGATGGGTTGCATGGGTTGGAGCCAGGGAGGATATATCTCTGCTTTTCTCACTACGCATACCTCTATATTCAAAGCCATTTCCGTGGGAGCCGGCATTTCCGACTGGGCCACTTATTATGTCAGCACGGACATCACCCCCTTCACCCGGCAATATCTAAAGGCCACTCCCTGGGAAGATAAGGCCATCTATGAAAAGACCTCTCCCATCGCAGCCATTAATAACGCCCGGACACCAACGCTGATCCAACATGGAGAACTGGATAAAAGGGTGCCCATCTCCGATGCCTATGAGTTATACCGGGGATTGCAGGACAGGAATATCCCATCCAGGCTCATTGTCTACAAAGGATTTGGCCACGGCATCACCAAACCCAAAGAAAGACTGGCCGCAATCTGGCATAACTGGCAATGGTTCGGGAAATATATCTGGGGAGAAGACATTGCCCTGCCGTTGGATAAATCAGCGGCGGGCAGGGATGCGCCGGAGCCTGGCCGGTAAATCCGGGCGTCTGAGCGTGAAACCCGGTCAGCATGGCTGGACGCCGGCCGTCCTTTTATTTCCGGTCGACGACCAGGCCCTGTCCGGGCACCCATTTGTCATACTCCATATAGGCAGCCACTTCCTTGGCAACGGCCTCCCCCTTCAGTTTGGCGACCAGGTGCAGGGCCCCATCGATGCCCGCGGAAATCCCCGCCGTGGTAATCACTTTGCCGTTGTCGACAAATCGTACCCCTGACAATACCTTCGTTGCGGGAAAGTCCTTCCGGAGGGACTCGATGCTGGAGTGAAACGTGGTGGCGGTGAGGCTATCCAGCAGTCCCGCCCTGCCGAGGATAAAGGCGCCGGTACACACGGAGAAATAATACCGGGTAGCCTCTTTCCGGGACTGTATCCAGGAGATCACCGCCGGGTCGCGGGAAGCCAAGCCCGAATTTCCACCGAAGAAGGCCAGGATATCCGCAGGAGGAGCCTCTTCAATGCCGTAGTCCGGCAGTATCTTCAGGATGCCCTGCGTAAGGATGGGCTCTTTCTTCCGGGAGACGGTGAAAACCTGGAAGCCGGCATAGGCGAATACTTCCATCGGGCCGGCAAAGTCCAGCACTTCAACGCCATCCTGTAAATAAAAACATATACTCATTTTCTTGTTATTACTAACCTGCGCCCTTCTTTCCGCGAAGGTCATTCTGACCAGGTCCATGCCGCAATGAGGACAGGCGCCCGGTTTCATAAAGACCAGATTGTCACACTGCCCTCCACAGGGAGGACAAAAGAATGCAGTACTGTCGCTGTCTGCGCTGACCGGATGCCCCTGTGCATGTGCTTGCGTCGTGCGTGTGAAAAACAAAAGGACTATCGCGGTTAGGATGACTCTGATACAGGTGCTCATGATTATCTGGTTATGATAGCACCAAAGGTAATTCCCCTTTCCTCCGACAGAAAGGACAGTCCTGCGCAGTATCAGGACAAACCCGAAAGTTGGGAGGCAAACTTTTAAATTCCTTATAACCCGTGAAATTTAGTAAATTAGAAGTAGAAAGGTGCAGGCCTGAATAACCCGGATGTGAATTCTTAAACCTTGCTCCGATGAAGCTCATTTCTATCCCGCTGCTACTGTTATTGCCTTTGCTGCTCTCCGCGCAAACCGTCATTTTTATTAAACTCGATGGAACCATTAACCCGGCGACAGCAGGATTCATTCATCGCAGCATCGAAAAAGCTACCCGGGAAAAAGCGGAATGCCTGGTCATACAACTCAATACTCCCGGAGGACTACTGGAATCAACGCGGAACATCGTTAGTGATATGCTTGAATCCCCCGTACCATTGGTTGTTTTTATTTCACCCGGCGGGGCACATGCCGGCTCAGCCGGGGTATTTCTCACCTTAGCAGCCCATATTGCCGCCATGGCCCCCGGCACCAATCTGGGGGCAGCCCATCCCGTAAATCTACAGGGTCAGCAGGACACGGTCATGGGTGATAAAATCATCAATGATGCAGCAGCATTTATCCGGACCATTGCGGAAAAAAGACATCGCAACGGACAATGGGCTGAGCTGGCAGTACGCAAAAGCCTCTCTCTCACGGAGAATGAGGCGCTGGCACAAAATGTTATAGACCTCATTGCAAAGGACCGGGGAGACCTGCTCAGGCAGATTGATGGAAAAAATACCGGAACCGGGGTTCTGCATACCCGGTCGGCCCATATCGAATCCCTGGAAATGGGATTTACGGAAAAGATCCTCGATCTGATCAGCAACCCTAACATCACTTACATCTTATTGATGCTGGGGTTATATGGCCTGTTATTTGAATTGTATAATCCCGGTTCGATCCTTCCCGGTATCGTAGGGATAATATCCCTGATTCTTGCATTTTATTCCATGCAAACGCTGCCCGTCAATTATGCCGGCTTAGCCCTGATCATTTTTGCAGTTATTCTTTTTTTACTGGATATCAAGCTGGCAAGTCATGGCCTGCTGGCAATCGGGGGCATCGTGTCACTCCTGCTTGGCTCCATCATGCTAATCCGCCCCGGTTCCGATCCGGATTTCGCAAGGATCTCCCTGGTGGTCATTATTGTTTCCACTGCTATTACCGCAATATTCTTTCTCACGATCATCGGCCTGGGATTGAAAGCGCAAAGGGGGAAGCCGGTCACAGGTATGGAAGGACTGATCGGGGAAGTCGGAGAGACGCTGGAAGCACTGACACCCGTCGGTTCGATAAGGGTACACGGCGAGCGCTGGAAGGCCGAATCCGTCGCCGGGAATATTGAGCAGGGAGAAAAGGTGCGTGTGATCAGGATCCAGGATTGGAAACTCTATGTCCAGCGATAGGTTAGCCCCTTCATATACAAAACTTAACTTTATGCAAACAGCCCCCATTTCGCTTATTGTCATTATTCTTTTTGTAATCCTTATCCTGGCGAATGCCATCCGGATATTACGCGAATACGAACGGGGCGTCATCTTCCGGTTAGGACGGCTGGTGCCTCCCGATGGAGTGAAAGGTCCCGGCATCATTCTTCTAATTCCCGTTATCGATAAAATGGTGAAGGTAAGCTTGCGTACCGTGGTAATGGACGTGCCGCCGCAAGACATCATCACCCAGGACAATGTTTCCATCAAAGTGAATGCCGTGGTCTATTTCCGGGTCCTTGAACCTCAGAAAGCCATTGTCCAGGTGGAGAATTACCTGTCTGCCACCTCCCAACTGTCACAGACGACCCTGCGAAGTGTATTAGGTCAATCTGAACTGGATGATCTTCTTTCACAACGGGACAAGATCAATCAAAAATTACAGCAGATCATCGATGCACATACGGAAGCCTGGGGGATCAAAGTTTCCAATGTGGAAGTTAAGCAAATTGATCTCCCCCAGGAAATGCAGCGGGCCATGGCAAAACAGGCGGAAGCCGAACGCGAGCGCAGGTCAAAAGTGATTGCCGCAGAAGGAGAATTTCAGGCATCACAAAGACTGGCGGATGCGGCAAAGATCCTGGGAGAGCAGCCCAGCGCTATTACCCTTCGCTATCTTCAGACTTTGCGGGAAATTGCCACGGAAAAGAATTCGACTACTATATTCCCCGTCCCCATAGATTTGCTGAAGCCCTTTTTGACAAAGGGGGAAGAAAAAGCGTAACGTAATCCTACGCAGCTTCAGGACCTGACGCTGAGCTGGGAAGGCAACCTGCCTGTATGTTTCTTTACGATATGCCGGAGCTGGTTCGCGCTCTGTAGTCCGCATAACCGGGTGATGACGCCGATCTTACTCCGCTGATGCAGAAGGTGAATAGCCTTTTCCACCCGCAGTTTTTCCAGGTATTGCCCGATCGTGATGCCTGTGGTCGCTTTGAAAAGACGGGTGAGGTTCCTCGGGCTGGTATAGACGAGGGTAGCCAGTTGTTCTACTTTGATCTTTTTTTGCAGGTTGCCAATGATCCAATCCTGTACGATATGAATATCCTCGTTGATATGCCGGCGGTATTGCAGATAAATACTCTCTTGTGAATCTCCCCCATCCCTGCGGATATAGACTACCAGCTCGCGTGCTACCTGATAAACGAAAGCTGCGCCATGCCGCTCTTCCAGCAGGAAGAGGACCATATCGATCCCCGTCGTCACCCCGGCGCTGGTATAGATGTTATCGCTTTTTACAAACAGCCGGTTGGTCAGCACTTTTACACCCGGGTATTCTTTCTTCAGCCGGTCCGTATATTTCCAGTGGGTGGTGCATTCTCTGTTCTCCAGCAGACCTGCCTCCGCAAGACTAAAGGAGCCGGTGCAGACAGAGCATATCGTCGCCTGCATCGCAGCAGCCTGCTTTAGCCAGGTATGGAATTTATTTTTTCGCGCAGAGGGTAATTGCCGGAGGTCGAAGCCGGCCACAATGATAATATCCGAAGGCGCTATTTTTACCGATGAATAAGGCTTCAATCCGGCCAGTTGCAATTTGGCCGAACATATTTGTCCCGGGCTGTCGGAGACATAGACGATATCGTAAGGATGACCATAATAACCCGCCTCATAAAAAGCCTGAACGGCCCCGGCCAGATCCAATATATGCACTTCCTTATGGATGAAAAAGATTACCCTGTTCTTTGCCATGGTATGACCAAGTTAAGAAAAGACACCCTCATACCGACGCAAATACCTCATAATGCGTCACCTTCTCCTCGAACTCCAGGAGAAAATCCTTGTCCTCCGGATAATATTTCGCCTTTTCAAGATCAAACCCGGCAAAATTCCGGATCACTTCCAGGTTCTCCCAATAGGTGATAAGGTTAAAGTGGGCTTCTTGCCCTTCGACCCTTCGAAGAAAAGTCAATCCCCTGAAACCTTCCGTCTTTTGATAGTCCGGCACGGCAAGCCGGTGGAGTAGCTCACTATAGGCTTCTAAATGGGAGGCTGCCGTTCTCCCGTGCCAGATTCTTGCTATCATGTGAAATTTATTCAGTAATTTAATACAAGTCCATCACAAAATCATTTCCCATGCCTGCTTATACTTTACTGATCAACGGAAAAAAGACATCTGTAGAAGCCGACCCCCAAATGCCGCTGCTCTGGGCCATTCGGGAACTGGCGGGGCTCACCGGAACGAAGTACGGCTGCGGTATAGCCCAATGCGGAGCCTGCACGGTGCATCTGAATGGCACCCCGGTACGCTCCTGCTCTATTCCCATCTCGGCCGTAACAGGTCAGCCGATCACCACCATCGAGGGGTTGTCCGCGGATAATTCGCATCCTGTGCAAAAAGCCTGGATTGCCGAACAGGTGCCGCAGTGCGGCTACTGTCAAAGCGGGATGATCATGACGGCGACCGCCCTGCTCAAACGCAACCCCCATCCTACCGATAAGGATATCGACACGGCCATGCAGGGTCATATTTGCCGATGTGGCACCTATCCCCGCATACGCAAAGCCATCAAGACGGCTGCACAGTCCAGTCTTACTCACTAAAATTTAATTCAGATGTTACCCACCACTCCCACCATATCCCGAAGGAATTTCATCCGCCACACAAGCCTTTCCGGGTTCGCTCTCACCCTGGGAGCCTGGCTGCCGTCCCTGGGCGCACCCGGCGATAAAGAGGCCCGTATCCTCAACGCCTCGGGCACAGAACCGCAAAGTATCGAGTTGATGACCTGGATATCCATTGACAAGACGGGGAAGGTCAGCATCCTTAACCATCGCTCGGAAATGGGACAGGGCTCTTTCCAGGTAGTGCCGCAGATGATAGCCGAAGAGCTGGAAGTCGACCTCAACCAGGTCAACATCCTTTTCGCACCCGGCAACCAGAAAAAATACGGAAGCCAGATCACCGGCGGCAGCTCCACGGTCCGGGGCTCGTACAAGAACCTGTTGCGCATCGGCGCCACCGCCCGCGAAATGCTGATCGAGGTCGCTGCCAAAAGATGGAAGGCGCCGAAAGAAGAATGTTATGCGGAAAATGGCCAGGTGATCCATCGCCCTTCCGGTAAAAAGATCCCTTATGGCGAGCTGGTAGAAGAAGCCTCCAAAATGGAGCCTCCAAAAAATGTCCGCTTAAAGGAACGAAAAGATTATAAGATCATCGGGAAACCGATGCCCCGGCAGGATACCCCGCTGAAAACCAATGGCACGGCCATTTTCGGGCTGGATAAGAAATTGCCGGGTATGCTGTACGCGGTGGTGGAACGCAATCCCCGCTTCCTGGGAAAAGTAAAAAGTTTCGATGACTCCAAGACCAAAGCCATCCCTGGTGTAAAAGCGGTCTTTACGGTAAAAAGGACCGTATTCGCCAACCTGCAGGAAGGAGTAGCCGTCGTGGCCGACAGTCTTTGGGCAGCCATGCAGGGCCGGAAAGCCCTGAAGGTGGAATGGGATGACAGCGGGTTCGAACACCTCGATACAGAACAGTTATTTGCCCGGATGCGGGAAGACCTGAACAAACCTGCCTTGTCCGACCGGACCGGCGGTAATTTTGAGGTGGCCTTCCAGAAAGCCGAAAAAAAGGTAGAAGCCGTCTACGAACTGCCCTACGAGGCCCATGCCTGCATGGAACCCCTGAATTGTATTGCCCATGTGCACGACAATATGATCGAGGTATGGGGCCCGATACAGGGGCCTGACTGGGTGCAGTCGGACCTGAGCGAAAGAATGGGGGTTCCCATGGAGAATGTCATCGTCAATATGACCTTTCTGGGTGGGGGCTTCGGCCGCAAAGCCTTTCTGGACTATCCTCATGAAGCCGTCGTCATTTCTAAGGAAGTGGCAGCGCCGGTGCAGGTAGTATGGACCCGGGAAGACGACATGACCCAGGGGCCCTTCCGCCCGGGAGCCGTATACGGCTGCAAAGGCGGACTGAGCAAGGAAGGTAATATCCTTGCCTTTCAGACAAAGACGGCCACCCAAAATATGAACCACGAAAATCCGGGCGCTGATCTCAGCTCTTATAACGGGGATACCCTGGATGGGTTCCTGAAACCCTATTTTGAATCCATTCCTCACTACAGCTTTGCCGATATCCCCACCGTGTCGCCCATACCCGTAATGTGGTGGCGGTCAGTCTATGCCTCCACCAATGGGTTTGCTTACGAATCCTTTATAGACGAACTGGCGCATGCAGCCGGTAAAGATCCCCTTGCATTCCGGAAACAACACCTGGGGGACGACCGCTACCAGGCCCTGATCGACCAGCTCATCCAACTCTCCGGATGGGCCTCACGCGTTCAGCATGAAGGCTGGGGAGTTGCTATTACCGAATGTTTCAGCAGCCTCGTGGGAGAAGTGGTAAAAGTATCCCACCGGCCGGACGGAAAGATAAAGATCGACAAAGTCATTGCCCTGATGGACTGCGGTTGGTATGTAAACCCGGATATCATCCGCGCCCAGGTGGAAGGAAGTATCGTAATGGCCCTGGGCGCCGCCATTACCCACGAAACGCATTTCAAAGACGGCATGGCCGTAGAGAAGAACTTTTCCACCTACAAGATGCCCCGCATCAGTGACATCCCGGAGATCGAGGTCCATATCGTGGACAACGATGAAAAAGCCGGCGGCGTAGGCGAACCTGGCCTGCCCCCCCTGGCCCCGGCCCTTTGCAACGCCATTTTCGACCTGACTGGCAAACGCATCCGCAAATTGCCTTTCAACCTGGATGAAATGTAGAACGGACATTTTAGCACGCCGGGCCAGCGTCGCCAGTCCCTGCTGGCTTGCATATCGACCCATTCCGGGATATCCCTAACTCTTATCCGCTAAAGCGCCTAAGCAAAAACCCCTACATATAGTAGAAAAAGCCCGAATTGTAAAATACTCCGTGTCCATCGCCGTTAAACCACTGGTCCTCAGGTGGCATATCACCAATCGACCATTCGTTAAGCTCTGAAACCTAGCCGATGTCCCGATCCGTTAAACCAATTTTCCTGGATTACCTGCTGCTGTTGCTATTATGCTTCCCGGCGACAGCTCAGCAACCCAACCTAAAGTTCGATCACCTCGACATCAATGCCGGGCTTTCCCAGAATAATGTCCTTTGCGTACTACAGGATAGCCGTGGCTTCATGTGGTTCGGCACCCGTGACGGGCTGAACAAATACGATGGCTATCAGATCACTATCTACCGGAATGACCCTAAGAACAAAGGCAGCATCAGCAATAACTTCATTTCCGATATTATCGAAGACAAGTCCGGATCCATCTGGATTGCGACAAGAGGCGGCGGCCTCAACCGCTATGACCGGGAAAAAGATCAATTTATAAGTTTTATGCGTCGCCCGGATGCCGTGCCTCCGGAAAAAGATCCGGCACACCAATCCACCAGTCTTCCCAGCGACCTGCTCACCAGCATGGCCGCCGACAAGGATGGCAATCTCTGGATCGGGTCGGAAGACCAGGGGCTTATTTATTTTGAACCGGCCCAACGCCGCTTCACCCGTTATGTAAATAAAGTAAAGGATGATAAAAGCCTCAGCAGCGACTATGTCCGGGACGTCCTGGTAGATAGCCGTCAAAATATATGGGTAGGCACCTATGGGAATGGCCTCGACCTGCTGGACAAGACCACCGGCTCCTTTACCCGGTTCCGGCACCGGGAAAAAGACAGCACCTCCCTCTGTAATGATTACATCTGCGCGCTGTTCGAAGACAGCCGGCACCTGCTCTGGGTAGGCACCGACGGCGGCGGGCTCGACATGATGGACAGCACTTTCCCCGATGGACGCTTCCGTCATTTCACCGGCATGCTGCATAGTGGCACCGACCTGCCAGGCAATACCGTCTACTCTCTGGGGGAAGACGACCAGCATAATTTATGGATCGGGCTGGAGAATGGCGGCCTCAGCATTTATAACCCTGTGACCAAAACCTTACAACGCTGCCAGCACGACGACATAGACCGTTTCAGCCTGAGTGATAACTCCATCCACTCCTCTTATAAAGACAACGTGGGAAATATATGGGTAGGTACTTTCTCCGGCGGTATGAACATCTTCAAAAAAGAGAGTACCCGCTTCACCCACTACAAACATACCTCGGACGCCAATAGCCTTAGTAACAACCGGGTACTCTGCATCACGCAGGACACCCGAAAAAATTTATGGGTTGGCACCGATGGCGGGGGCCTGAACTGCTTCGACCCCCTGATAAAAAAATTCACCCATTTCCAGCACCGTGAGGGCGATGCCAACAGCATTTGCGGCAACTACGTGGTTTGCGCCTGTGAAGATGGAAAAGGCAGGATATGGATCGGCACCTGGGCAAACGGCATTACTGTCTACGACCCGGAAAAGAAAACCTACCGGCATTACAAACATGAAACCGCCAACCCTTCCAGCCTTATCAGCAATAACGTGTATGCCATGCTGAAGGATCATGAAAACAATATCTGGGTCGGCACTTACGGCGGAGGACTGGACCTCTTTCACCCCCAAGACGGCTCCTTCACCCACTACCTTAATGATGACGACAATCCTGCCAGCATCAACAATAAAAAGATCCACTCCCTATTCGAGGATAGTGAGGGGCAGCTCTGGCTGGGTACCGATGGCGGAGGTCTTCTGCTATTCAATAAACAAACTCACCAGGTCACTCCTTTCCTGCACGATGACAAAAAGAACAGCCTCAGCGATAACCGGGTCGGGGAGATCTATGAAGATGACAACAAGGCGTTGTGGATCGGCACCATGACGGGTCTCAACTATTACGACCGGCGAAAAAATATTTTCCAGGTCTATACCACGGAGGACGGATTACCCAACAGCGTCATCTTTGGTATCCTGCCAGGAAAAAAAGACGAGTTATGGATCAGCACCAATAAAGGGTTGGCCCTCTTCAATACCGTCACGAAAAAATGCAAGAGCTTCGGCATCTCGGACGGGTTGCAATCCTACGAGTTCAAAGAGCATGCCTATTGCCGGAGCAGCACCGGCGCCCTGTATTTCGGAGGGGTCAACGGTTTTAACGAGTTCTTCCCGGATAGTATAAAACAGCGTAACTCCGAGCCCCCGCTGCTGATCACTGCCTTCCAGGTCTTCAACAAAGACCTGCCCATCGCCAAAGACGATCATGACCGGTCGCCACTGAAAAAGGCCATTACAGAGACCAGTGAAATTACACTGCCCTATCATAATTCAGTCATCTCCTTCGAATTTGCCTCCATGAACTATACCACCCGGGACCGGAAGCAATACGCTTATATCCTGGAGGGGTTCGATAAGACCTGGAACTATGTCGGCGCCAAACGTACGGCGACTTATACCAACCTGGATGCAGGGGAATATGTTTTTAAAGTAAAAGGGCTGGACTATGAAGGCAAATGGTCGGAACGTACGGCGACGATAAAACTGACCATCACCCCTCCCTTCTGGCAAACCTGGTGGTTCAGGATAGGGATCCTGCTGTTGGTCACCGGTGTATGGATAACACTGTACCGGCTCCGTATAAGCCGTATCCGGGCTCATCAACGAAAACTGGAACGGCTCGTGCAAGAGCGGACCGAACAGCTGGCCCATGCTATGGAAGATGAACGAAAAGCCCGTCTCAACGAGGCCAGGGCCCGGCAGGAAGCTGAGCGGGCCAATCGGGCCAAGAGTGAATTCCTCGCCAATATGAGCCATGAGATCCGCACCCCGATGAACGGTATGATCGGAATGGCCTCCCTGCTGGCGGAGACTCACCTTGATGACGAACAACAAGGATATGCCCGAACAATCCAGAGCTGCGGAGAAACCCTGCTGACGGTGATCAATGATATCCTGGATTTTTCAAAGATCGAGTCGGGAAAGATGGAGCTGGACGAAAAAGAAATGGACCTCCGCAATTGTATGGCGGAAGTAGTAGATATATTCTCCTTCAAAGCAGCAGCGGCAGGACTGAAGCTACACTATTCGGTGGAAGGGGCCATCCCCCGCTTCATTCTGGCGGACCGGGGACGTCTGCGGCAGGTACTGATCAACCTTATAGGCAACGCTATTAAGTTCACACACCAGGGAGAGGTGCGGGTCCGGGCTTATATCACGTCCGTTCCCCTCACGGCCTCTTCGCCTGCCCTGGCTATGGGCAAAAAGGCGCCGGTGGTAGCTTGTGATACCCCGGCAGGGCCGATCGAGATCGGGTTCGAGGTAAAGGATACCGGCATCGGCATCGCCCCGGACAAACTGGATCATCTCTTTAAAGCCTTTTCTCAGGTCGATTCTTCCATAACCCGTAAATACGGGGGCACCGGCCTGGGACTGGTCATCTGCGATAAACTGATTAGTCTGATGGGCGGGCGCATCCGGGTGGAGAGCAAGGAAGGACTAGGGTCTTCCTTCAGCTTTACCATCCTCACCCGGCCGGCTCCCGAGGCCCATGAACCCCCGGCAGCCCCCCCCACTCATGCACAACTCCCCACCCATCTGGCGGAGAAATACCCTTTACAGATCCTGGTAGCGGAGGACAATCCCATCAATCAGCAACTGGCAATGATTATACTGACCAAAATGGGCTATGATCCTGAATTCGTGGAGAATGGAAAAGAAGTCCTCAGCAAGTTAAAGGAGAAAAAGATCGACCTCATCCTGATGGACATTCAAATGCCCGAGATGGACGGACTGGAAGCCACCCGCATCATCCGCAGCTCCGGAGGTAACCAGCCTGTTATCGTAGCCATGACAGCCAATGCCATGCAGGGAGATGAGGAAGAATGTCTGGCGGAAGGCATGAACGACTATCTCAGCAAACCTGTAGACCTGAATGAACTGGTTCGCGTCCTGGAGAAATGGGGAGAGAAGTTACTATCTGTCCAGGTTTAGTTCATATTTCTGTTCAACTAAAGATTTGCCGAATGCCGTGGAAGGCTTTTCTTCGGTCAGGGTAAATCCATATCGCTGATACAGCGAAGCTGCCGCCCCCAGTTCATGGGTCGTCCACAGGTAAGCGCTGCTGTAACCCGCTCCCCGAAGCCAGTCCATGTAAAGGGCCATTAATTTTTTCCCCAGCCCGATCCCCCGGCATTCCGGCTCCAGGATGAAATACCTGAGTTGTGCCGCACCCGATTCCCGGTGCATCAGCAGCAGAAAACCAACGATGCGATTCTCAAACTCACAGATCCATACCCGGTCTTTTTGAGGATCATACTGCTGGTAGAATTCCACCAGCCCCGAGGCTACATAGGTCTCGAAGATTATTCCATAGTCATATTCGTCCTTGTACAAACGGCCATGCATATAGGTGATATAGCCGATATCGCCGGCGTTAAGTACTGTCCGGATAGAGATGGAATTCAGATCGATAGGCTGGTTCATATAGGTTGGGGTTCAGCGCCGGTAGCGACTTTCGACAAGATTTTTTTTACTTCGGATAGATGCTGCAGCAGCCGGTCGTTATCTTCTTCCGGCAGTAATGCCAATATATTCTTTATCTGGTCGCGGGAAGCCTGGTTGAGTTTCTCAAATTCTTTTTTTCCTTTGGCTGTGAGAGAAATATGTACCGAACGCCCGTCCCTGGCGGAACGAGCCTTCGTGATCAGTCGCTTCTGTTCGAATTGATCCAGCATCCTGCTCAGGTAGCCCTTGTCCATATTCAACGTCGCAATGATCTCGCCAGCCAGGATACCCTCCCGGTGATATACTTCATACAACACCCTCGCTTCCGGAAGGGTAAACGAACTGTCCAGGATATACTGATCCAGCAACCCGATAATGCCGGTGTAAAAGCGGTTGAAAGCCCGGACCTCTTCCACGATGGAGTGCTTCATGAAATAAAGGTAGGGAAAATAGTTGACAAAGTCAACTATTTGAGTAATTCCTTCACCGCAGCCTCTATCTGCTGGTCATGGCCTGCAGACAAGGTATCGGGGGCATTGCGCACGGGTATATCCGGCTCCAGCTGATGCCCTTCTTCAAAATAACCTTCCGGGGCCCGCCAGCCGCCCATCGGCATCCCGAATACCAGGCTCGGGTCGATCTGTTCCTCCCACCAGACAAAAGTGCCGGTGCCCGGGACCGGCATACCCAGGGTCTTGCCCACATTCTTCAGCTTATAGGCGGCAGGGAATAGATGGGCATCCGAATAGTTGGACTCCCCGATCAGCACGATGGAAGGTTTCACCCACTTATCAAAAGGTTCGGAGCCTACATACTGACCGTGGGGGATGACATCGAAATATTTCTTTCCGTTGAGGAAGTCGGAGAGCTGCTCATGAATATTACCTCCCCCATTGAAACGGGTGTCAACGATAAGGGCCTGTTTGCCGATGTTCCGTCCAAGGGCTTCCTCGAATACCACCCGCATACTCTCATCGTCCATGTCCCGGACATGGACGTACCCTATCTTACCTCCTGAAAGGGAATCGGTCTCTTTACGTCGCCGGTCTACCCAGCGACGGTACAACAACTCCCCTTCTTCCCCCATGGAAATGGGTTTGGCCGTCTCTTCCCAGCGGATTTGGGTAGCGGGGTCATATAAGGACAAGAGCAGCAGCTTGCCGGCCTTCCGGTTCAGGTATTGATAATGGTCCACTGAATCCGTGACCGCATCGCCGTCTATCTTTTCCAGGATGACACCCGGCCTGATCTTCGTACCGGATCTGTCGAGGGGGCCGCCGCTGATCACTTCCGCAATCTTCAAACCATTTCCCTTATAGGTATAATCATAAAAAATCCCCAGGCTGGAAGTACGGTCTCCCGTCGGCGAACTATGCCCGAAATAGTAGCAACCCGTATGAGAAACATTCAACTCGCCCAGCATCTCGCTCAGCATTTCCGCGAAATCATAATCGTTATTGATATAGGGCAGAAATTTTTTGTAGGCGGTATAATAGAAATCCCAATCCACCTTGTTCATGTCGACGACATAGAATTTCTCCTTCATCTGGCGCCAGGCATGATCGAAAATATAGGCCTTTTCCTCCGTTTCCTTCAGGGCCATCTCCCCGTTGATGGATACGGGCTCTGTCTTGCCGCTCTCCGCATCTATCTTTGTGATCTTCCCTTCGGCCAGCACGAAGATATTTTTTCCATCCGCTGACAATACCATGCCGGCATAACGGGCGCCCAGCTTTGCAAATAGTTTGGTATCCTTGGTACGCAGCTCCGTCATCCAGAGATCATATCCTTTCTCAAACCGTGTCAGGTAATACAGCTTCTCCCCATCCTTGGACAGGAGCCAGTCGGCAGCGTCGGAAGTATGTATGGTCAGTTTGAGCTTGCGATCGGTAAGATGGTCCCAGTCGATCTTGATCTCTTTGACGGCGGAATCCTTTTTAGTGGTATCCTTCGCCTTGGCATCCTTCTTCGCGCCGCCTTTCTTCGACTCAGCTTCCTTCTCATCCTTTTCTTTCTTTTCTTCCTGCTCCTTCAACAAGGCAAATTCTTCTTTGGAAAGTTTGGCCCGGTCAAAAGCTTCCTTGGAAAAATACATGCCGAATACGTCCGCTGTTACGGCATAGCCGGCCTGCTGACGCGCGCCGTCCCGGTCAGATCCCCAGATCATCATCTTCCCGTCCAGGGTCCATTTTGGATATACATCATCATAACCGCTGAGGGTCAGGTTGATCACTTCGGACTTGCCATCGGCAGCCACCAGTCCTACTTCCGGAGTCTGCACTCTTTCCGGAGGACCATATTGCACCAGGAACCACTTCCCATCGGGCGACCATTGATAATACTGGTCTCCGTCCGAGTAGGAATAATTTTTGTCAGCCGTAAGGATGGTGCGGGAAGCCTTGCTGGCCAGATTGATCACTTTCAGCGTAGCGCGGTTCTCCAGGTAGGCCACCTCTTTACCATCGGGAGAATAGGCCGGCTGGAACTCCTCTTCCCCTGTGGCTACGATCGTTGCCTCTTTGAGTACGGTAGAAGCATAGAAATAGGGCTCTTCTTTCCGGCTGATGGATAAGGTATATACATTCCAGTTACTGTTTTTTTCCGCGGCGTACAGCAGGGACCGGCCGTCAGGACTAAAGCTGACACTCCTCTCCTGCCAGGGGGTATTGGTGATGCGTTTGGTGAGGCCTCCCGCGACGCTGGTCACGAAGATCTCACCCCGGAAGACAAAAGCAATCTCTTTTCCGTTGGGAGAAAGCTTCATTTCCGTCACTCCCCCATTTACCGGGAGGATCTTTTCCAATACCGAACGGCCGTCCTGCGCTATCCGGATCGCTACCTTCTGGGGCTCACCGGCGCCTTTCTTCGTATAGATCTCTCCGTCAAAGCCAAAACAGAGGGTGTTGTCACCGGCCCGGGAGAGGAAGCGTACGGGGTGGCGGGTGAAATGGGTCAGGGCTGTGGCGCTGGAAGGGTCCTGTATAGAGCTCTTGTATACGTTGAAGGATCCGCTCTGCTCGCTGAGATAATAAAAGTCCTGGCCGTTGCCGTCGAAGACGGGATTGCGGTCCTCCCCGTTAAAGGTCGTAAGACGATGGTATTTCCCGGATTTAAGATCATATAACCAGATATCCCTGGTCACGGCGGAAGTATGATGTTTGCGCCAGTCGCTCTCATATCCTTTCATGTCTTCGTACAGCAATTTGTCCCCGGTGGCATTCACCGTTGCCGATAAGGCTGGAACCGGCAGCACCAAACTCACCTGGCCTCCGTTTACCCCAACACTGTATAACTCGCTCATCAGGCTGATGGGGAATTGCGCGTTGGTCACCAGGTCCTGGCGGGAGGCAGAAAAATATACTTGTTTATCATCTCCGCTAAAGCTGCTGGGGATCTCTCCGCCCGAGTGAAAAGTCAGCCGGCGGGCTTCTCCTCCTTCGGCAGGCATTATGAATACATCGAAGTTGCCATAACGGTCAGAGGCAAATGCAATGGACTTACCATCGTGCGACCATACGGGAGCAAATTCATAAGATTCGCTGATCGTAAGGGGAATGGCAGTACCTCCTGCAGCAGACACCTTGTAGATGTCTCCCTTATAACTAAAGAGGATGGTCCGGCCGTCGGGGGAAATGGCAGGGTATCGCATCCAAAGGGCGTTGTCCTGTCCCAAACTTACCAGGCACACCAATAAGGCAGCCGCTGCGATGAGTGAACTCTTCATAATATAACAGGTGCTTTTAATTGAATAATGAAAGGCAGGAGGAAAACGGATAAAGAGCAAATTATGAAAAAAAACATATCTGATGGAAAAAGGGTTGGTCATCATGAAAACGATCGACCTAACTCGTTTATTTACAATAATTTATTCGACAGTAGCCAAGGATTGAAATGATGAAAACGAGCAAAAGACGGCTTGTACAACCTTTTGTGCCGATCTATATTTGTACTATCAATCGCTCGATTGCCTGCCCACCCGATAAGCTCGCCATCTAAATTCTCTGATTTCTTGCCTCCAACTTTGTAAAGTAAAAATTAATAATATGAACACTATCTCTGTAAGCACCCGTGTAGTAAAAGCAATCTCTGTAGCCGTTGCAGCAATTGTTCTTTTCGTTAGCAATCCTTTAACCAGCCTGGCAAATGGCGGCGATCATAAAAAGGCAGCGACGCTGACCGAAGATCAGGTCAACGTTCAGTATGTCGGAACCAATGACAACAGCGTAGTTTTCCGTGTTGCGTTTGAGAATCCTACTGCCGAAAAATTCTGGCTGATCATTAAGAATGACAATGGTGAAGTCGTTTACCGCAAACAGTTCAGCGACGCCCACTTCGCGAAGTCTGTCTATTTCCAGAAAGAAGAATCAGACATTCATCCTACTTTCGTAATCCGCAATGGTGACAATGAAGTAGTACGTCAGTTTGCTGTGAACAGGACCATCACTGAAAACACAGTTGTAACAAAATTATAAATAGAAACAATAAAAAAAGGGTCGGGATTGCTCCCGACCCTTTTTTTATTGTTTGACTTTTATCCATTTACTCCCGCTGAGCGAACCCGTCCGTCCTTCACAAGGGTCATTTATCAAGGTGAAATTCAGCGCATCGTCGATCACCGCCACCTTATAGATTCCCTCTTCACCCGGACATTGATATCTTCCTTCATAGTCTTTGAGGTTCAGGGTGTCTTTTGTCATTTTAAACGTAGACCGGACCACCACCTCTCCTCCACCATCGGTGACAAAGCTGGTGTCTTTCCCCAGATGCAGCGTCAGCGTATCGTGCAACTGTTCGATATACATCTTCCAGGAAGTGTTCTGTATGGATTGGGCTTTCCCGTTCGTGACGGCTGCCACTAAAAAGACAATCGTGAGTACGACTAATTTTCGCATATAAGATTTATTTTCTCAAAGTTATCAAATCTTATCTCAATGTTTTCAGGTATTCCAGCATATTCTCCCCCGCCCCTGCATGAAGGGACTGCAGCCTTTTCTCATAATAATCCCTTAGATCCTTCCACCGGTAATAGGGGAACGAGGTTGTTTTCAGGGGCAGCGCGGCTTCTTTTTCATTGAGCAAGACCTTTACCAGCCAGTCCTTCCCATTGGTGTAAAGGATCCATTGAATATTGGCGCTCAGGGGGATAACGGATTCCGCCTGCCAGTGGGCCCGGTACCCGAAAATGGAGACAGCGGGTGTACCGGCCTCCGGTATCCCCAGCAGGGCCGCAAAAGGAGAGATGGCTTCCGCATGGGTAAACCGCAATATCGCGTCGGGACCGGGACTGACGTCGGATGCGGGACTGCCATCGGATGTGGGACTGCCATCGGATGTGAGGTTGGCGTCGGATGCGGGGCTGCCACTGGCTGTCCCCGGAGAGGCGCCGCCACCACCCAGCCGGCGCACGGCCTTATCCGTACTATGGATGAATTCCGCCAGTAAGGGCGCCGCCACCCGCACCTGGATACCCATCGGGTCATAACCGGGACCTTTCTCCAGGAAATCCTGGGCCCCCGACCGGTAATCCAGCCACTCCAGGTCCTTCCGCCCGAAGGCAATGCCCAGATCGATACTGTCCTTCACATATCCTCTTTCCTGCATTTCCCCCGGCAGGGAGAACTGCACGGAGTACAGATCATAGAGATTGTCCGCAAAGACCACCGGGTCCATCTCCCCAGGGCCCTTCCTCAGGCCCTTGCCCCTCGAAGCCATCTGGGGCAGCGGCCCGGTGAACAAACCCTTACAGACATGCGCCGCTACCTCCTTTGTTCGTTTATCTCCTTCCAGGGAATCCAGCGCCAGGCGGAGGGCTGAGCTTTTTTTATAACGCTGATAGGCAGGAGACAGATCATAGAAACGTAATACGGTGTCCAGCGAATCTGCCGCCTTTTCATACCGCCGCGGCCCGGGCACCTTTGCAAAGCCCTGCAGAAAGGCCTCGGCGCTCTGTTGCGTTCTCAGCTTGTAGGTCGTTACAATCTCCAGCCCTTTTCCCGTGAATACCCCTCCGTAATTATACAACATCCTCTCGCCGATGGCTGTCTGCTCTTCCTTCCCCAAAACAGTGATCTGCTCATATTTATCCTTTTCTATCGCCAGTAGCTTTTCTGTCATCGCCATTACCTGCTTACCCAGGGCGGTCAGGGAATGGTTTTTTTCGGCGGCCTGCAATACCTCCCATACCCGGAGGTCCGCTCCGGCTTTGGTGAGAAACCTGGCCCCATGTCTGCCCACATAATTGATAAATACCGGGTTATAACCGGCCGGCGGCGGTGTATAGGCCGGGACTGGTGCCGTGTAAGGTGTTTTTGTTCCGAGGCACCGGGGCTCCCGTTGCGTCTGTCCGATGACTGGCACAGCCGCGTTCTGCGCCCGCCCGATGGCCGAAACTGTGAATAGAGCAGCTATTAAAAAATTGAACTTTCTCATGCATGCTATTTAGAAGATAGACTGGAAGTAAAATGCTGGTTGCCGGTCCCGTCGGAAGGATAGGCTCCCATATCCACATTGGGATCCAGGGTCGTCGCTCCGTAGTCGCCTCCCTGAGGTACGGTCCGCAAGGCTTTGAACAGGGTGGCATTGCCCTTTTTATAGGCAGGGCTGCTGGTCAGCAGGCTGAAATCGTAAGCCTGATCCGTAATAATACTGATCGGCATGCTGGCTAGGGACACTGGTGGGTTTATGGTCGTAAAATCCACCTGATCGACATCATAGGCCTTGAACCGGGGATTGTTATCCTTCGCTGTTGTACTGCGGATGTCCCCGCTCTTTGGTTTGCCTACTCCGTCTGCCGCATAGAACTGGCTGACGAGACGGGGGTCATTGGCATAAAAGAACTGATTGTCATAGGTCGTGTTGATCGTGTCGGCATCCGGTGTGAGCCTGAATCCAAAACGACAGTTGATGATCATATTATTGTAGACCTTACCCTGTGCGCCTTTTTCATAATCGATGGAGCCACCCCGGCCTGACTTCAGTTGACGAAAGCCACTGTTCAGCATGGTATTATTATACAGGTAGGTCTTGTTCTGGATGGGTCCGCCGCCGCTGTTGGAGATCTTAAAGGCATTGGTAGAGGCCCCGATGACCAGGTTGTAGGCGACATCCCCTACACAGCCGTTCTTCAGGTTCAACGCCTCTCCGCCTGTCGTGCCACAGGCTTCGAAGGTATTCCGCATAACGCTGACATGCCCATGCAGGACCCGCATACCGTCATCCGTCGTCCCATAAACCCAGGAGTCTTCCAGGATAAAGTTACCGTTGATATTCGTATAGCTCAGACTGTTTCGGGGGTCGCCGGCGGCAAAAACAGCCAGGTCCGGCGTAGGCCCTGCAGGTCCTCCCGCAAATTCCAGGTGGGTCCATTTGATGATGACGTCACCACTGCCTGCCCCACATTGAATGCCGCCCCAAAGGCCTTTCCCCATGCTGGATTCCTTGCGCAGGCTGTCCGGCACCGTAATGAAATTCGGGTTGCCGGCAGTGCCCAGGCTGATAAAGGTTCCGTTACAGGTGATCTGGGGACTGGTGAGATAATTCTTACCGTCTCCGATGGCAATCAGCCGCGAGCCAGCCTGCATGAACAGGGTATCTCCCGCGTTGATGGTAATATCCTTGGAGAAATAATAGGTTTTCCCGCCGAGCAGGGTGCCCTTCACGCTGCCAACCAGGCTGTCGCTGGTGATGGGGTGGCTGGCGGTCGTCTGGCCAACGCTGACATTTACCTCCTCGGCTTTATGACAGCTGGCGAGTAGCAATACACCGGCTGCAAGGAGGTTTGTTTTTATGAAATTATGATTTATAAACATGTTCGTCAGTTTTTAGATAATTACATTTTGAATTTTACGCCCAGCAGATAATTCGCACCATAGGTGTCTTTCCGGACAAAGGTGTTCTTCCCCACCGTCTGATAAGGAGCGGAATTGGCCGCACCGCTGCTGAGATAAGGCTGCAGGATCTCCAGTTCATACGGGGTATTGAGGATGTTGTTCACCTTGGCATAGATATACCAGCGATGGGACAGCTTCTTCTCGACGGCAAAGTCCAGTTGTTCGAAATCCTTCTGCCAGATGTCGTTATTGAGGAACTGGGAGACGGTATTGATCCTTCGGCTGGTATAGGCGAAGACCAGCTGCGCATTCAGCCCCAGTTTGTTGTCATCCTTGAATAATAAGGACAGGTTGCCGATATGTTTGGACTGACCCTGCAGGGGCCTTGTCTGGTCGACCTGCTTGCTGCTGGTGCCTCCGGGGATGCTATAGTTGAGTTGTTTGGAGGTCGTGATCGACGAATGGGTATAGGTATAATTCAATTTTACGCCAAACCATCTCCAGTACTTCGTCAGGTCCAGTTCCGCGCCGTAGTTGGTCGCATTCCCGAAGTTCTCCGGCAGGTAATAGGTGTTGGTGCCGGAGTCCTTCAACGCATATTCGATGGGGTTCTTCAGGTTTTTGTAAAAGACGCCCACCAGCAGTTGATCCAGTCCTTTGGGGAAATATTCATACCGGAGGTCGAAGTTATCTGCTGTCGTTCTTTTCAGATGGGAGTTGCCGATCTCGGTATAGTCTGCATCCGGTTCGCCGCCATAATGGGGTATCACTTCATAAAAATTGGGACGGCTGACGGCGGAGTAATAGGAAAGCCGCAGGGCTTGTTTCTTTCCCAGTGCGTATTTGATGCTGCCGCTGGGCAGTACATCATAATAGATAATAGAGCCGGTCTTGCCATTCGCCTCTTTTGGCACATTGGTATTCCAGGTGAGGTCCGTATGTTCATAACGGGCTCCGCCGGTAATGAGGAATTTATTCCAGTCTATCTTTACCATCGCATAAGCGGCGCCTACCTTCTCCCCGGCCTGGTAATTCAGCGCGTCGTCGGAAGTACCCAGCGTATTGTATACAATGAATGTATTCTGGCTGATATCACCATTGTATAACTGGCCACCCGGGTCGGGCCGGATATCATAATTGTCATAACTGCTGGTCCGGTGTTTGTCCCGGTACATTCCCCCCGCCGACCAATCTACTTTTGCATCGCCTATCTGGCTACGGTACAACAGATTTGCATAACCGCTCTTGTCCTCATCCGTGCTGTGAGTGAACTCCCGGCTCGCCCCATTCACCGTGGGAGGCTCTACGACTTTGGCGCCGGTGACTGGATCCGGATCAACGCCCCCGTTGACACCCAGGGTGGCTTCATCGGGTCTGTTCAGCGTCGCCTTGGAATAAGCGGCCGTCCAGTCTAAAAAGAAGTTGGAAGCCAGGGTATGCTGCCCTTTCAGCGTGGCATGTGCGATCTGCTGTACATCGTACAGGTCACGATAGCTATTGGAGACACGACCATAACCAGGGCCGATGCGATGCAATTCCAGGTTGGTATCCGAAGCATAACGGAACTCCTGCCGCATCAGGTTCAGGTAGGCCCCGTATAAGCTGATCTTATTTTTCTCATTCAGGTGGTAGTCCAGGCGGGCATGTACACCGCTACGCTGCTGCTGGATGGAATAATTCCGGGTTTCGACGCTGGTCAGCTGTGCGCTGCCATCCTGCATGGAGGTCTGCGTTCCGAAGAATACAGAGTTGGCATTCCGGTAATTGTTCTGAAAGCTGCCCGCTACCAGGATGCCCAGTTTGTCACCGAACAGGCGTCCTCCCACAGAGAGACCTAATACTGAGCCCAGGGGGTTATGGCTGGCGCTGTGGCTGAAGGCATTGTTAGGGAAATCTTTCATGCTCGCATCATAGGTAGGTCCGTTGAGGTCCCGGGGCGAACGGTTCAGGCTGGGACCGGGATCGAATTTGGTATAGTCCTGGGTAAAGAAGCTGTTCGCATATCCCAGGGCGGCATTGGCATTGACGCTGAACTTCGAAGGTGCATCCTTCATCACCATATTCACGGCGCCGCCGATAGCATCTCCTTCCATATTCGGAGTGAGGGATTTGAAGATCTCCAGCCTCTCCAGCATGTCCGCCGGGAACAGGTCCAGGGGTACATACCGGTTCTTATTATCCGGACTGGGGATCTTGACGCCATTGACCAGGGTATAGATATACCTTTTCTCCATGCCCCGGATGATGACATACTGCCCTTCTCCATTGGAGCTCCGCTCCAGCGATACGCCGGAGATGTGCTGGGCGGCATTGGCCACCGACAGATCCGGAGAGATCTCGATAGACCGGGCTGAAAGAGAATTCTGTACAATGTCCGCCCGGCGGTCCACCAGTTGGGAGGCCCTTTCCGTCCCTCTGGCGCCGCTGACGATGCTGACAGCTGTCAGCTCACTTTTCTTTGACTCCAATATAACCTGCAATGTTTTGGCGGTCCCTTCCGCCAGGTCCATTTCTTCCGCATATCGTTCGTATCCCACAAATTTGACAGAGACCTCATAATGGCCGGCGGTTATATGCCTTACGAGGAAACTCCCGTTGAGACCGGCCAGCAGGTGAATATCCTTTTTACCGGGGGAGCCGTTAGGTGATCCGGAAGCCGCCGGTCCGCGGCCGGCCGTCCCGGGATTGCCTGCCCCCGAGCCACCTTTCAAGGTGAGCTCTATGCTCGCCCCGGGTAAGGGCTCTCCTGTCTGCCGGTCGGTCACCGTCCCGCTGAGCGAAGCAGTCTGGGAATGGGCAGTCATCCAGCCCACGCACCCTAAAAATACCAGAGAAAATAGTCGCTTCATATAAGCTAGTTTTTAGTTGTTTTACTCGCCCGTCCGGAGATTCCCGGAAGGCGATGCAAATGTGCAGCGGCCG
>DATJJD010000141.1:0-53795 GCA_035492545.1 Puia sp.
AGCACGGTTGTCATCTGAGCCGGGTTCCAGGATACACCGGCGATCGTACCAGGATAGGTATAAGAGGTTTGATATTTTCCACCCGGGATCAGTTGTTGGGTGTATTCATGCGGCTGGTACATATGCACCTCGTAGATTACATTCGTTAAGTTAACCGGCGTAAAACCGTTGAAACCGTCCGGACCATCCCCATTATTTACTGATATAAAGATGGGCGTCTTGAGATCGATCTGCCGTATGGCATTGCCTATTTTTTGCTGCGTAGTTTTATAGTCGCATCCTGCAAGGGGAGTGGTAAATTGTAAAGGTTCATTGATCAGGTCATAGCCGTATAAGCCCGTTCTGTCTTTATAACGGGTTGCTAGTGTCTGCCATGCCTGTACCAATTTATCATTGGCAGCCTGGTCATAAAAGATCAACAGGCCGTTCGTGCTATTATGTCCCTTTGGAGTAAAATGCATGTCGATCAGGAGTTGAATCCCCAATGGCTCGCAGAGAGCGAAGGCGTTGTCCAATTCCGTGATCTTGGTAGTTAACCAGGTATCGAATGAATCCAGCGTAGAAAGGTTTTTGCCGCTATACAACTGCCATCTCATGACATTCGCCCTCCAGATATTCTTCAGTGTATCTGCATCGCCGGCAGTAATGCCCTCTCCCGGACTCATCACTCCCCTGTGAGATTGATTGTCGGTAATACGAATAAAGTCAATCTTTACCTGCTGGCCGCTGATAGTTCCGGAATCCAGGGGGTCGACCCTGATCCGTTTGATGGTGCCGGACCATCCCGCCACAGTGGACATATCAACGATGTAACTGCCATAATAACCCGTGTCTGCCTTGATGGTAAATCCTTTCGATTTAGCTTGGCTCCAGGTAGTATCTGTGTTGGTGGTAAAAAATATTCTCGCGCTGGTGACAGATGAATAATTTTTCATATCCACATGAATAAATTTATACGTTGCCGGATTAGTCATATTCAAATTGTCAGGCGACATGATCAAGGGGTCACTGCTGGTAGTTGTCAGATTAAAGGTCCCACCCAACACGGCGGCAGTGGCATTACCCGCAGTCCATCCTTCCATATTGCCATCGT
The DNA here is from genome assembly GCA_035492545.1 of Puia sp. Taxonomy (GTDB): domain Bacteria; phylum Bacteroidota; class Bacteroidia; order Chitinophagales; family Chitinophagaceae; genus Puia. Next base: position 1,094 of record DATJJD010000141.1, read on the forward strand.
TATCAAACCGCCAGTCGTTGATAGTAGTAGCAACTTCGGTTACACGGATAACATCGATATTCACCGTCTGGCCACTGCCTGCCGCAGGGTCCAGGGGGTCGATCCTGATCTGTTTGATCGTACCGGACCATCCCGCCACCGTGGACATATCCACGATGTACTCGACATAATTACTGGTATTTGCCGAGATGGTAAACCCTTTCGATTTCGCCTGGCTCCAGGTAGCATCTGTAGTGGTGGTAAAGAATATCCTGCCACTGGTGACAGATGAATTATTTTTCATAACCACATGCACAAATTTATACGTTGCGGGACCGCTGATATTCAGGTTGTCAGGCGACATGATCAATGGGTCAGTGCTGGTAGTGGTCAGGTTTAAGGATCCGCCGGATACAGTAGCAGTGGCATTACCCGCAGTCCATCCCTGAAGATCGCCATTAGTATCAAACCCCCACTCGTATATAGTGGCGGCACGGGGATAGACGCCCATATCGCTAGGGGGGAGCTTGAAATCCTTCTTACACATAGTAAATAAAAAAATCATGCATACAGGCATGATCAGGCTGGAATGTTTTTTCATGGCTTCAGTTTTATAAGCCTACTCAAATTATATGCCGCCCATCCCTCTTCCCGGACCGGCCATCCGGAAAAGTTTGGAGCTTCCTTTCATTTGATATAAATTTGATATCATTTTGATATTATAATAACTTAAACCATGCAAACTGAAAAAATTGTCAAAGCCCAGAGCGGCTACCCGTTTGTGGCCATCATTATTACTTTGGCTATCACCTTCCTCATAATGGTTAGCAATAGCAAGGAGTCCGCAGGATGGGGAATCCCGCTGTTCCTGATCCTGGGCTTTTTGGGCAGAGGCCTGCTCGTTATCAGTCCCAACAGCGCGAAGATCTTATTGCTATTCGGCGCTTATGAAGGCAGTATCAAAAAGAGCGGCCTTTTCTGGATCAATCCCTTTTATCAGCGAACGACCATATCTTTGCGGGCCCGGAATTTCCAAAGTGAAAAAGAAAAAGTGAATGACAAGATGGGCAACCCGATCATGATCAGCGTTATCCTGGTGTGGAAAGTAAGCGATACCTATAAATCCTCCTTCGAAGTGGACAATTATAAAAATTTTATAGAGATCCAAACGGATTCCGCCGTTCGCAAACTGGCCGCCACCTATCCCTATGATCATTTTGAGGACGAAAGAGCCGCCATCACTCTTAGTACGGATTTCGATGAAGTCAACCAAACCCTGGAAAGAGAAATAACCGAGCGTTTGGTGATAGCCGGGATCGAAGTAGTGGAAGCCCGTATCTCTCACCTGGCCTATGCTCCGGAGATCGCCCACTCCATGCTGAAAAGACAGCAGGCTTCGGCAGTGGTGGCGGCCAGGAGTAAAATTGTCGAAGGCGCGGTAGGCATGGTAGAAAGCGCTTTGAACCTGCTCTCAGCCAAAGGTATCATCGAGTTGGATGAAGATAAAAAAGCGGCAATGGTCAGTAACCTGATGGTGGTACTCTGCGGCGATCGGGACACACAACCTGTGGTCAATACAGGAACATTAAACCAATAAAGAATGGCGGAAAAAAAGTCTTTTGCTTTGCGTATAGACGCGGATACCATGAAGGCGATCGAGAAATGGGCGGCGGATGAATTCCGCAGCGTCAACGGTCAACTTGAATGGATGTTACATCGTTCTCTCAAAGAAGCCGGAAGACTCAAGGATAAAACCGATAAAAATAAAAATGATAAGTCGGCTTCCGCGTGATCAGCCCAAATGATTACCCGGATTGACTTATCATTTTTTCATAAATGCAATAACGATAGCAAAAGTAGCAGCCACCTGACCTATCCAGAAAACAAACATCCATTTGACCATTTCGGCCTTATCCTGTTTCATTTCCACTCGCAGCTCTCCAATATCCTGCTTATGCGCGAGTGCCAGCTCCGAGATCTCTTGCTTCGTTGCTAATATTTTCGTTTTATCTTCCAGTCCTTCTTTTATTTCCCCACAAATGTACGAAGTCAAATCTTCAGCCGTATCTTTTCCCAGCCGGGTTGATAACTTTTCATACAATCGGGTAACGGTAATAGAGCCCATATAACTTCCTCCTCCCCACAAAACTATTATTTTTTTTACGGTCCCACTATCCAAAATAAAACTTTCCGATTTTTTTCCCCATTACACGTACCTTTGCACCCGGTGCTGAAATACCCGGCTACGATACTATTGATCCTGCTGATGGCCCTTCAAACCTTCAGTAAATGGTGCCTGATCCTCGAATATCAGGTCAACAGGGATTATATCGCCAAAACTCTTTGTGTCAATCGCTCCCGTCCATCCTGCTGCTGTCACGGAAAATGTTATCTCAATAAAAAGATGGCAGCCGACGAATCCAGCCAGCAGGCCCCCGGCAAAGGAGGACAAAAAGAGGAATCTCCGCTGCAGGTACTTTCACCCATCAACCAACTTCCGGAATTGCAGGCTTCGGCGACCACAGCGATCAACCCCACCCGCTACCTAAACGCTCCCTCACAGGAATATATCTTCTCCGTCTTCCAGCCCCCACAGGTGTAGCAAAATTACCGGAAGGTACAGTCCGCTTTGACAGATCCTCACGGCTTGATGGCTTTCAGATAGCCTTTCGGGTCTTAGCATGACGCCCCCCAGCGCCTGCCCGCCTCTATAAACAAAGTTTATGGCTTTTGTTTTGCGCATCTATATATACTATGTGCTGCCGGAATTCCGGCGCCTGGCGATCGCGTGCGTATTGCTGGCATTACTGCTTTCTATTTTCAGTAAGGCATTCGTCATTGCCGACTTTTACGCAAACCAGGACTACATCGCCAAACGCCTTTGTATCAATCGCCTCAACACCGCCATCCGATGCGGCGGTAAATGCCAGTTAAACCGGCGCCTTCAGCAGGAAAATAAAGACAAAGACGCCCCTGAACATAAGCCCGATAACAGGAACGAAACGATGTCCTCCCGTTCTTTTTATCTTATGGGCTTTTCCCCTTATCACTTTCAAACCAGCCGGCGATATCCGCGACTGGCGGCCGCCAACCCCATTGACCAGCCCTCTTCTCATTTCCATCCCCCCGACCGCGAGACGCCAACGCGTTTTCTCTAGCGTACCCCATCTTCCAACTTCAACCAATTACAATGAGAATTTTTTATAAAGGCAGCCTCACCGCTGTCCTCACTATATGGGCATACACGGCTTTTTCGCAACAGACGATCCGGGGAAAAGTACTCGACGCCATTACCAGGTCCGCGATCATCAATGCCTCCGTCACCATTAAAGAACCAGGCAACGACGATACCGATTCCCTGAACACAATTTCGCGTCATAACGCCACCCATGGGGCAGCTGCCACGGGGACTATGACAGATGCCTTCGGCGCCTTTTCGATCCGCATAGCTCCCGGAGATCAACTGGTCGTTTCCTCCGTCAATTATCAGACTACCACCCTCCGGCCAACAGGCGACCGCCTGGTCATCCCTTTGACACCACAGGATAACAGATTGCAGGAGATGATTGTCTCTGGCAATCGGACTGTCCAGAAAAGGACGGAAGCGCCAATCGCCATTAGCACGATCAACGCACAGACAATTGCCGACACAAAGGCCAATCAGATCGACCAGCTGCTCAATAAGGTCAGTGGGGTGTTCATGGTGGACTTGGGTAATGAACAACATGAGATCAGCATCCGCCAACCGATGAGCACCCAGAGTCTTTTCCTCTACCTCGAAGATGGCATACCCATCCGCACGACAGGGGTATATAACCACAACGCGCTGCTGGAAATGAATATGACGGCGGCCCGGCAGATTGAGATCATCCGGGGGCCGGCTTCCTCTCTCTATGGGGCCGAAGCGATCGGAGGCGCCGTCAACATCATCACCCAGATACCTCCCGCCATTCCGGATGGGTACCTCAGTGTACAGGGCAATAATAATGGCTATAAAAGAGCCGATGTGCAGATCGGCAGCAGCTTTGGTAAATGGGGGCTCATCGCCAGCGGTTATTATGCCAACAGGACTGACGGGCCTATTCAGTACAGCGACTTTCATAAGACGGCCATTACCCTCCGGGCAGATTACAAGGCCAGTGATCAGCTCACCTGGAGTAATACCCTCACCTATGTAAATTATTACAGTGACATGTATGGCTCCCTGGACAGCGCTCACTTTGCTCAGAGGAACTACAACACCCCTTATTCTTTCACCTACCGGAAAGTACATGCCCTGCGTTTCCGGTCACAGTTGGACTACCGTTGGAACAGCCAGGCGGAGACCCAGGTTTCGTTGGTCTATCGTGACAACAGTACAGGACAGAACCCCTCGTATTATATCAGCAACAGCCAGACCGATCCCCTGCTGGCCAACGGACAGATCAATAACAGCTCTTTTCACAGCTACCTGCTGGTGGCCCAGCATCAGCAAAAATTCAACTGGCTGGGCAGCAAACTGATCGGGGGCCTCAGTGCCGACATCAGCCCCAGCAGCTATATCGCCAACTACATCCGGATCCAAAGAGACAACAAAGGCAGCTATCTCAGTTATACCAACACAGACTCCCTGCTGAGCAACTACTCCACGGGCATCAGCAACATAGCTTCTTATCTGAACTATGAGCTGAGCCCCGTCAAAGGGCTGAAAGTGGTAGCCGCCCTTCGGTATGATTTCTATCATTATAACTTCCGGAACTCTCTGCCCGCTTCCGCTTCAACAGGTTCGGCCAACACACAAAACGACTTCAACAGGGTAACGCCAAAAGTGGGAGCCACCTATAACTATAAAGGAATGGGCATATACGCTAACTATAGCCAGGGTTATGTCCCCCCGCAGGTCACCGACCTTTACAATGGAGTGAAAGTGCCCTACCTCCACCCCCAGACCTTTTTTAACTATGAGATCGGAGGCTGGTGGTCCCTGTTAAAAAACAAACTGTACGTGGATTGGAGCCTCTACCGGATGGATGGCACGAACCAGATCATTTCTGTAAAACAGAATGATGGCACCTTTCTCAATCAGAATTCCGGGAAGACCAAACACCAGGGCATCGAATATGGGCTCACCTACCGCCCCACGCCCGAATGGAGTTTCCGGGTCAGCGCCAGCAATTCCGATCACAAATTCGTCGTGCAATTTGAGAACAACAGGGATTATAGCGGCAACGAAATGGCAGCGGCCCCCCAGTTTATCGCCAACGCGGAGCTGACCTGGCGCCCCCGGTTCATAAAAGGATTCCGGATCTCCGTGGAAGAGCAGCACCTGGGTAAATATTTTATGGATGATGCCAATACAAAACAATACAGCGGTTTTGATATCGTCAATATCCGGACAGGCTACCAGCTTCGCAGGTGGGAACTATGGGTCAATGCGCTAAATGCTTTTAATAAGTATTATGCTTCCCTTGCCAGCAAGTCATCGTATGGATATAGCTATAACCTGGGCGACCCGGCAGAGTGGACCCTCGGCCTGTCCTGGCATTTTTTTAAATAACCCCAACATTTACCAATGAGATCGAAAATTTATAAATGGCATCGTACTTTTTCACTGATCATAGCGATCCCTGTCCTGCTGTGGGCATCCAGCGGTTTTATGCATCCCATCATGACGAATATCCGGCCAAAGATTGCGACACAGGGGCTGCCCCCCGTTGCGATCGATAGCGCCCGGATTCACGTGCCTTTACAGGCGGCCCTCCGGCTGCATCACCTGGACAGCATTGCCAATTTCCGCCTGGTTCACATCGACACAAACTGGTTTTACCAGGTCCAGCTTCCTGTTCACCGTCTGCCCAACACCCTTGGAACTGACAACGGTTCCGGCGCCAACGGCTCCGGCATCGCCGGTCTCCCCGCTGCCGCCATTCCCATTTACCTCAGCTGCACGAATGGAAATGTCCTGCCCGCCGGAGACTGGCTCTATGCCCAATACCTGGCCCGTCAGTTCCTGGAAGGACCGGCCACTCTGCCCGTATCCGCTTCGCATGCTCATCAGTCTATCGCATCCGCCTCTTCCGGCGCTCCGGCCTCCATCGCCATCGCTTACACAGCCCCGGTAGCCCACGACTGTTGCGGCGCCGCCACCGAGACCGTGCTCAATCCCGTAAAAGGGGCCAAAGTGGCCAACGTCTCCCTGCTGAAGAATTATGACCTGGAATACAAGAGCATTAACAAACTGCTCCCTGTCTACAGAGTATCCTTCGACCGGCCGGACGGTATCCGGGTCTATGTAGAGACTACCCGCGACCGCTTCGCCTTTGCCATGGACAACCGCCGGATGGTCTTTGACAGGATCTTTACGCTGGTCCATACCTGGGCCTGGCTGGAGTTCCTGGGCAAAGGAAAATTGGCCGTGGAAGGCGGTCTGGCATTGATGGCTTTTCTTACCGCCCTGATGGGCATCTATATTTTCTTTGCTACAAAAAGTAAGAAAGTCAACGGCAACGGGCTGGTCAGGGCCAGACGGACACATCGCTACACTTCCATTACCATTGCCCTGTTTACGCTCATGTTCACCTTCAGCGGGGCCTTCCACGCCTTCTCCAAATTCAAAGAAGATACAAGGGACCGCTTTTTTGTTGCCCCCTCTTTCGCAGCTGCTGATCTTAACTTCCGTTTTTCACAACTGCAGGAGGTAGTCAAAGAACCCATTACCGATGTTAGTATCGTAAGCATATACGGGCGCCCGTACTGGCAGGTCACCCAGGTACCATCCTCTTCTCAGGGAGCCACCACGCCGTCCCCGGAACCCATGGCCGGCGCCGCCACACACACGCGCGACCTGATGAAGGACACCCAGGCGCCAGCCCCTTCCAGGGTCTATTTACAGACGGATAGCCCTTACTCGGCCTTGCCCCAGGGAGAAATGCGATACGCCGGTTTCCTGGCTTGCACCTTCAGCGGACAACCGGCTACAGCCATCCGGACCTCAGACCCGGTGCTACGGTTCACCAGCGAGTATAACTTCGCTGACAAACGACTGCCCGTTTGGAAAATAAGCTATGCCTCCAATAACAACGAGCGGTATTATGTGGAGACTTCCACTGGCCGCCTCTCCAAACTCGTCACCGATAATAATAGGGTCGAAGAGTACAGCTTTGCTTTTTTACACAAGCATGAATTCATGGGGTGGGGGGGTAAGACGGTAAAAGATATCAGTACGATGTTCTGGGCGTCGGCCCAGATCGTATTGGTCATATTCGGCCTTCTCCTATATGTCAGATACAGGAGAAGATCACCCCCTTCCAAATAATATTCCGGCCTCCCCGGGCCTATTATGAAAAGAAAACCATAATTTGCAACCTTGTAGCAAAAATTGAGGTTTCCCGGAACTACCATACGACCTTTTCTTGCAGGCTTACTCTTAGCCTTGTTCGCGCTGGGCATTACGCCTAAGGTCGTTATTCATGCCTTGACAGTCCACCACAAGGACACCCATCTGGCATTGGATCATGGCAAAACCGATCAATTTAATAAGGCCGGCTTTCATTGTACGATCGACAACCTGGTCGTAGAGTCCCCCTTTTTAGATCATACCCTCTCCCTTGAGTCAGGCCTTCCGGCATGTTTCGCAACGAAGACGCTGCCTCCCTATAAAGGTCATCTCTCCTCCTCTCATTTCATTTTTGGTCTTCGCGGCCCCCCGGTTACTGTTTAATTGCCCATTTTTTATTGCTTCTTTTTCACAAATGGAATTAAACATGAATCAAATGAACTCGTATTCAATTCGTTCTATATTACTTATTGTACTGTTTTTAGGTATTGACCAATTTATCCTTGCCAATAAGAACTACCTACCCGTCGGGGGGACCTTGTCCGGTAAGGTAACTGAAAAAGGGAAAGGCTCGCTTCTTTCAGGCGCCTCCGTCTATATCCCCGATCTTAAAATAGGAGTGATCTCCGATAACAACGGGTATTATAAGTTCAATAACCTTCCTTCCGGCAGCTACCTGATCGAAGTACATTATGTCGGATTCAAGACCGTTACAAAGACGGTAACGGTCAGTGGTCCCATTACCCTCGACTTTACCCTTTCAGATGAATCTATAGAAGAAAGCCCCGTAGTGGTGACAGGTCTTTCCAAAGCTACCCAGATCAAGAGAAGCCCGGTACCCATCGTTTCGGTAAACCATGACTATATCGCCACGAACCTCAGCACCAATATCATCGATGCTATTGCCAAAATACCAGGGGTCAGCGCCCTCACTACAGGCCCCAACGTGTCCAAGCCATTCATCAGGGGCCTGGGTTACAATCGGATACTTACCTTGTATGATGGGGTGCGCCAGGAAGGCCAGCAATGGGGGGATGAACATGGTATCGAAGTGGATCAATACGGCGTTGAAAGAATAGAAGTCATCAAAGGCCCGGCAAGTTTGACCTACGGCTCGGACGCGCTGGCAGGGGTCGTGAACCTGATCCCCACCCAGGCGGCCCCCGAGGGAAAAATGATCGGCGATATCCTGACCGAATATCATACTAATAACGGCCTTTTTGGCGGTTCGGCGATGCTCGGCGCCACCAGGAACGGTTTCGAATGGATGGGAAGGATCTCTCATAAACAAGCCACCAACTACCAGAACAAAATTGATGGTCGTGTATACAATACTGCTTTTAACGAGACGGATGCAGGGCTCGCCTTAGGCTTGCATCGCAGTTGGGGGTATTCTCATCTGAGCCTCTCACTCTTCGACGACCTGCAGGAAATCCCGGATGGCAGCCGGGACTCCGCCACCCGCAAATTTACCAAGCAGATCACAGAAGCGGATACCGTCAGGCCCATCGTATCCGATGAAGAACTGAAGTCTTACTCGATAGGCGTTTTGCACCAGCACGTTCAGCATTACAGGGTATATAGTACGAACAACTTTATCCTTGGGAACGGACGGTTGGCAGTCAACCTCGGTTACCAACGGAGCGTTCGCCGGGAATTCAGCCATCCCGAAGCCCCTTCCATCGCCGGCCTGTTCCTGCAATTGAATACCTGGTCGTACGACCTGAAATACTATTTCCCGGAATGGAACGGCTGGAACCTCACCGCCGGTGTCAACGGGATGTACCAGGATAATACCGTTACAAAGGGAACCGATTTTGTAATTCCCTCCTATCATCAGTTCGACATCGGCCCCTTTGCACTGCTGAAAAAGTCCTTTGATAAATTGGATATATCCGGCGGCCTGCGGGTTGACAGCCGTTCATTCACGAACCAGCAATTATATACCCAACCCAACCCGGTAACAGGCTTTGACATGCCGGTATATGGTGCGGATACGGCAGGGGCCAATCATCCTTTTTACAATTACCACCACATTTTTTCGGGCCTTACAGGCAGCATCGGCGCTACCTACAATTTCACGGAGCAGTTTTCTGTAAAGGCAAATATCGCCCGCGGGTTCCGTGCGCCGAATATCGCCGAGATCTCTGCCAACGGAGTACACCCGGGAACCAATATTTACCAGATCGGTAACGGGGATTTCAAACCTGAATTCAACCTCCAGGAAGATGTGGGACTGGAATATACAACCAAATATGTTGCATGGACCTTCAGCGTATTTAATAATAACATTTCGAACTATATCTTCAACCAAAGATTATTGAGCACCACCGGCGGAGACTCTGTGCTGGCAGCGGGCAACCAGACTTATAAATTCCAGCAGGGCAAGGCGCAGTTATATGGTGGGGAATTCAGCCTGGATATTCATCCGGTAAAAGCCCTGCATTTCGAAAATAGCCTGACAGCAACTTATGGACTGAATAAGGGTGTCGATCCTAAACTGAAATCGGACAGCAATAAATATGTTCCGTTCATCCCACCCTTACATGGCCTGTCGGAACTGCGTTATGATTTCGAATCCCGGTCGCACCATATTGTCAATGGCTTTGTCAAAGTACAGGTGGCCTGGTACGCTGCGCAGAACAGGGTCTACCTGACCGATAATACAGAGACGGCTACCCCCGGCTATACCTTGTTCAATGCTGGGATAGGTTCCGGGATTACCAATGGTAAAGGCAAAACCCTCTTCAACTTCTATATCATGGGGAACAATATATTCGATGTGGCCTACCAGGACCACCTGAGCCGGTTGAAATATTTCGAACAATATTCATCCTCGCCTAATGGACATCTCGGTATTTACAATATGGGTAGGAACATTGCTTTTAAATTGGATTTCCCACTGGACTTTAATATAAAGAATTAAAACGGAAAGGCCGTCTCATACTTTGAGACGGCCTTTCTATTCGCTTAGATTTATTTATTAGTCTTTCTTATGTCCTCCTCCGTCTTCCGGTTTTTTACAACAGGTAGGCAGCCGCTTATAGGAATCCGGCTCGGCGGTAACATCATCCGCATCATAACCGACATTTGCGATCAGGGCTTTGATATTCTCCGGGTTCGTACGGTCCGTGAGATAGGTCACCGTAGCGGTCTTCTTTTTATAATCGACATTCACTTTCTGGATCCCTTCCTCATGGCTGAGGTATTTCTCGATCCGGTTCTTACACTCTTCGCATTGTACCGTCGGCGTTTTAATGACGACAACCTTTTGTGTCTTCTGCTGGGCCATGGTGACACCGGCAAAACCTATCAGGAATAAGACAATAAATTGTAGTTTTTTCATATATAAACAGAATTATTACCCGTAAATATAACAAAATAGTTCTGCTTTCTTCCTCGACCGGCCTGGACCATCACCCTTTAACAATTCTTTTGGGCGCCGGCCGTTTTGCTTACACCCCCTTCCAACCGGCCGGGTCCTCCCTCCATTTCAGGAGGATAGCCTCCTCGTCCGGGCTGACAATCTTTTTCTCCAGGGCCAGCTCGATCAGGGTAGGGTAGTTGGACAGTGAAATATAGGGTACCCCCGCCTTTTCAAAAGCGTCCCTTCCGGCCTGGAAACCATAATTGAAGATGGACACCAGCCCGATCACTTCCAGCCCCGCCTGCCGTAGGATATCCACTACCTGCAGACTGCTCTTGCCGGTAGAGATCAGGTCCTCGATAACCACCGTGGGCTGCCCTTTCTCATAATAACCTTCGATCTGCTGCCCGAGCCCATGCTCCTTAGGCTTGGAACGGACATAGATATAAGGTAGCTTCAACTGGTCGGCAGCCATAGCGCCCCAGGCGATGCCCGCCGTCGCTACCCCCGCCAGCAGAGCGGCTTCCGGGAATTGTCCGAACAGCACATTGCACATCTCCGATTTGATGAAGTCCCGGATATAGGGAAAGGAGAGGACCTTACGGTTATCGCAATAAATGGGGCTTTTCCAGCCGGAAGACCAGGTAAACGGTTCTTTTACACTCAGGCGAATAGCCTGTACCTGTAGTAGCTTCTCGGCTACCGCCTTTTCATTTGCCATAATTGTTTTTTCCACCATGCTGCGAAAGTAACAAACTTTATCTTTACATATATAATAAACTAACATCGGTTGCCCATGTACATAAAGATCTATTTTAACGATAAGCCCCTTTTCCTCTGTGACCAGCTCAATGAAGAGATCAGTAGCTACGCCCACCACGATGACGCTGTATTCATCGACGAATTTTCCACCCCCGCCGTCAATTCCATCATTCATGAAATGCGCCAGGAAAAAGTCCACGCGGGTGTTTTCCTCCATCCCGACCTGGAGACCCTGCGCAAGGCATTCTGGAAAAAATTTCTCCTGGTAAAAGCTGCCGGAGGCCTGGTACAGAATGAAAAAGGTCAGCTCCTTTTTATGCTGCGTCGTAATAAATGGGACCTGCCCAAAGGCAAACTCGATGCAGGAGAATCCCTGGAACAATGCGCCGTGCGTGAAGTGGAGGAAGAGACAGGGTTAAAGGATATTCGTTTGGGCAAACCTCTCCTGGTCACCTATCATACCTATGACGAGAGTGGCAAACACTTCCTGAAAGAAACACATTGGTATCATATGACAGCTCCCGGCGATCAGATCATCACCCCTCAGCAGGAAGAACAGATCACGGAAATAAAATGGGGAGGCGAAAAAGAGATAAAGATCTTCATCAACAATACCTTCCCTTCGATCATCGACGTGTTGCGGGCAGCAGGACTTCACATCAAACATGCCTGATGCGTCCGGGTCCCGTTCCCGGCGAGGGCCTGCCCGGAGGGGCTTCACGTCCGTTCAAGGGGCTGCCCTGGCTAACCTTCCGTCGTTTTTATACCCAGCGTCTCGCGTTTTAGTATCGCCACGGTCAGCCGGCTCACACAGACCAGCTTTCCCCGTTCATCCACGATCCGGATATCCCATACATGGGTGCTCTTTCCGATATGCACCGGAGTGGCCGTACCATAGACATAGCCTTCACGGACACCCCGGACATGATTGGCATTGATCTCCAACCCCACACAAATGTATTTAGTCTGATCGATGACATAGGCGGCAGCTACACTGCCCAAGGTCTCCGCCAGCGCCACAGAGGCGCCTCCATGCAGTAACCCGTAAGGTTGGCGGGTTCGGGCATCCACCGGCATCCGGGCCTTCAGAAAATCATCCCCGATCTCCGTAAATTCCATACCCAGATGGGCCCCCATCGTCTGATGACCCAGGGACTGCAATTGTTCAATGGTCATGGGGGAAGAGGAAGGATGCCAGATAGACATGATCTTATATTTGGGAAACGTTTATTGTTTTTTGCTGGCGCCTTGTTTCCTCAGCGCCGTGGCGACTACGTCAGGCAGGAATTGCATCACATCACCGCCATTTTTTAATACATCCCTCACCAGTGTGGAGGCCACCGAAGTATATTGCGGCAGACAGGTGAGAAAGACAGTCTCTATGTTATGGTCAAGGCTCCGGTTCATATCGGCAATGGCCTTCTCATATTCGAAATCGTTTACATACCGGATCCCCCTCAAAATAAACTGAGCGCCCACCTGCTGACAGCACCGGATCGTCAGCCCCTCATACAGGACGGCATCTACTTTGGGATTGCCTTTATAGATCTCCTGGATCCACGCCAGTCGCTGCTCTTCGGAGAACATGGGTTCCTTATTCGCATTCCGCCCAATCCCGATGACAAGCTTGTCAAACAACGGCAGCGAACGGTTGATGATATCCAGGTGCCCGATGGTGATCGGATCGAAGGTTCCCGGAAAGAGGCCAATGCGTTGCATAATGGGTTTCTCCATACCTGCAGCGCTGGGAAGCAGGCGTTTTATTGTTTAAATTTCCTTACCGCTCTTTGGCGTGGGGGCTCCGCCTGCCAATAGATATAACACGGCCATCCGTACGGCCACCCCATTCTCTACCTGCTGCAAAATAATGGATTGTTTGCTGTCTGCCGCGTCACTGTCCAGTTCCACACCCCGGTTGATCGGCCCGGGGTGCATAATGACAATCTCCTTGTTCAGGCTGTCCAGCAGTCGTTTGTTCACCCCGTAGGCAAGGCTGTATTCCCGCAGGGAAGAGAAGAGGGGCTGATTCTGCCTCTCCAGCTGGATACGAAGGATATTGGCCACATCACACCACTCCAGGGCCTTCCTCAGGTCGTATTCCACCCGCACATCGAATGCCTCTTTAATATAGACGGGTATCAGGGTAGGGGGGCCGGCTATCGTCACCTCGGCGCCCATTTTCTTCAGCAGGTAAATATTGCTCAACGCTACCCGGGAATGCATGATGTCCCCTACAATGGCAATCTTTTTACCAGCCAGACTGCCTAGCTTCTCCCGGATGGAAAAGGCATCCAGCAGGGCCTGGGTAGGATGCTCATTGATCCCATCCCCGGCATTCACGATGGCAGCCGGAATATGTTTGGCCAGGAAATGGGGAGCTCCGCTGGCGCTATGCCGCATCACCACCATATCCACCTTCATGGAAAGGATATTATTCACCGTGTCCAGCAGCGTCTCCCCCTTGGCGGCAGAAGAACCGGAAGCCGTAAAATTTATCGTATCGGCGGACAGCCTTTTTTCCGCCAGCTCAAAAGAGATCCTCGTCCTCGTCGAATTCTCATAAAAGAGATTCACGATCGTCACATCCCGCAAGGTGGGGACCTTCTTGATCGGACGCTGCAATACTTCTTTGAATTGGGTTGCTGTGTCTAAAATGAGTTGAATATCACTCGGTTGGAGATCTCTAATGCCAAGAAGATGTTTGGTACTTAGTTGCATTAAGGGGCGAAATTAGGGTATTCCCCTCACTCCTCCAACAGGGCTACCTCGTCCTTCCCGTCTTTTTCTTTCCAGAATACTTTTACTTTCTGTGTAATGATGGAATCAATGGATTTACCGGTATAATCGGCCTGGATAGGTAATTGCCGGCTGAACCGCCGGTCGATCAGGATACACAGCTCCACCTTGGCAGGCCTTCCGAAATCCAATAAGGCATCCAGGGCCGCCCGTATCGTCCGTCCTGTATAGAGGACATCATCGATCAGAATGACGTTTTTGTCTTCAATGGAGAAAGGGATATGTGTCTGGTTCAGCTCATGTAACCCCTTACGTACATCGTCCCGGTAAAAAGTAATATCCAGCTTCCCATACTCCATCTTCCCGCCGGTCACCTGGGTGGTCAGCTGTTCTACGATCCGGTTTGAAAAATAAATACCCCTGGGCTGAATGCCGATCAGCACGGTATTCTCCAGGTCGATGTGATTCTCCAGCACCTGGTGGCTCAAACGCTGTATTGTAATAGCCAATTGCTGCTCGTTTAGGATCGTCTTCAAATAGAAATTTTTATAAAAATAAGTCAAAAAAAGGCGACCGGATCTTCCGGTCGCCTGTAAATTATGAAATTCAGGGATTTTATTTCTTTCCGCCGCCAAACAGGTAAAATACACCTACCTGGAAAGCGCCGTTCTTGAGCGAGCCGCCATTTGAATCCGTACCCTTGGCGATATTGCTGAACCCAAGATTATACCTTGCATCGAAGCCCAGGTTGATCGGCAGCAAGTAGCCGGCCCCGAATGACCACGACCAATCGGTTGATTTTATTTCATCCTTGATACTTACGCTGCTGCCGCTTTCTTTTACATTGGCGGAAGTCAGGATACCTAACTGGGGGCCGGTTTCCGCAAACAGACCGGCGATGATATTGTACTTCACCAGGATCGGGATATTGATATAGCCAAAATTGTAAGTAGCATCCATTCCGTTTTGGGTTGCCTTTGACCCTTGCCCGGAATAGATCACCTCGGGTTGCAAGCTCAGCTTGTCAATCAACTTGATGTTCACCAATGCCCCGGCATTGAAATCTACCTTCGTACTTAAAGAGGAGCCATCAGTGGTAGAAGTTTCATGCAGACTGGAAAAATTGACCCCTGCTTTCAGGCCGAAACGAATTTGCGCGTGGGAAGTTGCTAAAGAAAAACCTGCAATAAACAATAACACTAACTTTTTCATAAATGGATTTTAGTTAACAATGGGGCAAATCTATAAGCCTGATCGTTAGTGTGCAACCTACGTATATCGTATTTATTTATTGTGGAATTACTAAAAAAATACCCAAAAGTTGAAGTTAATGTTATGCAAATCAAATACTTATAAAAAATAAAATGCCCATATGCATAATATGTTTATTGCTGCACATACTCTCCCGGTAATAAAAAATCCCGGAGGTCTTCCGGGATTCTCATTATCGTTACTCTTCCGCCAGGAACGGGTACCGGTAATCGGTAGGAGGTACAAAAGTTTCTTTGATGGTCCGGGCGCTGAGCCAACGGTACAGGTTCAGGATCGATCCCGCCTTATCATTGGTACCGGAAGCCCGGGCTCCGCCAAATGGCTGTTGCCCTACTACGGCGCCTGTTGGTTTGTCGTTGATGTAGAAATTCCCTGCCGCATTACGCAGACGGTCCGTTGCGAGTTCCACGATCTGCCTGTCCTGAGAAAGGATAGAACCGGTCAGCGCATAGGGAGAAGTGGAATTCACCAGGTCCAGCGTCTTTTCAAATTCAGCGGCCTTGTAAACATACACCGTCAGTACAGGTCCGAATATTTCTTCGCACATCGTGGTATATAACGGGTCTTTGGCCTCGATAACCGTCGGCTGTACAAAATATCCCTTCGACTTATCACATGTACCCCCGGCCCAGATCTCGGCCTTGGGGTCTTTCTTCGCCTTTTCGATATAGGCCTGGATCTTGTCGAAACTTTTTTCGTCAATGACGGCATTGACAAAATTGGAAAAATTCTCCACCGTACCCATCTTAAAGCTCTTGATCCCTTCGATCAGCTTTTTCTTGATGACGTCAGCCTGCGTATCGGGGATATAAGCCCGCGAGGCAGCACTGCATTTCTGCCCCTGGTATTCAAAGGCGCCTCTCAGCAGGGCCGTTGCCACTACATCCGGGTCGGCGCTTTCATGGGCCAGTACAAAATCCTTTCCTCCTGTCTCTCCGACAATGCGGGGATAGCTGCGGTAGTTGGAAATATTTTCACCTATCGTTTTCCAGATCTGGTTAAAGACCCCCGTGGAACCGGTGAAATGGATCCCGGCAAAATCCCGGTGGCTAAAACATACCTTCCCCAGAGCGGGTCCATCCACATAGATGAGGTTGATCACCCCGTCGGGTAATCCCGCTTCTTTCAGGACGCGCATGAACATCTGTGCAGCGAAGACCTGTGTATTGGCCGGCTTCCAGACCACGGTATTGCCGCACATGGCAGCAGAAGTAGGCAGGTTGCCTCCGATGGCGGTAAAGTTAAAGGGGGTAATGGCCAGTACAAAACCTTCCAGGGGGCGGAACTCAAGCCTGTTATGGACACCAGGGCTGCTGACGGGCTGCTGACGGTAGATCTCACTGAGAAAATGGACGTTCCAGCGAAGAAAATCGATGATCTCACAGGCGCTGTCTATTTCCGCCTGAAAGGCATTCTTGCTCTGCCCCAGCATCGTGGTGCCGTTCATGTAAGGACGATACTTCGTTGCGATGAGATCGGCGGCTTTCAGGAAGATGGCTGCCCGGTTCTCCCAACTTAAGGCGGCCCAGGCTTCCTTTGCCTGCAACGCCGCGTCAATAGCCTGCTTCACATGCGTCTCGTCGCCTGCATGAAAATAGCCCAGGGTATGGGCGATCTCATGGGGTGGACGCATAGCTACTTTTTTACCCGTGCGCACTTCCTTCCCCCCGATATGCATGGGAATATCGTGTTCAGTACTTTTTAATTCTTTTAAGGTCTTTTTTAACAGTTCTTTCTCCTTACTGCCCGGGCCATAGTTTAACACCGGCTCATTGCCCGGCGCCGGGTAATTAAAATAACCTAGATTCATGTGTGACTATTTTTGTTTATTTGTCCGCGGTCTCTTTCTCGCTCATCAGGTACGCTTTGATAAACCCGTCCAGCTCCCCATCCATCACCGGTTGCACATTACCCACTTCATAGTCCGTACGATGGTCCTTGATCATCTTATAGGGATGGAATACATACGACCGGATCTGGCTGCCCCATTCTATCTTTTTCTTGGTGGAATTAGTGGCATTCTTGATAGCCTCCTGTTTACGGATCTCTTCCTCATACAGACGGCTCTTCAGCATCGTCATGGCCTTCTCCCGGTTTTCACCCTGGGTTCGGGCCTGCTGGCATTCTACGATGATGCCGCTGGGCTTGTGCGTAAGACGCACCGCCGTCTCCACCTTATTCACGTTCTGACCGCCGGCGCCGCCACTGCGGAAAAAGGCCCATTCCACATCGGAAGGGTTCACCACGATCTCGATACTGTCGTCTATCAGGGGATATACATAGACGGAAGCAAAAGAAGTATGACGACGGGCATTGGAGTCGAATGGGGAGATGCGGACCAGCCGGTGTACGCCGCTTTCCGCTTTCAGGAAGCCATAGGCAAATGGACCATCGAACTGGATCGTGGCGCTTTTGATCCCCGCGCCTTCTCCATCCTGGAGGTCCAGCTCGGTGACGCTCCACCCTTGTTTGTCTCCATACATACGGTACATACGTAGCAACATCTCGGCCCAATCCTGGCTCTCGGTGCCCCCGGCGCCGGAATTGATCTGCATCACCGCCGGCAATTCATCCTCCGGCTTGTTGAGCGTACTCTTGAACTCCGCTTCCTCGATCAGGCTCAGTCCCTTATCATAAGCTTCCCTGGTCTCCTCCTCACTGGCCTCTCCGGCCTTCCAGAAGTCGAATAATACGGCAAAATCTTCTACGGCCGTCTCCACGGACTCGTATAGCTTCACCCAATATTCGTTCAGCTTGATGTTCTTGAGAATTTCCGTCGCACGCTTGTTGTCATCCCAGAATCCCGGGCTCAGCGATAATTGCTTCTCTTCGTTTACTTTGTACTGGCGGTTATCGACGTCAAAGAAACCTCCTCAAGACCACTACACGGTCCCTCATACTTTTGATTTGCTCTTGTGTCATAGGGCGCAAAGGTATGAAAAATTACGTTCCCGCCACCCGCCGTCACCTACGCATAAAATGACCTTTAATAGTAGGGAATTATCCCTTCAGCCCATTTCAGACCATCTGTGGAGAAAAATTCCCAAATACCGGCCTTTTCGCCAGCCAGGACGTCTTAACATTTTATTCGGCCTGCTTAAATGAGCTTGGCAGGGTTCTTGAAAATATATAAATTACTAACACGTAAAAATACTATTATTCATTTTTAAATTTCTATCTATGAGTGCTCAAAAAATCTTAATAGGCGCCTTGTCAGGCTTGGTTGCAGGAGTGGCTATCGGAGTCCTGGTCGCACCGGCTGAAGGCAGCGAAACACGTCAACGCATCGCCGATACCGCCCATAATTTAAAGAAAAAATTAAGACAGCTGAGAGGGGTCACCTCCGATGAGCTGGATGAACTGAAAGATATTTTTGAAAGAGAAACGGAAGGTCTCAAAGACGATGTGCGCGAACATGTACTCGAGCTGATCAAAGCCGCCAAAGCCAAGGGGAACAATATTAAGGAGCAGGCATTGTCCTAGGCAGATCGTTGTCATTACCGATCGCCTGACGGTTAAATACCTGCCGGAATAGGGAACGGAGCCTTTAAAAGGCTCCTTTTTTTTGTCCCTCCCGTCTTCGTCCCCCACTCTTATCCTTCAGGCTGCCCGGCCTCACCTTTCATCCTCCTCACCCGCCGGCCACTGCGCTTTTTCTTTGCCAAAACATAATCGTAATATCCCCCCCAAATCTGGCAAAATCCCGTTAATTTGCAACCTCACTTTAACCACCCTTAGCAGTTTTATGCCGACACCGATCGACCTTCGTTCAGATACCGTTACACGCCCGACTCCCGCTATGTTACAGGCTATGATGCAGGCCAGGGTAGGGGATGATGTTTTTGGGGAAGACCCCTCCATCAACCAGCTGGAGACGATGGCTGCCCAACTCTTTGGCATGGAGGCGGCCCTTTACTGCCCCAGCGGGACAATGTCCAACCAGATTGCTATAAAATGCCACACCCGGCCGGGAGACGAAGTGATCTGTGAAAAGAATTCCCATGTGTATATATATGAAGGCGGGGGCATCGCTTTCAATTCCGGCTCGCAGGTACGGGCGCTGGAAGGGGACCGGGGCCGTATCACGGCAGAGCAGGTATCGGCTGCCATCAATCCTGACGATGTCCATAAAGCCCGCACTTCCCTGGTATCCCTGGAAAATACGGGTAACAGGGGTGGGGGCAGCTGTTATAACCTGGAAGAGATTGCAAAGATCCGGCAGGTCTGCACCGACAACCAGCTGAAGCTTCACCTGGACGGAGCCCGGTTATTCAACGCTCTCGTTGCCCAAAAACAATCCGCCGCTGACTTCGGCCGCCTCTTCGACAGCATCTCCGTATGCCTGAACAAAGGACTGGGCTGCCCCATCGGAAGCATCCTGATCGGACCGGCCCCCTTTATCCGGCAGGCCCGTAGGGTCCGCAAGGTCTTTGGGGGAGGCATGAGACAAGCCGGCTTCATGGCCGCCGCCGGTATCCATGCCTTGCAGTTTCACATAGACAGACTGGCGGAAGATCATACACATGCCCGGCAGATTGCGGAAGTCCTGGAGAAAAAAGACTTTGTGGCCTCCATCCTCCCGGTAGAGACCAATATCATTATCATGGAAGTAGAACCCTCTGTCTGTGCAAAGTCCTTAGCCGCCCAGCTGAAAGAACAGGATATCCTGGCGATAGCTATTGCTGCCAACCAGCTGCGTTTTGTAACCCATCTGGACATTACCCCGGAAATGGTGCAGCGAACTATCTCGGTCCTTAAGGCGTTGTAAGAATCGAATACCATCATCAATTATCAACTGAAGTAAACTTTTTTATATGTTCCCGAAAGTAACACCCACTCAGACAGCAGCATGGCAGCAATTGCAAGAACACTATAAGAACGAGATTAAAGGAGTGCACATGCGCTCTCTTTTCAAGGCCGACCCCAATCGGTTTGCCGGCTATTCCCTGAAATTCGATAACATCCTTTTCGATTACTCCAAGAATATAGTGACCGATAAAACGCTCACCCTTTTACGACAGCTGGCGGAAGAAAGTAAAGTGAAAGATGCCATAGAAGCCATGTTCACCGGCGAAAAGATCAATCAGACCGAAGACCGGTCCGTATTGCACACGGCGCTGCGTAACCTCTCCGGTGGCCCGGTACTCAGCGACGGGAAGGACGTCATGCCCGATGTATTGCGCGTACTGGCTCAAATGAAGGCATTCTGCGCTAAAGTGCATAGCGGGGAATGGAAAGGGTATACCGGGAAAAAAATAAAATACATCGTCAACATCGGCATCGGCGGCAGCGACCTGGGCCCCGTAATGGTCACCGAAGCTCTCAAACCCTATTGGGTGCCCGGCATCCAGCCTTATTTCGTTTCCAATGTTGACGGCACCCATATCGTGGAGACCCTGAAAAAGGTTAACCCCGAAGAGACCCTTTTCCTCATTGCCTCCAAGACTTTTACCACCCAGGAAACCATGACCAATGCCCATACGGCCCGCAGCTGGTTCCTGGAATCCGCCAAAGACGAAGGGCAGATAGCCAAACACTTCGCCGCTCTTTCCACCAACGAAAAAGAAGTGGTGAAATTCGGCATCGACAAAGCCAATATGTTTGAATTCTGGGATTGGGTAGGAGGGCGATACTCCCTGTGGAGCGCCATCGGTCTGTCCATAGCCCTTACCGTAGGATATGACAACTTCGAGTCCCTCCTGAAAGGCGCCCACCAGACCGACATCCATTTCCGTACGACCCCCTTCGAAAACAACATCCCGGTCACCATGGCCCTCATCGGCTTATGGTATACCAATTTCTTCGGTTCACAGACAGAGGCCATCCTTCCCTATGACCAGTATATGCACCGCTTCGCCGCTTACTTTCAACAGGGTAATATGGAGAGCAACGGTAAGACCATCGACCGCAACGGCCAGCCCGTAGCCTGGTCCACCGGCCCCGTTGTCTGGGGCGAACCCGGCACCAACGGTCAACATGCTTTTTATCAGCTCATCCACCAGGGCACGACCCTGATCCCTTGTGACTTCATCGCCCCGGCCATCAGCCATAACCCCGTCGGCGACCATCATGTCAAACTGCTGTCCAACTTCTTTGCACAGACCCAGGCACTGATGAATGGAAAGACGAAAGAAGAGCTGGAAGCAGAGAAAGTTCCCGCTAACCTGATCCCCTATAAATCCTTTAGCGGCAACCGGCCCACCAACTCCTTCCTGCTGAAAGAGATTACCCCCTTCAGCCTGGGCGAACTGATCGCACTGTATGAACATAAGATCTTTGTCCAGGGAGTCATCTGGAACATCTATACCTTCGACCAATGGGGCGTAGAGCTGGGCAAACAACTGGCCGGAAAGATCCTGCCGGAATTACAGAATGCCGATGAAGTAAATTCTCATGACTCTTCCACCAATGGACTGATCAACGCATTTAAAAAGATGCGCTAAAACAACTTTAGGTAATAAATAAATGAAAGGCCCTCCGACAGAGGGCTTTTCGTTTAATACCAGGTTTCTGTTAATATCTTCTCCTTGAAATGCTAATATATTTAGTATCTATATGCCTTTCTTTGATAACTTTACTAAAAAGAAAGGCTATGAAGAAGATAGGTGTTTTTAATAAGGAAGTGGAACAATTGTATGTAGAGATAACAGGCGTTATTGAAGATTCC
Organism: Puia sp.; assembly: GCA_035492545.1. Taxonomy (GTDB): domain Bacteria; phylum Bacteroidota; class Bacteroidia; order Chitinophagales; family Chitinophagaceae; genus Puia. The sequence continues at coordinate 23,192 of DATJJD010000141.1, forward strand.
AGATCCAGGATATTTAGGGCGGGCAATATTTCGATGGTTCGATCCTATTGGGAAATAGGCCGGTTGCTGGTGGAAGTTGAGCAGAAAGGAGAAGACCGGGCCGCTTATGGGGAAAAGGTTCTGGAAGTTCTTTCAGCCCGCTTGCAAACTCAATATGGGAAGGGATATACAGAAACTAATTTGAGATATATGAGATTGTTTTACAAGGTTTTCGAAATTCGTCACGCATTGCGTGACCAATTGAGCTGGACACATTATCGATTGTTGCTCAAGGTGGAAAAAAAGGCTGCCCGGCTATTTTATATGGACGAGGCGGTGGCGGGTAACTGGAATACCCGGACTTTGGAAAAGCAGATCAATAACCACTATTATGAAAGAATGTTATTAAGTAGTAAAGAAGGCAGAATTGCAGTAAAAGAGGAAGCGGATCTTAAAAAAGAGACTATCACTCCGGCAGATATCATCAAGGACCCCTACCTACTCGATTTTTTAGGTTTAAAACAAGACTCGTTCCTTTACGAAAAGGAATTGGAACAAGCATTAATAGATAAACTTCAGGATTTTCTATTGGAGCTTGGCAAAGGTTTTTGTTTCGTAACCCGCCAATATCGTATAACGACGGAAGACAGCAACAGACATTTTCATATCGACCTGGTATTTTATAATTATATTCTAAAATGTTTTTTGCTGATAGATTTGAAAACGACAGAATTAAATCACGGTGATATAGGTCAAATGGATTTTTATGTTCGATACTTTGAGGATAAGATGCGGCAACCCGGGGATAATCCTACCATTGGCCTTATCCTTTGTACAGAGAAGGACAGGACTGTTGTAAAATACAGTCCACTCAGCGATGGCAAGCAATTGTTTGCATCAACATACCGCTATTATCTTCCATCTGATGAAGAACTTCGCCGGGAACTGGAGAGAGGTAAAAGAGAGATCGAGATGGAGAAGCGGCTTACAAACTTTAGCAACAAATCAAAAAAAGCCTCATAAAAAAGGGCAGTGTGAAAACACCGCCCGCTAAGGTCTAACCATTGTTGCTATAAGAAGTAACTGCAGTTACGGGAGGACTCGAACCTCCGTAAAAGGTCTTGCGGACCTCCGCCTTGCCTCTCGGCCACGTAACTCATGTGTCGGTCATAAACCCCGGTCATAACCCCGTCGATGAAACCTGTCCACCAACGGGTGCTCCCCACTACCGGTCACCCCGGCGACCGTCGCCTGGCTGCCAGCCGACGACCCCGTATCTCATAGATTAGCTTGACAAGTAGTAGAAGTAGCATAGGCCAGTTTTAAATACTAACGGCAAAATAGTTCAAAATTATTAGTCTACAAAATAAGTAGACTAATAATTTAAAAAAATCCCCTCCCGGGCAAGGGCAAGGCCCTTCGGACTCAACGGACCTCCTCCTATCGCCAAACGGACTATCTCCCCTCACGCAGCAGCATCGCCATCACTATCATCCGCCGCTCACCGGCCCGTCTGCCTTCACACAGCACCATCGCTACTACTGGCCCGTTGCCCGTCCCGCAGGGCCATCACACCCTCGGCCGTCCACCCGCCCAATAGTTGTCCACATTTTTTAGTTTTTTGTTATGAAATAAAATTTAAATGGGTTCGTTTTGGAGTAGCTTTGCACGATTAATTAAAAAAAATACTATTTGATATCCTATGCAGAATAAGCAGCTTAAGGAAAATCTCGCACAATCCGGTATGAATGTCTCTTCCCCTTCGTTCAGGACCCTTTACCTGTCCGGAGCTTGTTGTTTTGCCCTCCTCATTAGCAGTTGCAGCGGCAACTCCCAGACCGCTCAGAAAACCGGGGATTCCTCCGGCGTAAAAACCTCCGCGGCCACTGCCTCGAAAGATTCGGTTACCAGTCCTGCTGAGCCCGCACGGGGCCCCCTGGACACAGCCCTCTATAATAAGAAAGTAGCAGCCCTGGCCAACGGCGACTCGTCTGGCCGCTGGCCGGTAAAAACAGCCTATCCCATCGGAGGCGCCATCCTCCCCTTTAAAAGGATCGTAGCTTACTATGGCAACTTCTATTCAAAAAAAATGGGAGTCCTGGGAGAATATCCGCCGGATGAAATGCTGAAAAGACTGGGCGCCGAAATAAAAAAATGGGAAGCAGCCGACACCAGCACCCCCGTTCAGCCGGCCTTGCATTATATCGCTGCTACGGCGCAGGGCAGCCCGGGAAAAGACGGGAAATACCGCCTGCGCATGCCCTCTAAACAAATTGACTCGGTCATCAACCTGGCCGCCCGTATACATGCGCTCGTATTTTTGGACGTACAGGTGGGGTTCAGCAATGTACAGGCTGAGATCCCCGTACTGGAGAAATACCTGAAAATGCCCCAGGTTCACCTGGGCATCGACCCTGAATTTTCCATGAAGACAGGTAAAAAACCCGGCACCGTCATCGGCACCATGGACGCCGCTGATGTTAACTTTGTTTCCAACTACCTGGCTGGCCTGGTAAAAGCAAATAACCTGCCCCCCAAGATCCTGGTCGTTCACCGTTTTACCCGCCCGATGATCACGAATTACAAAGCCATTCAGAAACATCCTGAAGTACAGCTCGTCATGGATATGGACGGATGGGGAGAACCTACCTTGAAATATGACAGTTATAAATCTTATATTGCCTTGGAACCGGTACAGTTCACCGGGTTCAAACTGTTCTATAAGAACGATATTCGTAAGCCCAAAAGCCGCATGCTGACACCGCAGGAAGTATTGAGTCAGAAGCCGCGTCCCATTTACATTCAGTATCAGTAAGTATAAGATCGTACTCCGTGTCCCGACGAATAATTTGCTAAAAATAGGGGCGATCCTTCTGGATCGCCCTTACTTATTTTGCGTCACTTATATTTTTAAAGTAGCCCAACACCGGCTCGCCCCCGGTTCTAACCTTACGGCATATTAGTACCCTGAGTATTTCGGCCCCGGTTTTTGTAAAAATAACCATCCAGCGACAGCGGTCCTCCTCCTTCTATGAGGAAAAAGATCAATAATATCAGCACGACTATTGCCAGGCTTAGCTCCGACTCCGCAGCAAACCCACCTTTTTGAGCGTTGATGAACACAATAGCCCCGATCAGGATTGGGATCTGCAGCAAGCAGACGAGACGGGTCATCAGACCGACCGTCAACATAAATCCACCCAGCAGATTGGCAAACGTGATGATAATGGCCAGCGTGCCCGAGTCATTGGCCATGGCGCTGCCTGATAACAGACGTTCCAGCATCGTGGCATTACTCATAAACGTGATCCCTTTAGCAAACAAACACAGGCCTAGTGCTACCCGTATGATCACCAGCCAACGGGGATGGTGGGTGACACTCCATTGTTGGATACTTCGTAGTGTAACCATAGTTGTAAATTTTAAAGAGAAAATTTCTTATCTCTCTAAAGTTACGCAATTACCATACCCCCTGGGGGCACTCTTTGCCACCTTTACCCTGTCTGGGGAGGCTCAGGCCGGAAAAGGGCCTGGCATCTTTATTTAAGCCTCTTTATCAAATACTTAGGAGATTCTTCATATCCTTGTCGGAAGTAAAAAGCATGCGCCCGCTCACGACGGGTATGGCAATGGACTTCGATCAGCGAACACCCTCTCTCCCTGGCCAGTTCCATACAATGTTCTTCCAGGGCCTGCCCGATCCCCCCGCCCCGGGCCCTTTCATGTACAGCAAAATAGCTGATCCGGGCAAAATCCCCTTCCAGGGCGATCTGCGGAATAAAATGAAGGGAGATGAATCCCAGGATCTTCGCCTCCTTCCCACCGGTCTCCTGCCGGCCAGCCGCACCGCTCTCCTGGCTACCAGCCTCCTTCCCACCCGTCACCAGCCCAACCGTCACCAGCCGGCCCGTCACCAGCCCACCAGCCAGGTCTTCCTCATACACCAGCAGCGCCTCATCCGGATCATTTACGAGTCGTTCGATCCTGGCTTCCAGGAAACCTTCCGTACCCTTGTATTCCAGTTGATCCAGCAACAACCGTATTTGAGGCCAGTCACTTACCCTTGCTTTTCGTATCATAGCGTTTTTCCTCCCAACCAGTTCTTCCTGAATTGCAGCATTGCGGGCGTCACGGCCTGCCCGGCGGCCTCAAATGTCACCACCGACACCATGGGGCTCTCCTGTAGCAGCAGCTCAGCCTTCTTCTCCTCGGTATGATGCAGGTAGCGAACCGTCACCCGATCCCCCGGCTTATGCTCCTCCAACACCTTATTCAGCTCAATAGTGGTTTTAATTAATTGATTATCAATTGATAATAGTTTGTCGTCCACATCCAGCCCCCCGTCGTACAGAGGAGTTCCCCGTTGGGTGTTAGCGGTTATGATCAACCCTTCCTTCTCCGTATAACGGGTATTGCCGATCCAGGCCTTCCCTTCCGCCGCTTTTTTCAATTGCAGGCCTGCCCCGGCCAGCAGCAAACCATAATCTATAGCCTCATGACCATATATGTATTTTTCGAAATAGGCGGAAGCAAACTTCTTGTCCCCCGTCAGGGCGCCCAGCACATCCTCCAACCCGGACACCGTATAGGGGATCTCCGGCTTCCCGAATTTTTTCCAGACAGCCTGCATATAGTCATCCAGCGTTTTTTGATAATGAGTTCTCAGCTCCAGGTCCAGCGCCAGGGCAATGGCCCCGCCATAGGGATAATAAGAACTATAGATATTGGGATAATTGGTTTTGTCGACGGAGACACCCGCGTCTACAAATACCGCCAGCTGGCTGGCTTCTACAGGAGAATAAAGCCTCGCCCCCGGCGTATTCATTTTTACATTGATCAACCCATTCAGGGTGGTCTTTACATAGTCCGTGTCCTTCCCAACCCCCGAACGTAATACCAGCAGGTCGCCATAGTATTGTGTAAACCCTTCGGCGAACCACAATTCATGACTCATATCGCTTTTCTCGAAATTGAAAGGCTCCAGCGTTTTTGGCCGTATCCGTTTCACATTCCAGCAATGGAAAAATTCATGGGCAAAGACACCCAGCAAATAATCATCTCCATGGAAATTCATGGGAATGCTGATCATGGTGGAATTCCGGTGTTCCATTCCATCCCCGTGTACATAGGGATTGATACTGGCCAGGAAAGTATACTCGCCATAATCATAGGCAGGTGTTTCTCCAAAGACAGCCTGGGCTTGCTGAACGATCTTCTGCACCTTCCCGCTGAAAGCGGTGAAAATACTGTCATCCCCCTCACCCTCCAGTGCGATACGGAAAGTATAGGTTTTCTTGTCCGGATTCTTCACTTCCCATTTCCGATAGCGCAGGTTCCCGATCTTGGTAGGACAATCCATGAAGTATTGTAGCCCTCTGGCTGTAAACGTCCAGGCATCGTTGGTCGGCTGCAGCTGCGTGGCAATGCTCCAATGCAGCGAATCGGGCACGTTAAAATGGATGGTGATCGGGATATTGTCCAGCCCCTTCATCCACAAAAAAGCGGCCGGCATATTGAGGTGAACACCGGAAGGATCGATGCCCGCATACGTGCCATCCGCATAGTTGCCATAGAGGGTATATTGCACCCGGAGATAACCGCTGTGGCGGCTGACCTCATAGACATCCCCGTCCGTGCGGGTGATGGTTACCGGCTTGCCCTGTTGGTCAAAAGCCTTTACATCATAGATGTTTTTACCGAATTCATGGGTGGCATACCGGCCCGGCGAAGAACGGCTCATCCGGAAGACGGCATTACGCGTGAGGATACCACTGGCGACCAATTCGACCTTTGCCTCGTGATGGGCAAGGTTCGGGAATGAGACGATATAGCTGATCCGTTGCCCGGAAACGGAGACAGTAAAACAAAAATAAGTAAGGACGAGGGAAATGATAATTCTGCGCATAATGGTGGAATAAGAGGACCCAAAATAACCAATTCCGACCATATCTGCCCCTACACTTTTTGCCCGCTATAAATAGTATCTTCTCCATGGGCTCTGATCTCTACCACATGCAAGGCTTCTTTATAGCCCAGTTTAGCAGTTAATTCGTTAAGATTTTTCTGGTCGATAAAAGTGTCGTGACGTATCCCGACGGTATTGGGATCTTTACCGAATAGCTCCGGCCTTTTGAATGCCGCTCTTGCCATTGCTCCGGGCTTAAGCCTGAGGACTTCACCCACCACGATTGCGGCAGCCTTTTTATAGTCAGTTCCGTTTTTATCAAACCAGCCCATGGCCAGTTTAAGGGAGGGGTGTTTATCCAAATCCAAATCCACTAACTCTTCAAAAGAGGTATACCGAACAGCACTATTATAGGGACCATTACCACATTTCGCTTCTATGACAGTCAATAAAGCGCCTAATTCTTCTTTTGCCAAAGCGCCTGTCAGATAAGTAAGCAAGTCCGTTTTTAACCAGGCATTGGAGTAATCTTTAATGTAGCTGATGAGATTGGCGAAGGGTTCAAAAACTTTTTGCTGGCCTTTATTTAAGGCAGTATCCGATTGGAGGATGGCCTGATATTCTATCACCTTTAACCGCATAGAGTCAAGCGCCTCATGGGTAATGGTCTCTGCAATTCTTATAATGGCATGCTTCGGTACCCTTACAGGCACGGCCATAGGTTCCATCGGTTCCTTCGCAGCGATGGAAGGCGGGGCTGACAGCCACTGCAGATCGGCAATAGCCGTATCCATCATTTCTTTTATAATGGTTCTGTATATACTTTCGGATTTTTTTCCCAGCAACCTGCTCCGGTCAGGTTGATTGATAGCATTGAAATGCTGGGCGTTGGTCAGAACATTGATCTGGGGCTTGCTATAGTCTCCCGGAGTAGGTTCGACGCTTATGCCAAGAATATTGCTTCCATTCATCGTCTGGCCACTCTCAATGGTCAAAGAAGGCTCTTCCGGTTCTTTCGTTTTTTCTTCTTTTGCCTTATCTTTACCGCTCTCCGCTTCGGACGAAGAAGCAGAAGGAGTCTGCTTCTTCAGTTTTTCCAGCAAAAGCTCGTTATGCTGTTTCACGGCCATCTTTGCTGCCGGAATTTCCGCCCGAAGGGAAAGATTACTGGGAGCTAGGGCCAGCGGACTGACCTTCCAGGTAATACCCAGGCTGTCGGCCAGGCCAGTGGCAGTCTTATTGATCGTTTGCCTTTTCTTAAAGGCGGTACTGATAGCGGCATTATCTTCCCCAATGGCCTGCTGTACGGCTTTTACGGCTGGAAAGGGTTTGTCCGGAGCGACCGTTTCCAGAAGATAAGGCGGCGTCACCAGTTCCAGGGTATTCCCGGCATCGGTTTCCAGTATATAGGGAAGCGGGAACCCATTATTGCCCTTCATCAATTCCAAATGGGCGATCCCTTGAAGAGGATTGTCTTTCGATGTTTCTCCAATATCGTATTCCAATCCGGTGGTAATAAATTTTCCGGGCGGCAGTTTGCCTGCCTCCAATAATTGCCATCTTTTCCTTTGCTCATCATGAAAAGCCGTCCTTTGTACAATGTCAGGGGAACTATTCGTGGACGCGCTGCCAGGAGCAGGATCCGGAAATTTATTTTCTTTCATTTGGAGAGCTTGCGCTCCCATTACGTCGGCTTCCTTCTCCAGTCCCTTGTCGTCATTGATAGGAATGGCGGACTTTAGTTGCGAAGTAGGGGATACCCTTCCCTGTTTCTGCTGGACGACATGCCATCCTTCATGAGGAAGATGTTGTTCCTGTCCCGGGGCAATATGGATCTGGTTGCCCTGCGCATAGGCATGCGCCTGCAGCTGAGCCGGCTTATCTGAATTATAGTGCACGGTTACATCGTCCATGGAAATCCCGGACATTTGTTCCAATCCGGACTTCAGGTTGTCAGGCAGCCCCGTATTATTGGTCTTGCTCATTTTCTGCACCGCAGGTAGGGGGGAGAGTACCGGTACGGCCGGCATCTGGCGGCCACGGCTTGCTTCTTCTGCTACGGAACGACCGGTAGGGCTGGACGACGTTTTGGCATGTTCGTGGGACATAGATAAGGTCTGTTTCTCTAATATATAAATAATTTCCGAAACTTCCCCGCAATGTTTAATGGACGGCCAGCAGCACCTTCCGCACAATTAAATAGGCGGCGATGCATAACAGGATGATCAGCAGAATAGCTACATACCCCCAGGGACCTTCCCGCAGCCTTCTTTTCAGGCGGCGTTGCTTTTTCTTCTGCAGACTTTTTTGCAGGCTGGCATTCAGCTCGTCGACATAGCCCTGGATGTCTTTTTTGTTTTCGATATTTTCCAATCCCTCTACGGCATCGTTCATGAAATCACTATCCACCATCCCTTTTTCCACAGCATGTTTCTCCTCGGCGGAGAGTTTCCCGCTGAGATAGTCCATCAATTGCTGGTTATCTATATCTTTATTACTATTGGACAATATGTTCAGCAGATCATTATTCATGATTTACTTTTTTGAGGGGGCTTTTTTTTCCATCAACAACTTCAGGTTCCTCTTTCCGTTCTGTATATAGCTCTTTACCTGTAAAAGGTTGAATTGGGTAATAGCCGCTATTTCCTGGTAAGACTTTTTTTCCAGATAGAACAAAGTTACACAGAGTTTTTGCTCTTTTCCCAATTCTTCCAGGGACTGCTCCATCATTTCCAGTAATTGGTCCTTTTCCAGGTGTTTGTTTTTGCCGGGTTCTTCGTCCCAGTCGGCCAACATCGCTTCCGAAAGGGCCGCCGGCCGGCCATGCTGGTCCCGTAACTTCATAAGGCAATGGTTCCTGGCAATAGTATAGATCCAGGACTTAAAATAATCTACCTTATATTTAGGCAGCTCGGTGATGATTTTGACAAAGATCTGCTGGACACAATCTTTCGCCTCCTCTTCCTGTTTTACGTATTTCATGCAGACACCTAACAGCAGAAGGGTGTAACGCTGCAGTAAAACACCTAGCCACTCATTATTCCGGTCCGCATAAAAATGCTCCAGCAGCTCCTGGTCGGTCATATGGTTGAAAGGATCTCGTTTCACGTTGGGTAATGTAAGAAATTTCTATTATAGAGATGCGGAGAGGATAAAAATTCATAAAATCAGCTTATTAACAGGATAATATTTTGACGGAGACGATTCATTAATTAATTTTCCCGCATGATCAGAGCTATTTGTTGCGTCCCCGTAAGCCCGGTTAGAGCAGAATCCTCTCACAGAACGGAAATGGTCACCCAGCAGGTATTTGGAGAGTGTTGTGAAATACTGGAACAGACCAAAGAAGGCTGGTCCCGTATCCGTTGTAGTTACGACGGATACGAAGGCTGGTGTCAATCTTCCCATTTGGCGGAGGTTGATGAGGAAGAGTATGAAAAAGGAGGTAATGCACTGACACCCGACTGGGTCAACGCCCTTGAATATAACGGGCACCCCATGATGGTGCCGATGGGCAGCAACCTGACAGCTATGAAGAATGGCAGGGCCATCTGGAGAAAAAATCAGGTGCATTTTAAAGGGAAGATCTGGGATCCCGCCGACGCCCGGAAAGACTCGAAGTCCATCCGCCAGCTGGTATATAAATTCTTAAACACCCCTTACCTGTGGGGAGGGAAGACGGTCTTCGGTATCGACTGCAGCGGTTTCACCCAGACCGTTTTTAAATTCCTTGACATCCCCCTCCTGCGGGACGCCTCTCAGCAGGCCACCCAGGGAGAACCGGTGGGGTTTCTGGAAGAGACACAGACCGGCGACCTGGCCTTTTTTGATAACGAGGAAGGTAAAATTACCCATGTGGGCATCCTGTTAAATGCTAATGAGATCATTCATTCCTCCGGTAAAGTAAGAGTGGATAAAATCGATAATATGGGCATCGTCCATGCGCAAACCTTTCAACGCACCCACCACCTCCGCATTATTAAAAGGATATTCACCCTATAGCCACCCTATTTATCAAAAAACAGCACTTTTCCGGCGATCAGGATCAGGGCGACGGCAAATACCTTTTTAAGAGTCCCCTCTGGCAGGCTTAAAGAAATTTTACTGCCCAGATAACCTCCTACCAGGAAACCGGCAAAGATCAGCAACACCACCTTCACGTCGATATACCCTTTTTTATAATAATTCATAACGGCGAAAATACCGGCCGGCAACAGTAAGATACCCAAAGAAGTACCCGTGGCCTGGTGCTGGCTGAATCCCAGGATGTATACCAGGGCGGGGACAATAATGACACCGCCTCCCAGGCCAACCAGTCCGCTTAACATACCGGCCAGCAAGCCCACTATAACAAGCAATAATATCGTTTGAACAGACATGGAAAAGGTTTTACTACTTAATAAGGCTTCCCGGAGAGCTGAACTTACTTACCCTTGTTCCGGAAATTGTCGTCATATGCCTTGATAGCATCCTGGATCACTTTCAGAGCTGTGGTCTTGTCGCCAAACTCTTCTACGATCACCTTCTTATTCTCCAATTTTTTATATTCCTCGAAAAAATGCCGCAGCTCTTCAAAGAAATGTTTGGGCAGCTCTTCCAGGTTGTTGTAATGGTTTACGCTGGGATCCTTGGCGGCCACGGCAATGATCTTGTCATCTGCATCCCCTGCATCGATCATCTGCATGACCCCCATCACCTTCGCTTCCATCAGACACATGGCCTGAACAGGTAGGGAAGTGATCACCAGGATATCCAGCGGATCCTTGTCATCCCCATAAGTCTGGGGGATAAAACCATAATTCACCGGGTAATAAAACGAAGAATAGATGACTCTGTCCAATTTCAATAAGCCACTATCTTTGTCGATCTCATATTTGGCCCGGGATCCCTGGGGGATCTCGATGATCGCATTGACGATCCTGGGCGCATTCTCTCCGAACGGAACTCCATGCCATGGATGGGAAACTGTCATCATAATTAAAAGTTAATTAGCAAACCATAGCAAACCTAAAGCCAAAATACCAAACCTCAAAATATCAGAACGCACATTCCATCCCCGCCCGACCCCCGGATCCAGGTCCATCCATAGTCCGGCAGCAGCAGGGACCTCACCTTTTCGCATTGAGGATCTCCTTGAGATCGACCAGCCATTCCCCTTTGATACGGACCACTTTAATGGTCGTAGTATCCTTTTTGTAGGTATTGGTGTACGTATAGCTGGTAGTGGAGTCATTCACCGTCTGGATATTGATCGGCATAATGTCCGCGTCCCGATACTTCTTCTGCTCCTCATGGTCCAGCTGGTCATAGTCCTTTCTCCATTTATTCAGCAATAACTGGTTGGTGGAGTCGGCAAATAAATAAAAGCTGGCTTTTTCGTAATTGCCGTCCAGGGAGGCGCGGATAAACTCCCGGCCCGCATCCTGGGCATCTTCGGCTTTTTTAAAGGAATGGGAATTCCCACAGGCTGCCAGAAGCAACAGGGCGGGGAACATGAGTTTTCTTGTCATAGGACAAAAGTAGCCCTCCCTCGTCTTCCCCCCAAAAAAAAGCCTGCGAATCGCTTCGCAGGCCCGGGTCGTTTAACTAATCAAAGGGAAACCGATCACTTATTTTGAGGATGATACTCACCCTGTTCATTCTTGTCCTTTTCATACGCCTTGATGATAGCCTTCACCAGCCGGTGACGCACTACATCCTCCTCGTCCAGCTCTATATGTGCAATGCCGTCGATGCCCTTCAGGATATACAGGGCCTTGGCCAGCCCGCTCTTTTGATTCTTCGGCAGATCGATCTGCGTCAGGTCACCGGTGATAATGGCTTTCGCATTAGCCCCTATACGGGTAAGGAACATTTTGATCTGCAGATCCGTGGCATTCTGGGCCTCATCCAGGATAATATAGGCATTGTCCAGCGTTCGGCCGCGCATATACGCCAGGGGGGCGATCTCTATCGTCCGGGTGCTCATATAATAGCCCAGCTTGTCAGCGGGAATCATGTCATCCAGCGCATCGTATAAGGGCCGCAGATAGGGGTCTATCTTCTCTTTCAGATCCCCCGGTAAAAAACCCAGGCTTTCCCCCGCTTCCACAGCAGGACGGGTGAGGATGATCTTCTTCACCATCTTATTCTTCAAGGCCCTTACAGCTAAGGCAACGGCAGTATAGGTCTTACCCGTACCGGCCGGCCCGATGGCGAATACCACATCGTTCTTTTCACCAGCGGCGACCATTCGTTTCTGGTTAACCGTACGGGCGCGCACAGTTTTCCCATTCGGACCAAATACCAGGATGTCGTTGGGATGCCTGTCTACAAAATTGTCTACCGTCTCGGCATCATCGCCTCCCAGTATCTGCTCGAAATAGTTCTCGCTGACATGACCATTTCTTTCAAGATATTGCACTAACAGATCGATTTTTTCCTTGGCCGTTTCCACCTGCTCAGGGGAGCCGCTTAGCTTGATCTGGGTACCCCGGGACAAAATCTTTAACAGAGGAAACTTTTTCTTTAGGATGTCTAACTTGCCGTTATTTACGCCGAAAAATTCAATGGGGTTAACGGTTTCCAGATTAATAATAGTCTCAGTCAAATTCAATTCTTTTAAAGTTCTGAAAATGGATAGGGATTTCAAGTCTCTGCGGGTATCCTGCTTTCTATTCAAATATAATTCTTTGATACCCTATTTTCCTAAAGTTACTTATTAACAGGATGTGAATATTCATTATTCTTCATTCACTTGGATTTTTTTGCTATTTTTATACCCCTCACCTGTCCCAGGTTGGACAAATATTTCGGGCGTGCTTCCTTTACCTCCTTAAAAAGAACAACAGCATTTCTGCTATTTTGTTTTAAATTTTATACTCTAAGAAGATGAAAGGCCTCTGTTTTATGTACTGGTTAGGGTTCGTCCTGCTCATAACGCCTGGGCGGCCCCTTGCGCAATCCCTGGAGATTAACCGCCTGAGAGGACTGGTATTGAGCCAGTTGGGGAAAAAAGGCCCCTTGCCCGATACCGGCACGATCAACAACCTCAATTTACTGGCCCATACCTTTTACGGCATCAATGCCGATAGCGCTTTTTTCTACGGCAAATTAGCATTGGATTACGCGCAAAAAGCCCAATATGGAAAAGGACAGTCGGACAGTTGGAGGCTGATAGGGAACGAATACAAGCTGACCGGGGATTACACCAATATGCTCTCCTGTTATTACCAGGCCCTGCTCATCGCTGAAAAGATCAACGACTCTACCCTGATTGGAAAGGCCGACATGAATATCGCCATATTTTATGGGGAGGCAGGAAAGTATGAAGAAGCACTAACCTCCCTGCAGGCAGCCGCCCGCATCTTTCAGGGCACTGGCGACAGCCTCCAACTGATCAATGTGCTGTCCAATATCGCTGACAACTGGTACCGGCAGCAGCAGTATGGAAAGGCCCTGGAATATAACCGGCAGGCGCTGCAGATCGCCAGGGCATTGAAAAATGACTATTCCGCCGCTTTTTTGAATAACGATATCGGAAAGACGCTCGCCATAAAAGGCTTGTACACCGAGGCGCTGACCCACCATTTGCCATCGCTGGATTATTACCGTCAGACAGGTGACCAGCTTGGAATAACGGAGACGACGGCTTTTTTGGCCAATGTTTACCTTTCGCTAAAAAATTATCCGGCAGCCCTGCGCTACGCCCGGCAAAGCCTGGAACTGGCCACTGCTATAAAAGCAAAGAAACAGATCAAAGAGGCCGGAAGGGTCATGGCGGATTGCTATGAGGCAAAGGGAGACTATCGCAGCGCCCTGTCCTATTTCAAATTGTACAGAGATTATTCCGACAGCGTTTTTAATGAAGAGACCCGTAAGAAGACCTTTGAACTGGGGGCCCGCTATGAATATGAAAGAAAAGAGGCCCTGATGAAAGAGGCGGCGGCCAAAAAAGATGCCCTGCAGCAGCATGTCGATCGCTATCATACCCTGCAGATCTTTATAGCTGCCCTGATCATCCTTTTTTTGACAATAGTGGCCTTTGTATTGCTTCGCAGCAGAAAATCCAACCGGCGGAACAACCAGCTCCTGCAGGCAAAAAATCAGGAGATCAGCCGGCAGAAGGAAGAGATGGAACACCAGGCCGTTCAATTGTTACTGAACAACCAGCAAAAAGATAAATTATTTTCCATCATCGCCCATGATCTCAGAGGACCGCTGAATTCTTTGAAAGGATTGATAGACCTGCTAAAAGAAAAATCACTCTCGGAGTCAGAGATAAATGCCATGATGGCGGAGCTGAGACGCAACGTAGACCACTCCTCGGAACTGGTTGGCAACCTCCTGTTCTGGGCCAGCAGTCAACTGAACGGCATCGTCGTTACCCCCGTCAGACTGCCCGTACAACAATTGGTAACCGATATCCTGCCGCTATATGTCAGACAGGCAGCAGAAAAGGCCCTCTTCTTAAAAAATGAGATCCTGGATGATCTTATCGGTTATGCAGACAAGGATATGATGCAGGTGATCCTGCGCAACCTGATCAGCAACGCCATTAAATTCTGCCGTCCGGGTGATACCATCACCATCCGGGGACAACTAAAGGACTCTTTTATCGAGATCTGTGTCGCGGATACAGGCATCGGTATAAAGGAAGAAATGCTGAATAAGATACGCCGGAAAGAGAGTATCTCTACCTATGGAACGGCTAAAGAAAAAGGTACTGGCCTCGGTATGCTCCTTTGCCGTGAATTTACTGAAGAAAATAAAGGACGATTCTGGATCGAGAGTGAATGGGGAAAAGGAAGTTGTTTCTATTTCACCATTCCTGCCGCTGCCAGTTCCTCTTCTATCAACGTGTGAAAGTTAGCCTCGTTCTCCCAGATCCATGCGGGCAACTGTTGCTTCATGATCTTCCATACGCCGTCCTCTTTTTGCATTCTCAGCACGATCCGGTTACCACGATCATCGCTTACATCCACGGTGAATAACCCTTCCTGTAATCCGTTTGATTTACGGAAGTTGAATTCCCGCAGCCGGCCATCGGCCTTTACTAGTTTGGTGAATTGAATGTTTCGGATGAATTGAATTTGCATAAGGCTGACTTTGAAAATTATAAATTATCAATTTCTTGTGCTACGAATCACAAGGGCCTTTGTAAAGAATAGTTGAATTTTTTATTTACGACGGGATAGGAGGATAGACTACAAAAATACTAAAAAAATGGCACTGGTTGCCGGACGATTTCTAATTTTTTGTCCCCATTATACCCCCTGGGAGCATTCTTTCGCCTTTGCCCCATGGGGGTGATTTCCCGGCTCCCTTCCCGCTCGTCACAGACGGCCGCCTGTTTCCAGCCCGCATCCGCCCTTACCATCCGGCCGGCCCCTGCCTCCCCGCACCAACCCCCTGCCAGCACATCAGGAGGTCGATATCATATCCGCACTTTCCTCCTCCACGTCCTCCCGGCTGGCCCGGTACCGGATGATCCTTCCGCCCACCAGCAGGATCGTAAAGCTCACCATCGCACAGGCGGCCATTACCCCCGTCATGGGAAGGGCCGTATGGTTGTTCAGCCAGCTCACCGTAGCCGAGGTCAGGGCGCCGATACTCATCTGGATCCCGCCCATAAGAGCCGAGGCTGTACCGGCATTCCGGCTGAAAGGCGCCAGCGACAGAGCCGATGAATTGGGGAAAACACATCCCTGGCAGCATAAAAAAAGGAAGATAAAGAAGATGGTGCTGAAAAGCTCCAGCATTCCCAGCAGGCTCCCGGCAAAGAGGAGAATAGCCGTTATCACCTGGCAAAGCAGGGCCACTTTGATGATCTGCTCGCTTTTGTAGGTCCGGAGCAATACACTGTTCAGCTGGCTGGACCCGATCAGGCCCAGGGCGACCAGCGCAAAGATCCAGCCGTATTGTTGCTCAGTCACTTTAAACAGTTCCATAAAGACATAAGGGGACCCGGCAATATAAGCATAAAGGCCCGCCGAGGCAATAGCTCCCGTCAGGGCATAGGTATAGAACTGAGGCTCCCGCATCACCCCCAGAAAGCCTTTTATGATAGCTCCCGGCTTCAATGAAAGCCGGGCATCGGGCTTCCTGCTCTCCGGGAGCGTAAAATGGACCGCAGCCAGCACGATAGCCGCAATCAGCGTCAGGACAAAAAATATATACTTCCAGCCAAACGCAACCGCAATGTACCCCCCCAGCGTGGGCGCAATGATAGGAGATACCCCCACGACCAGCATCAGCAGGGAGAATACCCGGGCATTCTGGCTCACATGAAACAGGTCCCTTACCATGGCCCTGGAAGCTACCAGGCCCGCACAGGCGCCCAATGCCTGGAATAACCGTAAAAAGATCAGCCATTCCACGGAATGGACCAGCGCGCAACAGAGAGACGCCACCAGGTAAAGGGAAAGGCCCATATACAGGGGCTTCTTTCGGCCATACCGGTCCAGCAGAGGGCCATAGAGGAACTGCCCCGCAGAGATCCCGATAAAAAAACTCGATAAAGACAAAGTAACCTTGGCTACTGTCGTCCCAAGATCAGCCGCAATAGAGGGGAAGCCGGGCAGATACATATCAATGGAAAAAGGACCGATGGCCGACAGCATCCCGAGGATCAGAATAAGAAAAAATTGATGTTTTTGAGTGGGGTTCATAAGCCAGGTAAAATTAGAGGGATGATCCCGAATTCGGCTTATTTTTATATTTTAATCTTTCGCATGAGCTTTTCTGTCATTATCATCGGCGCGGGCGCCGCCGGCCTGCTGGCCGCCAGGGATTTGTCGGCCGCGGGCTTTTCAGTGCTGCTGCTGGAAGCCGCGGATACTCCGGGAGGCAGGATCTTTACCCTTCAGGGTAAGAAGTTCTCCCGGCCTGCGGAAGCAGGAGCCGAATTCATTCATGGCTCTTTACCGGTGACCCTACGGTTGCTAAAAGAAGGAGGGATTTCCTACCGCCCTGTCAGAGGGAAAATGATCCAGGTGCGAAAAGGGGAGTGGGGCGCTGAGAATATGTTTACCGGACAGTGGGATGAACTGATGCAAAAAATGGGTGACCTGGAAACAGACATCCCTATAGCTGATTTCCTGGAAAAAGAATTTCCCGGTGAGAAATACACCGGTATCCGGGAATCCGTACAACGCTTTGCAGAAGGATATGACCTGGCCGATATCCGCCGGGCCAGTACCCGGGCCCTGTACGAAGAATGGCAGGAAGAAGGACAGACAGAATACAGGGTCGACGGAGGTTACAGCCGGCTCGTCCATTTCCTCCTCGACCAGTGCCGCGCTAATGGATGTGAGATACGGACCGCCACCCCGGCAAAACAAATCCACTGGCAGCCCGGCAAGGTAGAAGTGAGGACCGCCGATGGACAGGCCTACAGGGCGGAGAAGCTCATCGTCGCGGTCTCCCTGGGCGTCTTGCAGTTGGAACCACCCCAACCCACCGCCCTTGAATTTATCCCCTCTATTCCCGAACACGCAAAAGCCATACAACAGCAGGGATATGGCGACGTTATCAAAATATTGATGGAATTCCGGGACGCTTTCTGGCAGGAAAAAGCAAAAGGCATTAGCTTCATCCTCAGCGACGAAGAAATTCCCACCTGGTGGCTTCAGTCACCGGATAAAAGCAAATTGATTACCGGATGGCTGACAGGCGCCGCGCTGAAAAAATTCCAACGGCTGGACCCTGACGAAAAAATAACACGTTGCCTGCAATCACTGTCTTCCATCTTTGGCCAGCCTCCGGTCTTTCTAAAAGACCAATTAGTAGCTGCTTATATAGCCGACTGGCCCGCCGCTCCCTATATACGGGGAGGATATAGCTTCGAGACGGTAGACAGCAGCGGAGCCCGGCAATTGCTCCACCAGCCCATTGAAAAGACCCTCTTTTTTGCTGGGGAAGCCCTGTACGAAGGCCCATCACCCGGCACCGTGGAAGCTGCTTTCACCAGCGGAGAAGAAGTGGCAAAAAAAATAATAGCGCAGTCCTGAAAAAGTCAACCGACTTTCAGACTACGCTATCATATATTTTTACGGATAACCGGCCATTGTCTTATCGACAGCACATGGTACCATCGGTCATCACTCCGTCGACCGTCCGGCTTACAGCACTTTCGCGTACTGGTCCCGCAGGGACTTGATCTCGTCATGAGATTCCTTCAGGCTCTCCTGCTGTTTCATCAACAGTTCGCGGAGATAGGCCGGCAGCGCGTCATTGTTCAGGGCCGTGCGATAGGCTTTCTGCGCCGCATCCTCGCCCGCTTCACAGTTTTCCAGCACCGCATGGCGGTCATGGCCGGTAAAGACGGCTTTTACATCCATCCATGCCCGGTAGATCTTACCGCTGGTAGTCGTTCCCTGCTCCGCCTCTGCGCCAAGGGCTTGCACCTCTGTGGCCAGTGCTATCCGGATCCGGTGACTTTCCGCGATCATGGAAGCAAACAGGACCTTCAGGTCTTCGTCTTCCCCTTTTGATTCTTTAATAGCTCTTTCATATCCTGCAATACGATCATTGTTGATTTGGATAAGATCGTTAAGGATTTCGATAGTGTCTTTGGTATTCTGCATAACACGTGATTTTTTGATAAAAAATGATTTGATAGAATAGATATCGGTAAAATCATGCCACCGCGTGGAAAGGAGAAAAAAGCCAGGCCCGGGGAAAATAATTCCTCATTATGGGCTTGTTAAAATATTTTTTGGAGTTCCACCGCCTTTCGCTGGGCCGTTAATTTATGGATAATGGCTTCTGTATCGGGCGCGATATCCAATACCTCCGCAAGGCGGTTCAATAAGGTTACTTCCCGGGGATCCAGGGAGGGGTCGTCGATGCACAGCTCTACACAATAGGAATAGAGAGCGAGTTCATTTACAGGATTGATAAGTTGTATCAGGTGCCGGAGATAGGCCGGTTCATCTGTTATGGAAGATTTATAGGACCGGTAGCTGATCAGCTCTTCTTTGATCTTTACCTTGGGCTGCAGACCCAGCTCCACGAGCTTACCAGACAGATCATTCATTTCCGGCTCCGTGAAACGGTCGTCTTCGAGACAACAGTGAAAGAACAGATGACAAAGGGCCTGATCCTGGTTGATGACAATAGTTTCATACATGAGTTGCCGTTTCCGGGGGGTATTCAACTATTATGCCACCGCCCACATTCTCGCATTACCGGTCCCCATCATCGGCTCCCATTATCGGCCCCCGCAGCCAGCATTACCGCATCGCCCCTGCCCTTACCGACCCTTTTTCGCTGACAGCCGGGCTAATTCCTGGAATAATTCCTTTTCTTTTTCAGTGAGGTTCACCGGCATCTGTATTTCCAGGGTGACATACAGATCGCCGTACTGCCCCTCTTTTTTATAAACGGGGAATCCCTTCCCTTTCAGCCGCACCGTCGTATCATTCTGAGTTTCCGGCTTTACTTTTAATTTTACTTTTCCATCCAGGGTCTCCACGGTGATCTCACCTCCCAGGATAGCTGTATAAAGGTCAACGGACAGCTTGGTGTACAGGTCGTCGCCTTCCCTTTTAAAGGCAGCATCCTCCGCGATGACAAACGTGATATAAAGATCTCCCGCAGGGCCTCCGTTGACTCCCGCTCCGCCATGCCCTTTCAGTTTGATCACTTGCCCATTCTCTACCCCTGCAGGAATGGTGATGCGGATGTTTTTGCCATTCACTCCCAGCACCTGTTGATGAGTGGTATAGGCGTCTGTCAGACTAAGCTGCAACTCGGCCTGGATATCCTGGCCCCGGAATTTAGTGCTTCGGCTTCCTCCGCCGGCAGCGCTGCGGCCCCCGAACAGCGATTCAAAAAAATCAGAGAACTCTCCTCCATCCCCCCCGCCAAAAGTTGCTCCTTCCCCGAAACCAGACTCTGCAAAAGGATTGCTGGCTCTGCCGGCGCCGCTTCCCCGCCGGGTCCTCCGGCCTGCCGAAGCATTGGCTTTCTCATACGCCTCCGCATGCTGCCAGTCCTTCCCATATTGATCATATTTTTTCCGTTTCTCCGGATCGCTCAATACCTCATTGGCCTCATTGACCTGCTGAAATCGCTTATTGGCTTCCTTATCATTGGGGTTCAGGTCAGGGTGGTGCTTCCGGGCAAGTTTCCGGTAAGCTGCCTTGATCTCGTCCTGGCTGGCGTTCTTATTTATTCCCAGTATCTTATAATAATCTATAAAGTCCATGTATGAATTCCTTTTTTACAAATTAAGCATTATCAGTGGATTTTCCTCCCCGGGCCGCCCCGGCGGCACAAAGGGCTTAACTATAACAATTTCAGGCTGGCATAGTTTTTTGAGAAAGCTAAAAAAACTCATTTTATGAAGAGCATAAAAACAGCCTCCCGTTTGTTGATCGTCCTCCTTACGGGGGCGGCGCTGATCACCGGCTGCGGCGGCTCCGATACGAATTCCTCCATGAAGACATCCGTGGACTCCGTCTCTGCCAAAGGCCCCGCGCCCGATAACAACAGCGCCAATAACCCCTCCTCGGCGGATACCAATTACCAGAAAGACAGCGGCCGGAAGATCAGTGACTCCTTGCGGCGTCCATGATTAAAGTCCGCATCCGGGCCCCGGCTCGTTACGACTCATGTCCTATCGTGAAGAAGAACCGGCTCCCCTCGCCGGGTTCGGACTCCACCCAGATATGCCCTCCGTGTAATTCGGCTATTTTTTTACAGTGGGCCAGACCGATGCCCGAGCCCTCGTACTGCGTCCGGTTATGCAAACGCTGAAAAATGATAAAGATCCTTTCCGTGAACTGCCGGTCGATGCCGATCCCATTATCCCGCACAGTGAACTTCCAATGCCCGTTCTCTTTTTCGGACCCGATAGCTACGGCCGGGGCCAGTCCCGGCTTATGGAATTTGATGGAATTCGTGATCAGGTTCTGGAACAGCAGCTTTAATTCGGTAGGGTAGGCATGAAGGACAGGCAGTCGTTCTGTCCGGACGGTAGCGCCGCTCTCTTTGATGATCTGGTCCAGATCCGCCAGCACTTCAGCCAGCAGGTTATTGCAATCCACCTGCCGGATCTCTTTTTCCCTCCCGATCCTGGAATAATCCAACAGGTCCTTGATCAATATCTTCATCCGGTCCGATGCCTGGGAAATATAATCGAGCAATTTATCCGCATTGGCGTCGAATTTCCCCCGGTATTGCTTCTGCAACAATTCGACAAACCCCGATATCGTCCTGAGGGGTTCCTGCAGATCATGAGAGGCCACATAGGCAAATTGCTCCAGCTCCTTGTTCTTGCTCTCTATTTCCGTCGTTCGTATCCGCACTTTCTTCTCCAGGGAGCTGTTAACTTCCCGGTTCTCCTTCTCCAGCCGCTCCAGCTCTTCGGCCATCATATTGAAATTATTGGCCAGGATTCCGATCTCATCCTGGGAAAAGGCCTTGGCCTTGCGGCTGAAATCCCCTTTGGTCACCGACTTGGCCGAATAAAGGATCTCATTGAGCCCTTTCTGAATACCCCTGCTGACGGTAATAGCCAGCAAAAGGCCCGTACATTCCACGGTGAGGGCCACAATAAAGAGCAGCCGGAGGATCACATTCTCCAGCCAGCGCGAACCTGCTCCCAGGGCATACGAAAATTCATCCTCATATGGGGTCAGCTTCACATCCAGCGGGTCTATTTCTTTCAGAACAAGATTGATGCGCTCCTGGGAAGGAGAGGAAGAATTGATTTCCGTATGTAATCTCCGGGCGATGTCCGTAAACCCCGACACCACTTCGTCGGCCTTTGTCCAGGCGACAATGGCCCGGTGGATATACGCATTGGTATGAAACCTCCTGAACAGTTTGATCATCCCGTCCACATCGTCCGGGTCATTACGGCCCTCTATAAAGGCCTGCCTGGCTGCTTTCCAATCCGGATTGGCCTTGCTGAGCTCCAGCCTGGCTTTATGATCCCCATCCGAGACCTTCATAAACTCCTGGAATTTGAGATAGTCCGCATTCTCATGGGAAATACCATAACGCATAAGTTGATAGATGGCATCCTTCTGCGCTTTCGACCACAATCCTTCTCCTCCTACATAGGCCCTGACCGACGACAAGGTATTAATGGAGAACACAAGGACCCCCAGCTCGATGGCTATCAGCAGGGCCATGATTCCTACCGTGAAGTACAGCTTCTTTGCAATAGATACGTTTCTGAACCACGAAAAGGCGGATCTTTCCATATTTAAGGTTTTGGCAGGCAGGTCGTAAAGGGGCTGTAATTTACTGAAATTGTACCAACCGTCCATACCCCTCCATCCGCCCCGTACCGCATAACAAAAGGGCCCGAAAAAATCGGGCCCCATCCTTGATTCATTTATTTCTGATCCGTAGTAATATTATTTCATTGCGGCTTTGCGGTTTATCATACTCAGGGCATAGATCCCCAATACAATGGAAAAATAGGAGCTGATCGTAAACAGGGCGCTGACATTATAGTTTGCCTGACGGAAAAGATGATAGCTTAAAAGCCCGGTAGCGATCATTGACATCAGCGTTACGAATGATATAAGCGTTTTCATAATTTTAATTTTTAGTTCTATATATCAGACGTACGGGGAGATCATAAGTTTACTAATGAAATCATAAAGCCATCTTTGCCGGCGATGCGCTAATTTTTGGAAAAACGTATCTGCGGCACATTTTCCAGTGGTTTGGCATATCTTTAACAAGAGGGCTTAAACCTATGCCCCCAATGAATGCATGAAACAAAAAATACTGGTAACCCGTCCTATCTTTCCCGATATCATTCAACGTCTGCGGGAATACTTTGACGTGGAGGTCAACGAAGGCCCCCGCTATTCAACTAACCAGCTGCGTGAGGCATTGCAGGACATCAGCGGTGTCTTGCTTGCCGGCGGGGAAAAGGTGGATGCCACCGTAGTAGAGGGGCTTTCCGGTTTGCGGGCGGTATGTGTGTCGGCTGCGGGTTATAACAATGTGGATGTAGCCGCGCTGACCCGGGCAGGTGTAATAGCAACGAATGCCCCGGGCCCCGCTGATGAGACTGTTGCGGATTTCTCCTGGGGACTGATGATAGCTACTGCCCGTAAATTGGCGGAAGCGGAAAAATGGGTCCAGGATGGACAGTGGAAGGGTTCCGCAGGCCAACGTTTTTTCGGGACTGACCTGTATGGTAAGACATTGGGTATTATCGGCATGGGTAGGATAGGGCAGGCCATTGCCCGCCGGGCGCCTGGCTTCCGTATAAAAGTCCTTTATCACAACCGGCATCGGCTGGACCCTGCCATCGAAGAAGATTGCCGGGCAGCCTACCGGTCGAAGGAAGAATTGCTAAAAGAGTCCGACTTCGTCATTCTTGCCCTGCCTTATACCCCGGGTAATTATCATCTCATCGGAGAAAAAGAATTACAGCTGATGCGCCCCTCCGCCATGCTTTTTAACATTGCCCGGGGAGGCCTCATCGATGAGTCGGCCCTGGCCAGCGCATTGAGGAACGGCCACCTCGCCGCTGCCGGCCTGGATGTTTTCGAAGGAGAGCCCGCCATCGATCCCGGGCTGATCGGTTTGCCCAACGCCGTCCTCACCCCTCACATAGCCGGTGGTACGAGGGAAGCTCAGCATGGCCTGGCCAGTCTGGGGGCGGACAATCTCATCGCTGCCCTGGGCCTGGGCCCAAATGCCGGCCATCCCCCCTCTATTTTAAACCCCGAAGTACTTAATCGCAAATAATTATATAACAAAAAAATGCAATGAGTACTGGCGGAAATTAGTAACTTTCTGAAAACATAATTTATGAAACACATTAATTGCTGCCTGTTGGCTATTTTGCTATTGGCCTATTCCCAAGCATACACCCAGACCGAAGCCGAACAAAAAGCCTGGATGGCTTATATGACTCCCGGCACGGTACACCAGATGGTCGCCAAATCGGACGGAGATTGGAATGCTGATGTGACGATGTGGATGTCTCCGGGTGCTGCGCCCACGAAGAGCACGGCCGCCTGCACCAATAAAATGATCCTGGGTGGCCGCTACCAGGAGACAAAATATACAGGCACCATGATGGGAATGCCCTTTGAAGGAATGGGCCTCCTGGCTTATGATAATGCCAAAAAAGTTTTCATCACCACCTGGATAGACAATATGGGCACTGGTTTGATGCACCTCGAAGGCCCCTGGGATGAGAGTACCAGGAGCATCAATTTTACCGGGAAATCAGTTGACCCGACAACAGGTAAGGATATGGATGTGCGCCAGGTCTTTAAATGGATCGACGACAATAACCAGCAGCTGGAAATGTACATGCAGATGAATGGCCAGGAAGTTAAAACGATGGAGATCAAACTCACCCGGAAATAAACACGCCGCCTTTCAGGAAATAGACGTCTCCTTCCGGGAATGGACACCGCCTTCCAGCAATGGACACCTCCTTCTTCCAGCAATGGACACCTCCTTCCAGCAATGGACACTGCCTTCAAAATAGAAACCCCACCTCTTTCGAAGTGGGGCTTTTTATTTTTAGCCTCCGCCGGCAGTTCATAGCGTTGCCGGTTGGCGGAGAATCCTAGTAACGATAATGTTCCGGTTTGAACGGCCCTGCCTTGGGAATACCCAGGTAGCTTGCCTGTGCATCCGTCAGTTCGTCCAGTTCTACTCCGATCTTGGCCAGGTGTAAACGGGCAACTTTTTCATCCAGCACCTTCGGCAGCACATATACTTTGTTCTCATACTTGCTGTGGTTGGTCCAAAGCTCGATCTGCGCCAAAGTCTGGTTGGAGAAGGAATTGCTCATCACAAAGGAAGGATGGCCCGTGGCGCATCCCAGGTTCACGAGACGTCCTTCTGCCAGTACGATCACATCTTTGCCGTCGATCGTATAAACATCTACCTGGGGCTTGATGGTATCTTTTGTATGACCATAGTTCTTATTCAGCCAGGCCATATCGATCTCGATATCAAAGTGCCCGATATTACAAACGATAGCCTTGTCCTTCATGCTGCGGAAATGTTTCTCCGTGATCAGGTCGCGGCAGCCGGAGGCGGTGACAACGATATCCGCTTCTTTCACGGCATCTGCCATTTTCTTTACTTCAAATCCATCCATGGCAGCCTGCAGGGCGCAGATGGGGTCGATCTCGGTGACGATCACACGACAACCGGCGCCTTTCAGAGAGGCGGCTGATCCTTTACCCACATCTCCATAACTACCTACTACGGCTACTTTACCGGCCATCATGACATCGGTGGCGCGACGGATAGCATCTACCAGGGACTCTTTACAGCCATATTTGTTGTCGAACTTGGACTTGGTAACAGAGTCATTCACGTTGAAAGCAGGAACCGGCAGCGTCCCTTTTTCCATACGCTCGTACAGACGATGAACACCGGTAGTCGTCTCTTCACTCAGCCCTTTGATGTGCTGTACCAGTTCAGGATATTTGTCGAATACGATATTCGTAAGGTCCCCGCCGTCATCCAGGATCATGTTCAGGGGACGGTCCGTGCTACCAAAGAAGAGAGTCTGCTCGATACACCAGTCAGCCTCTTCCAGAGTTTGTCCCTTCCAGGCGAATACACCCACACCGGCAGCGGCAATTGCGGCAGCAGCCTGGTCCTGGGTTGAAAATATGTTACAGGAGCTCCACTTTACTTCGGCCCCTAATTCCACCAGGGTCTCGATCAGCACAGCCGTCTGAATGGTCATATGCAGACAACCTGCAATACGGGCGCCTTTCAGGGGCTTCTGTTTGCCATATTCTGCACGGATAGCCATCAGACCCGGCATCTCGGCCTCAGCAAGACGGATTTCTTTACGGCCCCATTCGGCCAGGCTCATATCCTTCACTTTATAAGGGAGCTTAAGATCAATACTCTGTGTTTTTGTAGACATGGGTTTTAAAATTTTTAAATTGGGACAAAGGTAAAGTAGTAGAACAAAAATATATATTAATAAACAAAATTTAGAACAAAAATATAGATATTCGTATGTTTGTAGAACAAATGCATGATAAGACATGGAAAAAGCACCTGAAAAAGAAAATTCCGCTGAACAACCCATACTCCTGGATGAAAAAGACCGGGCTATCCTTCGTCTCCTGCAGGCTGACGCCAAGATCACTGTAAGGGAAATTTCCGCCCGGGTCCATCTCAGTACCACCCCGGTACACGAACGGATCAAAAGGATGGAGGATACCGGCGTCATCCTTCAATATGCTACGCTCGTCAACCATGCAAAAGTAAAGAAAGGCCTGATGGCCATTTGTTATGTTTCGTTGAAAGAGCATAACAAAAAATCCGGGGCCAAATTCATAAAGACGATTCATGAACTGGAAGAAGTGATCGAATGCCTTATTATTTCAGGCGAATTCGACTTCCTGCTCAAAGTGGCCGTGGAGAATATGGACGCCTACTACGATTTTCATGTCAACAAATTAGGCCAGGTAGAGAACATCGGCCATGTCCAGAGCACGTTTGTCATGGGGGTAGCCAAGCAAACCCACCAGTTGGTCCACTGACCGGGCGCTGCATCCGCGGCCCGCACCCCGCCCCGGAACAATTGCGTCCTTTCGGGCGTTATTCGTAACTTGCAGGGCTTGCCCGTTTCCTTACATAAAAAATGATAGTATGTTCGTCTACGACACCGTTGCCGAAGCCGTGAATGGGCTCAAACAAAGAGGCTACACGATTGACTTTAACCTGGAACAGGATCAGATCTCCTGTCCCAAGACACCTCTCTCTCTTCGCCCTTCCGAATTTGAGATCACCGAAGTCTATCGTTTTGAAGGCAACAGCGATCCGGCTGATGAGGCGATAGTGTATGCCATTGAATCCCGGCACGGTCAGAAAGGGATCCTGGTGAATGGGTTCGGCATATCCGCCGACACGATAGGAGAGGAGATGGTGGAAAAATTGTCCGTCCGCCATTGACCGGCCCGGCATTTACCTCATCATTCATTCGCAGTTTAACTATTATATCTATATCACAACATGACTACCATCCGGTCCGCCCGGGAGAGCGACCTCCCCGAGATCCTTGCAATTTATAATGACATCATCCTAAATACCACAGCCGTATACCAGTATGTCCCGCAGACCATGGAGATGCGCAGGGCCTGGTACGAAACCAAGTTGAAAGACGGCCATCCCGTCTTCGTTGCCGAGTCGGAGGGAAGGGTCGTGGGCTTTAGCTCCTATGGGCCTTTCCGGGCCTGGGCCGCCTATAAATATACCGTGGAGAATTCTGTGTATGTCGCTGCAGACCAACGAGGAAAGGGCATTGGCAAGCTCCTCATCACCCCCCTGATCGATACAGCGAAAAGCAACGACCTGCATGCCATCATCGCGGGTATCGATGCCAGTAATATCGGCAGTATAAAATTACATCAGTCATTTGGATTTGAAGAAGTAGCCCATTTCCGGCAGGTGGGGTATAAGTTCGGGCGCTGGCTGGACCTGAAGTTCCTGGAACTGTTGCTGAACACGCCGCAGCATCCGAAAGAAGACTAAATCTTCATCTTTTTCAGCAGTCCCGCCACCACTTTGTCGATAGGCAGCGTCACACTGTCTTCGCTGAATACATCCCAGTCGATGAAACGAAAGGTCTCCGTCTCTTTCTTTTCTTCATAGACCTTCAACTCCCGCTCGTCGAAATCGAACGGGGTCTTCCGGAGAGGGGCGCGGATAGGCTCCAGCGCCTCCGCAAAATAATAGATGGAAAGGATCTGGTCCGCAGGGTGGAAAGCGGACATCTGGTAGAAATCTGTCGTGTAAAGGTGTTCGCCGACTTTCACTTCCAGGTCCATCTCCTCTTTAAACTCCCTTTTCAGACAGTCCCTCGTACCCTCCCCGAATTCCAGGCCTCCGCCGGGGAATTTGGTATAATAATTCCCCCGGATGAACTCATCGCTGACCAGCACTTTTCGGTTGTCACCCAGTAAAATGCCGTATACTCTTACGCTAATCATGTTAAAACCATTTCTTATTAAAACCATTTCTTTTTCATGAAGTACCAGCTGATAATGATCGAAATCCCTACCGATAACAGGATGGGAATATAAAAAGCATAGTGAGAGTCAGCATAGGGAATGGGCACGTTCATCCCATAGATGCCCGTCACCAGGGCCGGCAGGGAGAGGATGATCGTGATCGACGTCAGCCGCTTCAGCACATTATTCATGTTATTGTTGATGATGCTGGCAAAGGCATCCAGCGTGCTGCTGAGGATATTCGTATAAATATTGGCCATTTCCAGCGCCTGAGAAATATCCACCGCCATGTCATCCAGGAACTCCTTCTCTTCGTCGATAAGCCCCAAAAAATTGGTCCGTATCAGCTTCAGCAGCAGCATCTCATCGGAACGCAGGGCGGTTATAAAATAGACCATGCTTTTCTGGATCTTCATCAGTTCCAGCAGCTCCTCATTCCGGTTGGAGGCGTAGAGCTTCTGTTCCATAAGATTACGGCGCTGGTTGATCTCCTTCAGGAACTCCATATAGGTCTGGGTGATCTTCTCAAAAACTTTCAGCACCATCATATTCTTCTTGTCCGGATGACGGTTTTGAAAGGTATTCAGGAATTTTTTAATAGCGCCGTTCTCGAAGGAATTCACCGTGACGATCTGGTTATGCGTGAGGATGATGCAGATGGGAATGGTGATATAGTAGGCATCGCTCTCGTTGAAAGAGTTATTTTCCGTAGGGGTTTTGATAACAATGAGCTTTACATTGTTCTCCTCTTCAAAACGAGCTCTTTCGTCGATGTCGAGGGAGTCCGTCAAAAAGTCCAGGGGGATGTCCAGCTGTTCGGATAGCTGGGTAAACTCCTGCTGTTTCAGGGGCGGAAGGATATTGATCCAGGTGGCGTCCTCCGGGTTCTCAACTTCTACGGTTTGGTGGTTAATGTTCTTAAAAAACTGGATCATAAAGAGGGCTTCATACGTTTAATTCCTTCCTAAAGGTCGATACTTCCTTCGAATACCTTGACGGCAGGACCGCAAAGCCAGATATTTTCAAAAAAATTCTCACCCACCCGGTCATATTTCACGGTGAGCTTCCCTCCCTTGGTAATGACCCTGACATCATTATATCCCATGTCATTATGATAACAGGCCAGGGCGCTGGCTGTAACACCCGTACCACAGGAAAGGGTCTCATCTTCCACCCCTCTTTCATAGGTGCGGACAATGATCTCATCGGGTCTTTTTTGCTCTACGAAGTTGACATTGATCCCTTCTTTGGCAAAATCGCTGTTATACCGGATATCCATGCCCTTGTGATAGACATCGTAGTCCATCACATCCACGACCATCTTCACATAGTGGGGGGAGCCTGTATCGAGGATGAAATCTCCGTGATAATCCCCAATCCGCTCCACATTCTTCATTTTCAGGCTTACAATGCCTTTGTCGTCGATCTCGGCCTGGTGAGGGCCATCGGAGGCAATAAAATGGTATTCACCCTTACGGATGCCCAGGTCATGGGCAAACCGGACCAGGCAGCGGCCCCCGTTGCCGCACATGCTGCTCTCCCGGCCATCCGCATTGTAGTATTTCATTTCAAAATCATAACCCGTTTTGGTATTCAACAGCATCAGCCCGTCGGCGCCGATGCCAAAACGACGGTCACATAAGAACTTGACACGTTCAAGGGTCAGGGCGGTATAACTCCAGTTGCGATTGTCCAGGATGATAAAATCATTGCCGGTACCCTGGTATTTGAAAAAATTCATCTTGGCCATAATTCTTCAAAAATAGATACAATTCCTGAACCTGCCTAAGTACCGTCTTACAATCCCTCGACAATCCCCAGGGTCTTTGTGATCAACCCTTCCACCGCGGCATTCCCATCCTTCGAGAACTCTTTGGTGATGCGATTGGCGACAATGGCGCTGAGACTTAAACAATAATGCCCCAGGATCTTGCCCAGCCCATAGATTCCGGCCGTCTCCATCTCGAAATTGGTGATCCGGTGCGGCCCATAGGTAAAAGCCGTCAGCCGGTCGATCAGCTCGGGCTGACTGAGGCCCAGACGCAGGACCCTGCCCTGCGGACCATAGAAACCGGGACAGGTTACCGTCACCCCCTGGTGGTACCCATCCACAAAATGCCGGAGCAGCGAGGGGCTGCCCCCGCTGATATAAGGGCTGGCCAGGCGATGATGCAACTGGGTCTGGGTGACAAAAGAATGCAGCAGCTCCCTTTCTTCCTCATTTTCTTCATGCCGGTAGAAATTCAGCAGGTTATCGATCCCTAACCCATGCGTGGAAGCGACCAAATGATCTACGGGGATGTCTTTTTGTAAAGCCCCGGAAGTTCCCACCCGGATGATCGTGAGATGGGTCAGCTCGCTTTTCACCGTCCGGGTGGGAAAATCGATGTTCACCAACGCATCCAGCTCATTTAATACAATATCTATATTGTCGGTACCAATGCCCGTGGACACCACCGTTATCCTTTTTTTGCCTACGTAGCCCGTATGAGAGACAAATTCACGGTGCTGTGCCCGGTGCTCGACCCGGTCGAAATGTTTGCTCACCGTACCCACCCGGTCCGGGTCCCCCACCGTAATAATAGTGGTCGCCAACTCCTCCGGACGTAGATCTAAGTGGTAAATGGCCCCCCGGTTATTGATAATAAGTTCACTTTCAGCGATTGCCTGCATAAAAAAGGATGTTTTTTTTCGGTAACTTCTTCAAAATTATCTTAATTTCGCACCTGCCCAAAAAAATCACCCTATCTTGAGCGAA
>DATJJD010000142.1:0-37178 GCA_035492545.1 Puia sp.
GTGAGCTTGTCCAGCCCATACCGGAAGTCCTGGAATAAAGGGGCATCGGCCGTTCCGGCGATGGGGTCGGCCGTCCGGCGCTGGCTGGCGAAAAAAGGTGGCAGGCCGGGGTAGTCATCCGTCCAGGATCGGGAGCCCCAGGTCGGAGAAGCGGTACGCCTTCCGGATGCAGCCAGGCGGCTGCCCTCCTGCGTTCCATCCGCGGGTGCCGGGCCGGTGGACAGATGTCGGTCGGCCATCCAAACATTCCCTTGTGCGTCTTTATAATCAGGTCCTCCGCAGTTGACGCGGTACAGATAATGATAACCGGGTTGGGGGGCCGTGATGGAAACTCCGTCGGCCACGGGGCTGCCATGAGGAGTTGGGAAAGGGCCTTTGGCCAGCAGACTGCTATGCGGAGCCCGGGGCAGATGGTGCAGTATGATACAATCTTTCGCTACTACTTTCCCTTTCACAGTTCCTACCGCATACAGGACATTATATTGAATATCGACGCTGTCCCATTGAAAATGGGTGCCGATCCCATTCCTTTTTCTTTTACCCAGGGAAAGCCCCTCCACATCATTGAACAACTCCACTTCCTCACAATTGGAATAAACGACGATGCCATTCTTTTTCCCCGGTGTCGTCCACCGGTCGGGCCAGGTGTGCGAGACAATATATACCATGGGGGAGGTAAGGGGCGAAACAAAATTCGAGCGGTACATATAATATACGTCCAGCGGTTCCTCCCAGGAAGTTAGCAACCCTTTGTAATTGACGGGCCCGATCCTGTCCAATTCTCTCCATCCTTCTCCGGACTGCACCCTGCCGGGGTTGTCATGCGAAGAGAAGAGCCAGAAGAAATGTCCCGCCACCTGGTCTTTTACCGTCTCCGCCAATCTTATCTTCGACTCCATCAACCGGGTCATACGATCTTCGTCATTTCCTGCCGCATGAAGGTCCAGCGTACGCCAGGCCCCATATTCTCCCACCAGGATCTGTTTGCGAAGGTCCTCTGCATACGTTGCGGGGTCACCTCCATAAGTGCCCGTCCAGTTCTGGGGTACGTCCCAGTCCGTGCCCGAGCCTCCATTACAGGTAGTGATCAACCGTTGGGAAGAGGCGGTGGGATCGAGCTGCCGGATCAGGTCCGAACATTCCTTTGCAAAATCCGCCGGCAATTTACTCTCATTCTGTAATCCCCATAACACAAGGGAGGGACTGTTGCGCCTCTCCTTCACCCAGTCGGTCAGCAGTGTTTTGAAATTTTTTCTGAATTCCGGAGAGTCGTACCAGATATGTGCCGATAGCTGTGGCCACCACAGCAGGCCCTCTCTATCCCAATATTCCTGGTATCGTAAATTATGGGGTTGATGGGCATCGCGGAAAGCATTGAAGCCCGCCGCTTTTATCTGTAATACCCGTGCCCGGATCGCTGCCGCGCTGAAGGCATGGCTCTGTCCCAGGCGATGTTCGTATTCAGCGATGCCGTTGATAAAGACGGGATGGCCATTCAATAAAAAAGGGTGAGCGTCTTTGCCCGCTGTACTGGCGCCTTCCGATGCAAGGGACCAATTGATCCGGCGGATGCCATAGGGAGTACTGACCTTGTCGATCAGATGTCCCTGTATCCATAATTCCGTCACCAGCGTGTACAAATAAGGAGACCCGGTCGACCAGAGATGCGGGTGACGGACCACCGGCAGATCCTGTCGCACCACCTTTGTCTCACCGGCCTGTAGCGTCTGATTGGAGAGGCTGACCGCTACAGAAAGACCCTTGTTGTCTATCAATCGATTCTTAACAGACAGGTCTTTAATCTGGCTGCTATAATTCTTTATTTCTGTCTCCAGGAACAGCGCCGCCTGCTGTTCCGACACCGAAGTATCATTCCAGATATGAACCCCAAAAGGCTGAACACGGGTGGAATGGGTGATGATCAAATGGACGGGCCGGAAGATGCCCATCGGCTGGGAGCCTTCTGAAAATCCCCGGTCATCGGAGCAGGCGCCACAGACCCAGGGAAGGTCACGGATATTGGCGGGATGGTCAGCCCTTACAGTCAGGAGGTTGTCGCCCTTTAGCAAAGTTGCCGTTATATCGAGCGTGAAGGATGTACGTCCACCCGCATGGCTGCCCACTTCTATCCCGTTGACCCATACGGTAGCATAAGAGCCGACCCCTTCGAACCATAGGAAATATTTTTTTTCTTTTTCAATATGATCCACGCGAAAGTTCCGATGATACCAGGCGCAACCGTGGAGATTTCCGTGCCGTAGCCGCCGGTATCCTCCATAGGCATCCCAGTTATGGGGGACGTCCACCCGTCGCCAGTTTTTGGTCTTATAGCCGGGCGCCCCGAATCCCCGGAAGGCATTGGAATCTGATTCGACGGCTATCGTGTACCAATTTTTATCCAGGGAGATGTCCTGCCGGACCCGTGATGACGCACTTTTATCCTGCCGGGCAGTCGCTTGCGCAAAAACAGGCGCCGTTTCAACAAGGGCCGTCAGCACGACCATCACGCATAGGGCTAAAATATGTCTCGGGGGGTAACACATCATCGAATGGCTTTTAGCTCGCCGGATAGTTTGTAATGCTGACCAGGGTAGGTATACAGACTGACCCTTTTTTCTTTATAGCGCAAGACGATACTACCGCCCCTCCGGGACATAAGCTCTACTTGCTGCAAGGCACCCTGCCGCCATTTTATATTAAGGGTAAAGCCACCGCGGGAGCAGATGCCTTTTACTTCGCCGTCCGGTAATACGGCCGGGAGGGCGGGTAACAGATCCAGGGTTCCCTCCTGGCTCTGCAGCAACATCTCCGCGATGCCAGCCGCTCCCCCGAAATTGCCGTCGATCTGGAAGGGAGGGTGTGCGTCGAA
Source organism: Puia sp. (assembly GCA_035492545.1). GTDB lineage: Bacteria > Bacteroidota > Bacteroidia > Chitinophagales > Chitinophagaceae > Puia. The sequence continues at coordinate 2,870 of DATJJD010000142.1, forward strand.
CAGGTTGGGATAGACGCCCCCTTTCTCACCACCTTGTGTCTCCGCGGCGGAAGACAACAGCTTTTCGACCATCAGCATGGCATGATCGCCCTCTCTCATCCTGGCCCATAGATTGGCTTTCCAGGCAAGGCTCCAGCCTGTTCCATCATCTCCCCGGTATAACAACGACTGGCGGGCTGCTTTCATGAGGGCAGGGTTATCTTTCCAGGTGATGTCCGTGCCCGGATAAACGCCCCATAGATGGGACACGTGCCGGTGATGATCGGCCGTATCATCTTTATCTTCCAGCCATTCCTGTAGTTGACCGTACCTACCGACCTGGCTGGGGGCAATGTGCGAATTTTTTTCTTCCAATAGCTGACGAAAGGCGCTATCGGTATGTAAGAGACGGGATGCTGCGATACAATTTTTGAACAGGTCCCGGATGAGTTGGTGATCCATGGAAGGTCCGGCCACCAGGCCGCCATGCTCGGGAGAATTGGAGGGTGTACTGATCAACCAGCCCCTCCGGGGATCTTCTACCAGGAAGGCGGCAAAAAATTCTGCCGCTTCTTTCAGGATGGGATAATATTCCCGGAGGAAATTTTTGTCCTGGGTAAACTGGTAATGTTCCCAGAGCTGGTGACAGAGCCAGGCGCCGCCGGTGACCCATATACCGTGGTTGGAGGCATTGATCGGAGCCGTACCGCACCAAAGATCCGTATTGTGATGTAAGACCCAGCCCGGGGCGTTGTAATGCGCCGCTGCCGTCAGACTGCCGGCCTTGGATAGATTGCGGATAAGCCGGAAGAGAGGTTGTGAGCAATCGGACAGGTTCAAAGGTTCTGCCAGCCAGTAGTTCATTTCCAGGTTGATATTCGTCGTGTATTTGCTGCCCCAGGGTGGGGTAAGCAAGTCATTCCAAAGGCCCTGCAGGTTGGCCGGCATCGGTGAGTTGGGGCGGGAAGAAGAGATGAGGAGATAGCGGCCATATTGCACATAGAGGGCGATGAGCGCCGGATCTTTCTCCGGGCTAAACTGCCGGATGCGCTGGTCTGTTGGAAGAGCCGGCCCCGAAGAGCCTGATCGGGTGTTGACCCCGGCAGGACCTCCGCTATTCGAGTCAGCCGCTCCGGGGGAGTCGACTCCCAGCTCAATCGAAAAAGCATCGAAGTGTGAACGGTATTCCCGGATATGAGCCTCCCGCACCGCGGACCAGGTCATTCCCTTCAAGCTCCGGAGGACGTTGCGGCAAACCGCTTCCGGATCACCGGATACGTCTTTATAATTTACAAAATTGGTAGCCGCCGTAAGATAGAAGACCACCTCATCCGCGTATCTGATGTTGATCCCCTCATCTGATACTTCCGTCTCTCCGTGCAAAGTCTGCACCTGCAAGTAGGCCACTCCTTTCAGGACACCATTGCGCACCTTTACGAATAAGGCCAGGGTATGAGCATCGATCCGGCGAATGGAAAAAGACCGGTGAGGTGTATGGAATAAAGCCTGCAGGCTGATCTTTCCCGGCTTATCTGCCCCTATATGCAGCACCATAACCTGCTGTGGCTCGCTGGCAAAATATTCGCGCGTATAATGGACGCCGTTACAATCATACGTTGTGGTGGCAATCGCCTGCCGGAGATCCAGTTCCCGTCGATAAGCCCTCACCTGCTCCTGTCCGGGATAGCGTAGATAGAGATCTCCGAAAGGCTGGTAGTCCGCCTCGTATTTAGGCAGCGTTGGCGGTTCCTCGTCCTGTACTTTGTATTTCCAGGCGGGAGCCAGGCCAAGGCCCTGGTCGGGATTTGTTCCTTCCGGATAAATAATCAGCGTCTTATGGTCTCCTTTCACGCCGGTGAAGCCGCCTTTGTCGTCATAATTCAGGACTTGTATGGCTATCACGTTCTTCCCGGGCTTACACAGGGCAGCCGGGATGTGGTAATGCCGTTTGTTGCTGATGCCTTCGCCGGAGCCTATCCGCTTTCCGTTCAGGTAGGAGAAATCGACATCCCGTATCCGCCCCAGATCGAGGACCAGGTCTTTTCCCGTCCAGGATGGCGGCAAGTCAAACGTCGTCCGAAACCACACTGCGCCATCAACCCCTTCCAGGCCTGCCGTCTCCCAACCATTGGGAGTGGGGAGCGACATATCTTTCCAGGTGCGGTCATCCAGGCCCCTCTCTGCAAAGGAGGTATCCCCGCGAACCTTTTTTGTCCAGGCGCTCTTCAGCAAAGCATATTGTTCCTCGTCTTTATCCTTGCGCCCCATGAAATGTTGTTCGGCCAATGCCTCGGCCTTATCCTGCTGGCCTGCTGCTATCAATTGACGGATAGGCTCCAGGTATTGGGCCGCGCCGGCCCGCTGGTAGTCACGGGGTCCGCCGCTCCACAGCGTCGATTCGTTGAACTGGAGATGATCTTCTGTCAGACCGCCAAAGATCATAGCTCCCAGGCGGCCATTCCCGATGGGTAATGATTCCGTCCATTTCTCTGCGGGCTGCCGGTACCATAACTTCAGGGAGGGGCCCTGCGCCACACTGTTTCCCCACGAGGCGAGCATCCATACCAAAATGATATAATAGATAGAGCTTTTCATCGTAATTTATTCAAACAGCCAATCCAATTTCTTTTTGCCCGGGTCATTGAGTCCGGCATCGTAGGTCTTTTGTTTGCCGCCGGTCTTTACAAAGCCCAGGACCAAACACATTCCTTTTCCCAGCGACAGGGTATGCGTGCCCGGCGGGAAGGTCCAGGCGTGAATGTTCACGGGGGGCAGCCCGTCGATCACCAGCGCATTTATGATCTTCGGTTCCGCCTGCCCATAATCATTGGCGCTGGCATCCGTCTCCAGTTGCGGCGGCGGCAGATAGGAAGCTGCCTGGAGGGCGGCCTCTTTCTGGCCGGGCTTCTTCTCTTCGAAAAAACCTATCAACAGGTCAACCGGCTCCGTATTGCGAAACTTCAATTCCGTTCCCTGCAGTCGCTGTTGCTGAGCGGAAAGCCGGATACCCTTTAGATCCTTTAAAGGAGCCGCAGCCGCCCGGATGACAAAAGAAGTATCGGAGAATACCTGGCTACTGCTGTCAACAGCATAATTCCCCTCCGTCTTTGTGATCAGTTGAACCGATGCTGCTTTAAATGCGGGCGGTGGTGGGGCTGCCTTCTCCGAATCCGGATGGGCCTTCAGCGAATCCAAATGATTGCTGAAATCAGCCAGTTCTTTTTCATAGACCGGCAGCATCTCCGTCCAGGTCTTATATTTCCCATCTACTCCCCTCATGGGGATCTTACGTTGCTGGGTCTGCATGCTGTTGGCATATCCATAAGCCGGCTCCGTGAGGCGGGACAGTTCCCGGAAAGATGTGAGGCTGTTTTGCAGCAATGGCAAGGCTTTTTCCAGGTCCTCCAGGTCATTGGAGTACTTATAGCGTAATATATACAGGGCGGCCCGGGCTTTTAACGCGTAACAGTCTGCCAGGGCTTTATAGCAAGCCATGTCATTGCGCAAACGGCCGAACTCCGCCAAGGAATCTTTTATAAAAGGCCCCGCCTGCTCAATAGCCCGGAGGGCCGCTTTCCCCGCCGCCTGCACTTCGTCACAGACCTGTACCGGCGTCTCTCCTATATGAGGCAACTGCTTCCATTCTTTTTCGGCATATTCTCCCAGCATCTCTCCTACCGGGCCTTCCGACTCATACAGCAGGGTGAACAATCCATAACGCTCCGGGTCGATCAGCTGGGTCATCAGCATACCCAGCGTCAGGGTTTGCCGGTTGCCATCGGTGATGCCCAAACGCCGTAATAATTTTGGAGCGATGTCCCCCGACTGCTCATAGGCTTCCAGGATAGCCGCGCCCTGCTGTTCATCACAGCCGTACCGGGCGGCCAGCCGGTCACTCCAGAATTTTATCTCATCCTGCCGGTCGCGGTGACAATTCCAGGCGTAGCGTGCCCATGCTGCATACCAGATCCAGTCCCTGTCCATTTCCAGCAGACGGGGACTGGTCTTATCCGCCGAATAGGGCCAATCCCAGTAAGAGGCCTGGGGATAGAGGTGCAGACCATTTGCCCCATATACCGTATGCATGGCCTGAACGCATTTCTGAATAAAATCCGCGGAGCCATACCGGAAAGGTTCCAGGTTGGCCATGATATGGACGTTCTCGATCAATCCTTTGCTGATGCTGCTCAGCTTCCGGTGAAGGTCGGCCCAGGGCCCGTGAGGAGTATACGTGGTCAGGGCTTCCCCGTTGTATTTTGCTTCCACATAGAGATTACTGTACAGGGGTAAAGCTGCTTTCATGACGGCAGGGCCATCCGTATCATGCGCCCTCAGCACGACAGGAGGCAGCTCGGTTCTTCCCAGCGCCCGGAGGCCGTCTTTGATGCCCGGCAGGATCGTGCCGGTGAACCAGTCGATGTCGTCCTGTCCCACCCCTTCCATCGCTTCCCCCAACGTGATCATCAACCCTACATGGGGGTATTTTTCGACAAAGGCTGCGATAGACTTTCGGGTATAGTCGGCGATGAGGGGAACAATGTGCCGGTTCCGGTCCTGCGTCTTTATATGATTGTGTTCTGCAAAGGGTTTGGATACGATGATATTATAGAATAGCTGGATCACCCAGATGCCCCGCCGGTCAGCTTCTTCCGTCAGAAAACGGTAGATCTCCTCATTTTTTTTAAAAGTAGCGTCATCCACTTCTACCGCGTAGGGATATTCAGGGACCCGCACCAGGGAAGCAAAGGGATGACCGTTCCAGAGATACAGGGTATTCATCCGGTTGTTAACCATGGAGTCCAGGTATTTTATCCAAAGGGCCTTGTCATAGAACCAGGGGAAATTCTCCGGCGTATAGGGGTATTCGTAAGGTCCCCGGCCGGGCAGCAAGGCGGGTTTCTGCAGACCGATGCAGGCGCCGCGCAGGGCCATCTCCGGATGGTCCTGCCGCTGGATGCCGGCTGGCCAGTGACCGGTGGAGCGGATGCGGTCCGCCAGCTCCAGGCAGCCATACAAAGCCCCCGAGGCATCGTTGCCCCTTATACGGATGGTGTTGCCGGAGGAAGTGATGGAATAGCCTTCTTTGCCGGCGGCCGTGTCCTTCCGATTGGAGATCATCACCTGCAGGCCTGTTGTCGTCTTCTTCTGAAAGGCGGCCTGATAGCCCACCGACCGGAGAGCAGCTATCAACCGGTCTGCTCCATAGTGTACCCTTGCCGGGGCATCGGCGGGCAGGGTCAGGGCCACCGGCATTTGCGCATAGGTCATTGCAGGCAGGAGGCAGGACAGGGCCAGCGGAAGCCAGAGGATAAACCGATAGCTTGTCATTTTCATTTTCATATCGCACCTGTTTTATACCGGTAGTTTTACGCCACCGTTGGCGCTGGAAGTATAGGCTGCCTCCACGCAAGCCATCGTATAAATGCAATCTTCTACGGAATTACCAGGCCGGGGTATGCTGCCTTCGGCGGCCAGCATCATCTGCGCCATCGTACCGATAAAGGCATGGGGAAACCAACTGCCGGAAAGGTCCAGGGTTTTCCAGGAAGGCGCCTGCCCTTTTTCCACGATCAGATATTCAAAGCTATCCGGAACTCCGTACGGGTAATTGATCAGCGAGCCCATTTTGATCTTTATGGCGCCCAATGTGCCTTCCAGCTTGATATAGGAGTGCTGGTGACGCAGCCCGAAATCGTGATTGTGATTGGTGAGGATATTTGCGCGGATCTTGTCCCCGTAATCCAGGATCATGCTGGTTCGAACGGAAGCCAGTCCCGGGCTGCCCGGATGTTGTACCGTCTTTGCATAGATGCCTTCCGGATTGCCCAGGAATGAACGTACCAGATCCAGGTAGTGAATGCTGTGATATACGATCTCTACGCGGGGTGTATCATAGAGGAATTTCCAGAGATGCCAGGGCGTAAGGACGTTGACATTAATCTCGATGTCGCAGATCTCCCCGATAAGTCCCTGCCGGATGAGGTCGCGGGCGGCATTGACATAAGGGGCATACCGCAGCTGAAAATTGACACCCGCCGTCATTTCCCGGGAGCGGGTCCATTCAAGGATGGCCTTCGCCATGGCATAATCAGTACCCATCGGCTTCTGCATCAGGACAACGGCTCCTTTTGGCAACTGCTCTAATACATTCAGGATCTCCGATCCCGGTACCGCCACATCGAATACTACGTTCCGGGGGCTGCGCGAGAGCATATCCTCCATATTATAGTATACCAGCGGGATATCAAATTTTTTGGCTGTCTGTAATGCTTTCTCCCTGTCGGGATCATAGATGCCCGCCACCCAGAAGCCTGCGATCTTATAAGCCGGCAGATGGGCGTCGTTGACAATGCCCCCTGCGCCGATCATAATGATGGGCAGCGGATTTTTTGGCATCGTGCAATCCATTGCTATTGTCATGATACAATCCCTTTTAGTTTTGTGTATTAGAATTCACCGGAAGGATTAACTGGAAAATAATCCTTCCGGTGAATATCACTAATGTCTGTGATCTTCGGCCTATGGGCCTCGCTCACGGCCTAGCTTTGCCAGGCCTGGGCCACCCCCATGATAATGCCTGCGACCACCAGCACGAGGATCCCTATGTTGTTCCACCGGATGGTATTCGCAGAGGCGCCCTTCCACTCCTTAAAAAAGTATCCCCACAAATTACTGGCTACTACCATGAACGACATGTGAACAGACCAGTTGGTGAAGCTATAGGTACCCATATAGAAAGCAGCCATTCCATAAAAGACGAACTGCAGGTACCATAAAGCCCCTACCAGGGAAGAGAAAAGATAATTACCCGCCAGCACACCGGCTATTTTACCCGACCGGTAATCGGAGAAAGTCTTATTGCGTTCGTTCATAAAAAGGCAATAGACCAGATTGACCGTGATACCGCCCAGCAGCTCTACAAAGAATACGGGGGTCGTTGCCCACAAGGGGGAGGCGCCCGCTTCGATGGCTTTTTGCCGGATCGGGTCGCCGGCCGTGATGCCAAAAGCAAAACAGGCTGCCAGCACACCGGCTACTCCCGCGATGAGAATGCCTTTTTTAAATTGGAAACCCGGGACGTCAGGGTCCTCTGTGCCGGAGCCGGATGCCTGTTCCGCGGCTGTCCTTTCCCGGTCGCGTCGCATGCCTGCCCTTCCGCAGATGAAGATGCCCAGGAGGGACAACGCTATACTGCATAAAGTGATCTTCCCCGAGGTAGTGGACAACACTTCCTGCATCCTTCCCGCCACTACGATCGGGACGAGGGTACCCAATGAGGACAGGAAACCCGTGGCGATAGAAAATCCCAGTGACAGTCCGATGTAGCGAACGGCAAAGCCCCAGGCCAGGCCGCCGAAGCCCCATAAAAGGCCCAGTAGGTAGGTGACCACCAGGGTTGAGAAAGGGACGGAACGTAATACCTCCACCAGGTGGGGGGTGGACAGGAGGGCCAGCAATAAAGGAAGGAGGAGCCAGGCCACGATGCCCTGGACAGCCCAGAGGCTTTCCCAGGCCCAGCCTTTCACCCCTTTCAGCGGCACATAACTGCTTCCGGCGGAGATGCCCCCCAGGATCAGCATACTTAACCCGATGATCACGTTCATATGGCGTCGTTTAGCTTATAGAAATGCTGTGCATTTTTATACAGCACCTTTACTCTTCCCCCTTCTCCCAGCAGCCTCCCGATAATATCCCGGTAAGCCTCCCAGATCTGCCCGTAGCTGCCAGCCAGCAGGGAAACCGGCCAGTCTCCTCCGCAGAAACAGCGTCCTTCTCCAAAATGGTCCAGGGCCCATCCGATATAGGGCTCCAGGTCAGCCGTCTTCCAGCCCTGAAAATTACCGGAAGCCGTCCCCAACCCGGATATTTTCATATAAAAGTTATTATGACCGGCAGCAGCTTTCATCAACTCCCCCCATTGCCCCGGTGGATTCCCGATGGGCGGCTGGTTCAAGTGATCGAAGACCATTCTCAATCCCGGTACTTTTTCCGCGACCCTCAAAGCCGTGGTAATGTGCGCGGGGATAATGCCTACTATATCATAGGGCAGACCCTGATCCGCCAGCAGGCTGAGGCTTTCTATCACGGTGTCCTGCAACAGCCAGCGGGGATCGGTTTCATTGTGGATCAAATGCCGCACCCCTTTGAACCAGGGGTTGGGAAGATAATGATCCGTCAGCAGCCTGCCGGTAGCCAGTGGATCCTGTAACGGCACCCAGCCCACCACTCCTTTTATCCAGGGGGTGGCGGCGGCCAGCCGCAGCATCCAGTCCGTGTCTTCCCCGTTGTTGGCGGCCTGCACCAGGAGGCCTTCCGTGATACCTGCCCCTATCCGCGCCTCTTCCAGCTCCGCCAATTCATAATTACGGTTAAGGATCGACTTGTCTCCTTCCAGCCAGGGATATTTCGCCTGGTCAAAGTTCCAGCAATGAACATGCGTATCGATAACTCTCTCCGGCATATTAGTACCTTTTATGGTTCAAAACGAGAACCATAAAAATAGCTCATGTTACCCCATCTCCCAACACTTCAATTATCCAGTCCGAACTGGGCGTCGATCCGCTGATTGTGCTCCCCCAGCAACGGGGCTCCCCTTTCCGAAACCATGATCTCCCCATCGATGCGTATCGGGCAACGGGTGGTCTTAATGGAAAGCCCATTACTGGTCTTTACTTTCAGCTCCATATTCAGGATCTTATACCCCGTCTCTTTCATCAGCTCTTCATAATTCATCACTTTGGCGCACCAGATGTCCGCGGGCTGCAGCACGGCCAGCCATTCGTCTGCTGTTTTCGCCAGCAGGTGTTCCGCCAGGATGCCTTTTATCTCATCCCGCCGGTCATACCAGGCGCTGCTGTCGGTAAAGGCTTCCAGAGGCGGGCATTGCAATAGCCTTCCTAATTCCGGGATGCTGCCCATGGCCAGGGAAAGAAATCCCTCCCGGGTCTTGTAGATACCATAGGGCGCCGGCACATATACATTCCCATTATTGATCCGGCTTCTCAGGGGGAGGTGCCGCCCGTCGTTAAAGAAGCAGGTAAGGGCCTCGAACTGAAAGTCGAGGACGGATTCCAGCATACTAACTTGTACCAGGGCCCCTTCCCCGTCAACTCCCCTCCGGTACAGGGCCGAAAGGATGCCCTGCGTAAGATGAGTGCCCGCCAGGATATCCACGACAGCCACTCCCATCGGCGTAGGACGCTCGTCCCGGTTGTTACTCAGCCAGGTGAGGCCTGATAAGGCCTGCACCAACAGGTCCTGCCCCGGCAGGTCCTTCCAGGGTCCTTCATTCCCATATCCGTTGACTTCCCCGTATACGATGGAGGGGTTCAGGGCCTTTACCGATTCATAATCCAGTCCGATGCGCTCCATCACCCCCGGGCGAAAGTTATGCAGCATTACGTCTGCCTGCAGCAGGAGCTTTTTTACTTTTTCCAGGTCTTCTTCTTTTTTCAGGTCAGCGGCATAACTCTCTTTGTTCCGGTTGATCGCATGAAAAATTGTCGATTCGCCTTCTATCCTCGTGTCCGAGACATACAATTGCCGGCAGATATCCCCGATGCCGGGCCTTTCGATCTTTATCACCCGGGCGCCCATATCCGCCAGACGCAAACCCGCCGAGGGCCCGGAGAGAAATTGGCTAAAATCAACAACGATGATATCCTCCAATAAATTCATTTTTTCTCATTATTTTAAAAGCTCTCTGATGATGCTCTCCTTATCCTGTCCCAATGCCGGAGCAGGTCTTCTGTTGGTTAGTTTTTCTCCGTCGATGCGTATCGGGCAACGGGTGGTCGTGATATTTTTTCCTCCCGCCGTAGTGATGGTCTGTTCCATCTGCAGGCATTGGTAGCCTTCATGGGCTGTCAGGCTTTTCCAATCCAGCACTTCCATGGCCCATAAGTCTTCTGCATGCAATCTTTCCAGCCAATAGGCTACGGGCTGCTGCGCCAGGTGGCTGGAAAGAATGGCCTTTATCTCATCCCGGTGGCTGAAGGCCTCTTCCTGAGTGAAGACGGCCAGCGCTGCCGAGTCGATGGCGGCAGCCAGCTGTGGGATGTTGACCATGGCAATGGCAATATGTCCGCCGGCGGTGGCATAGATACCGTACGGTGCGCTGAGCAGGGGGTTGCCATTGCTGATGCTGCTGCGTTTGGGCAGCTGTCCGCTGCTATGATAGGTTGTCAGGAATTCGAATTGAAAATCCAGCAGGGACTCCATGATACTGATCTCCACCAGGGCTCCCCGGCCTGTCTTTTGCCGGCGGATCAGGGCAGCCAGCAGGCCTTGCACCAGCTGGGCCCCGCACAAGCTATCTGCGATGGACAATCCGAAGGGGATGGGATTGTCTTTTTCATTCCCCGTCATATAAGCCAGGCCGCTCATCGATTGAAGGAGCAGGTCCTGCCCCGGTCTGTCTTTCCAGGGGCCTTCTTTGCCATATCCGCTGATCGCCCCGTAGACAATACGGGGATTCAGCGTCTGCACCGTTGCATAGTCAAGGCCTGCCGCCTCCATGACACCGGGGCGGAAATTATGGGTGAGGACATCTGCCCGGCCGATCAGCTGGCGGATAATAATCATATCTTCCGGCGATTTGAGGTCGGCGGTGCAACTCTCCTTGTTCCGGTTGATCGTATGGAACAATAAAGAATCCCCGTCGGCCCAAAGATTTTTGATAGAGAGCTGCCGGCAGGCATCCCCGGTGACGGGGCGTTCGATCTTAATAACCCGGGCGCCCAGGTCCGCCAGCCGCAGGCCTGCCGAAGGTCCGGAGAGATATTGGCTGAATTCCAATACAACCAGTCCATGTAAGGGAAGATGATTCATGATAACAGATTTACAGGGTTTACGGCCCGGCTTTCCCGGTATAGCTGGTTGAGGGTCGCCAGTACCGCCCTGGCTTCCCCACGGTTCAATAAATAATCCTGGATAGGTTGTCCGGCATGATCCTGGAAATGGAGATAGCCATTATATCGTGGGCGCATATATCCTCTCTCCATCGCCGGCAGCAGTGTATAAAAAAAGTTATGTGTGAGCCGGTTGGTCCTTTCATTGATCCAGGCAAGACGGTGTCCCGGCTGCCCTCCATGTTCGACATAAAAAGTCGATTGAATTTCCGGTGCGACAATCCATTCCGTAAATGACAAGGCCTCCTCTTTATGCTGGCTGTAAGCAGATACGGCCAATCCGGTACCGCCAATGGTGCTGCGCAGACGCCCCCGGTCGCCCATGCGGACAAGGTCTGTATAGGTAAGGATCTTCCTCGCATATCCTTTCCTGGAATAATTGGAATACCCATAGGCAAAAGGGCAGTACCAATAATCGTCTGTCGTGGTCATCCACTCAGCGACGGCAATGGGATTGGCGCCAAACATCTTTGGATCTACCAGCGAATAGATTTCCCGCATGGTATTCAAGGCCAGGAAACCTGTCGCCGTGTCCACAACCTCCTTATCATTCTGAAATGGCCGGGACCCGTGTGCAATGCAGAACATGTAAAAATTCATCAGCAGGTCAATGGGGATGCCAGGTAGGGCCAGCCGTCCCAGCCGGGCTATTTCCAGTACTTCCTCCCAGGTATCCGGCGCCTGCCGTCCGGCAGCCTGTAAAAGGTCCATCCGGCAGCTGGCTGCGGGAGTAGCCGCATCGATAGCCAGCGCCCATTGATGCCCCTCATACTGGTAACTGTGATGCGAATAACCAACCGGGTTCTCCGACTGTTCTTTCAGATATTCCCGGGAGAGATACTGGTCCAGGGGCAGCACGCAACCTGCCGCCGCGGCACATCCCACCCAGGGATGGTCGATGATCAGCAAGTCATATGCGGTCGTAAGCTTCTCCAGGGGATAGTCGGCAAATTCCTGCAAGCTTCTTTTCTCCCACCGGATCGTAACGTCGGGATGAAGCTCCGAGTACCGTTGTGCAGCGGCCAGCAGAGGCGTTAAACCCCGGCTATGTCCCCAGGTGATGCCTTTTAAAACTTTTTCAGCCATTGGAAGTTACCCATTTCTTTTTTTCACCATTAAAATATGTTCACAAACCATGACCAGTTCATGGTGTTGATTGAAAGCTTCTACGGCTTCGGTCACCAGCCCATACTCCGGCTTCTTATGATCCTTTGTATGTTTTATCGTCACTGTAACTCTTATCGTGTCGCCGATGAATACGGGACGGATGAAACGGAGCCGTTCATAGCCATAGGTCATGGCGGCTTCATTGATCACATCAGCCGTGAGGCCGATGGCAATACTGAAGATCAGCGTGCCGTGAGCAATCCTTTTTTTAAAGGGCTGCGTCTTACACCATTCTTCATCCATGTGATGAGGGAAAAAATCTCCTGTTTGACCAGCATGAAGGATAATATCCGTCTCCGTGACCGTGCGGCCAGTAGTTTGCCTGCTTTGGTTGATCGTAAAGTCTTCAAAATGTAGCAATCGTCATACTTTGAAGACTGAAATTACAGGACCTGCCAGGGGTGGGCAATGTCAGGTTTTACTATTTTGATGGAACATTTTACTATTCCCACCACTTCGTTTGTGGGAGAGGTGCGCCCAGCGTTACCGGTTCGCCGATCATGGGAGTGGCCACGGTAACACCGCTGGCGGCAGCTGCGCTGAGTACCCGTTGGATGGGTTCATTCCAGGGATGAAGGGCCAGCGTGAACTTGGCCCAATGCACCGGTAAAAGGATGTCTGCCCGGAGATCTCTGGCTGCCATCACGGTTTGTTCAGGCAGCATATGGATATAGGGCCAGTTCTTTCCATACTGTCCCGCCTCCAGGATAGCGAGATCAAAGGGCCCGTACCGGTCTCCGATGGCCTTAAAATGGTCTCCGTACCCGCTGTCGCCACCCAGGAAAATAGAATAGCCTGCTATTTTCAGAACAAAGGAAGACCAGAGGGTGCGCCCTCTTTTAATGCCCCGTCCCGAGAAATGCCGGGCGGGTGTTGCTGTTAAGGCAGCGATGCCACTTGCCGTCTCCCACCAGTCCAGCTCGGTGATCTTTTCCGAAGGGATGCCCCAGGATTCCAGGTGGGCCCCTACTCCCAGAGAGGTATAAAAATGTTGCACATGAGGAGCTAAAGCCAGGATGGTCTTGTAATCCAGATGATCATAATGATCGTGGGTCAACACCACTGCATCTATTTCCGGCAGGTCGTCTGCACCATATACATCCGATCCGGGGAAAGCTTTTGCAAAAAAGGACACCGGCGAGGCGTTGCCGCTGAATACCGGGTCTACCAGGATGGTGAGGCCTTTTACTTTCAGCAGGTAGGAGGAATGCCCAAACCATACGATCGCAGGTTTGTCAGAAGGTAAGGCCCGCAGGTCTGTCCTTACCGAAGGCACCGGATGATTAGGACGGGTATTCACGGGCCGGTTCCGGTACTCATGCAGCATTTTAATCATCGAGGCATCCTTCGACGTTACCGCCGTGGGTATCTCATTCTGAAAGCTTCCATTTTTGTAATGGGGGGATTGCTGTATTCGCTGCAGCCGGTTGCCGGAGGGTCTCTGACCAAAAACGGGGAATAACGTCATGTTGGATTGCAACAATCTATTGCTGATTTGGTTCGATGGTTGACCGCTAACTGCCTGAATTATCCTTCCTTATTAGGATTGGTGGGAGCAGTACCCGTAAAATGCCGGATATGATAGGTAAAGCTCAGCATAAAATACCGGGTGAGGACCTTACTCTCCGTATCCTGTATCATCGTGGGGGTGACGGTGCGGTTCAGGCTGGCATTCTGGTCCAGCAGATCGTGGACAGACAGGCGCAGCTCTCCTCTTTTAGTGGGGAATAACAGCCTGGCGAGATACCCGTTCCACACCATGGTGGAAGTATTAAAACCGGCGGCGCGGCCGCTGTAGCTGGTATACGCTACATCGGAGCCCACCATCCAGCCGCTCTTGGTGAACCAGGTGGCGTCTGCCGTCACCTGTGTTGAAAAATAGTGGTTATCCTGGTCGGCCTCTGCGGAATACAGCGCCAGGTTGTAGGTAGGTGTTGCGGAAAAATTCACGTCGAAATGTTCCCGCAGATTGGTGGTCCATTTTACCGTTTGCGACAGACTGTAGTTGGTGCTGGCATTCAGCTGGTCGTTGACGAAGCCCACCGTATGATTGTCGGCGATATTCGTGGTAAAGTTGAGGTTGGAAGAAGGATTTTTCAGACGGAAGCCGTAGTTGAAGTTGGCGCTGAGGGAATAACTTCCATCCAGGTTGACCCAGGTGGTCGTATCGGCGCCGGTAGCAACATTGGTATTCGTCTTATTGACAATATTGTTGTCCAGGATATTGGCATTGATCGTGACAAAAAGGTTCCGGAAGCTTTGTTTGTCGAAGAAATTATACAGTAGTCGGAAGCTATGGGTGAACTGTTGCTTCAGGTCGGGGTTGCCGATCTTAACATGCAGGGGGTCGCTGTTGTCGGTGAGGGGCTGTAGGGCATCCAGGGAGGGCTGGCTGGTACGTCCGTTATAGCTGAAGGTGACATGAGCGGAAGACGGAAGATTGTAAGTGAAGTTGACCGTCGGGTACAGGTTGGTATACTGCTGGTCCAATTGGGTCGACTTACTGAGGTTGCGGCTGGAGGTATTCCCCTGCTGTACTCCGATGCCTGTATTGAAGTTGACCTGCTGACTGTTGTACCGGTAGGTAAGTCCTAACCGATGAGAGCTGAACTCGTTGACAAAATGATTGGTCAGCAGGCTGTCTGCCTTATTATAGCTATGTGTGGCGCTGTCGTAATCAAACGTATACCGGCCCGTCTCTGCATTATTTACGGAATAATTGTAATTAAATTCCAACGCGGATCTCTTACTCAGGGGTTCCAGGTAGGACAGGGTGGTGCTGAGGCTTTTATTCTGCGAGGGGGAATGGGAGTATTGATTCACGGTGACATCGGAGTCCGGAAGGCCGGCGGTGTGATATTGGTTGTAATATTGTTTGATCCCATTCCCGCTGCCGGAGCCGAGAGCTGCCGTAACTCCCAGGGAGATGCTCCGTCCTTTGCGGCCGAACCGGTGCCCGAACAACAGGTCCATGTTGCCCGTATAGTTGCGATTGCTGTTGTTGGCAAGCAAATTGGAGTTATTCACGGGGATGCTGACCCCTTTCGTCGTGCCGGTCGTACTCTGGGACCCGCTGCTACCGTTCTGCCAGCTCATGCTGGTACGGGCTGTCAGGGAATTGAACGGATCGAATTTCGATTCGGTATTGAAGTTGACGTTATGGCTTAAGCTGCTGTTCACGCCGTCCTGCTGGCTTTGGGATAACAGGGAGGAGTCGCCGGGAATAAGGTTCTCCGTACTACTTTTTTGCCCGCTGGTGGTCTTTGAATGATTGACCTGGTAGCTGCCGTAGGCTTTGGTTGTCTTTCCCCACTGGTCGGAATAGTTGGCGCCTCCGGAAAGGGTGGTAGTCAGTCCGTTGTCATTATTTGCCTGTCCTATTACGGATAGCATCTGGTTATTATTAAAATGATGCAGGCTTACCGTCTCATCGTACAATCCCTTCTCCTGGCTGGCGCCTCCGCTGGCTATGACCTTCCCGAATTCGCCCCTGTTGATATTCCTTTTGGTGATGATATTAAGGGTCTTGACCCTTTTACCGTCATCGATGCCCGTGAATTTGCTCTGGTCGCTCCAATCATCGAAAACCTCGATACGCGCTATGACATCCGGGGGGAGGTTCTTGATGGCCATGGTAGGGTCATTGCTGAAAAATCTTTTCCCATTCACCAGGACCCGCTGCACTTTTTCGCCCTGCGCCGTCACATTCCCATTTCTGTCTACCTCCATACCGGGCATTTTCCCGATAACTTCTCCCAGATCCGCATTCGGTTTGGCATGAAACATCGAAGGCGAGAATTGCAAGGTGTCCTTTTTAACACGAACGCCAGGGGTGGCTGTCACCGTCACCGCGTCCAGGGTATTAGGAGCCAGGGGAAGATAGATAGGTCCCAGTGCCACCAGGCCACCTGCCGGGCTTACTGAAAAAGTTAGGGTCCTGCCTTCATGACCCTGAAAGCTGACAGAAAGGGTATGCGGCCCCGGCGTTAGTTCTGTCATACGGAAAACCCCTCCCTCTTTGGAAAGGCTGTATTTCCACCGGGTGGAATCCTTTCCATCCCGAAGGACGAGGGTGGCGCCTTTCAGGCCTTCTTTGGTCGCACTGTCCAATAACTTACCGCTGATGGCGCCGGTGCCATGGTTTTGTGCGTGAACGGGCGCGTGGAAGAGAAGGGCGCCTAATAATATAAATATAAGAGGTAAGGTAATTTTCAGGGTCATCTCGAACTATTTCAGGCTTTGATAGATTAACTGTTCAACTTTTTTGGACAGGTCCCCATGGCTATTGGGCGTCTGCTGGGTCATGATGAGACAGATCATTTTAGCTTTGGGATCGGCCCAATAGGTAGTCCCGAAAAACCCACCCCAGGTAAACGAACCTTCGTTACGGGGCTCCCGGGCAGCGGACTGTTCGCTGGTGATGCCAAAGCCCAGCCCGAAATTATCCATCCCATTGTAGGTGAAGGACAACTGGCCGCTGGTCATCATCTCTACCGTGCGGGGCGACAGGATCTGTACCCCATTGTATTTGCCTCCATTCAGCATCATCTGCAAAAATATGGCATAATCATAAGCTGTGGCCGTCAACCCGGCTCCCCCGGAGAAATAGTGCTTGTTCACCAGCGGATAGTTCGGGTCTATCCCCGTAAGCTCTTTTGTCCATTTGATGATATGATGGAGGGAGTCTTCTGTGTAGACTGTGGTAAGACGCCCGGCTTTGGAGGCCGGCACATTAAAATAAGTATCTTTCATGCCCAGTGGCCGGAAGATCCTTTCCGTGAGGAACTGTTCCAGATTCATACCGCTGAGGATTTCTACCAGGCAGCCCAGCACGTCTATACTGAGCCCATAGGTCCATTTTTCAGCAGGCTGGTGGATCAGTGGAAGTTTGGCCAGGACCTGTACCCGCTCTTTCAGGTCTGCGTCGATAACGCCGAGCCCGGCGGGGATGCCTGCTTTGGCGTAGATAGCTTTCATCTTATCGCTGCCGATACCGGGATAATCAAGTCCCGAGGTATGAGTCAGCAGGTCCCGGAAGCTGATCTCTTTTTTGGCAGGGACCGTAGTATACGTAGTGTCTTCGGCATGGAAGGTATCCAGGACCCGGGGGTGGCGAAAAGCCGGGATAAAGTCCGAAATGGGCTCGTCCAGGTAAAATTTCCCTTCTTCATATAAGATCATAATGGCTGTGCTGACGATGGCTTTGGTCTGGCTCGCCAGCCTGAAAAGGTCGTCCCTGCGCAGGAGTTTCTTACTGTCAATATCGGAAAAACCATAAGCTTTGTATTGGGCAACCTGGTTATTTTTGATGACAAGGGTCACCGCACCATTGAGCCATCCCCGTTGTATATACCCGTTCACCAGCGTGTCGATCCGGGCGAGGCGGGTATAATCGATGGATTTATTCGGGGAAGTCTCCCCTTCTATCACCTGTGAATACCCCCCCAGGGACCAGCCCAGCGTAATCAAAAAAACAAGGCTCCATAAGTTTGCCAGAGATGGGCGTTTAAAAAAAATAGCCCATCTCTGGCAAACGGCTAATGTCTGTCCTTCGGACAAAACGCTTCCCGCGTTTTTTGGTTTGTGCATATCGTCCTTTGAATCTCTAAGATATTCAAAATTTCGTGTTTTTTGGGGGATAATGATGGATGGGCCAGTCTGCTGAGGCCCCCGAAAATCAGCTTTTAAGTGTTATCTTTTAGGCATAAATAGCAGTCGACTATGAAGAAAATGACGTTTCTTTTTTTACCCTTGTTCTTTATACAGGGGAACTTCGATGGGGGAAAGGCCCCCCTTATAAACAAGGACAGGGATAAAGGCTTTGCCCTATTGGAATTGTTTACCTCGGAAGGTTGTTCGAGCTGTCCTCCTGCGGACGAAACGGTAGCGCATATTTCTCATCTGTACGAAAAAAATGTTTATGTACTGAGCTTTCATGTGGATTACTGGAACCGGCTCGGCTGGAAGGACAACTTCAGCGACGCGGCCTATACCCGCAGGCAGCAGCAATATGGAGAGGCCTTTCATTTGCGCAGCGTATATACGCCCCAGGTGATCCTCAATGGCAGAGCGGAACTCGTGGGTTCGGACGAAAATAAATTACGCGAGGCCATCGGGAAAGAACTGACCAGCACCCCCGGGGAAGATTTTGAATTGACGATTGAAAGCATAGAAGGAAATACGATATCGGTCTCTTATAAACGAAAGAGCAATGATGAGCTGAACCTGTATATGGCCCTCGTACAGCGACAGGCGGTGACCGATGTAAAAAAAGGGGAGAACGCGGGAAAGCAATTACAACATTGCAACGTTGTGCGTGACTTCAAAACATTTTTCAAGAGTAGCGGCACAGGCCACCTTAAAATTCCTGAGGGACTGACGGCCAAAGATTGCAGGATCATCGCCTTTCTGCAGGAGGTGAATAATGGACGCATCACAGGCGCCAAAGAGCTTGCTATTCCATAAAAACACCCAATTGGGGGATCTGCCGGGCCAAAATCCGTTGAAATATGCAAAAAATCGGTTGAATTTTCATAAAAGCAAGAATGGCTGCCAAATACGATACGTTAACAAAGCTGCAATGGCTTATCTGGTCCGGGCTTACCCTAATGTTTTTCTTCTACACCCTGGAAATCGACCCGGTATCCTATGCCTTTGACTATGCCATTCATTCCACGCTGTCCTATGCCTTCATCGTTTACGCCAATGCCCTGTGGCTTATGCCCCGGCTTTACCGCAAAAAAAGATACCTGGCCTATACGGTCAGCGTGCTGGTCATGCTGGTCGCGATAACCTACCTGCGGGTTTATAGCCAGGTCTACATCTGGTTTCATTATATTATTGAAAAACCGATGGTCCTGGAGTTCAGGAGTTATATCTACACCTTCATAATCAATACGTTATTTTTTATTTTCAGCGTAGCCTTCCGTTTTACCCTGGATTTTTTCCAGTTGAGGAGGCAGCAGGAAAAGCTGCTGAAACAGCATGCCGAAGCACAGTTAAACCTCCTCAAAGCCCAGGTACAGCCCCATTTCCTTTTCAACACCCTGAACAATATCTATTTTGTCGCCCAGCGGGAATCGCCTGTCACAGCGGACCTCATCGAAAAGCTCAGCTCCATCATGCGCTATTTCCTGGAACAGGGCCCTAAACAGGAGATAGCCCTGACGACCGAGCTGGACTTCATCCGGAATTATATAGAGCTGGAGAAGATGCGGATGCGTTACCCCGTAAAGACCACTATCGAACTGCCGGAAGACCTTTCGGTCATCAAGATCCCGCCGATGCTGCTGATCCCCCTGGTGGAGAATGTATTCAAACATGGTATTGACAAGCGGGAGAAGAATAATTACATATCCATTCATTTGCAAATATCCGGTCGTCTTGACTTTTGCGTTTGCAACCGGATCTGCAAAGATCATAGCGACAATGGGAAAAGCTGGGGTATTGGATTAAACAATCTGTCACAAAGACTATCTATCCTTTATGGTGATAACTTTGTACTGGAAAGCCATCGTTCGCAGGACACCTATACCAGTAAACTCAACATTCCTTTATGACAAAATTGGGTTGCCTTATCATTGACGACGAACCGAATGCCGGGCAGTTATTGCAGGATTATATCAGTAAGGTCCCTTATCTGACGCTGAAAGGGAATTGTTTTGACGCCCCGGAAGCATTGGAATTCCTCAGTCATTCCCAGGCCGATCTCATTTTCCTGGATATCAATATGCCCGGTCTCAGCGGAATAGAGCTGGTGAATATCCTGCCCCGGGAGCAACGTGTTATTTTCACCACCGCCTACTCGGAGTACGCCCTTGAAAGCTATGAATACAATGTGATTGATTATTTACTGAAACCGATCACCTTCCGACGTTTTATGATGGCTGTCTCCAAAGCAGCCGGGGCAATGACTCCCGCCCTGCAGGCTGAAGAATATATGTTTGTAAAATCGGACAAACAAATGATCCGGATAAATTTCAGGGATATCGCCTATTTTGAGGCGTTGAAAGAATATATATGCATCCATACGAAAGGTCAAAAGATCATTACGTACAAAAGGATGAAAGAGCTGATGGAAAAACTCCCCGCCCATTTTACAAGGATCCACAACTCCTATATCATCAATGGAGACCATATTTCCCGGGTGGAGGGCAATTTTGTACTGATAGATAACAAGAGCCTTCCTATCGGAATTTCCTACAAGGAGTCGTTCGCTGAATTTATCCAGCTAAGGGCTTTGTAATTAATTCTGCAATAACCATTTTTTGAATAACGGGGCTTTTAGCTGGCTGATAATGATCGGCTCCCTGGGGTCGGGGTTTAGTAGCAGCTCCAGCTTTCCTTTTTTGGTAGGACGAAATTTCACGACCGCATTGATATGTATCAGGTATTTTTTCGATACCCTGAAAAAAGAAGGGGAGTTGATGGTCGACTCTATATTTCTTAATGGCTTGTCTGTAATATATTTATAACTACTTGTTTTGCCTACCAGATAGGATACTCCGTTGTCGACATAGAAGTAAGCGATGTCCTCCATCCTGAACACCAGATAATCTCTTCCTTTTTTTGCGATGATGCGCTTGCCCGGATCCACCCCCTCTTTATTGGGAAATTCGGGACTGACCTTATGAGTAGGTTCGGTGACCAGGGGCATCGTGTCATTTTGCAGTAGCATGGTTGGTATTTTATACCCTGAATTTCTTAAACTACGGGCTGCCCGGAAAATAATTTCAACCGATTATAGCCCCCTTTCAACCTTTTTTGTGCCTCTTTATTTCAACTTAAGGGGCTAAAAGTTCAACTTAAAGGGATCCCCTCCTAAGGTGTTACCAATAACAGGGAAAAACTATTACTTTAGAAGATGAGATCGCGGCCGTCTGAGCGCATCGCATTGAGTCACTTATGCTAATCTATGCTACCACCAATAATTTGACCTATGTCTGTATCTACCACTAAAGACAGTCTTTTGGCGCCGGCCACAAGCACCATTTTTATGGCGACGCTGGTGGCCGGCACCTTAGATATCCTTTCGGCCCTTATCCTCTATGGATATGTTTTTGCCCATATCAGCGCCCAGCATATCCTGCAGGGGATCGCCAGCGCCCTGCTGGGAAAAAGAGCTTTTGAAGGGGGGATGGGAACGGACCTCCTCGGCCTTTGTATCCATTACTGCATTGCCTTTACCTTTGTCAGTTTTTACTTTTTCATTTTCCCGCATCTTCCTTTTCTGAACAGGAACCGGGTGCTGAGCGGCCTGTTATATGGTCTCTTCGTATGGACGGTGATGAATGTCGGGGTGCTGCCGCTGATCGGCTATTCCAAGTTTATTTTTCATTGGATCCCGTCGATAAGGGCTGCGCTGATCCTCATGTTTGCCATCGGGATCCCTACTTCGTTCATCGTCTCCAGGTATTATTCCAGGGTAAGAGCTGTCTAATCCATAAATAAGGGATATTCCTTATTTTAGCGCATGGGATTACAGGGACCCTAAAAAATAGTACTATGAGAAAGTTGGTTTTATTTATGCATGTATCGCTCGATGGTTTTGCAGCAGATATAAACAGCGGGCTGGGTTGGATTTCTTATGACAGTGAATTGCAGCAATACGCTGACGGAATAGTGGATACTGTTGGCTCTCCTGTATATGGACGGGTAACCTATGAATTGATGGCAGGCTACTGGCCTGCGGTGCTCGATAATCCCCATGAGAGCGAACGCAGTAAGGCACATGCCCAATGGGTAGATAAAGCAACCAAAATTGTGTTTTCCAAAACCATGAAAAAAGCAGCGTGGAACAACACTATAGTTATAAATGATAACATTGCCGAAGAGATAAATAAGCTAAAACAACAACCGGGGAAAGACCTCGTGATATTTGGCAGTCCCGGACTGGCGCATTCGTTTATGGAGCTTGATTTAATTGATGAATACCAGCTTACGCTTAACCCGGTACTATTGGGAAGTGGTATACCTGCCTATCACCATATAAAAAACAAAAGCAATCTTAAGCTGGTAAAAGCAACACCATTAAAAAGCGGAGTAGTGGGACTACATTATGTGAGAGTGAATTAATGATGCGGGCGATCATTATTCTGGGCATCCTTTCCGGCTCCTGTCTTTTGCTGACGGGATTAATGAGGCCGGCTCCACCCCAGGCTTCAGGCGTCGGGGTTAGCATCGCTTATTTTAGGAAGGAGGCCCCGGAATTTGCCAAAAGCTGTAAGGAATTATTTTCGGCCCTTCAATCGATCGACCCATCCACTCCCCCATCGCTGGGCAAAGCCCGGCAGAAGCTGATCGAATGCCGGCTTCATTATAAAAAAATAGAATTTTTCCTGGAATATTTCTTCCGCAGCTCTTCCCGTATTTATAATTCCCCGCCCAAATATGAAGGGGAGGAACCGGACATGGAATATCAGTCACCGGTGGGTCTGCAGGTGATCGAATCCCTGTTGTACCAACCTCCTGTCGCCGGCAAAAAGAACGAACTCCTGCAACAGGCAGGGGCCGTAGCCGGTTCGGCCGCCGATCTCTCTTCCCTTTTATACGATTTCCAGACTGATGACCGGCAGATCCTGGAGAGCCTGCGGGTAGAATTGATACGGGTCATTACCTTGGGTATCACCGGTTATGACGCCCCTTCCCTGAAGAGCGGCCTGGCCGAGTCTTATGAGGTGTTGCAGTCCATGCGATTCCAGTTGCAGCCCTACCTCACCGCCGGGGAGACCAGATCAGACAGCCTCCTGGCTTTTCTCGACAAGGCCATCGGCCAGCTTCGTAACAACCCGGGGTTTGATGCCTTCGACCGGGTCTCTTTTCTCACAGGCAGCGCCCTACCCCTTCAACGCCAGCTACGCCTCTTCATCCGGGAAAGGAAGCTGGAGCTGAATACCAACGGGGTCCTCAATTATGAGGCCGATAATCTTTTTAGTCCCGATGCCCTGGTGGCGGATAATTTTCCCCGCGGGGATGCGGCTCCCGGAGCGGCGGAGCCTGCCGGCTTGCGGATGGGGCCTGTCGATTCAGCGGCGGAGGCCGCCGGCTGCCAATCAGCGCTGATCGCAGCCGGCCAGAAATTATTCTTCGATAAGACCCTCTCCGGTAACGGTCAAAGAAGCTGTGCGACCTGTCATAACCCCGAAAAAATGTTCACCGACCAGTTGCCTTCCAACAAGACCTTTGATGGACATGGCCTGTTGAGGAGGAATACCCCGACCCTTTTATACAGTGGCTTTCAATACAGGCAGTTTTGGGACGGCAAGGTCAATACGCTGGAAGAACAGGTAAAGACCGTATTGCGGGATCCCCTGGAAATGAACGGAGCAGCTCGTGGCGAAGCGGAGATGGGACAACTATCTGCCGCTATTGCCGCTTATGTCCGGAGCCTGCATCCATTCAACTCTCCGTTCGACCGCTATATGCAGGGGGATAACCGGGCGCTGGGTCTGCGGGAAAAGAAAGGAGCTAACCTCTTTATGGGGAAAGCGCAATGCGCTACCTGTCATTTTATTCCCTTATTCAACGGGCTGATCCCGCCGGACTATAAGCTGACCGAATTCGAAGTATTGGGGACCACCCGTACGGATGAATTCAACAAACCCCGGTTAAGTGCAGACGAGGGACGATATGCCCTTTATCCCTTCGCTTTTTATAAAGGCGCTTTTAAAACTCCTACCGTACGCAACACCGCCCTTACCTATCCCTATATGCACAATGGCGCCTATCACAGCCTGGAAAAAGTGTTGGAGTTTTACAATAAGGGAGGGGGCGCGGGGCTGGGGTTAAAAGTTCCCGCGCAGACCTTACCGGACAGACCGCTGCATCTGAGCAAAGAGGAGATGGAGGATATCATCCTATTTCTGAAGGCGCTGACGGATGATGTCCGGTCGCCGCGCGATGGCTCCGGTCATAAATCTTAACGTTGCGGTAATAGGCGGATAGTTAATTTTGGGCTCGTTAATATTTGATAATCAAGATACCATGCAAAAAACTCTCGCCTTCGTTCTGGTTTTAATGTCATTTTTTGCCAACGCCCAGGATGATGAGCCTAAAACCCCGTCTACCCCCAAACATCGTCCCGTTTCCCCCCGTCCCAATCTCTTGCGGGGTCCCTATTTACAGGTAGCGACCTCCGGCAGCATCGTCATACGTTGGCGGACCGATGTCCTGGTAAAAGGAGTGGTGCATTACGGCAGTTCTCCGGAACAGTTGGACAAAACAGCTACGGATTCCATGCAGGTCACCGAGCATAAAGTGAAACTTACCGGACTGGAGCCCCGGACCCGGTATTACTATTCGATTGGCTCCCGGCAGGATACGTTGCAGAATGGACCGGATAATTATTTCGTCACCTTGCCTACGCCCGGAACGGAGAGTCTTTACCGCATCGCGGCGGTAGGGGACTGCGGAAATAATTCGATCAACCAGCGCAATGTGAGGGACCAGCTCACCCGTTACCTGGGGAATAATTACCTGGATGCCTGGATCTTACTGGGCGATAATTCTTACACCTATGGAAGGGATGCTGAATTCCAATCCAATTTTTTCAATATCTATAAGGATACCCTGTTAAAAAAGTACCCTTTGTTCCCTGCCCCTGGCAATCACGATTACAATGACGACAAGACAGCGCAGGATACCCATGATATAGCCTATTACCAGATTTTCTCGATGCCCGTTGATGGAGAAGCAGGCGGACTGGCTTCTCATAACCCCGCCTTTTATTCCTTCGACCTGGGCAATATTCATTTTCTCTCGTTGGATTCCTATGGCAGAGAAGACAGCAAAAAAATGTATGACACTGCGGGCGCGCAGGTGCAATGGATCAAAAAAGACCTGGAAGCTAATCAGAACAAAGGCTGGGTGATTGCCTACTGGCACCATCCGCCCTATACCATGGGATCTCATAACTCCGACAAGGAGCAGGACCTGGTGCAGATCCGGGAGAATTTTATTCAGATCCTGGAACGTTATGGGGTTGACCTGGTATTATGCGGGCATAGCCATGACTATGAAAGGTCTAAGCTGATGAAAGGACATTACGGAATGGAAGCCAGCTTTAATCCTGCCATGAACCTGGTCAGCTCCTCTTCGGGCTTGTATGACGGGACACCGAATTCCTGTCCTTATATCAAGGATTCCGCCGATGGGAATCGGGGCACCGTATACGTTGTCAGCGGCTCGGCAGGGCAACTGGGGGGCAAACAAACTTCCTTTCCGCACGAAGCCCTGCCTTATTCCGATGCCACCCATGGAGGAGCGGGCATGCTGGAAGTACAGGGCAACCGCCTGGACTGGAAATGGGTCTGTGCCGATGGCATGATCCGGGATCATTTCACCATGGTCAAACACAACTCTCAACGGCACGTTATGTCGGTTAAGAAAGGGGAAAGCCTTACGCTCACCCCCAGTTTCGCAGGCGACGTCCAGTGGACCACCGGTACCTCCAGCCATAAAATTTCCGACAACAGAAGCCTGACCGTTCACCCGACTTCGACGACCCTATATACGGTAACGGACAAGTTTAATTGTTTAAAAGACGTTTGGGAGGTGAAAGTAACCCGGTAAGACAATAGCAGAAAACAGGGAGCAGGCTTTGCATTTGTAAGAAATCTTGCGTTCTTTCGCAGGAACCATTCCCCTTACGTATGAAATTCACCCCTCCTCCCCGTTTTTATCATTTCATCAACGACCGGTTTCCTGTTTTGTTCTGGTCCGTCTTTATCACCGTCCTTGTCGTTGCTTCTATCCAGGTAAAAGACCGGCTCCTGTTGCAAAACGTCCGGGCGCCGCAAGGGATCGGTTCTCTTCAAATGGGCGGCGCCTTTGCAAAAGACTCGGCGATCGTTGCCTCCTGGAAGCAGGATACCCTGGACCACGATAATGGGAATGTCTGTCAGCAAAAACCCCTGCGGATCGACCGGCTGAAGATAGCCCGATCCGATGTGTACCGTGATTATCTTTTTATCCTTCTGTATACAGCGCTGGCATGCATCGTTATCGCCACCCTGCAGACCCGTCTTAGCAAGGAGGGGAGCTGGTTTAGCGCCCTTCTTTTAGGGCTGGCCCTCCTTGCCGGACTCAGCGACAGCATAGAGAACCTGGGGCTTCTCCATTTTATCACCCCTCACCCCACCCCGGGTACTATTATCAACGCCGCGGTCACCCGTACCGCCTCGCAAATCAAATATGGCATTTTAGGGTTGCTGCTGCTCTGGCTGGTTTTCACCCTGATCTTTCAGCATCAGGGTCTGGTGCGGCTTTCTGGTTACATCAGAGAAAAGGCGCTGCAGTTGTTCCGTTACCGGGTCATCCTCGTCAGCGTGCTGGTCTTTGTCATTCCCATGTGGGTATTGGATCAGGGGCAGGACCTCCTGGTCAACAGCAATTCCAGCGATAAAGGGGTTTTGCTGTTTATGGGCATCGTATGGATAGCCGCCTGTCTGAACTGGTATTTAGCCAAGTTGTTCTTTGAAAATCACTATGTCGGTCCTGTCTGTCCGATGACGGAACCGGTATTGACCGACGCCGCCTCGCAAATTGCCGAGAAAAAAGTTTCCCGGTTCCTCGGGGTGTGTACCATCCTTATCCCCGCCGTTGCCATCCTGAATGCCATGCAGGTCATTCATATCCATTCCCCGATGGACGTCTTTCCGCCTATGGGCTGGCTGCTGGGTCTGCTGGGGTTGTTTTTTGTCCTGATCAAAAAAGACGTGGCGGGGTCTGGCTATCTATGGATAGAGAAGAAATGGGGAAGGCAAAAAAGTAAGGCCCTGGTCATTTCCCTGCTGCTACTGCTGGGGCTATTGGCGCCGGGGGCGATACGTCTCTTTCTCCTCCGGGGAGAAAGTTATACTCCCGACTCCCTGGTCTATCTTTTCGGGCATATGGTCCTGCTGGCCTTCACTTTTTTTGTTTTTGTCAGTGTACGATCTTTCCTATTTGGGGCCAGTAGCTGGATGGGAAGGAAGATCGGCTGGCCCGTCCTTCTATCGGCCTGTACGGTGGCCATTCTTTTTATCCTGCTGAATATCTTCCCCTTGTCCATCCTCTTTTTGGATTGCAACTACCTGAGCCTTCCCGTTCTTCTTTCGGGCATTATCTTTTATATTCTCCTGTTCACGCTGCTGATCCGGATAAGCCTCTGGACAAAAATCAACTTTGTGCTGCTGATCGTCGTCATCGCCCTGCTGATCTCTATCAGCGCCAATAATGACTATCATGCCGTCAGACAAACCAATATAACGTCTACGCCAACACCCGTGGCATTGGATCAGTATTTCAAACAATGGCTGTTGCAAAGAAGGGAAGAGATCGAGAAGGCTCCGGATAGTTTTCCCGTTTTCCTGGTCAATACCTATGGAGGGGGGATCCGGGCCGCCGCCTTTACCAATATGGTCTTCTCTTACCTGGATTCGAGCCTGATCGCCGGCAGGGCGGATCACAAGGGGTTTGAGCATTTTGTATTTTCCGTCTCGGGGGTATCCGGTGGGACGATAGGGGCAGCCCTGCAATGCGCCTACCGGGCGAAGTATCTTGACAGCAGTAGCAACGCCTATTCGCTGGATTCTTTTTTCCGGTTTTACCAGCATGATTTCCTGACACCCGTGTTGAGTAATGCCCTCGGGGGAGATGTCTGGGCTTCCGTCAGCAGTTTTCATTTATGGAAAGACCGTTCGGAGATACAGGAAAATCTCTGGGAGGGTTTTGGCAGGCAAGACCTTCACCTGCAGCTGGATCGTGAGTTCAATGCACTGTGGGATACCAGTCAGTATAATCGGGCGCGTTACGAGGTGCCCTTATTATTTTCCAATACCCTGAATATAGACGATGGACTAAAGGGTATCTGCGCCCCCGTTGCCCTGGATCCTATTGATTTCCCCGCAACCATTTTCATTCGGTCAAGGATAGACGCCCTCAATGTACAAAAGAAGAAAGATAAAGACTCTCTTCAATCTCTTTCGCTGATGACGGGCGCCTTCCTCAGTGCCCGGTTTCCTTATCTCAGTCCCAGCGGCAAGATGGGAGCAGGATACCACTTTATGGATGGAGGCGTGAAAGACAATTCCGGCGCGGCTACTTCTGAAGCCATCTTTACCTGCCTGGCCCGCCTGGTCTGCCGTGCCCGAAGTATTCCCGGAGATTCGGTCTTTTCCCGGCTGGTGCGAAAGGTCCGTTTTCATTTTGTCTCTATTACCAATAGTCCCTATTACAATCCGGATACCCGGCAGCTGGTGTCTAACCGCTTTGAGCCTATCAGCCCGTTGATAGGCATCCTGAACAGCGGTGTTTACGGCAATGCCCGGGCAGCCGATAATGCGCTGCAATACCGGTATTCTCCCGGGTCCACCCCTTTCCAGGGCATCGGTTCCGGTTATTGTGCGGTGTGGATAACAGGTACCTGTATTCCGGACAGCAGCGGCACCCTCTATTCTCCCGTCCTTCCTTTAGGGTGGCAGATCTCGGGGCCTTCCTTACAGAGACTTCGCCGTTCTTTCGACCCCGATATGCTGGGGTCCTTTAATGCGATAGGCATCCCGAAAATTCTGGGGATAGGGGGCCGGTAGGCGCTGTCCTGGAGCCGATTTGCCGATCCGATCGACTGCCCTTTCATGGGGTTTAAAAATGATAATGTTTCGTCACCTGGATCGTATTGCTGTTATAGTCCGGCCCGGGAATGACGTCGGCGGGATAGGCGGTATTAAACCCTTTGACTTCCGGCAGTCCCATGGAACGGTCGACCAGGGCACAGTCCAACGGAGCCCCGGACGGCAGCTCCACTATAAAGTCAAACCCCTCTTTCGGCAAACCCCTGTAATAGAAGGTAAGGCCTTCCCAGGTCCTTGTTCCTGCTGGCATCCATTCTTTTCCGTCCACGACGAGGCGGGTAACGGGGGAACCCTTGGAGAATGTTATTCGGGCATTAATAGCACCCTCTCTTGCCTGGCAGTGAAGCCAGACTTTTCGGTTGCCCTTCTCCAGAGAGTCCTTTTGCAGTTGCAGGATGGGGGCAGGGATGCTGATAAAAGGCGCCTCATTGACCAGCGCGGGATGAAAACCTTCGGGAGCCCCTGCCTCCTTCTCTTTTGCAAAAAATGGCCGGTTCCAATGATCGGTGGCCTCAAAATCCGACATCCAGAAAGCTTTGCCTTTATCTGCATCCACCACGTAACGGAGGTTGGTCTGCAGCGGATGCTGGTCCGTATATCCGGATTTACTATGCGCCACTGCCAGCGAAACCAGTGTGACGGCGGCGGCGATGGCCGGGACCAGCCACCGGCGGGTAGTAAAGGCAGCGGCAAAGAGGGGCAGCAACAGCCCGGCAAACAATCCCAGGAATATGAGGACGGCAGAAACCTGGCCGCTTAACCCAAACGCCACAAACGTAAAATAAACCAGCGGGGACAGCATGACGATGGCGGGCAGCAGAAAGATCATAAACAGGGGAGACCAGGAACCATCCGTTTGTTTTCTGAACAACAACAGCCCGCCCACCAAAACAGATAGTAGGGGAAAAAGAAGAAAGTAAACGGCGGTCGGAGCAGTGATGTAGAGAAAGTCCGTAGCGATGATCTCCAGCAGCACGATAGCCCCCAGCAAGGATGCCAGGCTGAATTTCCGCAGGGCCCCCTCATAGATCAGGCTGAATACGGTTAAACCCAGGGCGGCCATGGCAAAGAAATAATAATATACGTTGTAAGAATTGTTGCCATAAAAGTGGCTATACAAGGGATAAGCAGCTACGATGCCCTTCACGAGGAGTTGGTTTAACCCGTACAGGATACCCAGTGTAACCAGGAAAATAAAGAATCCTCCTATAAGCCCTCCTACTTTTATCTTTTTTTGCCGGACACCTATTACCAGGTAAGCGATCACCCCGAGGTTGCCCAGGATAAGGAAGAAGATGTTCCAGGTGGCAGGATAGCGGACCAGCCAGTTCCCGATTACATTGAAATAGGTAGCATCCGCCCTTTTCGTTTCTTTGATATTACTATCGCCCAGGTATTTTACCAGGCTCACCATGTTGTCCCCGTCTTCCTGGATCGTATTGCGGTCCAGGTTCTCCGGCCGGTCTGTCATGCTGTGATAGTTAACGGCGCTTTCGATAAAGGCATTATTCAGACCGGCGACTCCCGCAGCTTTGAACACCGTATAGTCCGTACTATTCGGCAGGGTCTTATACACTTCATAATTCAGGGAATTGGCAAAGGGATGAGCGACTGACCGCGAGTACATGCTAACGACCCATCCATTGCCCGGGTTGGTCTCGAACATATTGACGATGCCGGAGCTTCCGCGACCTTCGAAGTTCAGGACGATACCCACTTCTTTCAGGATCGGGCTATTCTGTACGAAACCGTTGGCGCCCAGCAACCCGTCTTCTTCCCCATCCGTAAAGAGAAATACCACATCGTTTTTCAAAGGTTTTGAGAACTTTAGCACACGGGCGGTCTCCAGCATGGCCGCCACTCCTACCCCATCATCTCCCGCCCCCCATGCATTGGGCTGCGAATCGTAATGCGCCGCAACCAACACTACTTTACTGTTATCCTGGCCTTTTATCCGGGCGGTGATATTATAGACATTGCCTGCTGTAATGAAATGCTCTTCTGCCACCACCCCTGTCGTATGCTGAATGTCAACCTGCATTCCCAGCTGCCGGCAGGTGGTCTCGATATAGGCGCGAACACGGGCATTCTCGGGGGTGCCGATGCTATGAGGAGCCCGGGCTATCTCCTGCAGGTGGCTATAGGCCCGGTTGACGGAGAAAGAGGTGTCCGTAGTCGTTGTCTTTTCCCTGGCGGGCGTGGATGCCAGGTGAATGGAGATATGAGCTATCAATAAGGCGGCCAGGAAGAGGAGAATACCGGGTTTTTTGAGCATTGGGTTGGGTTTTAGACGGCTTAAGATAGTGAAAGTTTTCATTGAATTCAATTTACCTGTTTCCGTCTTCACATTACCCTTTTCCTATTGATTCTCCTTAGAAAAATATATCGCTTCCAAAATGTATCCGTTCCCCAATTAACTTTCCAAAAAGAAGTATCGCTTGTCTTAAGATTAATTCCGTCGCGAGCCCCAATGGGTAATAGCTACCATTCCCTTTTTAAACGGAATTAGCCGATTTATTGACTGAGGGGATTGTTTGGATGGTATTGGAAAGCGCCGATATACTTTGTTACGGTCTGGAAGCCGCCGGCGCTGTCGAGCCTAGTTTTCTTCAACTTATCGACGGTCACATGGTGATCTGCCAAGGAAGGTTGAGACGGTCGTTGCCTTCTGTCAATTCCTACTTCCTAAATATATTGCAAGTCCGAAAGCGCCAATTATGCTGACAGCCCCATAAATAAAAAGCAAAGTTCTCAATTGCTTCCTATAGGAAGCTGTTTTATTCAACCATATACGTTCAATCACGTCAATGGAATGATCCTCCCTGTATATGTACCTTATATAAGTATATGTCTGAAAAATAAAAAACAAAATTACAACGACCCATTTTTCAAACTTAACATTTTGTTTCTGGGTCAGCATATACAGCATCATAACAGCCATTATATTTATCAGCTGAAATCCGCCCACAATTCCCGCAGCGGTTGATAAAGCGCCTTTTTCATTAAAGCCTGAGTAATACTTAAAAATCAGATAGTGCAAAAAGTCAAAAAAAAGCATAGAAATATAATTTAATAGTAATTACTTGGAAAGCCAACCTTTTGACAAGGCTAATTCTAATACTTTTCCCAGTTAAGGCGCAAGCCTGATTATAACGCTATCAGGGGAATAGCATCATTTCCTTTCATTATATTTAACTGACCGGATTTTTGTTCCAGGGGGAAGATTTCTAATTTGGGTCAACAATTGGCATTGTATGTCCCAATATACCTCCAAATCTACTACTTCATAATTATCATTCGTATCTTTTCCTCCTAAAAAAAACGGAGTTCTGTATCCTAGGCAGTCGCGATATTCTAATTGATGAATATTTAATAATTTTAATACTTCGACAAACGTACTTTGAGCCAGAATGCTATCACGTTCGTCAACCAAATCATTATTATGAAAATCGGTAAGGTTTTGCTCTAGTTGAAACTCATCCCCAGTTGCAGGATCAAACATAAGTAACAAATCAGGTTTCTCTTTATGTATGCAGAACTGCCTTCCCAACCAATCATATCCAAATGGCACAATTTTTCCTACATAATTATTAAAATATTTCTCAATAAATACCGACCAATGTATGCTTGATCTATTATTGTGAATACGATATAGTCCATTCTTATATGATGAGGATCCAGCCTCTTTCATCAATGTTAAAAAAAAATCATGTGAATCATTTTCGATCGCAATGTAATCACTTTCTTCTCCCACGATAATTAAACGCTCATTGGCATTAATGAATTTTTCAAACATATAATTTATTTTCCAGGTGGCTATAAGCTTTTAGGTATATATTACTAAATCCTATCTAAATCCTTATCGGTGCGAGCCCATGAAGCGGTTCCCTTATCTGATCACCTTCACCATTAATGAGGCAACCCGCTCAACTAACATCCTAAGCGTATTTACTACCTATCAGGAGCCTCTGGGATGACTCATTACATAGCTAGACCTTTGAGGAAATTTAAAAATTTACTGCTAGATTTAATAAGCCTTCCGTCTACTAATACATCAAAATTACTTATACAAATCTTAATCTTAATGCCATTTTCCTTTTCATAGATATACTTTGCCCTAATATCTATATCCTTACTCTTTCTTGTATACTTTACTTTACTGAGAAATAAATCAAGGACAGCAAGAGTGTCCTTATTGATCACAACCTTAAATTTTATACTCTCCTCAAAATTTTTGTCAAAATTCGGGCAGGATATTGCGATAACAGTTTCTGTGGTAAAATTCACGCTTTCAATATATAGGGTATCCTTTGAATCCGCTTGTGAAAAGGAATAAGTACAAAAAATAATATTGAAAACCACGAATAAAAAAATAGTTTTGTTCGCATCAGATCTTAATTTTCTTGATTTTTATTTTCGCTCGGTTTCTTAGGAAGACTTGGTGTCTGGACACTGCCGGCACTGTCCAGGGTCGTTTTCTCTAACTTCTTACCCGACGCATCATAGATGTAGGTGATGGTCCCCTTCGTCCCCGTAGCCGATCTGACCTTAATCTGCCAGGGTAGATTGAGGTGATTGTAGATGATGCCAAATATTAGGACTTGTTTATTTTAAAATCCCAATTCCTTTTTTCACCTATTTATTGGAATCGTATGGAACAACGTTAGAGCGCAATTTACCTTTTGAATGAAATTGCATCTAGCTTTAATAAAAAACTGGCCATTTATATTGCGACCAGAATCGACCTATCTATCAAGCTTTGTAATCTTCAAACTCCCAATAGCCAATTCTTGATAACTTTATGGCTATTTCATTCCAATCTTTTCCGTAACACCCATTAAAAACAGAATTAATTTTTCCCAAAATACGTTGCATATCAAATTCGAATACAATTAACTTGCGCCTTCCTAATACGAATTCTGCCTGATTGTGATTATCCATTAACCATTGAGGTGTACATACTTCAATATTAAATAAATCTTGTCCAATTGTTCCTTTTGCTCCCACTGATACGGTAAGCAAAAATGAAAACGACTTTAAATCAATCGGCCGATAAGTGTCAAGATCAATGATTTCGGTACTGGTAATACTTCTAACTTCTGATAGCATGATTGATGTTTTTTACTATGAAGTTATATTAAGATGCCCATTTCCTGCCTGTACCATTTTAGTCTGTCCATTTTGCAGATAAGTCATTTCCAAGAGTTCAAAGTTTTATTTTATCGTCCAGCCTCTAATTAATAAATTAGTTATTTAGTTTAATCTTAATTAACTTATCCATTACCTTTACTTTTCTCTTGTAGTGTCGTATTCAAGTGTTGTTGAATTCCAAGATATGGTATCGTTTTTCCCTTTTGCATTCTTCACAACAGCTCTCGGAATATGCATTCCATCGCCACCG
Source organism: Puia sp. (assembly GCA_035492545.1). Taxonomy (GTDB): domain Bacteria; phylum Bacteroidota; class Bacteroidia; order Chitinophagales; family Chitinophagaceae; genus Puia. The sequence goes on from DATJJD010000142.1 coordinate 36,937, forward strand.
TCAATTTCATAAACAATTCCAGGCGCATATTCTCTGTTATGAGCATCGGGGTCAGAAGCTTCTGTACTACCTAATTCCTTTACGGTAAGCCCCATTGTTATAGTATTAAGGCTTTTGCGGGGCATTAAGAATCGGAGTCTTTTGGCTATATATTGACCGGAGCTATAAATTTATTTATTGGCGGGTATGGGCTTTTTCAATTGCTGGGCACTACCCCATAAAAAAATAATTATTCTTTATTT
>DATJJD010000143.1:0-24700 GCA_035492545.1 Puia sp.
TTGGTTTTTGCTCACCAATCTCTATTTTTGCAGCATATTCTTCTCAGGTTTAATTCATTCATTCACATAAACTTCAGTTATGGCAAGTAAAAAATTCACTCTTTTAATTGGGTTACTCTGCCTGTTTCTATCATACTCGCATGCCCAGGTGGGTAGCAGTTATGATGTGCGGGACTCCTCTCTTATTCCTACCAAACGACTCGCTCAACACAATGAATTCCTGAATAACGCGTATCCTTTCCCCGCCAAACCCCGGAATGAATGGGAGATTGGGATCAAAGGCGGTTACACTTACGGCTTTACCGATGTTAAAAATTGGGGGCCTACGGGAGGATTCGGCATTCACCTGAGAAAGGCCCTGGGATATGTCTTCTCCCTGCGTGCTGAGTATGACTGGATCCGGCTGAAAGGATTGAACTATCAGTATACTTCGGCTTATGGAAGAAATCCCGTCCTCACGGCGGAATATGCTCCCGGTGGAGGTGTATACCCCCCTATTTTCAACAACTTCCGCAGCACCGTCCATGAGCTTTCTCTCCAGGGCGTGTTTACTCTCAACAATATTAACTTCCACAAGGCCAAGACCGGGTGGAACGCATACTTCTTCGGCGGTATAGGTGCGATGACCTACAGCACGTTTTACAAGGCTGTTAAGGCAGACGGAACCACCTATGTAAACGACTATGCTACTGTGATCAGCCAATTCAGCACCTACGGCCGCAGCAATGCGAAAGATATCCGCAAGGCGCTGAAGGATAAGCTTACCGGAAGCTGGTCTACCATGGCTGAAAGAGGAAATACCACGGCTACCCTGGGCGGCGCCCCTTTAACGGTTGTCGGTGTAGCAGGTTTGGGCGTGCAGTTCAAACTGAACAATCGGTTCAACCTGGCTTTAGAGGATAAATTCACATTCACTACCACCGATTTATTGGACGGTCAGCAATGGCAGAATAACTACTCCCCGGCTGCCGGGCCCAATGCCATTGCCCAGACAAAATCTGCCGATGCATACAACTTTTTATCCCTCGGACTTAACTACAACATCGGCAAACATGCCGTTGAGCCTCTCTGGTGGCTTAATCCCCTGGATTATGCTTACAACGAGATCAACGCCCCCCGTCACATGAAACTGCCCAAACCCGTGCTGGATGATGCAGATGGCGACGGTGTTACCGATCAGTTCGACCTGGAACCCAACACTCCCAAAGGCTGCCCTGTTGATTCCCATGGCGTAAGCCGTGATACGGATGGTGATGGCGTACCGGATTGTAAAGATAAGGAACTCATTACCCCCACACAGTGCCAGCCTGTTGATGCGGATGGTGTCGGTAAATGCCCGGATCCCCAATGCTGTAAAGACCTGAAGGCTTATATTGACTCCAACGGTGTAGGTACCAGGGGCAAATGTAATGTCGGCGACCTGCCCAGCATTACTTTCAAAGGCAGATCGGTCACCCTGTCCAAAGATGCCCAGGCATTACTGGCCAGCACAGCGGAAAAACTGCGCAATAGCCCCACCTGTAAAATAGCTGTTATCGGTTACGGCGAATCCAGCAAAGCAGCTCAGCAGTTAAGCTGGGATCGTGTAAACGCAGTTATTAACTATCTGGTTGAAAAAGAAGGAATTAGCTCAGATAGATTCATCTTCCGCTATGGACAGAGCGGTGGAGAAGAAAATACGGTTGACCTGAAAGACGGCACCGGGGAAGAAGGCCCGAACACCGTTCCGGCTCCGCATCCCAATCTGAGGAAAAAATAAATTGAATTAACACGAATTTGTAACACGAATTAGCACTAATAAGCGATTATTAGTGTTAATTCGTGTTTTTATTAGGGCCGATTTGCCTTTTAATACGTTTTTTTGTGCTTTAATCCTTAATTTTGCGGTTCTTTATGCGATTACTCACCGTATTTCTTATAGGTATTGTTACGCTTACTGCCTGTTCGCCTTTTTCAAAAGTTTTGAAAAGCAATGACTATGATTATAAGCTGCGTATGGCTGATAAGTACTACGCAGATAAAGATTATAATCATGCTCAGCAGCTGTTCGAAGAGCTGTTCCGGGTATTTAAAGGGAGCGAGCATTTTGAGGATATTTATTACAAATTCGCTTATTGCGCCTACTATCTGAAGGATTACGCGAATGCCGAGAACCTTTTTAAAGGGTTTGTGGAAGTATTCCCCAACAGTGCCAAGGCTGAGGAGATGGACTATATGAGGGCTTATACCTTCTACAAGCAATCTCCTAAAGTTGAACTGGACCAGACCAATACGACCAAGACCATCGGTTTCATGCAGGCCTTCATCAACACCCATCCCGGCTCAGCCAAGATAAAAGAGGCTACCGAGATCATTGATAAATGCAGGGCTAAGCTTGAACTGAAGGATTATAAGAGTGCGGAATTGTATTTCAACCTGGGCTATTTTAAAGCGGCCGGGGTAGCTTGCAACAGCCTGATGAACAGCTATCCGGACTCTGAAAAGAGCGACGAGTATAAGTTCTTGATTATCAAAGCATATTATCAATATGCCCTCGTGAGCATCGAAGAGAAAAAAGAAGACCGTTTTGGCCAGGTCATCACACAATGTAATGATTTCGTAGATCGTTTTCCAGATAGCAAACTAACGAAGAGTGTACAGGAATATCTGAATTTATCTCAAACTAATATTAAATTGCTAAAAAATGAGCAGGCTAAGAAGGCAAGTTAACGCAAACACTACGAATGTAGTGGAGACGAAGAACCTTACTGACATTAAGGCGAAAACAGGCAATCTGTATGAGTCTATTGCTATTATTGCAAAAAGGGCTAACCAGATCAATATTTCCCTTAAGGAAGAATTACATAACAAATTAGAGGAATTCGCCAGCCATACCGACAGCCTGGAAGAAATCCATGAGAACAAGGAGCAGATCGAAATCTCCAAGGCATATGAAAGAATGCCCAACCCTGCACTGCTGGCTACCCAGGAGTTCATGGACGATAAGATCTACTATCGTAAGAATGATGATGATCTCTTCAAATAACGGCAGGCCTGTTCTATAACAGTAAGACTAAGAATTATTTTAAGATAATGATGGCCTTTGGGCTATGGGCGCCTTGGCGCCTTTTTTAATGAAATGACCTAATTTATGCTCATGTTCCAGGGAAAAAAAATTTTGCTGGGGGTAACAGGCAGCATCGCAGCTTATAAATCCTTGTTACTGGTAAGGTTACTAATCAAAGAAGGGGCTGCCGTCAAAGTCATTCTTACCCGGGCAGCTCAGGATTTTGTCACCCCCTTATCCCTGGCCACCCTTTCCAAACACCCTGTCCTCACCGACCTTTTTGAAGAGAATACCTGGGCTAATCATGTAGAATTAGGTCGTTGGGCGGATGTATTTCTCATCGCCCCTCTCAGCTGCAATACCCTCGCCAAGATGAGCCAGGGACTTTGTGATAATCTCCTGCTGGCCACCTATTTATCTGCCACCTGTCCCGTGGTGGTCGCCCCTGCTATGGATGAGGATATGTGGCATCACCCGTCCACAAAGGCCAATCTCGAACGTCTGCAACAGTTTGGCAACCATATCATCCCTGTTGAAAAAGGGGAGTTAGCCAGCGGACTGTACGGGGATGGAAGAATGGCCGAGCCGGAGCATATTCTTAGCTATATCCGGGATCAATTCCTGGCAGGAGGGGGGGGAACCGGGGCCGGAAACGACGGATTGTCTATCGCCGCCGCGGGCCGGGACCTGGCCGGTAAAAAGGCCCTGGTGACTGCCGGGCCTACCTATGAGGCGCTGGATCCCGTACGATTTATCGGCAACCATTCTTCCGGGAAAATGGGCATATCTATTGCAAAAGAACTGGCGGACAGAGGGGCCCGGGTCGAGCTGGTGCTGGGGCCTTCTTCCCAGCAGGCCGATTACCCGGGAGTGAGCGTACACCGGGTGGTATCGGCCAGCGAGATGTACAAGGCCTGTCTGGAACTATTTCCGCTGGCGGATATAGCCGTTATGTCGGCGGCGGTAGCCGATTACACTCCCCTCACGCAGTCGAAGGAAAAGATCAAAAAGAAAGAGGAGAACCTGGTATTGGAGCTGGTGAAAACAACCGATATCCTGAAGACCCTGGGGCAGCAAAAGAAACAAGGACAGGTGCTGGTGGGTTTTGCCCTGGAGAACAGGGGCGAAAGGGAGTATGCCCTGGATAAATTAAAAACGAAGAATGCCGACCTCATCGTTCTGAATTCCCTGAACGATGCCGGCGCCGGTTTCGGATACGATACGAATAAGATCACTATTTTCGGCAGGGATGGCTATGAGCAATCCTATGAGAGGAAGCCCAAGCAACAAGTGGCAAGGGATATCGTTGATAGCATTGTAAAACTGTTGTATGCGTAAAAATCTTTTTGTACTGGTATTGATCGCAGGGCTGGCAGCACCTTATCTGCAGGCCCAGGAACTGCAGGCGAGTGTCAGCGTATTAGCCAACAGGCTGCCTTCCACGGTGGACCATAAGATCTTTCAAACGTTGCAATCGGCTTTACGGGACTTCGTTAATAACCGGAAGTGGTCCAATGAAACCTTCCAGAATAACGAGAAGATCGCCTGCAATTTTTTGATAAATGTCAGCTCAGCGGGTGATAATAATACCTTCCAGGCCAGTCTTACGGTACAAGCGGGGCGGTCTGTCTTCAATTCCTCTTATCAGACCCCCCTCATCAACTTCAAGGATGAATCTTTTCCCTTCCGGTATGTTGAATACCAGCCGCTCGACTTCAATGAGAACAGGGTGCAGGGGACAGAACCTTTTTCGGCCAACCTGACGGCGGAAATTGCCTATTATGTATATATTATTCTGGGTCTTAATTTCGATTCGTATGCTTTGAGGGGAGGAGACCCCTATTACCAGAAAGCGCTGAATATTGTCAATAATGCTCCGGATAGCCGGGATATTACCGGTTGGAAAGCTTTTGACGGTATCCGCAACCGGTACTGGCTGATAGAGAACCTTACCAACAGCAAATACACACTGGTCCACGACGCTTATTACAGCTATTACCGGTCGGGCCTGGACCAGATGTACGATAAAGAGGCAGAGGGCAGGACGGCCATCCTGAACACCTTGAATATGCTCAATACCGTCAACACCGAAACGCCCAATACGATGATCATGCAATTCTTTTTTCAGGGCAAGTCGGGCGAATTATCGAAAATATTTCAGAAATCATCTCCCGATGAGAAGAGCCGCGCGCTGGAGCTGCTTACCAGATTGGATATTACCAACATTAATAAATATAAACAAGACCTGCAATGAGGATAGTCGCCGGCCTCTTAGCGATGCTGTTAGTGGTAGGTTGTTCGGACAAGGATAAGGTCCCTTCGGGCATTATCCCCCGCGAAAAAATGGAAAAGATCCTTTGGGATATGGTCCAGGCGGATCAATATATTGCGATCTATCTGCTGAAGGACAGCACCCGGATCAATGTGAAGATGGAGACTCTGAAGCTCTACCAGGAAGTATTCCGGATACATCAGGTCTCACGGGAAGACTTCCGGAAAAGTTTTTCTTATTACCAGGACCATCCTGAACTGACGAGGAATGTATTTGATAGTCTGCTGGCCCGGGGTAATCGCCTGCGGACAGAAAGTTATTCAAGACCCTCGTTGACGACGTCCAAACCGGCCGTAACGACCCCGGCAGCCCCTTTAAACCCGGCTCCGGGCACGATAAGACCTGTAACAGGACCGGGGGGCTCCAGGCCGACCCTGGTGAGTCCCAATCCTGCCGGTACGGTCCCTATCCCTGCTGCTACGGTCCCTAAACCGGCTGCCGCAACACCCGGACTGCCGGCAGCGGCTGCCAGGCACCTGCCAGATACCGCCAAAAGGAGCCATCAGCCGGCAAATCCCCTCAAGCCGTCCATCACGCACAAGCCCGGAACGGATACCGTCCGGCGAAAGCAGCCTGAATGACCATCGTACTGTTCTTAATCGTATTTTTATAACCTCAACTCTTGCCAGATGAAAAAAGTCGTTGCCGGCGCCGCTGAAGCTATTCATGATATTCAGGACGGAGCCGTTATTATGCTGGGTGGCTTCGGATTATGCGGAATTCCTGAGAACTGTATCCAGGCGCTGGCCGGGAAAGGGTGTAAGGACCTCACCTGTATCTCCAATAATGCCGGAGTAGATGATTTTGGCCTTGGCCTTTTGTTGAAGACCCGCCAGATAAAAAAAATGATCAGCTCCTATGTGGGGGAAAATCAGGAATTTGAAAGACAATTGCTACAGGGGGAATTGGAAGTGGACCTGATCCCCCAGGGCACGTTGGCTACCCGTATACAAATGGCCGGCATGGGTATTCCCGCTTTTTATACCCCGGCTGGGGTGGGCACGGAAATAGCCATCGGCAAGGAGACAAGAGAATTTCAGGGAAAAACCTATCTGATGGAGCTGGCCCTTCCCGCGGATTTCGCCATTGTCAAAGCATGGAAAGGAGATCCTTTTGGCAATCTGGTTTTTCGGAAGACCACCCGTAATTTCTCCACTTCGATGGCCAAGGCGGGGAATATCACCATTGCAGAGGTCGAAGAGCTGGTACAGCCCGGAGATCTGGACCCCGACCAGATCCATGTACCTGGCATCTATGTTCACCGGATCTTTCAAGGCAGCGGCTACCAGAAGCGCATCGAGCGCAGGACCGTGAGTTTGCAAACTTCATAAACCAAACCAACAACAGCTTATGGCATTGGACAAATTTGGCATCGCCAAACGAATCGCGCAGGAATTGAGGGATGGAATGTACATTAACCTGGGGATCGGCATTCCGACCCTGGTGGCCAATTATATACCCTCCGGGATCTCCATCATGCTGCAATCCGAGAATGGCATGCTGGGTATTGGCCCTTATCCTACAGAAGCGGAGATAGATGCCGACCTGATCAACGCCGGTAAGGAAACGGTGACCGTCTTACCGGGCGGGGCTTTTTTCGATAGTGCTGAAAGTTTTGGGATGATCAGGGCCGGGAAAGTGGATCTGACGGTACTGGGGGCCATGGAGGTATCCGAGACGGGGGATATCGCCAACTGGAAGATACCGGGAAAAATGGTAAAAGGAATGGGAGGGGCCATGGACCTGGTGGCCAGCGCCCGGAATATTATCGTAGCCATGCAGCATACGAACCCTAAAGGGGAGTCCAAACTACTGCCGGCTTGTACGCTTCCGCTTACGGGGGTAAGATGTGTGAAGAAGATCGTAACGGACCTGGCCGTGCTGGATATTACCGGAGATGGGTTCCGACTCCTGGAACGGGCGCCGGGCGTCACTGTGGAAGAGATCAGGGATAAGACGCTGGGAAAACTGGTTATCGAAGGGGAGATTCCGGAGATGAGGCTGTAAGGGGGCCGTCTATAGATAAAATGGTAAGCCAGCCAGCCATGGGCCACTGCCGGCCCTCAATCAATCAAATTATTCTTTACGGCGAAAAAGACCAGCCCTGCCGTGTTCTTCGCGCCAAACCGTTCCATCAGGCGATCTTTTATGGCTTCTACCGTTCTGGGGCTCACATCGATCTTCTGGGCTATTTCCTGGGCGGTGAATTCCATACAAATGTACCGGACGACTTCCCGTTCCCGGTCGTTGAGGGTGATCTCTGTATTCAGGCTGGGGATTATCTTGGTGCGGGTGTGCGATTTTTTCAGCAGGATGCGGTTGACGAAATTATTCAGGTAATAACCTTTAGTCGCCACTTCTATAATCGCTCTTTTAATCTCCGAAGGGTCTGCGCTTTTAAGCAGGTAGCCATTGGCGCCTATTTCCATCATGTGGCTTACAAAGCGCTCGTCCTCATACATCGTCAGTGCTATAATATGGATGGAGGGGTATTGTTTGGCGATGATCTTGGTCGTTTCTATCCCGTCTTTCAGGGGCATCCGGAGGTCCATTAACACTACATCGGGCTCGGAGGCTGCCAGGCCATCCAGTAATTCCTGCCCATTCTCTGCCTCCTGTACGAATTTTATGGCATTGTAGGGGCGTAAGGATAAGATGACACCCTTACGGAATATCTTGTGGTCATCGGCTATTGCAACTTTAATTACTCCCATAGGCTATTGTACACTAAAGATACGCATAAATTCTATTCCTGCTCAGGCAGCCTGTCTTCCTCTTCTTTCATCAATTCAATGGTAACTTTATAATAGGTTTGTGACATGTCTTTTTCAAAAAAGATCTTGCCGTGAAGCACCTTCAGACGGCTTTGAATATTTTTCAGACCCAGGCCCACATTGCTTTTATTTAGCTTGTTAAAGTCGTTTTGAGTGATGCCGCGGCCATCGTGATGCAGCCGGATAAAAAACTTATCCCCACTGGTGTTTTGCGTAAGGTGTATGAAACTGGCATTACTGTGTTTCAGGATATTGTTCACCAGTTCCTGGATAACCCGGAAGATGATCAGTTCGTTTTCGGCCTGAAGACGCTCCCGGTAATCATGAAAACGGGAGCTGGCATTCATGCTGCCGGAACCGCTGATTTTCTGGAACAGGTCATTTACGGCCGATTCCAACCCGAAGTTTTTAAGGGTGGGGGGCATCAGGCTATGAGATATGTTACGGATCAATTGGATGGTGTCGTCTATGATCTGTTTGGCATTATAAATGCTTTGCAGCTGGGCGGTCTTATCCAGGTTAACCAGGTTCTCATTCAGATAAAGCCTCGCCGTAGCCAGTAAAGGCCCTGCATCGTCATGCAGGTCCGCTGCAATACGCTGCCGTTCTTCTTCCTGTAAACGGATGGATGCATTCAGGAGTAATTTCTGCTGATCGTGTTCCATCCGTTGCAAACGCAATTGGTAACGGATCACTTTGCGTTGGTGAAAGATGATAAAGACGATAAGGCCGATAGTGAGAGCCAGCATTCCGATAGTGCCAAAGTACAGCACCAGGGATACATTGCTACCGGGATTAATGGCTTGTAAAAGTATCATGTAGTAGTTCGTCTCCGGGCGACTAGGTTAGGTTTTAGAGTTTTCATATTAGACAGGTTTAATGAATGGCTTATAAGGTTAGCGAGTTTTTAGACATAGGAATGTTTTTTTTCATGGTAAGGGAGATGCAAAAAAAGACATTCTTCAATACATTAAAAAAATCGTTAATAAACCAATAGTTTTTATGTTCCTGATTGGTCAGCGCGGCTGCATAGACAAACAGGAAAAGCGTCGAAGAAAAATAGAGAAAGAATGCGACGACGATCCAGAATTTCTTCGCGTGATATACATACATAACTTCCGGGTCCTGGATCTGCTCGTACAGGTATAAAATGCTGTATACTATGATCAAAATTGCTTCTACGGATGCGGAGAGCGAATCGAAGGTCGATGACTTCTTATAGATAAGGTTGATAATGGCCATTGTGTAGAAGATCAATGAGCCCAGGATGATGATAACCTTGAATTTTCTTTCCTTTATGGCAAAATATAAGAACAAGCTAAAGAGGGTATATTCGAAAATAGTAACGGAGGCGAACAGGTAAAATTTATCGGTAGGCTGGAGGAAAAAACTTCCGCTTTCTGCAGAAAATGAGACGAGACAGTAGACGAATATTACCCATAACCCCTCGCCTTTATTTCTCTTAATGAAACAAAGGAAAAGGATGATGGGTAATATTTCAGATAAGACGCTTAATAATGAGAGCAATGCCTTATTTTTTTATCAAATATAAAAGGCATTGTTCTATAATCCAAGCAAATCAATCATTTACTAGCTATTAGCGGGTCTGCCAAAAGGCCAAATCCAATCCAGGGTCCTGTCGGCTACAATGGCAGGAACGGTTGATAATTTACCATTTTCTTCCACTACGACTTTTTTCATCATATCGTTCCCGGAGGCATCCACACCCACATAAACCAGGGTTTTACGACCTTCCTCATTCAAAGCATTATAAAACCGCATACCTACACAACCCGGCTGGGCGAGGATATGGTCGATAATGTTGCGACCGATGACATATCCGGAGATATCACCGGGATTGGCTTCTTTGTAAGCGCTGACGAAGTTTGCAGCTAATTCGTGGCTGATCTCTTCGCCTACTGTAGCAATGTCTTTCTTAGTAAGTAACTCTTTTTGCATAACAAAGTAAGTTTTTAGAGGTTTTAAAAATGTTAGTTTGTACAACTAAATAACCCCTAAAAAAAAAGATGGACAACGGCCAAAATTTATGGTAAAATGCTTTAAATTGCCTGTAATTCAAGTCTGTATTGCGTTTGACGTGTTTTTACGAGGGGGTTTACGAGTCAAAAATAGAGTATTTCCACGCTATAAAAATAGTATTTTTACTATCGTAAAATTAGTAAATTGGGCTGGTAGAAACACGAGGATCTGGCTTATTCACATTTGAGGGTTAAATGTGAATAACCAGCAAATGAACCAAATGATGGCTGATCTGCTCGAAACAGGTTGGGAAAGGGGGAGGAGGATTTTAAAACGGGGTTATCCGGTAAGTACTCATGGACGAGTAGGTTTATGCGAAGGATAATGGAAAGAGGTGAAATTTTATTCCTGTTTTGTCGTTCTATACATCCGGTATAGGACAAATTCCAGGCCAAATTGATTATAGTGAGAAAGGGTCGACTGACTTTTAAATAGATAGAAGTTGACTGATATTGGATTTTAATGATTGGTTTTTAAGGATATTGAAATCTTTTACTGGACGGTAATTGGACATTTAGATGGTTTTCGATCCTAATCAATCAACTTCTGATACAAATATAAAAGGTAAGTGCTTGTTAGACAATAGGAGAACTGCCCATTTTAATTTGTTCGGAAATTACTTTTCAGTTCGTAAAAATTCTAAGGATATTCATAGTGTTTTTCCGTGCCATAGCAACCCGAAAGTAACCCGATTCAAAAAACGCTGGAAGCGTTTCGTCCGAAGGACAGATATTAGGGCATTTGCCTGAGATTCGCTAAATTTTAATGGCGAATCTCGGGCACATTTCATAACGAAAATTAAGACCTATACCTATTAATTTTACAAACCTGCCGGTATGACTGCTGAATTAGTAATCAAAGTATCGATCGCTGATGATCATAAGATTTTCCGTGACGGTATTAAAATGGCTCTAAAAAACAAGGAATACCTGAGAATTCTCTGGGAGGCTGAAGATGGTAAGGACCTGGTGCACAAAATGCAGATCAAGCGCCCGGACGTACTACTGATGGATATCCGGATGCCGGAGGTGGATGGTATCAATGCCATAGGCCTGCTCCGAAAGGAGTATGAAGAAGTAAAGATCATCGTGCTCACGATGTATGATGACCAGGAAATGATCTCCAAAATGATGGAAATGGGCGCAAACGCCTATCTGACCAAGACCACTGATCCCGACGAAATCTACCAGGCCATTCTCACCTGCATGAATGACGACTTTTATTTCAACGACCTGGTGAACAAGGCTGTTTTGTCCAAACTCCAAACCAAACGGCAGGTGAGGCAGTTTTACCCGAGCCCCATTAAATTTTCTGAAAAAGAGATCCGTATCTTAAAATTGCTGGCCGAGGATAAAACTACCGAAGAGATCTCCAAAGAAGTATTTCTCAGCACCCGCACCATCGAAACGATTCGCCAAAATATGAAGACGAAGATAGGCGCCAAGACCATTGCAGGCCTGATCATGTACGCCATGCGAAATAAGCTGATCGATTGACCTCTCCTGGTCCGGTACCTCAATATTCCAGGGTGACTACTCCGCTTTTTATGGCATAAATTGCCAGGCCGACACGGCTCTTTACATTTAACTTCACAAACAGGGCGTCCCTGTAATTATCAATGGTACGGGGACTTATTTTCATGACGGTGGCTATTTCCTTATAGGTCATGTCCGTACTGGCTAATTTCAGGAAGACCAGCTCATTCTCGCTTAAAGTGAGTCTATCGGCCTGGTTGTTATTGGATTTGTCTTTCTTAAACAAATTGACCAGTTTCCCGGCAGAATTGTAAGAGTAGAAATATCCGCTGCTTATTACGGATTGGATAGCCAGGTTTAATTCTCCGGGATGGATGTCTTTTTTTAAAAAACCTCGCGCACCGGCCTGCAGTAGACGTAATAAGGTTATTTCAGAGTCGTACATGGTCAGGATCAACACATAGATCTCCGGATAGGTGACCCTTAGGTATTTTGCCGTTTCATATCCGTCCATTTCAGGCATATTCAGATCGAGAATGACCAGATCCGGCAGATCCTCCGGTTGTAGCTTTTCCAGCAATTCCTTTCCATGGGCTGCCAGTAAAATGACTTTACAGTTATCAAACCGATCGATGACGGTGGCCAGGGCATCCCGTAAGAGAATGTGATCGTCCACCATGGCTATCTTAACAGGCTTATTGATTTTTGACATTTAACAGGATTTCTTAATAAGGTACAACAATGATGATGGTCGTTCCCTTCTGAAGGGCGCTTTCGATCTCAAAGGTTGCCTTTATCATATTAGCTCTTTTCATCATATTGCTTAAGCCAGAAGTATTTTTCTGGTCCTGGATAATGGCCGTATTAAATCCAATACCGTCGTCACGGATCAGCAAGGTTAATTGGTTATTCTCGTAAGTGAGGATAATTTTGATATTCCCTGCCCGCGAATGGCGGATGACGTTATTGATCGCCTCCTGTAATATACGCAGGATAAAGATCTCTTTCTGTTCATCCAGGAATTGATAGTCCCCCCTGATCTCATAGATTACTTCTGCAATGGCAGGTTTTTGCAATTGGATCACCAACTGCTCAATGGCTTTGGTAAGCCCCCCGTTCCTGATGACCTCCAGGCTAAGGCTGCGGGAAAGATCCCGCAGTTCGTCCAGCGCCCTGGTAAGCAGGTCCACGGCATCGCCAATCCGCTGTGCTGAAGTAGTTTCCCTGATCTCCAGGGTATTCAGGTGTAGCTTGGCCAGGGAAATGAACTGCCCGATATTATCATGGATCTCCCGGGAAATGTATTGGAAAGTATATTCCTGGATCTCCAGCTGCGTCTTCAGCAGTTCCTTATCATAGTTGGCCTTAATGCCTTCCAGTTTGGTATTGAACAGGTTTTGTTTCTTCTGGTAAAGGAGGAGGATAACTGCGATAAAGCCTATCAGAATGATAATAAGCAGCGTACAAATGATAACGATGGATATTACAATCTCTTTGTCCTGCATGTGTAGCCTTTGATGAATATCAGATAGGTGATGCTGATCGCAAAGTTATTAATAGAATACAGCGTATAGGTGATTTTCCCCAGGCCATGGCTTCTTAAATAGGACCCTGCCAGAAATAATGGAAAGATAGTCGCCAGATAAAAGAATATGCCCGTAACTAACCAGAAAGAGGGCTCTCTGAGGAGATCTACAGGTTCCGGCCGGGTGAAAAGCTCCCTGAAAAAAATCAGGCATAAAAAGACAATGATAACACTTTCGAAGAAGACTGCCATATCGTTGAATTGATAGAGCCCTCCTACCACGGTAGAGGTTATAAAATAGATCAGAAAGAGGATGAACAGCCCGATCGCCAGTCTTTTTATTTGCGTGGACCGAATGATCTGGTATAAAAAATAAATAAAAACGACCGTCTCAAATACGGTGAAAAAATTATAGGAGACCTGCCTTACTACCAGTTTGACATCATCAAGATGGAAAGGCAGCAGGATTCGAAAATATTTATTGGCAAAGAACTCGACGGCAATGGACACCAGCAGGTAAAGAGGAAAGATGCGCAGGTAGCCGGGGGCTCCGGCCCGATAGCAATAAAGACATCCTACAAGCAAGGATGCCAGATTCGATAAACAGGAAGTGATATTAGATAAAAAATAAATATCTAGAGGCATCGCTTAAAAAATGAAGATACAACACCGCATGAAGATAATTACCGTGAAAACACCCTGGTTCATGAAGAAAAATACCCTCATCGGTACGTGTTTATGCTTTTATTTTGAACGAGCCGGCCAATAATTTTGGAAAGGAATTACTGGTAACTATTTAAGAACCTTTCTATGAACCTGGAACAAGCTCAACAGCTTAGACAAACATTAGTATACCTGGAGGGACTGATCTCCTGGAAAAGCAGGGAGTACATCTGGAAAATATTGGTCGGTCCTATGGACAGACGACTACTTGACCGGTTCAGGGCTTCCATCGACCCGGGTATTCCTTTTGATCCGAAAGCCCTGATCAAACCCTATCTGCTGGAGGAATTATCCGTTTATTTCTTCCTGAAGAACAGGGGATTTATTATCTGCAGGGAATACGAAGAGTTCCTGGTAGCCAACAATATGCAGGCGGCCGGGAGAGACTATCGATTGCTTTCCTAACTAACCGAAATATTCCCCTAAACCTGCAAGGCCTTACCGACACCGGTAGGGCCTTTTGCATGGGCAAAAAAATTGCCTGCTTTTTACAGCAGGCAGAAAAATTTACAAATCAGAGAAAAATCAACAGGGCTTAACAAGGAATTGGATACTGTCTGGTGGATATTGGATAATAAATGGGGGTTTTCATAGGAACCTGGATTCGGTAAGGATAAATGGATCTTATAGGCGTACTAATCAGAAAAAACAAAAAGAAGTTGATTGACATTGGATTTTGCGGGGTTTCATAGAATATTGAAAATCATTCTGGACGGTTTCTAGGACATTGGATGGTCTGAGGTTGCTAATCCTCGTCAATCAACTTGTATCACAAATATAGATGTGAATAACTATGTGGACAAGAGCACAATTGCTCAATTTTATTTATTCGGCTTTTACGGGCGGGGTAGTAAAATAACGTGTATCCCTCCTGTATAAATTCCCTTTCGTTATCGTAAAAAAACAGCTTATCTTCGTCTATGTCCGCAAAGCGGGCCACAGGTCCGCTGGCCGAAGGCCCATTATTAGATTTTTTAAGGAGGCTGAGGGGCAAATTTGATCAAAAAACCTCAGCCTTTAAAAATAACGTATATTCCGAAATGGAAGGATTCCGTAAATTTCCTATAGTAAGTATTGCAATTTTTGCTTCATTTTGCAGGGAGTTTGGGTTGACCCCGAAATCCAATTTGTAAAATTCAGAATCGTATGAAAAAACCAGAGTTGAACCAAGCCATTAAAGTAGCTATTGCCGACGATCATGCCCTTTTCAGAGCCGGTGTAAAAACGGCGCTTGCCGTTAAAAAGGACGTTGAGCTGATAGCCGAAGCTGACAATGGCATGCAACTGCTGAATTTGCTCAAACACATTGAGCCTGATGTGATTCTCCTCGATATTCAAATGCCGATCATGGATGGGATCCAGACGCTGCCGGAGATCCGTAAGGATCATCCCCACGTGAAGGTCATCATCCTCTCCATGCATAATGATCATTCTATGATATCCAAGCTGATGGAGATCGGCGCCAATTCTTACCTCACTAAAAATTCCGATTCAGAGACTATTTACCAGGCGATAAAAACCTGTTACGAACAGGAATTTTTCTTCAATGAACTGACCAATAAGGCGTTATTGACGGGTTTACGGACCAGGCGCCCCGAGATAGGCACCCCCCAGGACGTAAATCTCACGGAGAAAGAGCTCACTGTCTTAAAACTGATGTGCGAAGAAAAGACCACCAAAGAGATTGCGGATATTGTCGATATCAGCCCCAGGACGGTAGAAGCCATACGTGACAAGCTAAAAACCAAGACCGGGGCCAAATCCATGGCTGGTCTGGTGATGTATGCGGTGAAAAACGGCATCATAGAGCAACAGTAAAGTGTGGATGTAATTTTACCCAAGTAAAGCAAGGTGAGTACTTTTATCAATTTTAACGGGGAGTTGCTTCCTTCGGGTACGGCTATTCTTACTGCCGATAACAGGGGATTCCGTTATGGCGATGGGCTGTTCGAAACCATGAGAGTGGCAGAGGGCCGCCTGTATCTGGGTCAGTATCATTTCGAAAGGCTGCTGGCAGGGGCCGGCCTCCTGCAATTGGCCCCCCTTCCTTTTCTTAGCCCCGAAAAGCTGACAGAACAAGTGCTGGAGCTTTGTAACACAAACGGCCATTTGGCTTTGGCCCGGGTCCGGCTCGTCCTCTTCCGCGGGGATGGCAGCTTGTATGATCCCCTTGATCCCTTTCCCCAATATATTATCCAATCCTGGCCCCTGCCCCCTGGCAGCAGTGAGCTGAATGAGAAGGGCCTGGCCCTGGGATTATTTCCCGGCGGCAGAAAATCCTGTGACGCCCTTGCCAATCTGAAATCGAACAATTACCTTTTATATTCCCAGGCCGCCCTGTATGCCCGCGCACAGGGGCTGGACGACTGCCTGGTCCTGAACAGTCACGAACGGGTTGCTGACAGTACTATTGCCAACCTCTTTTACTGTCGCCAGGGTATGATCTATACCCCTCCCCTGACCGAAGGAGGGGTCGCGGGTGTTATGAGACGTACCTTGCTGCAAACGCTGCCAAAGGCCGGATTCCCCGTGCAGGAAAAAGCCACTACCCGGGAGGACCTGGAAGCCGCGGAGGAAGTTTTCCTCACCAATGCCCTGCGGGGAATAAAATGGGTGAGGTCCTTCGGGACATCGACCTATGGCTGCCGGTTGATCCCAGCCCTTCACCGGGAGCTTTCCAATATATAAAAAGATTGTATATGAAGCCTGTGGTCTCCCTCTTTTGGTTTCGCCGTGACCTCCGTCTACATGACAATGCCGGGCTTTACCACGCCTTGAAAAGCGGCACCCCGGTACTGCCCATCTTCATCTTCGATCGTACGATCCTGGACCAGCTGGATGAAAAGGTGGATGCCCGGGTGCAATTCATCCGGGATAGCCTCTCTGTTATACAGGAGGACCTGAAAAAAAGGGGGGCTACCCTGGAAGTATTTTATGGGTACCCGTCAGCCGTCTTTTCAAAGCTATTGTCGGCCTACCAGGTGGTCAAGGTCTTCACCAATCATGATTATGAGCCATATGCCCGGGAGAGGGATACCGCGGTGGCAAAACTTCTGCAACAGGAAGGGGTCCCCCTGCTGACCTACAAGGACCAGGTCATTTTTGAAAAGGATGAAATTCTGAAAGAGGATGGGAAACCCTATACCATTTTTACACCTTATAGTAAAAAGTGGAAGGCCAGGCTGACCGGTTTTTATCAGCGACCCTATCCCGTGGAGAAATATCTCCGGCATCTGTACCGGCAGGAGGCGAAGGCCCTTCCTTCTCTTTCTTCCATGGGCTTTTCAAAGTCAGACCTTTCCATCCCTCCCGCCTCGGTGAAAAAGGCCACCCTGGAAAAATACGCTGAACAAAGGGACTACCCTGGCATACCAGGAGGTACAAGCCGGATAGGGATCCATCTCCGTTTTGGGACCTGCAGTATCCGGGAATTGGCCGCAAAAGCATCCGCGCTGAGCGAGACTTATCTGAATGAACTGATCTGGCGGGATTTTTACCAGATGATCCTCTGGCATTTTCCCGCAGTAGGGCAGGGGAAGGCCTTTAAACCGGCCTATGACCATATCCGGTGGAGGAATAACGAAAAAGAGTTTGAAAAATGGTGCCAGGGTGAGACGGGTTACCCTATCGTGGACGCGGGCATGCGGGAGCTGAATACAACGGGATTTATGCATAACCGGGTCCGTATGATCGTAGCTTCTTTTCTGGCCAAACACCTGCTGATCGACTGGCGATGGGGGGAAGCCTATTTTGCCGAAAAACTGCTCGATTACGACCTGGCTGCCAACAACGGGGGCTGGCAGTGGGCCGCCGGCAGCGGTTGTGACGCGGCCCCCTATTTTCGTGTGTTCAACCCAACGCTGCAGGCGGAGAAATTCGATCCCGATCATTCCTATATCCGCCGCTGGGTGCCGGAATGGGAAGGTTTCGGATATCCGCCGCCGATGGTGGAACACACCATGGCCCGGAAAAGGGCCCTCGAAGTATATGGAAAAGCCTTGAAAAGGGAATGATATGCTGTGCCCGGCCTATTCAACAATAACCTGGCTGCCGGCGCCGGCATGAATCTTCCGAAAGGTATCCAGCAAGGTCCGGACGGCCTTTTGTCCATCTTCTCCCAGAGACAAGGAATAATTATTGACATAGAGGTCGATATGCTGCCGCATTACCTTCTCATCCATTTCCTGGGCGTGCTGCTTAACGTAATCCGGGAGGGCCGGATAGTGATGGAAGGCGTATTCCAGGCTTTTCCGGATCAGGTTGTTTACCTTCTTCTGAAGGTCGGGATGGCCCTCTTTCCGGAATATAATACCGCCGAGCGGAATGGGGCAGCCGGTGGTCGTTTCCCAGAATTCTCCCAGGTCTATTAATTTAACCAGGCCTTTTTGCTGATAGGTAAAACGGTTTTCGTGAATGATGACTCCGCAATCTACCTGCCCGGAGAGCACGGCCTCTTCAATAGAAGAAAAGATCATAAATTGTTTCTGCCGGGCCTGTGGGAAGGCGAGGGAGAAAAGAAGATGGGCTGTAGTCCGCTCGCCCGGAATGGCGATGGTACGGGTTTCCAGTCCGGACAGGGGAATGGGGGACTTCGCTATTAACAGGGGGCCTACTCCTTTTCCCAGGGCGCCGCCTGCATCCAGCAGGTCATACCGGTCCAGCACCAGCGGCAGAACGCCATAACTTATCTTGGAGATATCCAGTTTTCCCTTCAGCGCCCACTGATTAAGCGTTTCGACGTCTTCCAGCCGGACTTCAAAGTCAAGGCCTTCCGTATCAATTTTTTTATTTACCAGTGCGTCAAAAATAAACGTATCATTCGGGCATGGGCTGAATCCCAGGGTAAATGTCATGTTGTTTTTTTTATTGATCCAAGATGCTGTTATTCTGTCCGGCGAGCTTTTTCAGGTAGTCTATCAACTGGATATTCAGGTTGGTAATGGCCGCCTTGATATCCCATTTGGTCTTATCTCTTTCGCCAATGGCGTTGGAGACGGACCTGAGCTGCAGGAAAGCTATGTTTTCCTGTAGGCATACATAATGAAGTCCCCCGCCTTCCATGCTTTCAACAACGGGGGCCCTATTTTGTTGGAGCCATTCGATCCGCGTCCTGTCGGTGCTGATCTCATTGACGGTAACCGCCCTTACAGGCTCCAGGCCGGATAATTCCAATAATTTTTTATAGGGATTGACCAGCAGGCCCCCCCGGAATGGCGGGATGTCGGGCTGCTCCAGCTTCAGGTCAAACAGGCTCTTGA
Organism: Puia sp.; assembly: GCA_035492545.1. Lineage (GTDB taxonomy): Bacteria > Bacteroidota > Bacteroidia > Chitinophagales > Chitinophagaceae > Puia. The sequence goes on from DATJJD010000143.1 coordinate 19,174, forward strand.
AACGCCCTTCTTCCCATACTCCCAGATCCGCCAGGCTTTCTTCCCGGATGACCACTACTTCTCCGGGTTTTCGAGGGGTGAAACAGCCCGCAATACCAGCCTGGATGATGATGTCAGGCTTGCGTCTGCCAATCTGACGCATAAGCGAATGGGTAATGGCAATGGAGCCTACGCCGGTGATCAGGAAATCAATGACAGGACTTGAACCTGGCTGGGATTCAGGCGTTAAACCCGGGAGGACAAAGGGTCCCTCTTCTCTGGCCCCGGCAAGCCCGGTTTTCAGAAAGTCAAGGGCGGGCTGAATCTCGAAAGTGGTGGCGGCTACCAGCAGGATATACATGATGCAAATATCCGGAATCATTGACATTGTTCCGCTATGTATTACCTTTGCGGAAATTTTTACCCTTAATATCGAGTGGATATGGTGTATTTGACCCGGATAGAACATTTTAACGCGGCCCATCGGCTATTCAACCCCGGATGGAGTAAAGAGCAGAATGATGCTGTGTTCGGCAAATGCGCTAATGAGAACTGGCATGGGCACAATTATGACTTGTATGTAACGATAAAAGGGGCTCCGGACCCTGACACGGGTTTTTTGTTTGATGTGAAGAAATTGAGTGAGATCGTTAAAGAGCATGTCATTGAGAAAGTAGATCACAAGAACCTGAATATGGATGTTGATTTCCTGGCAGGAAAAATGTGTTCTACAGAAAACCTGGCTATCGGGATCTGGCAGCAATTGCAGCCCCATTTGCCATCGGAAGTGCAGCTGCATTGTATCAAGTTGTATGAGACACCCCGGATCTATGTAGAGTATTATGGGGACTAAGTTTTTTTTATGAGCAAAAAAATCGCCGTTTTCCGGAAAGAGCATTTTAATGCGGCACATCGCATTTTCAATCCTTCATGGGATGATAAAAAGAATGCCGCGGTATTTGGTAAATGCAGTAATCCCAATTACCACGGGCATAATTATGAGCTGATCGTAAAGGTGGTGGGGGAGCCTGATCCGGAGACGGGGTATGTCATCGATATGAAAGTGTTGTCCGTCATCACCCGGGAAGAAGTATTGGAAAAATTCGATCACAAAAACCTCAATCTGGATACAACCCATTTTTCAGACCTTATTCCAACCGCCGAGAATATAGTTACGGTGATCTATGAATTGCTCCGGAAAAGAATAGACCCGAAACTGGAGCTTCAGGTAAGACTATATGAAACGGAACGGAATTTTGTGGAATACCCCGCATAATATAAAAAAAATTTCCACTCATGGCCTATAAGAAAGTAGAGGAATATGACGATAAGATCACATCAGAACTAACCGGAAATTATAAAGGTGCGTTGACCTTACTCGGGGAAGATCCTGAGCGGGAGGGATTGCTGAAAACTCCTGAAAGAGTGGCGAAAGCCATGCAATTCATGACGCAGGGATATACGCAGGATGCCAGAGCTATTCTGGATTCAGCAAAATTCCATGAAGATGTCAGCGAAATGATCCTGGTGAAGGATATCGAATTGTATAGTCTGTGTGAACATCATATGCTGCCCTTCTTTGGGAAAGCGCATGTAGCCTACATACCCAATGGATGGATCACCGGCTTAAGTAAGATCGCCCGGACCGTGGATGTTTTTTCACGCCGTCTGCAGGTACAGGAAAGGCTGACTACGCAAATACTCCATGCGATAAAAGATTCTTTGAATCCGCTGGGGGTCGCTGTCGTTATTGAGGCTTCACATCTTTGCATGATGATGAGAGGGGTTCAGAAACAGAATTCCGTCACTACCACTTCGGCTTTCTGGGGCGAGTTTGAAAAGAATGAAACACGTAGTGAGTTCACCAAACTGATCTCTGCAAAATTACATTGATAGCAAAATATTTCTTTTGTCAACTGCTCAAAGATTTTCTTTGTTGAATCGGGTCTTTGTGGCATATTTGTTCATCACTAATGTTTACACAAACCCTTATGATATGAAGCATGCGTATGTTTTTCCGGGGCAGGGATCGCAGTTCCCCGGTATGGGAAAAGGTCTTTATGATAATAGCGCTTTTGCAAAAAAATTATTTGAACAGGCTAATGAGATCATAGGGTTTCGTATTTCCGATGTGATGTTCTCCGGAACAGAAGAAGATCTGAAACAGACCAAAGTGACACAGCCGGCTATTTTCCTCCATTCCGTCATTGTTTTTAAAGGTATTGACAATAACAGGCCCGATATGGTAGCGGGCCATTCCTTAGGCGAATTCTCGGCCCTGGTGGCCAATGGGGTATTGAGCTTTGAAGATGGCCTTCGGTTGGTATCGGTCCGTGCGCAGGCTATGCAAAAAGCTTGTGAAGCGACTCCTTCCACGATGGCGGCAGTATTGGGATTGGAAGATGGGAAAGTAGAGGCTATTTGCGCCGATGTACAAAAAGAAACGGGCGAAGTGGTCGTGCCGGCAAACTATAATTGCCCTGGACAACTGGTGATCAGCGGCTCTGTAAAAGGGATTGAAGTGGCCTGTGAGCGGCTGAAGGCTGCCGGCGCCAAAAGGGCGATGGTCTTACCGGTGGGAGGCGCCTTTCATTCTCCGCTGATGGCGCAGGCAAGGGAGGAATTGAAGGCAGCCATTGAAAAAACAACTTTCTATAATCCTACCTGTCCCGTCTATCAGAATGTGGCAGCCAAAGCGGTAGTCGCCAAGGATGAGATCAAAAAGAACCTTATCGAGCAGCTGACGGGCCCGGTACGCTGGACCCAAAGCGTTCAGGCTATGATCGCGGACGGGGCGTCTCATTTTACCGAAATAGGACCGGGTAAAGTGCTGCAGGGATTGATCCAGAAGATCAATAAAGAGATGCAGACGGGCGGAGTGAATTAAAGCGCTATAGCGCAGTTGATCCACTCGGGGTCGAAGCTGGCCTTGTATTTTTTATAAAAATTAATGGCCGGCTCATTCCAGTCCAGCACCTGCCATACCAGTCCCTGGAAATTCTTTTCTTTTGCTTCTTCCAGCAGGCGGTCGAATAATAATTTCCCCAGGCCTTTTCCCCGCATATCTTCCGTTACCAGGATATCTTCCAGGTACATGCGCTGGCCTTTCCAGGTGCTATACCGGATATAATACAGGGCAAATCCCTGGACCGTGCCATCCACTACGGCGACAAAGGCCCACCAGACCGGACTAGCCCCAAAACCACTTTCCGTGAAATGGTCCAGCGTTACCGTAACTTCCTGCGGCGCCTTTTCATAATCGGCCAGCTCGCGGATGAGCTCCAGCAGGCGGGGGCAATCTTCTTTAACAGCCCTTCGTATTTGTATATTTTCCATGTTATTAATAGCCCCATTTGACCCAGGTAGCCCCCCAGGTGAATCCTCCGCCAAAAGCGGCGAGAACCAGGTTGTCCCCTTTCTTCAGCTTGCTCTCCCAGTCCCAGAGACATAAGGGGATGGTACCGGCTGTCGTATTCCCATAACGCTGAATATTGATCATGACCTTGTCTTCTGAAAGGCCCATCCGATGGACGGTCGCATCAATGATGCGCTTATTGGCCTGATGAGGCACCAGCCAGCTGATATCATCGGCGGTCAGGTTATTGCGTTCCATCAATTCAGCACTTACGTCGGCCATCCCTTTTACGGCAAATTTAAAGACAGCCTGTCCTTCCTGGTAAATAAAATGCTGCCTGGCGGCGACTGTTTCATTGGAAGCAGGACGGAGGGACCCTCCCGCTTTCATATGCAAATGGCTCCGGCCGCTGCCATCGCTCTTCAAAATACTGTCCAGCACGCCATATCCTTCGTAATTAGGTTCCAGCAGCACCCCGCCGGCGCCGTCGCCGAAGATGACACAGGTGGTGCGGTCGCTATAATCGACGATGCTGCTCATCTTATCGGCCCCAATCACGATGACCTTCTTAAACCGGCCGCTTTCAATGTACATGGCGCCGGTGGTAAGTCCATATAAAAAACCCGAACAGGCCGCGCTGAGGTCGAATCCCCAGGCATTTTTGGCGCCTATTTTATCACAAACTATGTTAGCCGTGGCAGGGAACAGCATATCAGCCGTGACGGTAGCTACGATCAGACAATCGATCTCTTCCGGGTGGATGCCCCGCTTCTTACAAATTTCCAGCGCTACCGGAACACAAAGGTCTGAAGTGGCTTTACCAGCCTCTTTCAGGATCCTTCTCTCTTCTATGCCAGTACGGGTACGTATCCATTCATCATTGGTGTCAACTAATTTCTCAAGGTCTGCATTTGTTAAACGGTCTTCAGGTACATATCCTCCAATCGCTGTAATGGCGGCGGTCATTTTCTGGCTCATTATTATTTCCAATCAGGTTAAGAAAATATTTTGGCAAAGGTGGGGAAAAAAGTCCGAAGATTACCCATAAACTACAAACTAGTATCCTTACTTTCGCAGGCATGATCGCCTTTTTACGTGGAGATTTCGTATATAAAACCCCTGCCCTGGTCCACATTGAGGCGGGTGGGGTAGGGTATGAATTGCAGATAAGCCTGAATACCTATTCCAGGATCGAGAACCTGGAGAAGGGCGTTTTGCTTACTTATCTTCATATACGGGAGGATGCCCATATTTTATATGGTTTTTTTGACAAGGCGGAAAAAGAGCTATTCATCCAACTGATCAGTGTATCCGGAGTTGGGACTTCTACAGCTAGAATGATGTTGTCCACGATGAAGCCGGAGGAGATCACCCGGGCCATCCTTCAGGGGAATACCCGGCAGCTTGAAAGTATTAAGGGGATCGGAAAGAAATCTGCTGAGAGGATCATACTGGAGTTACGTGATAAAATAGGCAAAAAAACAGAGGAAACAAATATTTCATCTAAGGCGAGCAATACCCTGGAACAGGATGCGTTAAATGCCCTGATCACCCTTGGGATAGCCAGGCCTGCCGCAGAGCAAGCCATTCGGAAAACGATGAATGAGGGGACTGGAACCGATAAGGTGGAGGACATCATTAAGAAAGCTTTAAAAATCTTGTAGCCTATTGTCTCTGATCTCTACTTAACTAATTCCTGAGGAAAGTTTGACGCGCTATTTTCAGTCAATTCTAGCAACGGTACTAACTGCTGCCGCTTCAGTTGTCTTTTGTACAACTGTGTCTGCGCGTACATACCAGCAACAGGATACGACTACGCACAGAAAGGATACTGTGGGATTGGATCCGTCCATGTACCTCAGGCAGCAGGCTGATAGCGCCCGCCGGGCTGCTGCTGGTCTGCCGCCGGCTACGCCGCCCCCATCGCCTATGTCCCGGTCCGCTGCCGCTCCCACCCGACGGCCTACGGACACGATCAAGCCTGCAAAGGATACTCTTCACTTTCCCTTATGTGACCGGCGGGGGGACCGTTTCTCCAACGAGAACCGTAACCGCAACCCTTTTGATCTTAAGGATCCTCCGAATCTCCATGACTCCATTGCGTACGACCCGGTGACCAGGTTGTATTATATTTATGTAAAGATTGGTAATCAATATTATAGAAAGCCGACCTATCTTACTTTCGACGAGCTG
>DATJJD010000144.1:0-17541 GCA_035492545.1 Puia sp.
GAGCCAGTCGCCTGGCTCATCCGGCACACGGAAAATCAATCTTCCAAAACCTTCCCCCTGTACCCGGGAAAAAATTTCCTGGGAAGAAAACCCCTGCCGGGCCTGACCCCATTCATAGAAGTGGAAGAAGATCCCTATATCAGCAAGGTACACGCCGTCCTGTTTGCGGAGAGCAATGGCATCTACATCAACGACCCTTCCCCGGAAGAAGGCAAGCCCAGCAAGAACGGCATCTTCATCAATGCCAATGAGAACAGGCTGACGGCAAAAACCAGGCTGAAGGAAAATGATACCGTCCAGATAGGTGTTACCAAACTGATCTTACGGTATAATAGCAGCTCTATTAAAAAAATAGTGCAGGAAGTCGAGGAGACGGACTATATGCACACGGTGGTTATTGATATTTCGTGAACGCTGGCCCGGAATTTGTCAACACAGGTTATGACCCAAAATGCATCCGTGCAGAAGAAGCAGTCTTCGATCATCTTCATATTAGGTTTATTAACGGCTTTAGGTCCTTTTTCCATAGATATGTATTTGCCGGGGTTCCGGGATATTGCGGACAACCTGCATACTACGGTCGCCACCGTCTCTCTTTCCTTGTCCAGCTATTTTATAGGCATCTCGGCAGGACAATTGCTGTATGGCCCGTTGCTGGACAGATATGGCAGGAAAAAACCCTTGTACGCAGGTTTACTGGTTTATATTTTGTCTTCCGCATCCTGCCTGGTAGTGCATGATATCAATGCCCTTATCGTACTCCGTTTTGTACAGGCGGTGGGTAGTTGCGCGGCGGCGGTGGGTTCCATGGCCATGGTGCGGGACCTCTTCGGGGCGAAGGATAGCGCGAGGGTTTTTTCCTTGTTATTGCTGGTTGTGGGTGCCTCTCCCATGATAGCCCCTACGGCCGGAGGTTATGTCATCAGCCTTTTTGGATGGCGGGCCGTGTTCGTGATCCTGACGATCATGGGCATTCTCGTGCTGCTGTTGTCCATTTTTTGTTTGCCGGAGAGTTACCAGCCCGATCAGGGGTTTTCTCTGAAGCCGGGCCCCATCGTCCAGAATTTTTGGGCGGTGCTGCAGGACCGGCAGTTCCTCGTATATGCGCTGACGGGTTCGCTGGCCTTTGCCGGTCTGTTTGCTTATGTCTCAGGCTCCCCCATAGTGTTTATGGATATCTACCATGTAGATAAAAAAGTATATGGCTGGATCTTTGCCTTTCTTTCTGTCGCTTTTATCGGTCTGAGCCAGTTCAATACCCTGCTGCTAAAAAAATACAACAGCGAACAGATAGCCCGGGTCGCATTAACGGGACAGGTGGTGGTCTCCGTTATTTTCCTCACGGGCAGCATTGCCGGTTGGTATGCATTACCGCAAACGATCTTTTTTATTTTCCTGTTCCTGGGCTGCCTGGGATTCGTCAATCCGAATGCCCTGGCTCTTGCCCTGGCCCCTTTTGCCAAAAATGCCGGCAGTGCCTCCGCCTTGATGGGGGCCCTGCAAATGGGGACGGGCGCCCTGGCGTCGATTGGGGTCAGTGTGTTCAGCAACGGAACGGCAACGCCCATGATCGCGATCATGGGCGCCACCTCCATAGCAGCCATTCTTATCTTATTAGCGGGAAGAAGAAAAAGCGTACGCGGGTAATTATTTCACGTCCAACAGCTCCACTTCAAAGATCAGGGTGCTGTTCGGGCCTATCTGGGCGCTGACCTGTCTGTCTCCATATCCCAGGTGAGGAGGGATGAAGAAGCGCCACTTACTGCCGGTAGGCATTAGTTGCAGCCCTTCTGTCCATCCTTTTATAACTCCATTCAGCGGGAAGGTGGCAGGCTGACCCCGTTTGACGGAACTGTCGAAGACTGTACCGTCGATCAGGGTGCCATGATAGTGGCAGGTGACGTTATTCGTCGCCAGGGGTTTTTTGCCGGTCCCTTCGGTAATGACCTCGTACTGCAATCCGCTAGGCAATGTCGTAACGCCGGGTTTGTCCTTGTTGGCGGCTAAAAAGTCTTGTCCGGCTTTTAAGTTCGCCGCTGCTTTTTCGGTTTTCAATTGAAATAATTTATCGGTGATACCCATATCATTTTTTGCAAAATTACGGATCATTTCTGGTTTACCGGGGTTTCGATGATCAGAAAATGCGCTTCCGTCTCACAAAGTATGGAAAGCTCAGCCGAAGCCCAGATACCCAGGGCATCCCTTTCCGGCAGAGAATGGTTGTTGACCTGTATTTGCCCTTCAATCGCAAAAACAAACACACATTTGTTCTCCGGGTTAAAGGTATAAGACAGCCTTTCTCCGGACTCAAAATAACCGAGGGAGAGCCTGGCATTCTGGTTGATCCAGCAATGCTGTTGCCCCTCCTCACAGGATACAATGACTTTGAGCTGGTTCTTTCGTTTGTCTTTCGGGAAATGCCGCAGCTGATATCTTGGCTCGATATTTTGCAACTTAGGCTGGATCCATATCTGAAGGAAATTCACCGTTTCTTCCCCGATATTGTATTCTTCATGTCTTAGTCCTTTGCCGGCGCTCATGATCTGTACGCCGCCTTCTTCGATGACCGTACTATATCCCATGGTATCCTTATGATTCATCTTCCCTTCCAGGAGGATGGAGATGATCTCCATGTTCACATGGGGGTGAATACCAAACCCTTTTCCCGCTTCTACAAAGTCATCATTAAATGCCTGCAGGGTGCCGAACGCACTTTTTTCCGGATCGTAATAGTCGCTGAAGCTAAAAAAGAAATTACTTTTTAGCCACCCTATGTCTTTCTGGCCTCTTTCGCCGGCGGGGAATTTTTTTACTGTCATGTCACATCTGTTTAATCAGGCATCTGAAATTAAGCCATTTTTTTCGATTAAAAGGATCTTTAGTATTTTCATAAAATGGAAGATCTCATCATTCGTGTCAATCAAATTGAAGAGCTTCAGACGATAAACGATACTGCCGCGCTGGATGAATTGTTTCAACGGGCTAAAAGAGTTTTGGTGGGAGGCGGTGCCGTTGCCCTGGTGAGGGTCCAGCCTTCGGGTGAAGAATATAGATTCGAAACATTCACCACCCTGCCGGACCTGGACGCGTATAAGAAAAATGTATACCGGTATTTAAAATAAAAAGGCTGTCTCTTTTGAAGACAGCCCCCTGACCTCTTCGGTCAGCAGATTATTTTTTGGAGCAACCCGGTTAAGCGATATTAACCGAAGGTTTCCATGATTTATCTGTAGATTGCATGAATACCTCCTTTTCTTTGGTGAAGAATAAAGTTACGGAAATTATGGCAATTTTGCCACCAGCCGCTCGGGAAGTAATTTCAGGATTCGATAAATAATCTTCCATTTAAATCCCGGAACAATGGTAAAGCTCTTACCCGCTTTTATAATACTCCTGGCGATCAAAGAAGGTTCCAGAATTAATGATTCGGGGAGATCCAGTCCTTTCGTCATCTTCGTCCGGATGTAACCTGCCACAATTACATTTACCCGGATATGCCGGGAGAAGAGATATTGCCGGAGTCCCGCCAGGTACTGTGTGAAGGCGGCCTTGGTACTGCCATAGATAAAATTGCTCTTTCGGCCCCGTACCCCCGATAAGGAGGACAGCCCGATAATTCTTTCCAAAGAGGGATTGTCCGGGTCCATTGCAATGATATTCAGGATGGATACCGCCCCGCAATAATGGGTATTCATCATGCGATAAGTGCCGGGCCAATCCAGGAGAGCAGCTTCGTTGACGATCTGGAAGCCGGCGGCATAGACCACGATGTGCGGTTTTTCCGGCAGCCCGTCATAAAACTTCCGATGGCTCCCGAAATCCAGCGCGTCAAAATAAACAACCGAGACCGGCAACTTCCACAGTTCTTCCGTACTTCTCGAGGCGGCTATCACACGGTAGCCCTTCCCGATATATAGTTTAATGGCTTCTTTGGCGACGTCGGAATTAGCGCCTAATACGAGAACAACTTTTGTGGTATCCATTTAAGCCCTCGTTTTGATGATAGTCCCGTTATTACCTGCTACAATAGCTTTATGCGCCATGCCATAAAACAGCGAATGCTCCAGCACCCCGGGTATCAAACCCACCTTTTCATTCAACAGCGCCGGCTCGGGAAAATGGGTGAAGCGGCTATCGACCAGGAAGTTGCCGTTCTCCGTAATGACGGCGCCATCTTTTTTATCGGCGAGCCGTATGGAAGCGGCAACTCCTTCAAAAAGGTCAGGCAGGCGCGACAGCACAAAGGAGATCGCATCAGGGATGACCTCGATCACCAGGGGATATTTCCCATCCAATCTTTCCACCGCCTTGGATTCATCTCCAATGAGGATGAACTCATGGGCCATGGCGGCCAGAATTTTTTCCCGTGTATGGATGCCGCCGCCGCTTTTCAGGGCGTTCAACTGCCGGTCGAACTGATCGCAGCCGTCAAAATACAGGTCGATTTGAGGAGTCGATCCCATCTCCGCTACCCTGAAGCCGGAGTTTTGCAATAATAACCGGGTGGAGAAAGAAGAAGTTATGGCGATGATGGAAGATGCCAAGGAAGGATCTTCCTTGATGAAACCGATCAGGTGGGCGATGGTAGTGCCGGCGCCGAAGCCAACGGTGCTGTCTTTTTGTATAAAGGGGAGGGCCGCTCGTGCCGCCTCTCGTTTAAGATCCTGCATGAACTACATTTTGGGTAATCAGATATATCTTATCAACAGGGTTTTCGCCCGTGCAGGCTGAACCATTCTTTGGCGAAGGGTTTCAGGATAGCATCCGCTGCGCCGGGCCCCCAGGTACCGGCGGGATAAAAATGCAATTGTTTCGCCGGGTATTTTTTCCAGGCGTCCAGGATAGGCATGACCACCTTCCAGGCAGCTTCCACCTGGTCAGCCCGCATGAACAGGGTGGCATCACCCTGCAAGACATCCAGCAGCAAGGCCTCATACGCTTCTGGTACCCCTTCGGTATAAGCATCCTGGTACATGAAGTCCATCTCCACCGCCTGCAATTTCATCTGAAGCCCGGGAACCTTGCTCTCAAATAGCAGGCTTATCTCCAGTTCGGGTTGTATACTCATGATAAGACGGTTGGGGACGATATCATCCCGGAAGATCTTATGCGGGGTATCCTTGAATTGTATCACGATCACCGAAGACTGCCTGGGCATAGACTTACCCGTACGTAAAAAGAAAGGGACTCCCTGCCAGCGGTCATTATCGATAAAAAGCTTCAGCGCCGTAAAGGTTTCGGTCGTGGATTCCGGAAGTACCTGGTCTTCCTTGCGATAAGCGATTCTCGGGATCTCGTTGATAGTTCCCCCGGAATACTGTCCACGGATTACATTTTTAAATACCTGGGGCGTCGAAAAGGATCGGACGCTTTTCATCACCTTTGTCTTGGCATCCCGGATAACTTCCGCCTTATAGGCCTCCGGGCACTCCATCGCAACAATACACAATAACTGCAGGAGATGGTTCTGGATCATATCCCGCAGGGCGCCGCTGTTATCATAGTAGCCGCCTCTTTTGCCGACTCCTACCTGCTCCGCCACACTGATCTGGATATGATCGATGTATTTCCGGTTCCAGAGAGGTTCGAAAACATGGTTGGCAAAACGAAAAGCCATTATATTCTGTACCGTTTCCTTACCGAGGTAGTGGTCGATACGGAAGATCTGTTTTTCGGCAAATCGTTTACCCAGATAGCGATTTAGCTTTTTGGCCGTGTCCAGGTCCGTACCGAAAGGCTTTTCCACAACGATGCGATCCAGCGCAGGCCGGTTACAGAGTTTGTGCTTGTATAGGGCTTCTGCTATAATTTCTATAAACTTAGGCGCCGTGGCAAAATAGTACATCCGGATCGCCTTTTCCGAACCCTGTTTTTCAAAAGTATCCAGCTTTCCTTTTAGATCGATATACGTCTCCGGTTTCATGAAATCGCCCTGCACATAAAAAAGCCGGGCCGCAAATTCACTCCATTTTGTTTTGTCGGCAACCCCGTTACGACTAAATTCATTAATGCCCGCCAGCAGGTCTTCCTTAAAATCCGCTACATCCACCGCCAGAAAGTCTACACAGTAAATGGTGAATGAGCCAGGGAGATGGTTGCCGGTATATAAATTATATAGGGCGGGGATGAGCTTACGTTTTGTCAGATCGCCTTTTGCGCCAAAAATGGTGATCGCTGCGGGATGAACTTTTCCTGGTTTCATATTTAACAAATATATGTATCATTAGCTAATATAATGCCGGTGAGCAGGTAAAGAAATCGTAACGATATCGCCTTTAACAATGCCGCGATGGTCAGTCCGCACCGTTATACTATTCCCGGGAAGCGATACATCCAGTTCATAGTAGCTGCCCAGGAAAAGCACTTTCTTTACCTTACCCTCCAGCGTTGCGGCTCCTCCGGCATCCAGGGTAAGATCCTCCGGACGGACGAACAGAAACGGGTCCCCCAATTCAGCCCGTATTAAATTATACCTTCCGAACAAACCGGCGACATATTCATTAACAGGCTGCCGGTAGATTTGTTCCGGTGTGCCCCGTTGAACGATCATTCCTTCTTTCATGATAAAAATCTCATCGGCCCAGGGAAGAATATCCAACGGGTCATGCGACACCAGCATACAGGTGACCGACAGTCGTTCACCGATATCATCGATCACGGACTTCAGGATATTTTTGTGGATCAGGTCCAGGTTGGAAAAAGGCTCATCCAGCAATAACAACCTGGGTGAGGTGATCAGCAGCCTGGCCAGGGCGATGCGCTGTCTTTCCCCTCCCGAGAGCTGGTCCGTCTTTCGCTGTAGTAAATGGTTGATCCGGCATACTTCATACAGGGTCTCCGCGGCCGGATCCGGCAACGTGTTCGCGTATCCCAGGATCTCTTCCACCCGGTATGAATTGCGCAGTTCGAAATGCTGGGACAGATAGGCAATGCCCGGCTGTCCCGGTATCAATCTTTCATAAGGCCCTTTCACCCGTTGGCCTTCAAAAAGGACTTCCCCCGTATCCGGCTGTACCAGGCCGGCAATAACCTTTAGCAGGGTGCTTTTCCCCGAGCCCGATTCACCTGCAATGGCGATTTTACGGTTTTTTTCCAGGGAAAAACCGGTCTCCTTTAGCACCATTTTCCCCCCTTGCTTTTTACGAATTCCCGATACCTTTAATAAGCTCATTCCCTGGTCTCTTTAAGCATTAAAATTAATAAATGACTCATAATCAACAAATTAAAAAATACCTGTTTTTTTGTTTCCCTACTACTTTCCGGTAAATCTTTGATTGATCGGTTAACTTAAGGGTTAAGCCTTAGAAGATTAAGCTTTTTTTTATATATTACTACCTGTCCTCCTAATCCTGTTCTAAGAAAGCCAAGAGAATCCTTCCCGGCAACCATTCACCTCTGATTACTGCATTCATTTAGGCTCCGGCTCATAATTTTTTGACTATTCTTAGAATCTGAACTATGACATTATTTAGACGTTTGCTTCTATTTACCTCTGTTTTTTTATGTTCGACAGCTATTTATTGCCAGGACAAAATTTACCTGCAAAACAGCATCATCCAGGGTAAGATAACGGAGATCACCCCTACGGAATTAAAATATCTTCCCCTTGAAAAGTCCGGAACGGCGCTGATGCTGCCCCTCAGTAAAGCCCTGATCCTCGTAAATGGCAGGGGTATGGTCTTAGTCCCAGCTAAAGAGGATCCGGGAAATCCATCGATGAAAGACCTTGTGGCCGGCTTCTTATCTCCGGATTCAAACCATATTGCAAAAGATCAGCTATTCACGATGCCCAGAAATAAGGTAGAAGGCACGATAACAAAAGAGGATAAATATGCTATCTATCTGTCAGACGGAACAAAGGTCGATAAAAAGAGCCTGGTAGCCCTTATTTACAGCAACGGGCAATCGATGATCTATGGGCCCACGGATCAGGCAGCTGTATTATTAGGATCTTTCCAGGAGGAAGCTGTCCGGGCGCATGCGTCTGCTGCCCCCCCTGTTTCTGCCGCGGCAACCCCGGCCGACATTTCCTCTGCTCCGACTCCCGTCACTGCTGGCCCTCCGGCTGCCGATACTACCCTCGTTGCGCAGAAGGCTGCCGCCGACAGCGCCCAGGCCCTAACGTTTGCCACCCTCGCCAAGGGGGTATCCAAAAAGGAATTTGAAGAAAAGGCGGAAAAGAAGACTACCCAGTTCACCGAATATCTGAAGATACTCTGTGATAAAACAGCCGGTTTCGAAGAGCTGAACAAAGCCATCGCCCAGACTCTAACTCTCTTTGTCAATGAGAATGCGATCATCGAGACATCTTCCAATAACAGGAATAACGTTTCCAGCCTCAAAATCAGGGACTACCTGCTAAAGGTAAAAAAATTACAATATGATAAGATCGAAATAGAATGGACGCATGTTCAATATGTCAGCGACCTGAAGCCGGGGCCCGACGGGAACTTTTATGGCGTCGTTAGCTTCGAACAGGTATTCAGGGGCTATCGGGATGGGAAGCTGGTCTACAGTGATATCACCCGCAAAAATGCCACTGTCGTCTTAAAAACCTATCAAAAGAGTATCGAAGGAAGCACTACCAGCGTGTGGGATGTCCTGCTGTCCGATGTAGGGGTCATATCCACCAAAGCACTTTAATCCAAGAACCAATCTTTATGAATACGTTATTATTAAGAACAGGTTGGCTATCCTTTCTTTTCCTTGCCTTTTCCAAATTGACCGGGCAGGTATTTGTCAACGATGCAGGGGCCCGGGAGAAACACTTTGTATATGAGGTAAAACAGATCGACGAGTTCTTTGAACGATTTAATAATGATAGTAACTCCTTTATTCGCAGAGAGTATGAGTCCTATCATATAAAATTCAATCTGAGCCGGGAACAGCTTATTAAAAGCCTTTTCAATTATGAGAGTCATTCCTGGGACAGTACGCTGATCAATGCGTTTGTGGCATCGGCTGTAAATATTAATAAGCCCCTGCTGCTGGATTTCTACGGGGATGGCTGGTTTGCCGAAGCGGATTGCAAGTTCGAATACAATGCTGCTGTCATCGAAATACCCATCATTTTGCGCATTGAGGCCGACGCCAGTAAAAGGGCCAAATGGGTCGTTGCCGCCATCAAACCCAATGCTATCAAACAGGAAGCTACCGTTGTTCCCGTGGCGGATAATGGGGGAAAACAAAAGTTTATCAACCCTGCGAGCCATGCCAATAGTTTTATTGAGCTGGCCAGAGCTTTTGAAGACAAGGCGCACTTATCGGATTATTTTGACCAATCCTTTTTTAAAAGGACCAATTCCATCGGATTTTACAATGCGCTGCTGAAAGGGCAGATCCGGTTCATTACAGTAAAGGACGTAAAATATCATTACCTGCAGGTGGGCTCATGGATCTTTACCGTGGAAAATTTTCAGCGCAAGGCCTTGAATTCAGGCTGGCTGATCAGTCATTTGAAAAGCGCCACTCCTTCAGAGAAAAATTTATTTATAAAAACCCTATTAGAAGAATAACAACTTAAAGCCCGAACCCATTTACATTACCCAACTGTCTTAACCCCTGTTTATGAAAGTATCAGCAACCGCACTCGTTCTCTTTCTAAGCGCCCTCAGTGCCAGGCAAGTCATTGCTCAGGACTCCCTTTCTATCAGGGATGCCTCCGAGATCCGTCATAAGGCAGAGTCCCTGATCAAAAAGGAACTCAATGAATTGTTGAATTCTCTTGCCAGCACTACCTTCGAGTCCACCGAGATCGAAGAGATCCTGCAATCTTCCTATTCGGGCACCCGCAACAGGATCTTCCGGGACTCCATGATCCTGGTCGAGGATGATATTAACCCTGTCTTTAAAAATTCCAGCCAGTCGAGAGAAGAGATATTGGAAAAATACCTCAAGGATTTCGACCTGATGTATAAAAAGGGGGACACGGCGTC
This sequence comes from Puia sp., assembly GCA_035492545.1. Taxonomy (GTDB): domain Bacteria; phylum Bacteroidota; class Bacteroidia; order Chitinophagales; family Chitinophagaceae; genus Puia. The sequence continues at coordinate 9,936 of DATJJD010000144.1, forward strand.
CATCGAATTTCAGAATGTCAGGTGCTCCAACATCAAGAAAAAGGACAATATCTATATCAAGGTCTATTTCAACTCTCTTTTTAAAAACAAGAACACCATCAATGATGCCGCCTACAGCCAAAACAACCGGGTGGCGGAAATAAAAGCGGATAAGGACAGGAATCAATGGAAGCTGTACATTGTCCGGCTGGCCTTCTTCGATCCCGCTGATACGGTGAACGATGTCGTCAACAATATGCCGTTAAAGCATGAGATCAATCAGCAGATCCAGGCATTGGCGTCTTCTTCCACTGATAGCGCCACGACGGCAGCGGCCGTCGTCAAACAGCAAAGTTTTGACGATGAGATTGCGGAAAGAGAAACTAAAAAACTGATCGAGCAGGAGAATTACGACCGGGAGCAATACAAAAAAATGATTGGACAAGGTGACAAGGCATACGACAAGAATGATTTCACCAATGGCCTGAAATTCTATAATCAGGCGAGGGAGTTAAGCCCTTATGCACAGGAGCCCGTCGCCAAGCTCAAAAGGACGAGAGGCGCCATGGAGAAGTTCACCCTGGACGCTTCTGTACTGTTTGCCAAATATATCGACAAGGCCAAGCTGGAAGAAAAAAACCGTCGTTATAAAGAAGCCCTTGAAGATTACCAGGAGGCCTTCAAACAGCGGCCGGGCGAAGAGGCGGCTTATAAAGATCATATCGCAGAGCTGACCAGGAGATACGGGAAAATCGACGAGCTGAATGAAAAATATAATTCCGGGCTTTACAAGGAGGCTATCAAGGAATATAATGATGCCATTAAAAATGACGACAAGAATTCAGACTATTACCTGGGAAGGGCCCGGTGCGAAGAGAAGCTGGCGGATGGCTCCCGAAGCAGGGCCAAGGTGTTGGAGGACTACAACCATGCTGTTTCGCTGGACCCCAACAACCTCGAAGCCCTCCGGTGCAGGGCAGAATATTATACCCGCAACAACGATTATTTTAAAGCCCTGACGGATTATAAGATCTTTTTGACCATCGATAAGGAGAACATCGAGATCTATGAGCGGAAGTCGGAATTACATACCCTGCTGCAGAAAAACGAAGAGGCCATCACCGATCTCGACGAGGCGCTGGCCATCAACCCCAAGGCTGCACATGTTTATTACAGCAAAGGCCTTTTGTTATACCAGAAAAAAGATTACAAGGGCGCCAATGAGAATTTTACCAATACCCTGCGCATAGATACCGGCAATGCCCTGGCCTGGTATAACCGGGGAAGATGTCAGCTCGAATTCAACCATGTGGAAAATGCAGCGGCTGACTTTGAGAGCGCCCGCAGCAAGGGGCTCGACAGCAGTAGTATCAAGGTCACCCGAGCCTATGCCGAAGCCTTTTACCAACGGGCATCCTCCAAATTCAACAATAATAAGACGGACTCCGCCATTGTGCTGGTCGACTACGCCATTGCTATCGATCCTTTCTCAAGCCTGTACCGGTTCAGCAGGGGCGAATATTATTATGCTTTACTGAATTATAAGGAAGCCATCGTCTCTTATAACAAAGCCGTTCAGCTCAATACCGGTTATAATGCCGCTTATTACAAGAGGGGACTGGCCTATCATAATCTTAAGGACTACCGGCCTGCCATCGAGAACTTTACCAGTGTATTGAACCTGAACAACCAGGACCTTATGGCGCAAAAGGGAAAGGGAGATGCCTACTTTGCATTGAAGGAATATGATCATGCCGCCTTAAGCTATGAGACTTGCCTGAAGACCAATGCCGCCCAGAAGAACGGGTTGAGTGTCACCGTGCTGGCAGAGATCTACAACACCCTCGGGAAATCCTATTTTGAGACGGCGGACCTGGAGAGGGCGTTGGCGAATTTTAAAAATGCCATCCGGAACAATAAGAACCTGCCGGAAGCCTACTTTAACAGGGGACATACTTATTATAAGACAGGTCAGTTGTCGGATGCCATTGAAGACCTGACCAGGTCCCTTTCCTTTGGGGAAGAGCATGATCAATGGTATTATGTACTGGCAAAAAGCTACCAGGACAAAAAGGACTTTAACAATGCAGCGGTCAACTACGGGAAATGCATAAAACTGGACACCCTGATAAAATTCCCGGATGCCATTTATCATGAAGGACATTGTTATTACCAGTTGCAAAACTATACGGCTGCGCTGCCTGCCTATACCCGCAGTCTTTCCTTACAATTAGATACGGCCGTCAGCTCTTTTAATATCGAGATCGGCAACGTCTATCTCAATAGCGGCAAATACGACTCTGCTTATGCCTTCTATAATAAATCCTATCAAAAAGACAGTACGAATGGCCTTGCATCTTATGGCATCGCGGCCATCCTCGTACAAAAGGGAAAAAATGAAGAGTCGCTGGTATGGTTTGATAAATCTTTTCAGACCAAGGCAGTAGGCTATGGGGAGATTAAGAAGGACAAGCTGATCGCCAATATTCGTGACGATAAAAAGTTCAAGGCATTATTGAAAAAATATTACTGATCATGACTCTTACCGAAATCTATTATCTGCATGAAATTGGCGGGAAAAAGAACAACGAGGATTATATCTGGCCCGTGCCCGGCACCGCTTCACCGGATGATAAAATTTTCATTGTTTGCGATGGAGTCGGAGGTTCGGAAAATGGGGAGGTCGCCAGCAGGATAGTAGCACAATCTGTGGGCACGGCCCTCCTAAAGGCAGCTACGCTGGAAATAGACACCCCTTTTATCAACCAGCTGTTGGGTGATGCCCGGCTGAAGTTACTGGAATATGCAAAGCAGCATCAGTTGAGCACCAATATGGCGACCACCTTCTCCCTGCTGATCTTCATCGGGGAGAAAGCTTTTATATCCTGGTGTGGGGACAGCAGGGTATACCATATCCGCAACGGCGAGATCCTGTTCAAGACGGAAGATCATTCCCTGGTGAGCAGCCTTGTCAAGAGCGGAGAGATAACGGAAGAAGAGGCGCAGACCCATCCGCAGAAGAACATGCTTCTGAAGGCCGTCAATGCGGAAGAGCAGGATCCTGAAGCTGAAGGGCATTGGACGGAGGAGGTGGAAGATGGGGATTATTTTATGCTGTGTACGGACGGGTTGCTGGAAAATATTGGCGACAGGGATATCCGGTTCCTATTGGAGCAAAATGACAAGGGTTCCATCGACCTGGTGCAGTCCTTTCAAAAATTTTGTTATGAAAAAACCAGGGACAATTACTCCATGTACCTGGTCAGGGTAAAAGCGGCGGAGAAGAGTGCCCCCCAAAAAAAGAAAAAAGGGGTCGTGCGCTGGCTGGCGCTCCTGCTGATCCTGCTGCTGGCGGCCGGTGGTTTTGTTATTAAGGAGAATTATTTTACGTCTAAAAAGGTGATGAATGTGGTGGTGCCCGTAAATATCAATAAGGACTCCCTTGAGAATGCGGATTCCCTCCTTCGGGAGAATTCGGCAGCCCTTGAGAAAGACACTGTTCGGACAAAGGATACGGTCCGCGCGGTCGCCGGCAAAGATACGGTCCGCGCCACGGTCCAGCCCCTACCGCCAAAGCCGGATACTTCCGGCAAACATATGAAAGCTGTTCCAAAAAAGGATTCCGTATCAAAACCCGTCCAGACGCTAAACTGACTATTATGCTACTTTTTAACCGGTATGAATATAATCCCCAGGCTGACCTCATCGGCAAAGGTGGATTTGCAAGGGTCTACAAAGCTCTGGATAAAGAGCTGAACAGCACTGTGGCGCTGAAGATCTGGAAGACCGGTGCAGGACTGTCCGCTCCTCATATTTCTCTGGCCGACCGGCAGAAACTTATCGGTCTATCCCATCCCAATCTTGGCAGCTATCTCGCTATAGAAGAGATGGAAAAAGAAGACGCTTTTGGGGAGACGGAACTTATTCAGGTATGCGTCCTGGAATGGCTGAAGGGGATTACCCTGGCTCAATATGCTGCATCCTCCAGGGACCTGCCCGTATTGAAAAAGTTACTGGCCGGAGTATCCGGTGGACTCTCTTATCTGCATAGCAATGGAGTCGTTCATGGGAATATCACCGTCTCTAATATCTTTGTACTGGACACGGCGGAAGGCCCCGTTGCAAAACTTGCTGACTTCGGGATCTTCAAACCGGGCGTAGGGGAGAGAGAGGCTTTTGAAGCCGACGTTCGGTCGCTTACGGCTGTATTCGACGCTATTACCCCTGCCATTGCTTCCTCCGATGATACCCAGATCCTGATCCCGAAACCGAAGCCGGCTGCCGCGTCCGTCCCTTCGGATGATACGCAGGTCCTACCCGCCCGGCCAACCCCGGCGACTGCGCCCGTCCCTTCGGATGATACCCAGATCCTGATCCCCCAGCCCAAACCGGCCTCCGTTCCTGTATCATCAGATGATACCCAGCTACTGACAGATGATACCCAACTACTGACGCCAAAACCGAAGCCCATTGCTGCTGACGAAACACAGTTGCTACCCAAGCCGCTACCTGTCTCATCGGACGATACCCAGATCCTGCCTGCAAAGCCGAAGCCAACTGTTGCTCCTGTTGCCTCCGACGATACCCAGATCCTGCCGTCCAGACCGACGCCCACGCCGGCGGCTGCGGCCGCCACCGACGAAACACAGCTGTTATCCAGGCCCAGCCCCAGGAGAGAGGAACTCCTGTCCCTGTTCAACCGTTATGAATACAACCCCAATACCGGGCTCATAGGAAAAGGCGGCTTTTCAAGGGTCTACAAAGCCTTCGACAAAAAATTGAACCGGTGGGTAGCTCTTAAGATCTACAAAGGCGGGGAGTTTGCCGACCGGTATAGCCCTATCGCAGAAATACGGAGGGTGGTGAATCTCGATCATTCCAATATATGCCGCTACCTCGATATCGAGGAGATTGAAAAGGAGAACTCTTTCGGAGAAAGGGAGACTACGCAGATCTGCGTCATGGAGCTGCTGGACGGAGGGAATTTCACCGAGTATTACAATGCCAACCGAAGCGACAGCGTGTTGAAGAAACTGCTCAACGACGTCTTAACCGGCATTGCCTATCTCCATAAGAACGGCATCATTCACCGGGATATCAAACCTGCCAATATCCTGATCAAGGAGACCCTGGACGGCCCGGTAGCCAAGATCACCGACTTTGGCATCAGCAAGAAGTCGGACTCTGTCAATAACAACAGTTCCTCCGCTCTCATCGTGTCCATCCCTTATATGGCGCCCGAGCAGTTAAACGTAAAAAAATACGGTGTCAATGAAAAGATATCCTACAACCTGGACCTCTGGTCGCTGGGTGTGACCATCTATGAGGTTGTCACCGGCAAAGTCCTGTTCAAGAACAGCGACCAGGACAGCTCTGAGCAGATCATGACCAATATCATGGCTCCTGAACTACCGGAAAAGATCAGGGAATTGCCCCAGCCATTCAGGGACATCGTTTCCCATTGTATTGTCAAAGATGCCAAAGACCGTGCCCAGAAGGCTGAAGAGCTCATCGTCCTCTTACACAGCAATTATGATGATGCAGACCCGGTCCTGCCTGTCGCCGGCCCGGCCAGGGTCGCCGATGCTGTCACAACACCCAGGGCAAAGGAACCGGTCAGGAACTCCTTCTTTATCGAGAATGAAAAGGAAGAAAAGAAAAGCAGCGCCGCCACGTCCTCTGGTGCTACCGGCAAAAAGGTCAACGAGAGAAAGATGCTTTTTATCGGTCTGGGGGCGGGTTTTATCATTGTCATTATAACCTTGATCTTTTTTGCCTATAGGGGCGGAAATAAAAATGAAAGTGTCCTGGCAGCCCCCGCCAAAAAAGCAGATTCCGCAGCGACTGTCTCCACTACGGTAACAAAGGCGCCTGCTACCATACCGGCGGCCAGCAAGGAGCCGCAGGGGTCTCTGTCCGCGAAGACGGATTCTCCTCCTGCCAGTCAACCCGTCTCCGCGGCGCCTGAGAAACGGCCCCGTAAGACAGTCTCTGGTAGTGAAGAGGCCGCAGCTCCCTCCTCCAATAGCGGCTCACAGAAATACGTACTGCTGCTAACCACCACACAAAGCTGTACGGTGAAACTAAATGAAGAAGATTACGGCAAACTGGAAGCCGGCAAAACGCTGAAGGTATTCCTGGTGCCTGGTACGTATGTATTAAAGGCGACCAGTCTTAGCAACAGTGCCTCGGTCTACACCGGAAACCTGGAAGTATCGGAGAAGAACAGGAGTCAGGTGGGGCAATATAGGATTCCCATGCCCTGAGTCGTCATCACCTTCCTTTTACTTAGTTACCATGTGGAAAACCACATTTTCTGCGAGTAGATTTACGCAATCTTTCCTCGCAAATGCCCTACCGTACGTAATACCACTTATGGGGTATTGTCATTAATGGTAGGTAAATGTATGTTCGCGCCACCTAACCGACCGACGAACACACCTAAACCATTTTTTTCATTTTAGCCCCTGAACCCGTATGAGATACCTCCTCATCGGCATGATCTTGTCATGGTATTGCTTGCCGCTGTCCTCTCATTGCCAGGAGACGACACCGACATCCTTAACCGACAAAATTGCCGCTTTCCCCTCCGGATTCTTCCGAAAAGTGAATGACCAGGCGACCAGCCTGGACCAGCGCCTTACCCGGCAAACGGAGAAATACCTGCAACGACTGGCTAAGAAAGAGGCGCAGCTACGCCGAAAAATGTTCCGGCAGGACTCCGTGTCGGCAAAACGATTCTTCGACAATAATCCCATTGACTATTCTGCGCTGCTGCAGAAGCTACAAAATGCAGGCAGGCCGATGTCCAACGTATCGGGTATGTCCGGGACTACTTACCTCCCTTATCTGGATTCCATCAAGACCTCTTTAAAATTCCTGCAACAACGCCCCGATCTTTTGCCGAATGGCGCCAGCTACACCACACAGATCAACTCTTCACTCACCAGCGTCACCCAACTGCAAAATAAAGTACAGGTGACCGAACAGATCCAGCAACTGCTCCGGCAACGGAGGGAGCAGCTGAAGGCATCCTTATCGCAATACACCCACCTGCCGGCTAGTCTCCAAAACAGTTACCAGGGCTACTCCCAGCAAGCATACTATTACGGGGCGCAACTAAAGGAATATCGCGACGAGCTCAACGACCCCAATAAACTTACCAAAAGGGCGCTCAGCCTCCTGGTCCAGACGCCCGGTTTTACTTCCTTTATGAAGACCCATTCGGATCTGGCCGGCCTGTTCAGTCTTCCCGGTGGCGGGGGGACCAGCAATGCCAAGGCGCTGGCGGGACTACAGACCCGCGACGTCGTACAGCAACAGTTACATGGCCAGGTGGCTTCTTCCGGCGGACCCGATGCCGGACAGGCCATCAACCAACAGATCCAGTCTGCAAAGACCAAATTCAAAGCCCTCCAGGATAAAGTGGCCCAGGCCGGCGGCGGCAGCAGTTCTATGGACATCCCGGATTTCCGGCCGAATACACAAAAGACAAAGTCGCTGTTAGGAAGACTGGAGGGAGGCATCAATATACAGTCCCTGCCATCTACGACTTCCTTTCCTACGACCACCGATTTCGGGGCTTCATTAGGCTATAAATTAAATGATCGCAACAGTATCGGCCTCG
>DATJJD010000145.1:0-14702 GCA_035492545.1 Puia sp.
ACATCCGGGACTTCTCCTTTTGCCGATAGCTCGGCCATGGTCGGTACCTGCATGCAGTAAATTTTGCGTAAATCTAGGGTATTAAATAGTAACTTTAAGCGCTAAATTGTTCCACTTATGTCGGCGGATGACAATATGTTCGTGATCAAAAACTATGACCTTTGGTGCCACCTGTCGGAAGATGAGTACAAAGACCTGAAAGTGCAGCACCATGTAATAGAAGTCCCTAAAGGCGAATACATTTACTTCGAAGCCTATAACCATAATAAAGTCTATTTCGTCAAGGAAGGCACCATCAAGATCGGGTATATCGACGAAGAAGGAAATGAGAAGATCAAGGACATCATCCAGCGGGGGGAACTGTTCGGTCAGTTCAGCCTGGAACGGAACAACCTCCACGGCGAATTCGCCCAGGCCTACAAGAACAATGTCAGCATCTGCGCATTTACCATCGAAGACTTTGAAAAACTGCTAAAGAACCGGCCCGACCTGGCCCTGCGGTATAGCAAACAGGTCGGCGCCAAACTCCGTAATATAGAGAACAGGCTCCTCAACCTGCTCAATAAGGACGTAAAGACCCGCCTTATCCATTTCTTATGGCAGCTCGTGGAACAAAACCTGGGTGAGAACACCGCCGAAGGCTTCTGTATCCCCAATTTCCTCACCCATGAAGACATCGCCAGCCTGATCGGCAGCAGCCGGCAGACGGTGACCACCATGATCAACGAACTGGAAATAGAAGGCATCCTTTCCTACAACCGGCAGGAGATCTGTTTCCTCGATGTTAAAAAACTCCAAAAGCGCGTGAGTGTCAATTGACCGACAGTAGGGTGGGGGAATGGCTTCTATTTTTGAGCTATAAAATTACCCCGCATGTACAAAATGATTTTCACAGCGATGGGCGCACTTTTAAGCCTGGGAATCTACGCCCAGGACGGGCAAACAGCGCTCCGGAAGAAACAGTTCAACACCAGCGACGGAGTGGGCATCAAAGGATATGACCCCGTGGCTTATTTTACTCAGAACAAGGCCATAAAAGGCAGTAAAGACCAGGCCACCGTCTTTAACGGTATCACCTATTACTTCTCTTCGGCGGCTAATCACGAGGCTTTTAAAAAAGACCCTGCCCGCTATGAGCCGCAATACGGCGGCTGGTGCGCTTATGCGATGGGAAAGGAAGGCTCGAAGGTAGAGGTGGACCCCGGGACGTTCAAGATCATTGACGGCAAACTCTTCCTCTTTTACAACCAGTTCTTCAACAACACCCTGAAAAGCTGGAATAAAGACGAGGCCAACCTTCACCATCAGGCCGATGACAACTGGGCCCGTACCTTTCATTAGAGTGGATTCCCATCACATCAATAAAGTCACCCCTAAATAAATGGCTAACATGAAACATCAAACGATCATCTTATGGATCTTCCGCCTCCTGGCCGCGGTGATCATGCTACAGACGCTCTATTTTAAATTCACGGCCCATCCTCAGTCCGTACAGCTGTTCACACAGCTTGGCATGGAGCCCTGGGGACGCATCGGGACAGGCGTATTGGAGCTGATTGCCTCCGGGCTGATCCTCTACCCCCGTACAACCGGATATGGGGCCTTGCTGGGCCTGGGTTTGATGTCCGGCGCAATATTTTTCCATTTGACCAAACTGGGAATTAAATTTGATGGTGACTACGGCCTGTTCACCTATGCCGTACTCGCCTTCATTTCCTGTGCTGTCCTGGTTTTTTTCTACCGAAAAGACCTTTTACGGCGAACAGGGTTGGTCAAATCGTAAATAAGCGTAAAAAATATGAAAGGATTCTTTTTGTCTTTGTTGATCCAGTTCGCCATCGTAGTTGTCTCCGTAGCCCAGGAATACCAACCCGCCGACCAGGGTTCCTCCGTTACCTTTAAGATCAAAAACTTCGGTTTCAACGTAGAAGGCTCTTTTAGCGGATTGCAGGGGAAGATCGTCTTTGACCCGAAAGACCCGGCGAAAGCCAGCTTTGATGTCAGCGTGGACGCGGCTTCCGTCAATACAGACAATAGTTTACGGGATGGCCACCTGAAGGAGGAAGATTACTTCGACGTAAAAAACCATGCCCGTATCCGCTTCGTATCTACCAGTGTCCAACCCGGGAAGGAGGGGAAGTATACGGTTTCCGGAAAGCTGACCATCAAGGCGACGACCAAAGACATCACCATTCCTTTTACGGCCAGCCCGATGGGCAACGATTATATATTCAGCGGCTCCTTTACCATCAATCGAAAGGATTTCGGGGTAGGGGGATCCAGTACCATCTCCAACAGCCTAACGGTTACCCTGGCCGTTTTGGCTAAGAAATAACAAAAAAATTATATTAGTTTAGGATAAGTAAAGGTCTAACCATGAAATTAGTACAAGCCGTCCAGAAAGTGTTCGGGCAGCTGGCAACCTCTCTATGCCAGCTCCAACCCGGAGAATACGTTCAACCCAGCCAGGCGCTGTCGGGCCATACGATCGGACAGCATGTCCGGCATATCATCGAGCTGTTCCAATGCCTGGAAAATGGATATGAAGGGGGCCTCGTCAATTATGAGAAGCGAAAAAGAGACCCGGCGATCGAGAAGGATCCCGAACTGGCCTGCCGGCTCCTCGAACAGATCCTGGCTAACCTCTCCCGGCCGGACCGGCCCCTGGTGCTGGAGGCCAGCTACGAAGAGGACCTGCCCCTTGTCTTTTCCACCAACTTTTACCGGGAGATCGCCTACAACCTGGAACATACCATCCACCACATGGCCCTGATCCGCATCGGTATCCGGGACACCGGCAGCGAACAGTTCCTGCCCGAAAGTTATGGCATCGCATCGTCCACCCTCCAACATCGCCGCGAATGTGCACAGTGACCTATATACCCGCCAAGGATGCAGCCTTCATCACCTCCAACAGGGACGAGCAGCAGGGGAGACCGCCGGCGCTGCCCCCCGAAGTATACGAGGGAAAGACAGGCCGCCTCTTATACCCGAAAGATACCGCCGCCGGAGGGACCTGGTTTGCAGTTCATGAGAACAAGTCGGTCCTGGTCCTCCTGAATGGCGCCGGTCAGAAACATACCCCACACCCCCCTTATCGCAAAAGCAGGGGCCTCATCCTGCTGGAACTGGCGGATAGTGAACAAATATTAACAGACTTCAAAAAGTTGAACTTGAGCAATATAGAGCCTTTTACGCTTATTTTACTGGAAGAGGGTAGCCTGTATAAGTGCCATTGGGACGGCTTGAATGGGACGTCCCGCCCCCTCGACGCCTCCCTTCCCCATATCTGGTCCTCCGTCACCTTATACGATCCCCCGGCGATCCAAAAGCGTAAAAGATGGTTCGAAGAATGGCTCCTCGGTTATCCCAACCCCGATCCGGAGAATGTCATGCAGTTCCACCACTGCAGCGGCGACGGCGATCCCCATAATGACGTCCTGATGAACAGGGACAACCAGGTTCTCACCGTCAGCATCACCTCGTTGCAACTGACGGCTGGCCTGGCCCATATGTCTTATCACGACATCGGGGGCGACAAGGTCTTTAAAAAGCAACTATCCCTCACCCATAGAATTCCGGCAGCATCATGACCCGGCGCCAGCGACTCGCTTTCCATCCTTTTTTTATCCGGCTCTTTCATTGGGAATACTGGAGCTTCACGGCCGTTTACCTGCCCATTTATATCGTCTGGATAGGGCTTTGCATAAGAGCCCGGTCCTTCTTCTTCTTTGCAGCGGCTAACCCCACGATCCGCAACGGAGGCTTTTTAAACGAATCGAAAAAGGATATCATCCCCCTGGTACCTGTCGCCCTGAATCCCCGAACCTCTTTCTTCTCCATCCCCACCAAGGGACCAACCGCATTGCAGCAGCTGAAAAAGGAGGGTTTTCAGTTTCCCCTCATCGGCAAACCCGATGTGGGCTGCCGGGGCCGGGGAATAAAGATCCTCAGGAAGGAGACAGAGCTGGAAGACTACGTTGCCCGGGCTGCCATGGACTTTCACATACAGGAATTCATCCCCTACAAAAATGAAGTGGGTATCTTTTACTATCGTTATCCGGGCCAGCCAACAGGGAAATTATCCGGCATCGTACGAAAGGAATTCCTTTCCGTTAGGGGGGATGGCCATTCGCGGATAAGGGACTTATTGCAAAAAGACAAAAGGGCTATCCTTCAAAGGACCAGCCTGGAAAAAATGTACGGACCTGCCCTGGACAAAGTGCTGCCGGAAGGGGAGGAACTGGAACTGGTGCCCTACGGCAATCATGCCCGGGGGGCAAAATTCATTGATGACTCCCACCTCATCGACGAAGAGCTGACCCGGATGATCGACGGGATCTGCCGGCAGATCCCGGAATTTTATTTCGGCAGACTGGATATCCGTTACCGGGACTGGGCAACGTTTCGGCAGGGACAACACTTCGCCATCATCGAAGTCAACGGCGCCGGCTCCGAGCCCACGCATATCTATGACCCCAGACATTCGGTGTTCTGGGCCTGGGGGGAGATTATTCGTCACTTGTTGATTCTCGCGCGCATCAGTCGCCTGAACCACCGGCGGGGCTTCCCGTATCTCACCACCCGGCAAGGCATCGCCATGTTCCGCGAAGACAAAGTCTGGTCGAAAAAGCTGGAAGCCATGGCGGATGTATAGTGCTTTCCCGCTGCCCGCTGGCCAGCCTCGGTCAGTCATCATCTCCCTGCCCGCCGTCCGGGTTTTTTAAACGGATCAACATTCAATCTTTATCAACTGTATGCCTCTTGTACGCATCCTCTTCATCGGCCTCCTCATCAGCTTCCTGGGCGCCCTTCCCCTGGGGACCCTGAATGTCCTGGCCGCCAGGATGGCCGTAGACGACGGACTGGGGCCGGCTATCTGGTTTTCTATCGGCGCCCTGCTGGTGGAAATGGCCTACGTGCGGCTCTCGCTGGTGGCCATGGACTGGCTCCGCCGTCAGCAGCGCTGGCTCCGCGTGCTGGAAACGAGTATGATCGTCGTCATCTTATTACTGGCTATCGGCAGCTTCTGGGCAGCCGCCTTTCCCCATTCCCATAACAACAGCATCATCGGCTTTATCAGCCCCGCACCCATCCCCCGGTTGCTGACGGGTATGCTGCTCAGCGCCCTCAATCCCCTGCAGATCCCCTTTTGGTTTGGCTGGAGCGCCGTGCTCTTTAGCAAAAAGATCCTGCAGCCCCGCAGCGCTCACTACAACGCGTATATAACGGGCATCGGCCTGGGCACTTTTGCGGGCAATGCGCTCTTTATCTTTGGTGGGAGATACCTCTTGAATAGTATGAAACAACACGATGCCCTGATCAATCTCGTGATCGGCATCGTATTTTTGGTTACGGCCCTTATACAGATTCGGCGGTCCATTTATCCCGGTCATCGGGACTGAACTTCCAGGGAGCAAAATTATTCTCTACGTTGCCGAACAGGGTATTCCATTCCTGGGGGGCATTGCTGTCTTCCATGATCAGCGAACGTCGCATCTCGACGATGATTTCCAGGGGACTGATGCTGACCGGGCACTCCTCCACACAGGCATTACAGGTAGTACAGGCCCGCAGCTCTTCGAGGGTAATATAGTTCAGGAGAGTTTTGCCGTCGTCCTTGAAGACGCCTCCATTCGCATTCAAATTCTTCCCCACCTCCTCCAACCGGTCACGGGTGGCCATCATGATCTTGCGGGGAGACAGCAGCTTGCCGGTGAGGTTGGCAGGACAGGCGGCACTGCAGCGTCCGCACTCCGTACACGCATAGGCGTCCAGCAAATTCCGCCAGCTGAGGTCAAAGACATCCTTCGCCCCGAACCGGGGAGTGGCTACCGCCGGCGCTCCCTCCGCAGGGGCAGGAGGCGCCATCTCCGGCTGCATGGCATACAACACCTCATTCTGGATGGCGGGCATATTGCGAAGTTTACCCTCCGGCGCCAGCCGGGCATAATAGGCATTAGGGAAAGCCAGCAGAATATGCAGGTGTTTGGAATAAGGCAGGTAATTCAGGAAAGCCAGGATTCCCAGGATATGCAGCCACCAGCAGGTCCTCTCCAGGGTCACCAGCGCCGGGGTGCTCCATCCGCTCAGCAGGGGATGCAGCCAGCGGGAAAAAGCAAAATCCCCCGTGAGATGGGCGCCATAATGCCCATAACCCCTGGCTTGCAGCAAGGTGTCCGCGGCATTCATGGTGAGGAACAGCGTCATCAGCGCAATCTCCGTCAGCAGGATATAATTGGCGTCGCTCCGGGGCCATCCGTCGAGGTCATGGCTGATGAATCGTCTTAACTTCAGGATATTCCGTCGGGCCAGGAAAAATACACAGACGGTGAACACCCCGATGGCCAGGAATTCAAAACCGTTGATCAGCAGGGAATAGAGGAAGCCCAGCGGGCCCGCAAACAACCGGTGCGTCCCAAAGATCCCATCCAGGATGATCTCCAGCACCTCCAGGTTGATGATGATAAACCCCGCATAGATGACAAAATGCATCAGGGCCACCAGGGGATTGCGGAACATCTTCTTTTGCCCGAAGGCCAGCAGCAGCAGGTTCTTCCAGCGCAGCCCCGGCTGGTCATTATAGGCTTCATCTTTTCCCAGGAGGATGTTCCGGCGGATCTGCCCGATCTTTTTGCTAAACCACCAGATAGCTACACCGGCCGCCAGGATGAACAGGATCTGCTGAAGGAATGCCATAGCAAATTTATTAGGCCCCTAAGATATGGAATTGCCAAAGATCCGCTTTTAAAAAAAATAGCGGATCTCCGGCATAGGTCTAATGTCGGCAGAACTTCGGGCCCGCCCTCGTTCGTAACCTTCGTCAAAGCGTCGTCCCTCGCTTTTTCCTCGGTTAGGACAATCCGCTTCCAGCGTCTTTGCTGTTTCGCCGTTATTGCTTTAATTTGTGCCGGACATGAAAAAATATATCCTCACACAACAGGTAGCTGAAAAAAAATTACAACGACTGGCCTACGAGATCCTGGAAAATAATTCGGGCGAAGGAAAACTGATCCTCGCTGGCATCCGGGACAACGGCAGCGTCATCGCCGCCTATATCCGGGGGCTCCTGATAGGCATTACCGGTTATAAGATGGAAATCGACCTGATCTCCATCTCCCTCGACAAACGCAAACCCCGGGAGGTTACCCTCAGCCAGACACTGAACTTCGACGACCAGGTCATCATCGTAGTGGATGACGTCGCCAGCAGCGGCAAGACCCTGTTATACGCCATGAAACCCTTTCTGGAATTTCATCCCCGTAAGATCGAATCCCTGGTCCTGGTTGGCCGTACCCATAAGGCCTTCCCCGTGCAACCGGACTATACCGGACTCTCCCTTTCCACTACCTTACAGGAGCATATTTATGTCGAAGTGGAGGGCGATCGGGTCAAGGGGGCCTACCTGGAATAAGGACCATCCCGGCCTGATATTTTTCTATCCACATTCGTGGAAAAAATATAGATTAAAATAGTGTAAAAAGGCCCCGAAGACTCAGGTTTTCAGGCTCAAAAAGGGTAAATTTGCCATCCTCCCGTATTTGAGTTCCCGATAAGGATGATGTAAAAGGTAATCCTTACCGGGAACATACATATTTGTCGGTGAACTTCGACCTAAGGTCTTGTTCACTGCCGGGCCTTGCCCGGCGGGTGGGAATGTAACTTACAAATTATGGAAGAAAACAGCACGCCACTGGAAACCCAGGATAACAATCGCATCGTCCCCGTAAACATCGAAGAGCAAATGAAAACAGCCTACATCGACTATTCGATGTCGGTCATCGTCGGTCGCGCTCTGCCGGATGTACGGGACGGGCTAAAACCTGTTCACCGCCGTATCCTGTACGGTATGAACGAACTGGGGAACAACAGCAACAAACCTTATAAGAAAGCCGCCCGTATCGTGGGAGAGGTGATGGGGAAATTTCACCCGCACGGGGATGCCTCCATCTTCGACACCATGGTCCGCATGGCCCAGGAATGGAGCATGCGCTATATGTTGGTGGACGGCCAGGGTAACTTCGGTAGCCAGGATGGAGACGGCCCCGCTGCCATGCGTTATGTGGAAGCAAGACTTCACCGGCTGGCGGAGAATATGCTGGAAGATATCGAAAAAGATACCGTCGACTTCCAGCCGAACTTCGACGACTCCCTCCAGGAACCTACCGTATTGCCTACCCGCATTCCGCAACTGCTGATGAATGGCTCCAGCGGCATCGCCGTAGGCATGGCCACCAACATGATGCCCCATAACCTCTCCGAGGTCATCGACGGATGTCTCGCCTATATCGAAAAAAGGGACATCACCGTGGAAGAGCTCATGGTACATGTAAAAGCGCCGGACTTCCCCACAGGAGGTATTATCTACGGCATGGAAGGCGTAAAGGCCGCCATGCATTTCGGAAGGGGTCGGGTGGTGCTGCGCGGCAAACTGCACGTCGACGCCAAGGCCAGCGGCCGGGAAATGATCATCATCACCGAAGTACCTTACCAGGTCAACCGGGACGCCCTCTGCGACCGCGTAGGCCAGCTGGTGAATGAAAAGATCGTGGAAGGCATCGCCCATGTCAACAACGAATCCAATAATAAGGAAGGCACCCGCATCGTCATCGACCTGAAAAGGGACGCCGTGGCCAACGTGGTGATCAACCAGCTCTACAAACACACCGAGCTGCAGACCTCCTACGGCATCAACAACGTAGCCCTGGTAAAAGGCCGGCCCCGTACCCTGAATATCCGGGAGATGATCAGTGAGTTCGTGGAATTCCGCCATGAAGTGGTCATCCGCCGTACCCAGTTCGAACTGAAAGAGGCGCAAAAGAAAGCCCATATCTTACAGGGGTACCTCATCGCCCTGGACCACCTGGATGAAGTCATCGCCCTGATCCGCGCCTCCTCCACGCCCGAGATCGCCAAAGACAGCCTGATCAATGCGGGCTGGGGACTGGATGAAATTCAGGCCAAGGCCATCCTGGAACTGCGGCTCCAGCGTCTTACCGGCATGGAAAGAGACAAGATCCGGGAAGAATATGACGGGCTGATGAAACTCATCGCCTACCTGCAGGACCTGCTGTCCGACGAAGGCAAACGCTTCGAAGTGATCAAAAAAGAATTGAACGAAGTCAAGGATAAATTCGGGGACGAACGGAAGACAGAGATCACCTACCTCGATGATGAAGTCAGCATCAAAGACCTCATCCGCGAAGAAGACGTGGTCATCACCATCTCCCACCTGGGGTATATCAAACGTACTTCCGCCACCGAATACCGCCAGCAGCGCCGGGGAGGCCGGGGAGCCATCGGAGGCAAAGCCAGGGACGAAGATTATATCGAACACCTCTTCGTCGCCTCCACCCACCATACCATGCTGTTCTTTACCGAAAAAGGAAGATGCTACTGGCTCAACGTTTACGAGATACCCGAAGGGGACAAGACCAGCAAAGGCCGGGCCATCCAGAACCTCATCCAGATCCCGCCCGATGACAAGGTCAGGGCCATCCTGGATGTAAAAGACCTGAAAGACGAGGCGTTTGTCAATACCCATTGTATCGTATTGTGTACCTTGCAGGGCGTCATCAAAAAAACTTCCCTGGCTGACTTCAGCCGCCCCCGCCAGACCGGTGTCAACGCCATCACCATCGTAGAAGGCGACCGGCTCCTGGAAGCCCGGTTGACCGACGGCAACTCGGAGATCCTCATGGCCGTCCGCAGCGGAAGGGCCATCCGGTTCGAAGAACAAAAAGTACGACCCACGGGCCGGGGAGCCATCGGAGTAGGTGGCATCGAAGTTGATGATAATACAGACGAAGTGATTGGCATGATCTGTGTCAATAGAGAGGATAAATCCCGGACCGTACTGGTAGTGAGTGAAAAAGGTTATGGAAAAAGGACACCCATCGACGAATACCGTATCACCAACCGAGGTGGGAAAGGGGTAAAGACGATGAGCGTTACGGATAAGACGGGTAGACTGGTAGGCATCCTGGACGTTACGGAAGAGGAAGACCTGATGATCACCTGTAAGAGTGGCGTCACCATCCGGATGCCGGTCAGCGGTATCAGCGCACAGGGCAGAGCAACCCAGGGCGTGAAACTCATCCGGCTGGATGAAAGCGACGAGATCGCAGCCATCACCAAGCTGGACAAACTGGAAGAAGAGAATGGGACCATCCTGCCCACGGCCAGCGAAGGGATCGAACCCCTTCCGGAAGCAGGTGGACCGAATGCATCCCTTTCAGAAGATGCTATTGAACCGACTGATAATGACCCGATTGTACCCGAATCTTAAAATTAATATTCAAACTCCTTAAAATAATAACTATGAACGTGACTAAGAGACTCTTTCTAACGGGAGCATTAGCCCTGACCGGATTCGGGTTGTTCGCCCAAAGCGCGGACAAGGCTAAGGATCTTCTCAAAGCAAATAAACTGCCGGAAGCAAAAGCAGAAATCGACAAGGTACTGGCCGTAGAAAAAAATCAGAAACAGGGAGATGCCTGGTATTACAAATTGAAGATCTACAACGCCATCGCCGCCAACGATCAGTTAAAGACCCAGTACCCCGACGCCCGGGACCAGGCCTTCGAAGCATTAAAGAAATACACCGAAGTCGACGATAAGAAATTATTACTCCTCCAGATGGATGGCTACAAACCCGTCAACGAGATCTACCAGGGCTACTTCCAGGTAGGGGCCAATGACTACAACGCCGCAAAATATAACGAAGCGCTTACCAGCTTCAGCGGTGCCCTCCAGACCAGCGCCTTTATGAATGCAAAAGGATGGACCAACCTGAAGATCGACACCACCTCCACCTTATACGCCGGCATCTCCGCCGAGAAAGCAGGCAAAAAAGACAGCGCCGCCATTTACTATGGTAAACTCGCCGAAGCGAAGATCGCCAACATCAACGGCTCCAACATGGTGGAGATCTACAAATGGCTGGTAGACTACTACAACCAGAAAAAAGACGCCGCCAATACCAAGAAATATATCGACCTGGCCAAGGAGCAATATCCGGACGACCTCTTCTGGCCCAGCACCGAACTGGATAACCTCCGCGAGGCAGGCAATAAAGACTCCCTCTTCGCCAAATACGAAGAGATCGTCACCCACTTCCCCAAGAACCACCTCTTCTTCTTCAACTACGGCCTGGAGCTCTATCAATATGCCTCCGATACCAGCAGCGGTAAAAAAGTTGCCAACTCGGACGAACTGACCAAAAAAGCCCAGGCCATGCTGACCAAATGTCTTGAGATTCAACCCGACTATCCCCAGGCAGCCCTGGTACTGGGTCAGATCTCGTACAATGCCGGCGTAGACCTGCAGGCGCAGACGAAGAAGATCCCCGGAAAGACCCCGGATGATGTCAAGAAAAGAGCTGACCTCCGCATCGCGGCAGGAAAGAAATTCGACGAGGCCATCCCTTATTTTGAACAGGTCGACAAAGACCTGGGCACCAAAGGAAAACTGAAAATGGATGAGAAGACCAGCCTGAAAGATGCCTATGACCTGCTCATCACCATCTACGAACAAAAGAACCTGAAAGATAAGGCGGATGCCTATACGGCTAAATTCAACGCGGTAGACAAGGATCACTAATCCGGCATAACGCTTGCATCATCTTTTAAAAGGACCCCGGAAACAACTCCCGGGGTTTTTTCATGTTCATCAACAAATAGTCACGATGAAAAAGCTATTGTATACTTTCTTCCAGGGCCTGCCCACGCTCATGCTCATCAGCACCAGCCTGCCCGCCAGCGCACAAACCACCATCCTCTTGAACCCCACCCTCATCGACGGCTCCGGCAGCACCCCCCATGCCGTTCACAACCTCGTCATCAAAGGAGACAAGGTAGTAGCCATCGATGCGGAGTCCACTCCCAAAGGGTCCGCCACGACCATCGACATGACCGGCAAATACCTGATGCCCCTGATCAACGACTGCCACGCCCACCTGGGTATCCTGAAAGATACCACCATGTCCTCCGCCAACTATACCCCGGAAAATATTCATCGGCACCTGTTACGATTCGAAACCTATGGGGTAGGGGCCGTCCAGTGTCTGGGAACAGATCATATGGACATCTTCCCCCTCCGGCAGGCCTCCCGCCACGACTCGCTGACCGGGGCCACCATCTATACGGCGGGCCGGGGTTTTGGCCCAAAAGGCGGCATGCCGCCCGTTAGCTATGGTATGGACCAGGTATTCCGGCCGGAGACGCCGGAAGAGGCCAGAAAGAACGTACGGGAAATAGCCGCCTTCCACCCCGACGTATTAAAAATATGGGTGGATGACAACAAAGGCAAAATGCCAAAGATGTCCCCCGAAATGTATAGCGCCATCATCGATGAAGCTCACCGCCACGGCATCCGCGTCGCCGCCCACCTCTGGTACCTGGAAGACGCCCGCCGGCTGGTCGCCGCCGGCCTGGACATCATCGCCCACAGCATCCGGGATAAAGAGGTCGACGAAGACCTGCTGGCAGCCATGAAAAAGAAAGGAGTGACGTACATCCCTACACTCTCCCTGGACGAATTTGCCTATATCTACCAGGACGATCCGGCCTGGATCAACGACCCGTTCTTTAAGACAGCCCTCGAGCCGGGCGTCTATGAAATGATCACCAGCCCGGCCTATAAAAATAAAGTGAGCAACGACCCCGGCACCCCCATCGAAAAGGCGGCCGAACAGACAGCGCTGAAAAACCTGAAGAAGATCTACGACGCGGGTATCCCCGTGGCCCTGGGTACCGATGCCGGCGCACAGCCTATCCGGGTGATGGGTTTCTCCGAGCACATGGAGATGGAATTGATGGTCCGGGCCGGACTCTCCCCCCTGCAGGCCCTGACCGTGGCCACCCACAATGGGGCCGTGCTGCTGCACGCAGACCGGGAGACCGGTACCCTGCAGGTGGGCAAAATGGCCAGTTTCATCGTCCTGGACAAAGACCCGTCAGCGGATATCCGCAACACCCGAACGATTCGCGCCGTCTGGAAGAAAGGGAAGAAGGTCAGCGACGGCCCGCTGACGCAGCAGTGAGCACCGGCTTCCTCCCATGCTCACCATCACTGGCCGCACAATGACCAAACGATCCTCCCGGGCTCGGCGTCGCCCGCCGGCTTCGGCTTCCTGCCCGCCGGCCCCTTACAACACCGTGATCCCCTGTTTGTCCAGGTGCTCATAAATAGCCGTGCGAATATCCCCCGCCGTTAGCGAAGTTTTGCCGAAGTCTTTGCTCCAGAAATAAACCTTGATCTCGACGGTCTTCGAGCTGAGACTATTCAGGATCACCTCCGGCTCCCGGCGCTCCAGCACATTCGGGTTGGAACTGATGATCTTTTTGATCGTATCTGCCTGGATATCCTCCGGATGGGCGGGCTTGTTGATGGTAAAAGAGAGGTTTACCCGCACATGGTTATTGCTCAGCGTCCAGTTGACAATATTATGAGAGAGTACATCCCCATTGGGAATGATCACTTCAGCGCCTTCGTCGGTCAGCAGCGTGCTGGAACGGATACCGATCTCCTTGACCCGCCCCCTCTTATCGCCGATCTCCACCGTATCTCCAATCCGCAAAGGCCGGTCGAAGATCAGGATAATGCCCGAGACAAAATTGTTCACGATACTCTGCAAACCCAGACCGATGCCCACACCCAGGGCGCCGAGGATCACCGTTATCTTGTCGATGGGCAGCCCCGAGGCGGCCACCGCAAGCAGGAAGCCCGCGACCAGTAAGATCAGCCGGGTGACCAGTAGCCGGGACCGTTGCCCCTTGTCATCAATAGCGGCATCATCCCCCGTATCGCCGAAGAAATAGGTGATATACCGTTGTAAAAAGTTGGCGATCCAGATAATGCCCAGGAACAAGATGATCCCGCCAAACGTGAATGAGAAGCTTCCCACCTGCCGGGGTTCGGTAAAGACGCTCGTCAGCAGGTCGGTCAGCGCATCAAACAGGTTCAGGTTCGTCGTAAACACGATCAGCCATAAGATGACCGATAAGGCCGTGGCGGCTCGCCGGATCGACTTGGCCACACCGACCGAATCGAATTGCTCCGGGTAGTTCTTACGGACCCGGCTGGTCTGGATCTGCAGCAAAAAAGCTTCCACCACCAGTTGGGTGAACACCGCCAGGCTCACCGTTTGCGCAAAGGCATAAATGGCCGTCGTCCCGAAGATCTGCGACAGCGTTACCCGCCCGGCCAGGTTACAGATTACCGCCAGCAGATTGAAGAAGACATAGAGGCCGGCGGCATAAAAAATTAACTTGGGCTGCCTTGGCGCATTGGCGGCCTCGTTGGCCGTGGCAGGACGGGCATACTTCTTCAGCCCGGGCAGCTTCGCCCCAAAAAGGAACAGCAACCCGAGTGCAACGGACAGTCCATCCTGGAAAATATTGGCCCAGCGCTGCAAGCTCACCGGCAGACCCAGGATCCGCGTGACAGGCAGCAAAAAGAACAACAGGATAAAAATACACCAGCCATAGAACAGGTTGCGGGGAAGACGCTTGCGGAACAGGAAGGTCAGCAGGATCATCAGCAACAGCTGCGTCGTCTCAATATAGATAGCCGGAGCATGGAGGTCGAACAAAGGCGCCAGGCTGAGGATAAAAACCAGGGCGGCATAAAAAGGGCGGGAGTTGACGTACCGGAATTGAAAGTCCGCGATGGCTTTTAGCCTGTCCAGCCTCCGCAGGGTC
>DATJJD010000146.1:0-124726 GCA_035492545.1 Puia sp.
ATTTTAACGAATTTGCTATGTCCAGTTCGAATACTTTAGCGAAAAATATCAAAAAAATATGAAGCGGATTAACATTGCGTTGTTCTCATTGATGTTACTGGGTCTCTTATTTTCTTGTTCCAAAGCTAGCTTAAACTATACACAAAACGGCAACTGGGTGTCCCGTTCCATATTTCCCGGGGTACCAATGGGAAATGGCACTTCTTTTACGATTGGTGACAGCGCTTATGTGGGTACAGGGACAAATCCGAAAGATCCGAATAACCGGTTAAAAACCATGTTTATGTATGCGGCTGCCGACATCGTCGGCAATTCCCCTACCAACTATGACAGTGCCTATGGCACCTGGTCGCAGGTAGCGGATTTTGGCGGTCCTGTCCGCAGCGACGCTGTTGGATTTTCAATTGGAAGGACAGGTTATATTGGTTCCGGCACTACGGATGGCCACACTCCCCTGGCTGACTTCTATTCCTACACTCCTCCTCCGGTAAATACCTGGGCTCCGATAGCCTCTTTGGGTGACGGCTCCAAGAACTTTCCCCGTTATGGTGCAGTAGCTTTCAGCTTCCCCACCGCTGGTTATGTACTCACCGGTACCGACAACAACTATTATTTCGGCGACGTCTGGAAATATGACCCCGGTTCCGATTCCTGGCAGCAGCAGCCCGATATGCCCGGATCCAAGAGGACACAGGCTATCACCTGGATGTATAAGAATCAGGGTTACCTGCTGACGGGCTTTACTCCCGGCTCACAATGGACCCTGGGCAACGCCTGTTATGATTTCTGGAAATTCGATCCGACTTTATCAGCCGGCAACCAGTGGATCAGATTGCGTAACATCGCTAATACCGACCCCGGCACGTATGACGATTCCTATACCAATATCGTACGCTATCACGCTGTGGGCTTTACCATCACGGGTACCTCCAGCGGGGACAAAGGATATGTCACCACCGGTACCAACGGATCTCCTTACACCTATACCTGGGAGTATGATTTCGCGACGGACCTGTGGACGGAAAAAACACCTTTCGAAGGCGCTGCCCGCGAAGGAGCCGTCGGCTTTACCATCAAGAACCGTGGCTTCATAGCTACCGGTATCAGTGGTGGAACCGCTTATGACGATTGCAGGGAATTCTTCCCCAACCAAATTTACAACCAGTATGACTAAACCCATCGCCCCCTGGAAAAAGGGGCTGCTCTTTGGGCTGATCCTCATCGTGGCAGGGGCCTTGATCTATACAGGGTATCGGGAACGGGTCAAATGGAAGAAAGAGCATATCCTGGTAGAACTTCGGCCCATCCAGACACCCCAGGGCTGGGGCTATGATATCCTGGCAGATGGACATGTTTATATCCATCAGCCGATGATCCCGGCCATCCAGGGGCAGTTTCCCTTCCGGACTAAAGAAGACGCGCTGGCCGTGGGCCAGAAAGTGGTCGACCGGATAAAAGAGGGAAAGATGCCCATGGTGACGGCGCAGGAAGTCATGGACCTTGGCGTGGCCCCTGGTGCTGCCGCCTTACAGAAATGACACAACGCTTTTTAATGATATATGATACCCCCCGGTTTTCCGGGGGGTATTGTTTTATTGGAGGCCTGCCGTCCGTATAATATAATTTTTCCATTACAAGGTATATTATAATTTAGCCGCTCATTAATTGGGCTGAGCCCAATTCGTACTTGAGGCCCTAAGGCCGAAAGTACAGACATTATGCTTTGGCGATAAAAAATTATTTTTATTCAATTTTTTAGCGACACATTAATTCATCCTATTTCTGAACATCATGAGAAAATCCAGGTTTATTCTGTCCGTCTTATGCTTCTTTGCAGCGGTTGGCTTTATCCGGGCGCAGACCCCTTCGCATTTTGACCAGCACAAGGCTTTCGATCCCATCTTTTATCCCTCGCTGGGTACTGTGTACCGGAGCGCGACGGGAGAGCCGGGCCCAAAATATTGGAGCAACCGGGCCGATTATACGATCAATACCACCCTGGATACGACCAAACATGAGCTCAGCGGATCGGTCACGATCACCTATACCAATAATAGTCCCGACAACCTGCCTTTTCTCTGGCTGCAGCTCGATCAGAATATTTACCGGAAAGACTCCCGGGGCGAGGCTACCAACCCGGTTACGGGTGGCCGGTGGTCTAACCGGAGTTTTACCGAAGGAGATGTGATCCGTTCGGTGACCCTCATCCGCAACGGACAGTCTTCCAGGGCCGACTACCTGGTAACCGATACCCGGATGCAGATCCGTCTGACGGATGCGCTGAAAGCGGCCGGAGGTAGCATCCAGGTGAAGATCGATTATTCCTTTGTCGTACCACAATATGGCACCGACCGTATGGGACGGCTGCTGACAAAGAACGGCTGGATCTATGAGATAGCCCAATGGTATCCCCGGATGGAAGTATATGATGACGTATATGGCTGGAATGTCCTTCCTTATCTCGGACAGGGCGAGTTCTACCTGGAATATGGAAATATTGACTATACCGTCACGGCCCCTTCGGACCTGGTAATAACGGGCTCCGGCGAACTGGTGAATCCCACCGAAGTGCTGACCCCCACCCAGCTGGGCAGGCTGGCTAAAGCAAAAGCCAGTGACAAGACCGTCACGATCCGCAGTGAGGCCGATCTGACGGACCCGGCTTCCCGGCTTCCCAAAAAGAGCCTGACCTGGCATTTCCGTTGTAACCAGACCCGTGATGTAGCCTGGGCTGGTTCCAGGGCTTTTATATGGGATGCGGCAAAAATTGACCTTCCCAGCGGCAAAAAGGCGCTGGCTCAATCCGTCTACCCGGCAGAAGCGGCAGGAGACAAGGCCTGGGGCCGTTCTACAGAATTTGTAAAAGGATGTATCGAACTATATTCCAAAGAGTGGTTTGAGTTCACCTACCCGGTAGCCACC
Organism: Puia sp.; assembly: GCA_035492545.1. GTDB lineage: Bacteria > Bacteroidota > Bacteroidia > Chitinophagales > Chitinophagaceae > Puia. The sequence goes on from DATJJD010000146.1 coordinate 2,923, forward strand.
AATGTGGCGGGCATTGTAGCCGGAATGGAATACCCGGGCATCGTGTTCTGCGGATCGAATAGCCGGCAGGGCGGCCTTTGGGGGGTTACCAACCATGAGTTCGGCCATAACTGGTTCCCCATGATCGTGGGCTCCAACGAACGTAAATATGCCTGGATGGATGAAGGATTCAATACCTTCATCAACGGAGTGGACACGAAGGTATTCAACAACGGCGAATTTGACCAGAAGGAGGATGCCCAGCGGGCGGCCGGATATTATTTCAGCGCCACTTCAGAGCCCCTGATGACGATACCCGAAGTTATCCAGCCCGCCAACCTGGGGGTGGCTGCTTATGCCAAACCCGCGATGGCCCTCAACCTGCTGCGCAAATATGTACTGGGGGAGAAGCGATTTGATTATGCCTTCCGTACCTATGTCAAACGCTGGGCCTTCAAACATCCCACACCCTGGGATTTCTTTCACACGATGGAAAACGCCGGCGGGGAAGACCTGGGCTGGTTCTGGAGAGGATGGATGTTGAATAACTGGAAGCTGGATCAGGGGGTCAAGGAAGTAAAGTATGCAGAAAATGACCCTTCCAAAGGCGCCTATATTACCCTGGAGAACCTGGAAGAAATGGCCATGCCCGTAGTGCTGGCTATCCAGCAGGAGAATGGCCAGTCCGACACCATCACGCTGCCGGTGGAGATCTGGCAGAAGGGCGGGCTGAAGACCATCGCTTACAGCTCCTCTTCGAAGATCAAATCCATCGTCATCGATCCTGCTCATGATTTCCCGGATGCCAATACGGCCAACAATACCTGGACCGGCGCTGCCACTTCCAAGGCGGTCCCTCCCGGCGTCTCGGCCACGGATGTCATCAACAAGTATATCAAGAGCATCGGCGGGAAAGAAAAGCTGACCGCTGTTACGGACCTTTCCGTTACGGCTACCGGTGTAGTGCAGGGGCAGAAACTCATCCAGATCCGCAAGATCAAGTCTCCGGATAAATACCTGATGGAGATCGACCTTCCCGATCTGAATATGACGGCTGTGAAGCTGGTGGTCAACGGGGATAGCGTAAAAATTGCCCAGAACGGGCAATCTTCCTCCGAGGTAGATGAAGATACCCGCAAGGAGATCAAAGAAGAAGCTGTCATCTTCCCGGAACTGAATTTTTCCGGCAGCGGGTATAAACTGGAACTGACCAGCATCAAGAACCTGGAAGGAAAGGATGCCTATGAAGTAAAAGTGACAGGCCCTTCCGGGGATGCGGGTACTTATTATTATGACGTCAATACAGGCTATAAGCTGAAGATGATCAAGGAAGGCAAACAGGGCACCGTGACGATAGACTACAGCGATTACCGGGACATCAACGGCGTCAAATTTCCCTACCATCTGAATAACGACCAGGGGCAGATCGCCTTTGAACTGACCGTGGAGAGCATAAAAGTGAATTCGGGGTTGGCAGACACCGATTTTAAATAAAGTAAAAAAGCCACTCAGAAGAAAGCCGGCTCTTTTTGGCCGGCTTTCTTATTTAGATATTGTGTAAGAACTGCCCATGTATATAATCCATCACCGCCGTAAGGCTCCCCGACTCCTCATATACTTTCAGCTGCCGGTCAGCGCCGGTACCCATCTCTAAGATCTTCTCCGCATAACGGGCGGCGGAACGGCTGCCCAATGGATCTACCACATCATCTACAAAGTCCAGCAGCTCATAAATAAGGACCCGGGTATTGACCTCCTCTTCCTTTCCAAAGTCGATCAGGTGCCCGTCAATACCGTAACGGCTGGCCCGCCATTTATTCTCATTGATCAGGGCGCGGGAATATTGGATATAATTCATATTCTGCAGGCGAAGCTTGTAGATCTTTACGCAGATAGCCTGGAAAAGCGCGGCGATACATATCGTCTCGTCTACGGTCATCGGGACATCACAGATGCGGAATTCTACCGTGTTAAAAAAAGGATGCACCCGGAGGTCCCACCAGATCTTCTTCGCATTGTCGATACAATTGGTCTTTACCAGCAGCTTTACAAAATTATCATAGGCTTCTATACTCTCGAAGTATTCCGGTATACCGGTACGGGGAAATTTGTCAAAGACCTTTGTCCGGAAAGATTTATAGCCGGTCAAACGTCCTTCCCAGAAAGGAGAATTGGTGCTGAGGGCATAGATATGCGGTAAAAAATACCGGGTGGAATTGGCAATATGATTGGCCATCTCACGACTTTCCATGCCCACGTGTACATGCAGCCCGAAGATAAGGTTACTGCGGGCCGCTTCCTGTAGTTCATTGACGATCTCGTTGTAGCGGGCATGATCAGTGATGAGCTGGCTTTCCCAATGACTGAAAGGATGGGTTCCGGAGGCGCCTACCCAGAACCCCAGGCTTTCGGCGATCTGGGAAATGGTCTTACGCAGCGTAGCAACATCTTTATGGGCCTCGGTGATATCCCGGCATATGTCGGACCCCACTTCCACAACGGCCTGATGCATCTCCGCCTTTACCTTATCCCGGATCACCTTTTGCCCTTCCGTGACGATTTTTTGTTCATGACTTTTTAATTCCCGGGTCTTAGGGTCCACTACCATGTACTCTTCTTCAATACCCAGGGTGAAGTTTGCATAATTTATATCGGCCATTCTATCGGTTTATTTAGTAAATATTTCAGTGACATTGATGGAGAAACCAGGTACGGAAGAGGCATTCAGCCTGTCACCATTTGCATACATCCGGGCCCCCCCGAACTTTCCTTCCGCGGTTAGCAGAAAGACCACCAGGTTCTGCTCCGTAGGATTGACGACCCAGTATTCCTTGACACCGGCCTCTTCATACAATTCATATTTATCGCGGACCTCCTTCTTCGAATTACCAGGGGAAAGGATCTCGATGACCAGGTCAGGTGCCCCGCAGACCCCTCTTTCATCGACCTTGGAGGAATCGCAGACGACGCAAACATCCGGTTGCACCACCGTGGTGATCTCGTCATCTCTTTTCTTATTCTGTATGGGCAGGCGAATGTCATAAGGGGCGATAAATACCTGGCAGCTTTTTCCTTTCAGGTAGTTATAAAATTCGTTATACAGCTTGCCACCCACCAGTTGATGCGCTGTGTTGAGCGCCCCCATCCTGAAGATCTTACCCCGTAATAGCTCCAGCCTCTCCAGGAAATTCCATCGCATGTAATCTGCGTACGTGTAGGTATAGGACGGATCGGGTTCTTCCACTAATTGGTCGCGTCCTTCGTCTTCATTATAGACCGTATACATAAGACAGGTTTTATGCAACAAAGTTAGCGGGAAATTTTACACTTCCTTTCAGATATTCTCCCCATGTGAGATTATCCACCCCCTCCTGGTGTGCAGCGGCCCTTTCGATGGCATAGTCGGCGGCTGTCTCCACGACCCAGTAGAAATTATCTTCTCCTACGCTGCTCCTTTCTGCGTCCGGCGCAGGATTGCAGAAGTCGATGGCATAGGGAATGCCATCCCGTATAGCCAGTTCTACAGTATTGAAATCATAACCCAGCCAGATGTTGATGCGTTGTACGATCTCTTCCATCTGCAGCAGTCTTTCGGCGGAAGGGGAGAAGTCGGCGCTGTAGCGAAGGTGATGAGGATTGCGCGGTTCATAGGGCATGATGCGCGTATATTTCCCGCCGATACAATAACACCGGTAATACTCGGTGAAGATGATCTCTTCTTGTAACATCATCACCAACTGCCCGGTCTCTCCATGTTTCCGGTAAAATTCTTCCGCGTCATGCAGTTTATAAACATTCTTCCATCCGCCTCCCGCAAAGGGTTTCATATAAGCAGGAAAACCTACATAATGGAAAATGCTGTCCCAGTCAAGGGGATAGGCCAGGTTGGAAAACGAGTGGTCGTTGGTATCCGGGGGAAGTTCCCTGGAAGGAAGCAGCACCGTCTTGGGGACGGGCACTCCGATACGGGTCGCCAGGCAGTTGTTGAAAAATTTCTCATCGGCACTCCACCAGAAGGGATTGTTGATGACCGCAGTTCCGCATAAGGCGGCATTTTTCAGATAGGCCCGGTAGAAGGGAACGTCCTGCGAAATGCGATCGACAATGACATCGTATCCGCTGGGTTCGCCCTGTTTCACTTTGTCGATGCGAACCGGTTCTGCCGTGATGCCGGCAACATTTTTCCGGTTCACCGCTTCGATAAACGCCATGGGGAAACTCCTTTCCTGTCCGAAGAGAATGCCGATTTTTTTAGGGGTGCTCATAGTTTCTCGTGTTAATGTTTTTAGAGGTCTCCTGCCGCCGGTCTGCGCGAATCTCCGGCATATTCCTACATCGCCCCTGGTAATAAAGACAGGTAATGAGGGAACATCTCTTTCCACACCGGCCAGTCATGGTCCCTGTCGGGGCGGATGTCGAGCCAGTGGTCTATATTTTTAGCAGCCAACAGGCCGCTCATCTGTTCATTCCCGCCCCGGCAGATATCCCTTTCCGCCGTTCCCAACACAATGCCCATTTTCCAAAGTCCGGGATCATTCGCACCCTGTATGAAATCTACGGGGTTGTTGAAATAGACCTGGTCATCATAATATCCATCCGTAAAGGACCGGATATCAAAGACACCGCTCATGGAAAAACAATAGCCCGTAAGAGCCGGATACCGGAAAGCGAAATTGGCGGCATGATATCCTCCGAAGCTGCAGCCCGCTACGGCTATCCGTTCATTGCCCGTCTCATGACGGGCCCGGGATACTATTTCTTCCAGTACCAGCCGGTCATAAAGGGTCTGGTGATGGGCCCGTTCACCGGGTGAGACGGCCTTGTTGTACCAGCTCCAGGCATCCAGGCTATCCGGGCAATATATTTTCAGCTTCCCTTTTTCCAGGAACCAGCGGGCTGTCTCTATCAGACCCTGGTCCTTATTCTGGAAATACCTGCCCTGGGAGGTAGGGAACAAGATCACCGGATAACCCGCATGACCGAACACCAGCATTTTAAAATCCCTCCCGATGACAGGGGAATGCCATTGATGATACTCTTCCCGAAAACCCATATCGATGTATTGGATGACAAAAGACCAGCCTAAACCGAATCTACTGAAAAAAACTCATATTTTTGACGCTATGCAAGTTGAAAAGACTACAAGAATATTAAAGGAAAGCATAGACCTGAAATCCGCCGCCCTCGACCGTATCGTAACTATTGATTTTTACCGGCAGGGATATGCCGGTGAGTCATCCTACTCATCATCAGGCCCCTCCCGCGAGATGAGCCTGTTGCTGATCAACGATGGTCAGGACCTGAGAAGACTTGGCCTGGCGGATATCCTGGAGGATCTTTATGGCCGGGGCCTGTTAAAAGCTCCGTTGCTTTGTGCAGGCATCCATGCCGGACCTGAGCGCAAGTTGGAATACGGGACGGCCCTTACCGCGGACTACCAGGGCCGGGGCATCCGGGCGGCTGCTTATACCCGGTTTGTACTGGAGGAACTGTTACCGGTCATCCGTCATCAATACCCCCCTGTCGTATTTATAGAAAAAGCTTTTGCTGGCTTCTCCCTGGGGGCGCTCAGCGCCATGGACATCGGCTGGAACCACCCGGAGGAATTTTCTACCCTGGGACTGTTTTCGGGGTCTTTCTGGTGGAGGACAAAAGATAAGGAAGACCCGGGTTATCATGAACAGACCGATCGTATTATGCAGCGGCAGATAAGGGAAGGCCGTTACTACCCGGGCCTCCGGTTCTTTTTTGAATGCGGGACGGAGGACGAGACCGAAGACCGCAACCACAATGGCATTATCGATTCCATCGACGATACACAGGACCTGATAAAGGAATTGGTGGCAAAAGGTTATGACCCGGAAAAGGACATCCGCTATTGGGAGATAGAAGGAGGGAGACACGAGGTGGATACCTGGGCAAGGGCGATGCCGGAGTTCCTGCAGTGGAGATGGGGGTAAAAAAAAGAGGCCATTTGGCCTCTTTTTTTAAAGATTAGTTGAATAGATATCTTATACCGAACTGCATCTGCCACCTGGAACCGGTGAAGGTCTGGTTCTGGGAAAAATTAGTAAGGTTCACGTTGTTGGTAAAGCTGTTGACCACGGGTACTTTGTTGGGCGCATCCAGGTAAGGCATAGAGAACTGAGGGGTCTTGCCATCAGCAGCCATCCCTTCGAATTTGAGGAAGTTGACGCTGGAATAGGTTTTGATCAGGCCCCAGTTCCTGTTCAGCAGGTTGCCGATATTGACGATGTCAAAGCTGAGACGAAGGGTATGTTTGTCCTTATCCTGCCCGTTCTTCGTATAGAAGTAGATATCCTGGGTGATGTTGAGGTCCAGGTGTTTGTACCAGGGATACAGCAGCGAATTAGCCTGGGCATACTGTCCGCGATGTTTGTACAGGTAGTGGTCCTGGTTGATAAAGGCGTTCAGCTGGTTCCAGATCTGGCCGGCGGTCCGGGTATCGCTGTGGTCCAGCGAGGTGTTGTTGATATTGGCCGATCCGCCATTCACAGGCACCAGGCTGATATCGCTGGCGCTCTTGGGGATATAGATCAGATCGTTACCCGTATTTCCATCTCCGTTGAGGTCCCCGTTATACACATACGAGTTGGCGCCTGCGGTAGTGGCCTCGTAGATCGCACCGATGGAAGTGACGAAATGTTTGGAATACTCTATCCGGTAATTCGCATAGGCGATGACACGATGAGGCTGATACCAGGTAGGACGGGCCAGGGTGGGGGCGTTGGGGTCGGTGTTGGCTACCGCTCTGGCGGACCAGAGGGAGCTGGCCGTGCTGCCGTTCTCCATCAGGGTCCGGGTATCGCTGTAGGTGTAGGCGACGCTGGTCGTCAGATAACGCCAGGATTTTTGTACCCGGGCCGTAGCCGTATAAGCATATCCCTTGCCGGAATTGCCCAGAATGATGGCATTGCCGATATTGGGGTTCTGCAGGGTGGTGCCATTATACCACTTATTGCTGTTATTGCTGCCGCTGGTGGCGGTTGGCGTAGTGTTATACCGCAGGCGGTTATCGCCCCCGTTGGTGATGGCGAACCCATTGATCTCTTTCAGGTTCGCATTGTACATATAAGGGGCATTGATGTCCTTGGAATAGGTGAACTCACCCGTCAGGATCCAGTCCCCTTCCAGTTTCTTATCCAATGCGAGGCTGCTCCGCAGTTTGGTGGGATATTTGTAATTGCTGGACACTACGTTGACGGAATAACCGGTGGGCGTAGAGGTCTGGGCCTGGCCCGTCGTCGTCAGGTAGTTGCTGAGGCCAGCTGCGGCGGTGGGGAAGAAAGGCGTGTTCTTCGTGGTGAAGGACCCAAACTGTACACCATTGTTAGCCGCCTGGTTCTCGATCCATACGAAAGGCGGCGCGCCTTCGAAGATGCCCGCTCCCCCTCTCAGCTGCCAGGTCCGGTCGCCCGTGATATCCCAGTTGAAACCTACCCGGGGGGAGACAACGAGGAAACTTTCCGGCGCCTTTCCGACATTATACCGGGCATTGTCCTTGAATGTCAGGGCATCGAAATTAGGATTGTCGGTGAATTTATTCTGGTAGGAAGTATAATCCAGACGGACACCATAGGTGAGGGTGAATGTGGGCGTTGCACGCCATTTGTCCTGGGCAAAGAAGCTCAGGTTGGTAGCACCCGCATAGGCAAAGGGGAAGGCGGCGCCCTTCAGCGTCGAATAGGCCTGGTAGTAAGTGGCGGCCGGCACTCCGTTGTAGAAGTCCGACAGGCTGTTGAACTGGTAAACGCCATTATAGCCGGGCGCAAACGCATTCTTATATTTTTTGTAGCTGTTCTGCGTACCGATGGTGATCTCATGGGCTCCCTTGTATAACTGGAAAATATCCGTCAACTGGTAGGAATCCATGTTCAGCAGGTTATTATATGTATACATTTCGTACCCGAAAGTCGTGTAAATATTACCGCTGTTGAGAATGTCCACCAGGGGGAAGTCGGGTGAACTGGACTTAGCGGAGCGGAAGTCCCTTTCCTGGGTATAACCTACCTGTAATTTATTGGAAGCATTGTTGCTGAACCGGGTATTCAGCTCGGCAATATAGATCTTCAGGTTGTTGTTGATCCGGTAACCGCTGCCGGAGAAAGGCATGGCGAACGTGCTGGGCTGGCCGTTGGTGATCTGGCCGCTGCCGGGCCGGCTGTTGCTGGCGAACTGGTCGGCATAGGATTTCAGATAATTATACTTGATCGACAGCGTATTCCTACTGTTGATATTCCAGTCGATTCGGGCATTGATCTTGTAGCTGTTGGTCTGGAACGACTGCGGCTGAAAAGATCCCGGGTCATAGGACCAGCCCGGATGTTTGGTCTCGTCTTTCAGGTAGCTGGCCAATGCAGCCAGGGTATCGGCATTCGCCTGGGAGACGACGCCGGCAGCGGGCGGATGGCTGGCATCGGAAGGAATGATGCTGCTGGCCGGCTGCTTTTGGATGCTCTGTTCCGCATTGATAAAGAAGAACAGCTTGTCCTTAACGATGGCGCCGCCCAGACTGCCGCCCAGGATGTTGAAGTTAAAAGGCGTCCGGGCTACCTGGTTATTATCGACTTTATAGCCGATGGTGCCAGGTCCTTTTACATAATCATACACCGTTCCCCGGAACTGGTTGGTGCCGCTACGGGTAACGGAGTTGACGCCTGCACCGGTGAAGCCACCCTGTCTTACATCATAAGGGGCTACATTCACCTGGATCTGGTCGATGGCATCCAGGGCGATGGGTTGGGCATTGGCCTGCCCGCCCAGGGTGCCGGATAGACCAAAAGAGTTGTTGAAGTCGGCCCCGTCCACGGTGATATTGTTCATGCCAGGGTTGGTGCCGCCAAAGCTCAGGCCATTGGAAGTCGGCTCCAGTTTTGCGAAGTCCTGGATGGAACGGGTAATGGTGGGAAGACGCTCCAGCTGGCTGCGGGTGATGATCTCCTGGCCCCCTGTGCGACTGTTGTTGAAGATCTTATTCTGCCGGGAAGCAGGCACCGTTACCGTGGCCAGCTCCTTTGATTCCGGCGTTAATTTAAAGTCCGAGGTAAAATCCTGGCCGACGACCAGGACAATGTTCTCCTGTTTCTCTGCCCTGAAACCTACAAAAGTGATGGTGAGCAGATAAGGACCGCCTATCCGGACGTTGGGGAGGTTATAACGCCCGTCCTTACGGGTGGTGGTGGTATATTTTGTACCGGTGGGGATGTGCAGGGCTACGACGGTGGCCCCGGCAAGACCTGTGTTGCCGTCAGTGACGGTACCTAAGATCTGGGAGGTGGTCTCCTGCCCAAATGTAAAAATTACACAAAGAATACATGACGCTAGAATTAGCAGCCGTTTTATCATAATAGTTGGTTTTGCTCTTGCAAAGAAATAAGGAAACTGTGTGACTACGGTTAACAAGCCGTTATGAAATCATTAACCAATGGCAGGCGTTCGAGGGGTAATTCAGCGATGGATATTGAGGTCTTAAAATATATGTTAAAGAAAAGCAAAACTATCAAAAGGCTGCATAGTAACTATTAATAATATTGACAAGTTATAAACAGATTAAAAAAAAGGGGCGACTCATGCGAGTCGCCCCTTTTTATATGTATTTTTTTTATAATTAGAATGAGTAACGAACTCCCAGCTGCATGCTCCAGCGGGAGAGGAAGTCTGCGTACTGCCAGGGCTTGTTGGTATACTTATTCAGGCCAAAAGAAGGGTTATAATAGAAAATGGGAGTAACAGGACCGCCGGGAGTAGCCTGTGTGAAATGGTCTACGTCCAGAGGCTGCGCTTCCTGGTTGCTGAGATAGTAGGCATGTCCCCAGTTCTTGCTCAGCAGGTTGCTCACGTTGAACACCGTTGCCGTGATAGACAGCGTATGCTGCTTGTAGAACAGCACCCCTTCTTCCAGCTTCAGATCGAAATGGTTTTCCCAGGGAAGGCGGTCTCCATTACGGGCCGTATTCTGGCCAGCATGGTCACGCATATACTTGGTGGAGTTCATATAGGTCTGGAAAGCGGCAAACTGTTGGGCTCCCGTCATCGTTACAGCAGAAGCGCCGGTCCCGAAGGTCTTCGTCGCCACGAACTGAGAGGCATCCGTAGGCAGCCACATCAGGTCGGCTCCACCGGCCGTGCTGAGCTTGGAAGGAGTCGATCCGTCGTCGCCGTTGACATCGCCAAAGAGCACATAGGAGAAGGGCTGACCGGACTGGCCGCTATATACCAAACCCACATTGGTATAGAACTTACCGTATTTAAATCTTTTCCCGACATAGCCGATGACACGTGATCCCTGGTCATAGTTGTTCCTGGTTTGATCCAGGTTGTTAAGACCATTGATATTATAGGCAAAACGGTAGTTGCTGGCGGCAGTAGACGAAGTACCGTCGTTCACGCCATAAGAATGACCCAGGCTATAGGAAAGGCTGGCATACCAACCGGCGCTGAAGACCTTGGAGAGGGTCAGCGCGATATTATAGGAATATCCTTTCGTGGTATTGCTCAGAGCATAAATGCTGGAATAAGTAGAGTTGACCTTGGCGCCATAGAACGGACGGGTCGTATTTCCCAGGACGACGGTGGTGGTGGCAGGGGCCAGGTTCAGGTCCTTATAGAGGATGTCTTCCAGGGTTTTGGTGTAGATGCCTTCCAGGGTAGCGATAATGCCATAGGGCAGGCGCTGGTCAACAGCCAGGTTGGTCCGCAGGGTCCGGGCGAACTTGAAATTCGGATCCGTTACGTTGATCCCTGAACCGACACCGGTAGCGGGATGGAAAGGCGCATTCGGGTTGAATCGTACATTGTTGCTGGCAACCTGGGCAGCCGTCAGGGTGCTGGAGATGGTGCCGATACCCGTATTGCTGTACTGGTTGGAGATCCAGACAAACGGTACGCGGCCGGTAAAGATGCCCACACCACCACGGATCTGGGTCTTCTTATCACCCATTACGTCCCAGTTGAATCCCAGACGGGGAGAGACCAACACGGTGGTCTTGGGGATCTTGTTGGTAGCTACATTATTGTTGATGGCGATATTAGAGCTGTTAAAGGCGTCGTTGGCCACCGGCTTGGAGGAGAATACAGGGATATCCGCCCGGATGCCGAGGGTAATATTGAGGTTATCCAGCACGCTATAGGCGTCCTGTGCATAAAAGCCCAGCTGATAGGCGCTGACATTGGCCACCGGCTTGGGGTTCTTGGGGTCGGTGGAATACACGGTCTGGTACTGGTTGGAGTACGCTCCGGCTACTCCAGAGGCGTCATCGTAGAAGGATTGCAGCGTATTATAGGTATAGCTGCCCACCAGCCCTTGCAGGAATACGTTCTTGGAGTTATAGAACTGGTTGTCCGTTCCTACCGTCAACGTGTGTTTGCCGGCGTAGATATTAAAGTTGTCCGTGATCGTGAGGATCTTCTGATCCAGGGAATTGGCCTGGGAGCTGTATTCGGTGCCAAAGTTATAGGTAGCGCCGTTGTCGCTGATCTTCACCGTGGGGAACAACGCACCCGGAGTAGCGCGGGCGTCATTGGTCACCGTGTAGGTAGCCCGCAGCATATTGGACATCCTGCTGTTGATATTGGAGTTCAGTTCCAATACCGTGGAATTGGTCTTGGAGTTGAAGTTGTAACCATTATTATAATAGCTCATCGAACTGGCGCCATCGCTGAAGATAAAATTGCTTCCTTTTACCCAGCTATTGCGGATGGTCAGCTTGTTCTTGCTGTTGATATTCCAGTCCAGGCGGGCAAAGACGGCGTCTGACTTCTTCTCGTTGTTAAAACCATTGTAAGCGCCCGGATCATAGGACCAGCCCGGGTGTTTGGTCTCGTCCTTCAAAAAAGCGCTCAGTGCGTCCAGGGTACCGAGATTGGTGATCTGGGAACCGGAAGTACCGGGTAAGTTGATGGGAGGCTGCGAACGTCTTTCTCCTTCATAGTTTACAAAGAAGAACAATTTGTTCTTGATGATAGCCCCGCCAAGACGTGCGCCATATTGGTTGTCATGGAATTTTCCGTATTTGGCCCTGGTGTCGGCGCTTTTACCGACCAGTCCCTGGTTCTGGTTGAAGCCATAGATCGAGCCATGGAACTGGTTAGTGCCCGAACGGGTAACGGCATTTACGCCGCCGCCGGTAAATCCGCTTAGCGTAACATCATAAGGAGCCAGGATGATCTGGACCTGTTCGATGGCGTCAAAGGGGATGGGGTTCAGGGCAGCTTGTCCGCCGTTGGTGCCGCTGGCGGCCAAACCGAAGATATCGGTGGCGTTAGCCCCGTCGATAGTGAACTGGTTGTACCTATTGCTCTGACCGGCAAAAGAGATACCCATGGTGCTGCCGTCGGTGGTGCTTCTCCGGGGCTGTGCCTGGGGTACGAGACGGGCATAGTCGTCCACATTCCGGGAGATGGTGGGCAAGGTTGCCAACTGTACCTGGGAAATCTGGGTCGAAGGTCCCTGACGCTGCGGATTGATGATGGGGTTCTTCCGGTAATTGACCGTTACCTCACTCAGGGTCTTGGAATTATCTTCCAGGACGGCGTCCAGCCGCAGCGGCGCACCTAATTCGAGGTTGAGGTTTTCATAGGTCCTGGTGTTGAAGCCTACAAAGGATACCTCTACGGTATAAGGGCCCCCCACGCGCATATTCGAGAGGGTGAATCGGCCGTCCGCGACGGCAGTGGTCGTATAGGTTGTTCCTGAGGGGGTATGTGTGGCCTTGATGGTCGCGCCGGTAAGGTTTTCTTTCTTAGCGCTTTTGATGGTTCCCGAAATGCCGGAGGTCGTCACCTGGGCAAATACACAAAACACAGCAAGGATAAGGCACACTGATAGCAGTAGTCGTTTTATCATAATTAGTCGTTTTTAATGGTCCTTCGGACAAGATGCTTCCAGCATCTTTAGGTCGTTTTCTGACGATTTTTTTGCGGCAGCAAAGAAAGCACGTTCGGATTTCTCCTGAGTTTTTTCCACATTACGAAATTGTTAACGTGTATGGCTGGCAAAGGGCCCTTTTGCTGACGCACTCCCCAATCGGTAAAGGGAGGGGTCGAAGACCGGTTTCCTGCTACAAAGGACCTGTCTCCTGATCATAGGTATTATGAATGAATAGATTAGCAGGGAAATTCACGAAGGATATCAAATTTAGACGCGCGGGCAAGGAGGCAATTTAATAATTGTTAAGGAAAAGCGAAATTAAAATGGGCTAAACGGAAAAAATTTAAGCTCCGGACCGGGCATGCTCCTGGCGGTTATACGGGCACTCTTCGGAGTTCAGGCATCCTTTATAACTATTACGGCGTTTTAATTGTTAGTTTTGTACTTAAATACATTTTTAGATGTTGGCAACTATTCTTAGCGCTATTGAAGATATCCGGCAGGGTAAGCTCGTGATTGTGGTAGATGACGAAGACCGGGAAAATGAGGGAGATTTTGTCACGGCCGCCCGCAACGTCACCCCCGAGGTGATCAATTTTATGAGCAAATATGGCCGCGGCCTTATCTGCGCCCCCCTGGTGGAAGAGCGATGTGATGAACTGGGGCTGGGCCTTATGGTCAATAACAATACCGCCCTTCATGAGACCCCTTTTACGGTATCGGTAGACTTGCTGGGACATGGGTGTACGACAGGCATTTCCGCCGCCGACCGCTCCAAGACCATCCAGGCGCTGATCGATCCGGCAACCCGGCCGGAAGACCTGGGCAGGCCGGGACACATCTTCCCTTTACGGGCCAAAAAAGGGGGAGTATTACGGAGGGCAGGCCATACGGAAGCGACGATAGACCTGGCCAGACTGGCCGGATTTGAGCCGGCAGGGGTGCTGGTGGAGATCATGAATGAAGATGGCACCATGGCCCGTTTACCCGAATTGCTGGAAATAGCCGAAAGATTTAACCTGAAAGTAGTCTCCATCAAGGACCTGATCGAATACCGGCTGAAGATAGACTCCCTGATCGAAGAGATCGTCCGGGTGGATATGCCCACCAAATACGGCCATTTTAAATTAGTGGCTTTCGGGGAAAAGAACACTACCAACGAACACCTGGCCCTGATAAAAGGAGAATGGAAAGCAGATGAGCCGGTGCTGGTAAGGGTGCATTCCTCCTGTTTTACCGGGGATATCCTGGGCTCTTTCCGCTGCGACTGCGGCGAGCAGCTGCATGAGGCCATGCAGATCGTAGAGCGGGAAGGCAAAGGGGTGATACTGTATATGAACCAGGAAGGGCGTGGCATCGGCCTGATCAATAAATTAAAAGCCTATAAACTGCAGGAAGAAGGCATGGATACGGTGGAAGCTAACCTGCATCTTGGCTTCCCCATGGACAAACGCGATTATGGCGTTGGGGCCCAGATCCTCCGCTACCTGGGGATCAGCAAATTGCGCCTCATCAGTAACAATCCCCGTAAAAGGGCCGGGCTACTGGGTTATGGACTGGAGATCGTGGAGACCGTGCCTATCGAGATCCATCCCAATCCCCATAATGAAAAGTACCTGGCGACCAAAAGAGATAAACTCGGGCATGACATCCTGAAGATCCTGAAATAAACTAGGGCGTCTGCGGTTTGCTCTTTGTCGAATCTGCGGCAGGGGCCGGCTGGGTAGTATCCACCGTCTGCACGGGAGGGGGCAGCGGTTCTTTCTTCTTTTTCTTTATCCCCGTCTTTTTCTTCCCCTTAAATAATTCGTCTATTCTGTCAAAGTCCCGGCGGTAGGAAATACTTGTACCTGAGCTGTTCTGGGTATGGCTCGTGGAGAGATAACTATAAGAATCCCGGTAGAAAAAGGTAAGGGCTACCCGGCCGTCGGGAGTGATCTTGTATTCGGCAGTGATATCCGGGAGGAACTGGAAGGAGGCCGCCTGCGCCTGTGCGGCCGTCATGCCAAAGTCCAGGGCGCTGCCTACGGTAAGGGTCAGCTTTTCATTATAAAAGCTTTTGCCGACGGAGAAGTTGAAGTTCGTCCGGTCCAGGTTGAATTTACTCTGGTCGATATTGTCGACCAGGTTGTTACCATTATAAAGGGTGGTATTGAAGTTGACCCGGAGGCTCTTGTCCTTGAAGATCCGTTGCAGTAAATAATACATCTGTTTGCTAAAGGCATTGGAGATGGCCCCCGAAATACTGCTGACGACCACGTTGGTAACGGCGGAGGGGGCATCAAAGGCGCTGGTGCTATAGGATAAGGGTACAAAGCTGTTCAGCACCACCAGACAGGATACCTGTTTGTTCAATTCGTTCGGATTGTTCTGGATCAGTTGTAAGAGGGTCTGCGCATCCTGATCATTCTTGAGAGGGCTGTTCGGCGGCAGCTCGATCTGGAAGTCGATCTTCGGCGCCACCAGTTTGCCGGTGAGATCGGCCCTGACAAGGACATCAACCCGGAGACGTTTTACGTTTTCACTCGAGATCGCCACCCCGGAAGCGCCCGTCAAACCCAGGTCGCTGAAACGGACATTTTCCGCCCGGTAAACAGCCTCGATACCAATGGTGGCATCATAAGGATTGCCATTCCATTGGATATAATTACCTACCCCTTCGGTGAGAATGAAGGGCTTGTGGATAAAGGACTGGAATGTGAAATTATAATTACCCCGGTCGATCTCATACCGGCCGACCAGGTTCAGGTCAGTACTGGTGCCTACCTTCATGATGAGGTTACCATGCCCGTTGGCCTTGATGATATCCCCGCTTAGCGGATCGAGGATCACATAGACATTTGCATAGTTGTTGGCATCCATATCCAGGGTCACCAGCAGGTTAGACGATTTTTTGTCCGAACCCTGGGCTTTCATCTCCTTGCCGTAGACCTTCCAGACAATAAAGTCCGCGTCTCCGCTTTCCCGGGTGACGGAGGGGGGAAGATAGATGTTCGAACTATCGGTCGGCTCTCCTTTAATATACATCTGCATATTCTCCTCCGGACCTGATAGCGTCATTCGCGCCTTTCCCACAACGTTGCCATAAAACTGGTTGTTGTCAGTGGCCTTGGTATCCAGCAGCAGCAGGCGATTGGTATTCATTTCAAAGTCAAAGCCCAGGTCATTAAAGGCATGATGAAACAGCCTTCCCCGGGTCAGTTCGGCTGTATGGCCCATCCTGTCCTTTAACTGAAGGGTCCCGAAGTCGATCGTGTCTTTTTTGAAGAGGATGGTGGCTGCAGGGATCTTGTAAGTGCATTGGGTGTAGGCGACCTTGAGGCTGGCGTCCTTTAGTTGTACCGTGCCCAGGTATTGCAGCCGGTTGGCGGGACCTACGACCCGCAGATGCCCGGTGGCGTTTCCACTGAGGTTGGTGAAAATACCACCCAGGTACTTTTCCAGCAGATCTATCTTCGTGTCGGCTACATCCGTCGTAATATCGATGGGAGGGCCGGTGGCGCTATCCGTGGTGTTGATAACGCTTTTGATGTCGAAATGGTAATTCTTATTGTCGGAATGGGCCGTGGCATTCAAAACCCCCGTGGACTTCTGATAACGGCCGCCCAGTTGTAGCCGGCCGATGGAGTCGTTTTCGAAACGGAACTGTTCTGCCTCCCCCGTGAAATCGATCTCGGGTTTCCCGAAAGGGTCGGTCATGTCGGCGCTGCCCGTTAGCAGGCCCTCCAGCCGCTCGGATTTCACCAGGTAAGGCGTGAAGTCCCCGATATTGATCTTTTTCAGTTCTACGTGAATGTTATTCCAGCTGCCTTCATCCGAGGGGTGGGTGGTGACCAGGACCTGCTGGTCGCCGTTATGGATCTTCAGGGCATCGGCCGAAATGATATTATTCAGGAAGGCCAGTTCTCCATCCTTGTCGATGTTCCAGGTCTTGCCATTGATATCAAACGTGGACGGATCGAACCGGATGCGCACGCCGGTGGGTTGCGTTTGCACCTGGGCGGAGAGATTGGCGGAGTTCAGGGTTTGGTTGGCGCTGGTCGTTACCTGCACGCTGGAGAGGTCGTCAGCGCTTCGTAAATGAAGATGTGTCGAAGGGAAATGAAGACTGTCGTTCAGATAGACTTCTCCGACACTGGTCTCTACGGAAAGGCTGTCCAGGTTGCCTCTTCCCTTCAACGTGAGATTATCAAAAGCGATGTTTTTATATCCGAAGGCGGGCAGGTCTACATTCAGATCCAGCAAATTGTCTTTTGTATTGATACGTCCGCTGACACCGGCATTGTTGAATCCTTTCAGGTCCTTGTTAAAAAGATCGATGTACTCATCCACTTTCTTGGTGGTGATGACGAAGCTGAAGTTCTGGTTGATCGGCTTGGCTTTGGCGGGTTTGATATAACTGGGATAATATTCGTGCAGAAAGGTCTGAAAAGAAGCAGGCAGGTCTTTGATGGAGAATTCCCCTACAATGGCCCCATCGAACTCATTGCTGACGACGGTGATGGTCTTGTTGTTGTCAATGATGCTGGATTCCACCGTCAGCGAGTCAAAACTTACCTTTTGCCCGTTCTTGAAGACCGAGGCGTCATAGATCCTGGCATATCCCAGGAAGTTATCAATATTGTCCCCGCTGAAATTACATTTGAACTTGCCATTGAAGGCTACGGGTTTGCTTACAAAATGCAGCTGTGTCAGGTCGGCTTTTGTCACGTCGGCCTCGAAGTCGAATTTAGGCTGCGCCTGGCTGAAGTCGATCAACCCGTTGAGCCGGGCTGCCAGGGAAGGATCTCCCGCGACCAGTTCCCCATTGAATTTCTTTTTTGCTACGTTGCCATTGACCTTGATCTGCCGGTAAGTATAATCATTGAATTCAAGACTGTTGATCATACCGTCCAGGGTGGCATTCAGGGTACCCGACTTAAGACCGGTCCCATTTACTTTTCCCAGGAATGAGAGCCTGCCCATATTGTCAATATCGAGGAAGGCCCCCAGCTGAAAGCTATCAGTGCTGATGTTGCCGGAGTAAATGGAAGGGCCTGCATCCGGAAATTTCATGTTTACATTGGTGGTGAGGGTGCCCAGGTTGGTCCGGATGACGCCGTTGGTGACAAAGTCCCGCACATAACCCGTAAAGCTTCCGGTAAACCGGAGCCATTCGACCCTGTCCATCCTGGGTTGCCCGATGGTGCGCAGGTCGGGCACCAGGGTGATCATGTCCTGGTAAGTGGTCCTGAAGTCATTGGATTTGAATTCAATATAGGTCTTTCGTATCTCCGGCAAACCCTTGAGGTGAATATCCCCGTTGAGCAAGGTGTTTTTGCCTGCCTCCAGCAGGATATTTCTGCCATTCAGATCGGATACCGTGCCCTTCAGGGTACCCGTCATCCGGATATGCTTCTTCCAGTCACTCAGTTCGGGGGCAAACCAGGCAATGTCGTCACTGTCTATTTCTGCATCTTTCAGATCGGCCTCCATCTTTACCCTGGTAATAAAATCCGACATATCGTCCAGGGTCTTGAAGCGCATGGCGAAGAAGTTCCGTAAATGGCTCCTGGTCGTCTGCAGGTCAAGACGCCCGAATTCCATCGCCTCCGGAAACCATCTGATACGGGCGCTGAGCTTCTTTACCTCCAGGCCGCTGCGTTCTTTCGTGCTCAGCAGCAGCTGGGCTGTGATAGTATCTTTTTTTAGCTGCAGGTTGGTAAAACTGGAGTTGACGGCATAAAAATAGATGTGATTACCGTCAAAGTGTTTGTTGGGATGGGTGTCGGCCGGTTTCTCATTCCGGAAAGAGCCGTTCCGGATGGTCAGCTTTCCCGCGGTGATATCCCAGTCGGCAGGGTTTAGCCGCAGGTGCAGCGGATCGTTGATAAATACCTCCGTCGTATCATCCTTCAAGGGAGGCCTTCTGCCGTCATAATTGGTCAACGTGAATTCCGGTTGCGTGAAATTCAGGGTATTGATCCGGGCTATCTTTTGCGTGAGACTGATGGTGTCGGCATCCAGCTGCAGGGCGCCCAGCCGAAGTTCCATGTCTTCCCCCCGCCACTCATCTTTTTTCAGGAAGTGGATATGAGAAAGATCGACTTCTTTCAGGTCCAGCTCGATGCCCTGTGTCGTATCTTTTTTGGCGGGTGTCTTGTCCGGGGAGGGCGAGAAATAATCTACCAGGAACTGATAGTTCCATACGGAATCGGTGCGGTGCAGCTTGATCGTGGCATCTTCCAGCCCGATATAGCGCAATTCCGCCTTGTCCTTGAAAAACCACCAGTCGGTGACATTCACTTTCACCGCCCCTGCATATAAAAGAGTATCCTTATGTGTATCTTCCACTAAAGTGCCTTGCAGCACCATTTTATTGAAAAAGGAAAAGTCGACGTGTTTAATGCTGATCGTCGTATGCAGATCGTGGGAAAGCCTCTTCGTAACTTTGGATACCAGCCAGGTCTGGACAGGTGGCAACTGGATAAGCAGCCACAGCGTCACCAGTAATAGTATTAAAACCAGCAATGTATTACGGAGTATTTTCCAAATCTTTCTCAGGGGCTAAAGTAATTACAGTTTGCGAAATTAAGGTTTACCCAGGGATGTGCAAATTCAATACCAATAAAAGGCTATAACCTGTTAAAATGCCCTGTTTATCACTTATTTCCATGTCGCTCCTGCATGTGCTGGTTGAACTGCGCGGAGGCCCCTTTGGGAATGGAAAGGGATTGCCATTCCTTATCCTTTATCAGCTTGCCGATATATACGATCTGTCCCACATGGTGGGGGTAATGGGCCAGCTGCCGGTTGATGGCATCGATGGCGAAGAGCGGCTCGTGGCGGATATGAATGGTCTTCATCAGATCCTCTCCCTGGAGGGATAACAGGGCGTCCAGCAGACAGCTCCAGCCTTTTTCCCAAAGCCCCAGCAACTGATCCCGGCTAAGGGAAGGCGCACTGAACTCTTTCTCCCGGTCCCGCCCTTCTTTTTCACCATCTTCCGTCAGGAAATGAGTCCATCGGCTCATCATATTACCGCTCATGTGCTGGATAATGATGGCAATGCTATTGCTGGCGCTGCCCGGGGCGTAATAGAAATCTTTTTCCTCCAGTTGTTCGAAGGTCTTTTCACCCAGCGTCTTGTAGGTGAGCAGCCGTTTAACGACCGAGTCGAGGTAGACCTCACCGATGGTTTTATTCATAATGCTATATTTTTAATATCCTTCTGCGGTATCGTCTCCCCGGCTATCTCCCACCGCTACAATATGACCAGCGGAGACTTTTATCACTTCGGTACGGCCGATGCTGCCCCTTGGGGTAATCGTATAGCCCATTTTTTTCAATTGCTCAAGCGTGTCGGCAGGGAACGCTTTTTCTACATAGAGCTCGTCGGGTAGCCATTGATGATGGAACTTGGGTTTGTTGACAGCGTCTTCCGGCGATAGCCCGAAGTCAAGGATGTCCACCAGGGTCTGGAATACGGACGTGGTGATAGTCGTCCCGCCCGGCGTGCCTACCACCAGAAAGACCTTTCCTTTGTCCAGCACCAGCGTGGGGGTCATAGAGCTCAGCATTCTCTTGCCGGGAGCGATGGCATTGGCTTCCGCACCGACGGCTCCGTACATATTCGGGACGCCCGGTTTGACACTGAAGTCATCCATCTCGTTGTTCAGCAGGAAGCCGGCGCCGCCAACCACGACCCGGCTGCCATAACCTCCGTTCAAGGTGGTGGTAATGGAGACGGCATTGCCTTCGCTGTCATAGACATCCAGGTGGGTGGTCTCTTCACTGGCGGGGGATAATACACCGGCCTGGATATCCTTGCTGTTACCAGCTTTATCCGGCTCGATAAGGGCCCTTCGCTGATGAAGATAGGCTTCACTGGTCAGCGTCTTTACCGGTACGGAGTAATAATCCCGGTCACCCAGGTATTTGGCCCGATCGGCATAGGCTATCCGCTCTGCTTCCGTCATCAGGTGTACCGTTTTCACCGATTCAAAGCCATAGTCCTTCAGGGGTTGATCTTCCACCATCTTCATCATTTGTTGCAGGATGACACCTCCGCTGCTGGGCAGCGGCATGGTGACGACCTGATAGTTTTTATAAGAGAATACGGTCGCCTCTCTTTCCTTTGCTTCATAGCTTTTGAGGTCGGCCGCCGTGATGATGCCCTTGCCTCTCTGCATCTCCGCTATGATGAGCCGGGCCGTCTCGCCTTCATAAAACCCTTTGACGCCCTGGTCGCGGATCAAACGAAGGGTGCGCGCCAGGTCTTTTTGGATCAGGGTATCACCTGCCTTCCAGCCGCCCTCTTTCACAAAGACCGGTTGGACCGTATTATATTTTTTAAAGGCTGCCTGGGTATTATTGAGACCCCGGGCCTCGGCTTCCGTGATGGCAAATCCTTTTTCCGCCAGGTCGATCGCCGGCTGGATCAGCTTTGCCATGGGGAGCCTGCCATATTTCCCTTCGGCGAACAGGCCGGCAATGGTGCCGGGGACCCCCGAAGCAAGGTGTCCGTTCTGGCTGAGGTCCGTCCGGGGATTACCGGCGGCATCCAGGTACATATCCCGGGTAGCGGCAGCCGGGGCTTTTTCCCGGAAATCCAGGGCTATATTCTTGCCCTTTGCCAGGTGGGCAACCATAAATCCTCCTCCTCCGATATTGCCCGCGCCGGGATATACGACGGCCAGCGCCAGTTGCGTGGCGATAGCAGCATCGATGGCGTTGCCCCCCTGTTGCAGGATCGTGATCCCGGCTTTACTGGCCAGGGGATGGGCAGAGACTACGGCGCCATGAGCGCCTTCCGCCTTTCGTTGGACCTGGTAGGAATAAGGGTTATTATTCATTTGGGCAAAGACGGAACAGGACCAGACCGAAGCCAATATCAAAAAAAAGTGTGTGGAGGGGGATTTATGCGACATATCCGAGGAGAATTTATAAGTGGAAAGTTACCGAAGTTTTCCGGGTGATGAATCCGAAATGTGATGGGCTGTTTTTTTTATTTTGGTGGTTTACTTACATTCACGCCTCCATACCACAAGCACATGGCATTTTTATTATATTGAGAAAACAAATTATGCAAAAGATCTGCGCACTTTTTTTGGGACTTTTTCTGATGGCAATGACCGCCTTTTCGCAAAATCCTCCTTCCCCGGAAACTTTTTTAGGGTACCCGCTGGGGGCTCATTTTACCCGGCATTATCAGATCGTGAACTATTTTAAAGAAATAGCCAGGACGATGCCTGGCCAGGTGAAAGTTGAGCAATATGGAGAGACTTATGAAGGGCGCCCTTTATTGCTGGCCTATATCGCTTCCCCGGAAAACTTTCAGCGGCTGGAGGCCATCCGCCAGAACAACCTGCGGCTGGCCGGTGCGACCCGCGACAAGGCGGCGCCGGACGAAAATGCACCCGCCATCGTCTGGCTCAGTTACAATGTACACGGCAATGAGCCTTCCTCTTCCGAGGCGGCCATGAAGACTTTATATGAGCTGGTGAACCCGGCCAATGCGAAATCGAAGGAATGGCTGCAGCATGCTGTCGTCATCATCGACCCCTGTATCAATCCCGATGGTCGTGACCGGTATGTCAACTGGTTCAATACAGCCGTCGGGAAGGAGCCCAATCCGGATCCGCAGTCCAGGGAGCATCAGGAACCCTGGCCGGCCGGCAGGACCAATCACTACAACTTTGATCTCAACAGGGACTGGGCATGGCAGACGCAGCAGGAGACACAGCAACGGATGAAGAAATACAATTCCTGGCTGCCGCAGGTGCATGTGGATTTTCATGAGCAGGGCTATAATAACCCTTATTATTTCGCTCCGGCGGCAGAACCTTACCACGACGTCATCACACCCTGGCAGAGGGAATTCCAGATCCAGATCGGCAAGAATAACGCAAAGTATTTCGATCAGCAGGGCTGGCTCTATTTCACCAAGGAAGAATTCGATCTTTTCTATCCCAGTTACGGTGATACCTATCCGATCTACAGCGGCTCCATCGGCATGACCTTCGAACAGGGCGGGATCCGCGCGGGACTTGCTGTCGCTACCAGGGATGGAGATACCCTGACCCTGGCCGATCGCCTGGAACACCATTTTACCACCGGTATGTCCACCGTCGAGATGACGGCACAGAATGCCACCCGGCTGATAAAGGAATTCCGGAAATATTTCACGGATGCCGAAACCCACCCTGCCGGCGAATTCAAATCTTATTTCATAAAAGCCGATCCGTTGGGGGACCGGCTCGATCGGTTAAAGATCCTGTTGAATAAAAATAATATCGAATGGGTATCGGTCTCCCAGGGCAGCTTCATGGGCCTGGATTATGAGACGGGGAAAACGGCTGCCTTCAAGGCCGCCCCCGGGGACATCGCTATCAATACCAACCAGCCAAAGTCCAATCTGCTGCGGGTGCTGTTCGACCGGACCTCCCGGATCAGCGACTCGGTCACCTATGATATAACGGCCTGGGCTGTCCCCTATGTATATGGATTGCAGGCGTATGGATTGGGCGCTGTGGTCAACGGGATTGCAGGCAACGAAGCCGCCCCTGTTTCTATAGGCACAACTACCGGCGGATCGGGTACCTCTTCCACGACCGGGGGGCCGAACCAACCTACCGGCAGTGAGCCCACCCAGTATGGCTACGCGGTCCGCTGGACAGGCATGCGCAGCGCCCGTTTCCTGGCGGAGCTATTGCAGCAGGGAATAAAGACCCGGTATAGCGAAGAAGCCTTCCAATCCGGGGGGAATAACTTCGGGAAAGGAACCCTCATCATTACGGCCACCGGCAACAACGCCGCAGGTAAAAATCTTTGGACCCTCGTATCGGCGGCTGCCCGCAAGACCGGAGTGGACTTATCACCCATTGTCACCGGGTTTGTCGAGAAAGGAGCCGACTTCGGGAGTGGCCGGGTGCACCTGATCCATAAGCCCCGGGTGGGCGTGCTGACAGGCGAAGAAGTAAGCTCTCTGAATGCAGGGGAGGTCTGGAGTTTTTTCGAACAGGACCTGGGTTATCCGATTACTCAGATCAATGCCGATGAACTGGGCCGGCTCAACTGGAAGAACTATGATGTATTGATCCTGCCCAACGGATATTATAAATCGCTGGCTGATAAGACCGCTGCAGAACCCTTTCGGGACTGGGTAAAGGCCGGCGGGCGCCTCATTGCCATGGAGACCGCTGTCGAACAATTGTCGAAGATAGAGTGGGGCCTTCGTCAAAAGACCCCGGCGGATAAGAAGGACGATGACAAGGATAAAAAAGACGATGACTATTCCGTGCTGCACCGGTATGGCAACCGGCAGCGGGAGGAAGTAGCCAGCAGTGTACCTGGCTCAATTTATAAGGTGGAGCTGGATAATTCCCACCCCCTGGCTTTTGGTTACCCGGACTACTATTACACCCTGAAACAGGATGATAATGTGTATGAGTTTATAAAGGAAGGGGGTTGGAATGTTGGATTTATTAAAAAAGATAATTATGTCAGCGGTTTTACCGGCGTTAAGGCAAAAGAGAAACTGAAGGACGGACTGATCTTCGGGGTGCAGGAACTGGGAAGGGGAGAGATCGTTTATATGGCGGACGATCCGCTGTTCAGGAGTTTCTGGGAAAATGGGAAGCTGCTGTTTTGCAATGCTGTGTTTTTAGTAGGGCAGTAAGACGCCGGCGGCGTCTTGGGCCGTAGGCCCCGACATTAGATTCGGGCGTGAGGCCCACCGGGCCGAAGGCCCGCTCACTTTTAAAAGCATAATAATGAATAAGGCTTTATTTCACTGTTTAACCCTCTGTCTCTTTGGCGTCTGTCTGGGCCTAAGCTCCGGCTCATTCGCCCAGGCCCCTGCCACCATTACCTCCGCGGAGATCTTCCTTCGGCTGAAAAAATTGAATGTCCTGGGGTCCGTGTTGTATGTAGCCGCTCATCCCGATGACGAAAACTCAAGACTGATCGCCTATATGGCGAAAGAGCGTCTTTTCCGTACGGGGTACCTGTCCATGACGAGAGGAGATGGCGGCCAGAATCTTATCGGGGATGAACAGGGTGTCGAGCTGGGCCTGATCCGTACCCAGGAAATGCTGGCTGCGCGCAGAGTGGACGGGGCCGACCAATTCTTTGCCCGCGCCTTTGATTTCGGCTTTACCAAATCGACCGACGAAGCCCTGAAGACCTGGGGCAAAGAAAAAATACTCAGCGACGTTGTGTGGGTGATCCGGAAATTCCAGCCGGATGTCATCATCACCCGTTTCCCCGAAGATGGCCGGGCGGGGCATGGACATCACTCCGCTTCCGCCGTGCTGGCCCATGAAGCCTTCACCGCGGCAGCTGACCCTTCCCGTTTCCCCGAACAATTCAAATACGGGGTCCAACCCTGGCAGGCTAAAAGGATCCTGTGGAATACGTTTAATTTCGGAAGCTTTAACACCACCAGCGACGATCAGCTGAAGATCGACGTGGGGGGCTATAACCCCATTATCGGAAAAAGCTATGGGGAGCTGGCCGCCGAAAGCCGCACGAATCATAAAAGCCAGGGCGCTGCGCTGACTCCTGCCCGCGGACAGTCCCTGGAATACTTCCGCGCCGTAGCCGGAGACCCGGCTCACAACGATCCCATGGAGGATGTCGTCACTTCCTGGAGCCGCGTTGCCGGCGGAGAGAAGATAGAGGGCATGGTGGAGAAGCTTATCCAGGCCTATTCCCTGCTGCACCCCGAGAATGCCGTTCCGGGCCTGGTGGAAGTGTACAAGGCGATCGGGCAGCTGAAAGACGGTTATTGGAAGACCCAAAAACTGAAGGAAGTACAGCAGCTGATTGAAGCCTGTAGCGGTTTATGGGCGGAGGCCGTGGTACGCAGCCCTTATGCGGTACAGGGAGATTCGCTGTCGGTGACCTTTGTGCTCAATAACCGGCTCAACGCACCGATAGCCGTTCAGGAAATTTCGGTGGACAACTACGACACGGCCTGGAGACAGTCCCTGGAAGGAGATAAGAATTATTCTTTTTCGCATAAAATTTTTGTCGCTCCAAACAAGCCGGTCACCCAACCTTACTGGCTGGCGGAAGAAATGTCCCCCGGCTCTTTCAACGTAAAGGACCAGCGCCTGATCGGCGATCCGCAGAGCGCCCCTGCCTACGAAGTAAAATTCCGGCTGGCCGTCAGCGGCGAGGAGATCGTGATCACCCGGCCCATACAATACAAATTCACCGATGCGGTGAAAGGAGAGTTGTATCAACCGCTGACCATTTTGCCCGTTGCCACAGCGCAGTTCGACCCCTCCCTCCTCCTGTTCACGGATGGAGAAGAGAGGGCGTTCCGGACAGAGGCTGCCGGTTATGGTCCTCATCTATCCTTACCGAAGATGGAGCTTACCCCCACGCCAGGACTCTCCGTTCAGCAGAAGACGACGATGCCCGCCGGCTCCTGGTCGGCGACGCCCTCCGGTAAAGGAGCAGGGCTGGTGAATGCCCGTTTGCTATTCGATCACGACGGCCGGAAAGATACGGCCCTTCAATTGAAGACGATTTCTTACGATCATATTCCACGCATCGATTATTTTCCTCCCGCCATAGAAAAATTTGTCCTGGCCGATGTAAAGACCGCCGGACATCGCATCGGTTATATCGAAGGGGCTGGTGACAAAGTACCGCAGGCACTGGAGCAGATGGGCTATGAAGTGGTGCTGCTGAAGGAAAAAGACGTCACTGCCGCCACGCTGCGGTCCTTCGACGCTATCCTCACCGGTGTGCGGGCCTATGACGTGCATGACTGGCTAACCGCCCGTCATGAAGCCCTGATGGATTATGTCAAAGGCGGCGGTAATCTCATCGTTCAGTACAACCGGGACAACCTGGGACAGGTAAACAGCAATATCGGCCCCTATGGCTTCGCAGTCTCCAATATTCGCGTAACAGATGAAAATGCCCGCGTGAACTTTTTACAGCCGGAGCACCCGGTGCTGAATTTCCCGAATAAGATCACGGACAAAGACTTCGATGGCTGGATACAGGAGAGGGGGATTTATTTTGCCGGACAGATCGACCCGGCCTATGAAACGGTATTATCCATGAAAGATCCGGGCGAGCAGGAACAGAAAGGCAGCCTGGTGATCGCTAATTTCGGAAAGGGAAAATTCGTGTACACGGGCCTGGTGTTTTTCCGGGAATTACCCGCAGGAGTACCGGGGGCATACCGCCTGCTGGCCAATATTATTGCGCTCAATCAAAAGAAAGGATTCTAATCTATGAACCGAAGAAGGGATGTCGCCATTGTAGTGGCCATTGTCGTTGGATTGGTAGTCGGACGCTTCATCAAACGGGCGACCTTTGGGTTGGTGGTAGGCCTTGCCGTAGGCCTGTTGGTGGCTTCGCTGATCGCCAACCGGGACCGGGAAAGGGACAGACAGCGGGAAAGAGACCGTAACAAAAAATAAATTGCACCATATGCAAATGGACGGATCACCGGAAAGGAATGACGACCTGGACCAGGTTCCATTATTTAAGAAATGGAGCTATTGGTATGTGTTGGTGATCGGCTTCCTGCTGATCCTGATCGCCTTCTTTTATTTCCTTACCAAACATTTTTCATGAGCAGTCCCGACTGGATAGTATTGGTCGTTACCTTACTGGGCATCATCGTCTATGGACTATATAAAGGACGTACCAGCAGGGACCTGGATGGCTATTTTCTCAGCAACCGGACGGTGCCCTGGTATATGGTGCTGCTCAGCATCATGGGCACACAGGCCAGCGCCGTTACCTTCCTTTCTGCTCCGGGTCAGGCCTATACGGACGGGATGCGGTTTGTTCAATACTATTTTGGGCTGCCCCTGGCCATGGTCGTGCTTTGTATCACGTTTGTGCCCGTGTTCCACCGGCTGAAGGTCTATACGGCGTATGAGTTCCTGGAACAACGTTTTGACCTGAGGACCCGGTCGCTCACCTCTTTTTTGTTCCTGCTGCAGCGGGGTCTGTCCACCGGTATCAGCATTTCGGCCCCCTCCATTATTTTGTCCTCTATCCTGGGATGGGATATCATATGGACCAACATCTTTATGGGAGGCCTGCTGATCATCTATACGGTGACGGGCGGGGCTAAAGCCGTCGCTTATACGCAACAGCTGCAACTGATCATTATTTTCGGTGGTATGTGTATAGCGGGTTATATGGTCATTCACCGGCTGCCTCCGACGGTGGGTTTTTCGGAGGTGCTGCACATCGGAGGGAAAGCAGGGAAGCTGAATATCATCACGACGGGTGTGGGGCAAAAAGGCTTTGACTGGAATGACAAGTATAACCTGCTCAGCGGGGTGATCGGTGGATTTTTCCTGGCTTTGTCCTATTTCGGTACAGACCAGTCACAGGTAGGCCGGTATCTCACGGCCCGCTCATTAAGCGAGAGCCGCCTTGGCTTGTTGATGAACGGGCTGGTAAAAGTCCCCATGCAATTCCTGATCCTGTTGATAGGCGTATTGGTATTCGCCTTCTACCAGTTTAATAAGGAGCCTGTTTTCTTCAACCAGTCGCAGATAGATCTGTTGTCAAAATCCAAGTACAAGGATTCCCTGGTGTTGCTCAACAAGGCCTATGATGCGGCTGAATCGCAGCGGATCAGGAACCTGGTAACGCCGGAGCCCGGCGGAGGCGCGGGCCAGCAGGTAATCCCTGCCACCCCCCGGCAAACACAGGGCCAGGTATTGGCCCTGGAGAAGGAAAAGGCAGGGTACAAGGCTACGGTCCGACGTTGGCTGAATGACAAAGAGGTGGGTGGTGATGACAATGATACCAATTATATATTCCTTCGTTTCGTCATGGACTATTTGCCTAAGGGATTGATCGGCCTGTTGATCGCCGTTATTTTCCTCGCCGCCTGGGGCTCTATTGCCGCCACCCTGAATTCGCTTTCTTCCTGCACGATAGTGGACTTCCATAAACGATTCTCCAAAAAAGAGCTTTCCGATGAGCAGGAATACCGTTTGTCGCAGCTCTATACCTTGTTCTGGGGCATCTTCTGTGTTGCCGTGGCGCAACTGGCCTATAATCTCGGCAACAGCCTCATCGAGGCCGTGAATGTCCTGGGCTCCCTGTTCTATGGAGTGATACTGGGTATTTTCCTGGTAGCCTTTTACCGGAAGAAAGTAGGGGGGACTGCCGTGTTTATCAGCGCCGTCATCGTGGAGATCGCGGTGGTTGTCCTAACGATATTGAGCCGGAAAGGCATCATCCACCTGAGCTTTTTATGGTTCAATGTCGTAGGGGCCATCGGAGTGGTATTGCTGAGCGAGGGTATCCAATGGCTGCGGTCTAAGTTCACTGAAAATTAACCCGGGTATATCCCTTTACTTGTTAATTTTAAGAGAACAAAAACTTTATCAATGAAACTATTACAGTTAACCTTATCGTTATTCCTGCTAATCGCTGCAGCCTGCGAAAAACAAGCCACTCCTCAATCCTCCCTTACCGGCCCTTCTTCCGGCAATCACACAGGGTTGTTAACCAATGCCGCGACCCTTGCTACCACGGTCGAAAACTTCGAGACGGGAACTAAAGCCAGTTATGCAGCCGCCAATGTAACCCTCGGCACCGGTATCTGGAATTTTAATGACGCCCTGATCGGCAACTTGTCCACCGACCAAAAGAACGGATCGCAATCTGCCCGGGTGCGTAACAGCGGCTCTATCTCCATGCAGTTCGACGTGACAGGCGCCACTTCCGTCACCGTACTACATGCAAAATTTGGTTCGGATGGCAATAGCACCTGGCAGTTATGGTACAGTACCAATGGAGGCTCCTCCTACACCCAGACCGGCTCTACCGTCACCACCAGCTCGACTACTTTGCAGACAGCCTCTTTTACCCTCGCGGTAACAGGGAATGTCCGTTTTCAGATCCGCAAGACAGATGGCAGCAGCAACCGGATAAATTTTGATGACTTCACCGTCAACGGTTCCGGCAGCGGCGGCGGGGGAACAGGAGGCGGAAAGAAATTCCTGTTTGACGCCACCAAGGCGGA
Source organism: Puia sp. (assembly GCA_035492545.1). GTDB lineage: Bacteria > Bacteroidota > Bacteroidia > Chitinophagales > Chitinophagaceae > Puia. Next base: position 32,796 of record DATJJD010000146.1, read on the forward strand.
GACAGCCGGCAATGCGGATTGGGTCATCGACGAGGACAACAGCACGCCACAGCGGATACCGACCCCTGCACAATCCACCATAACCTCCTCCACGGCAGAGACCTATTGGACGGGCGCCCTGTCCAGCTGGGGTATCGCCCTTGTCAAAACGGGTAATACGGTAGAGACCTTACCTTCCGGTACGGCTATCACTTACGGGAATACTTCCAACGCGCAGGACCTCTCTCATTATGATGTGTTTGTGGTAGATGAGCCCAATATCCTCTTTACCAGCGCAGAGAAAACGGCTATCATAAGTTTTATCAGTAACGGAGGCGGGCTGTTTATGATATCCGACCATACACAGTCGGACCGAAATAATGACGGACATGACTCTCCGGAGATCTGGAATGACCTGATGACCAATAACAGCGTCGCCTCCAACCCCTTTGGCTTTAGCATCGACCTCACCAATATTTCCGAGACCACCAGCAATGTATGGACGGGGGGTAGCAGCAATCCGATCCTGCATGGATCGCAGGGTAATGTGTCCCAACTGCAATTCAACAACGGGGCAACGGTGACCATCAACCCCGCCGTCAACAGTACGGTGCAGGGACTGATCTGGCAGAGCGGACAGACACAGAACAACACGCATATCATGTCCGCCTCCTCTACCTACGGCACGGGCCGTGTTTTTGTCGTCACGGACAGCTCTCCCATGGATGACGGTACCGGGGCTGCCGGCAACACGCTGTTTGTAGGTTGGCCGACCCTGAGTCACACACAGTTGTTTATGAATGCCTCCTTATGGCTGGCTAAGCTGCAATAATCTTCAGGGTCGATCAGCCCCGGCAGGTCGACCCTTTATTTTTGCCCCAGGGCTTCTTCCAGGTTATGATATACGGGAAGGCCCCGTTGCCGGGCGATACGGACATCTTCGTCCGCTCCTTTGGAGGCCCCTTCCAGGCGAAGGACGGCGTCACATTTTTCCAGGAGGCGGTGAGCTACCGGGTAAGCAATTTCATTATAAGGTGCATCCCCCGGGGCTTTGGATCCGGCCTGCTGAAGCAAGGGCAGCGCCACCCATTCGCCGATCATGGGAAGGTGACCCGCCCGGAACAAGGGCAGGGCTACTTCTTCCAGGCGTTTGAGGTTTTCGGCCATCTTGGTGGGGTCGTCCCCTGTACCGCTGCGGTAGGGACCTGCAATGAGGATCATCATAAACTATCTTTTTTAGTGCGGTGTAAAAGTATTTCATCCCCGCAGGAAAAGCACTTAAGGTAGATTAAGAACCTCCCGTCTTTCTCAGCTTGCTGCGGATGACGCTGAGGAACTCGGGTGTTATTCCCAGATAAGAGGCTATCTGCTTTTGCGAAACTTCCTGCATAAAGGCGGGGTATTTCTCTGCAAAGTTGAGATAGCGCTGCTCAGCGGAGAGACTAAGGTTCTGGATGGATCTCAATTGCTCCCGGATATAGGAGTTTTGCATAATGATGCGAAAGAATCGTTCGAATTGGGGGATATCCGTGAACAACCTTTCCAGGTCGTCCTTCTGCAGCTGGAAGATCACGCTGTTTTCCAGCGCATCGATGTGCATCACCGCCGGGTTGCCGGTGGCAAAGCTGTAGATATCCGTCACCCACCAGTCATGAATAGCGAACATGATGATATTCTCATTGCATTCCTGATCGAGATAATAAGCTCGCAAGACCCCGCTGTGGACGTAGTTGATATGTTTGCAGAGTTGTCCTTCCTGCAAGAGTATTTCTTTTTTCTTTACCTCCCGGTAAGACAGGACGGCAGTGAATCGGGCGGTCTCTTTTTCATCAAGGGTTATGTGTTTGGCGATGTTTTTTAAGATAGCTGAATAGTCCATGAAGCATCGGTTTAGAAGGAGATGGTTACCCATGCCCGGCCTTTTTTACCCTTGAGCAATTTCCAGGAGGGACCTTGTTGGACCAGGTGAATGGCGGCTGAATCATGGGCAGTGGAAAGCGACTGTTCAACTTTAAAGGAAGAAAGGCCCCCTTCTTTATCAACCAGGAAGGAAATGATCTCGTCCCCTTTTATTGTGGAATCGGGGTTTATTATTTTTTTATTGGCTTCCAGATAGATCTCATAGGCAGGCCAGCCGTCGGCGGGAGCGGCTCTTTTGGTAACGAAGGGCTTTCGGGGTTGGCTGTTATCTTTCAGAATTTCCTTTCTTTTGACCCCAAGGCCCGTCACCACCACCTCATTCAAGGTGTTATTCTGAGGTTGGAGCCGAATGACATTCCCTGTCCGGTTCTGCATGCTGAGGCTCAGGGAAGCCTGCTCATAACCTACAGATGCTACGGTAAGTTTGATGGCGGAGTCTTTTTTGGGAAGCCGTAGACTGAACAGGCCGTTCTTATCGGTGATGGTACTGCTGACCGAATAATTGCCGGCCAGGAACAGGGAAGCTCCGGGCAGCGGGTTATTATTCTGATCGATGACCTTCCCGGTATAGACGGGCTGGTCGGGGATGGAAACAAATCCCTGATTGGTGGTCGTCTCTTGTTTATAGCTGGTCGTGTCTGCCCGGCCGCGGATCATGTACGATTTTTTAAAAGCATTCGCTTTGTCCTCTTGTCCGAAGGCCGTTGGGGCCGTCGCCTGAGGGATCGTTGTCACGGGTAGGGCTTTGCCTTCCCGGTTGATGGCCACACCGGGTGCTATTTTAGCAAGGGCTTCAACGTCTTTGTCGGTGGCCGGAGGCACGCTGCTGACGGCGCCGGAGGCGGCAGCCGGTTCCGGGGCGCGGTTGGCTTCTTTTGCAGCGGGCTCCTGTTCTTTTCTACCGGTTTGTTTTTTGAAGGACGGAGAGGACGCTATCGACCCCAAGGCATTAGCAGAAGAGTCCTCTTTCGGAGGCGATGGTACTTTTTGGGTGGTGCTATCGGCAACCGTTGCGGATGAGGTGACGGATGGTTCCTGCAAGGCGGATGTGTTTTGCTTTTCACCTGCCTTGGCCAGAGTGTCCTTTGGCCGGCCGGTATTTAAAAAAGTAAAATAGGCGGTCAGTCCGAGTCCCAGCAACAGAATGATCGCTGCGGCTATCCTCCACGGGTAGCGTTTGGATGGCCGGGCATTCCCAGCCGGGTTTTGTCCCATCGGGACCACGGCTCCCCTTTGTTCTTTTTCACCTACTCTCTTCTCCAGTCTTTGCTGCAACTCGTCCAGGTCCTGGGGAAGGGAAGGGGAGGAGGGGTGTGTTTGATGGATCTCCATTCCTTCCAGGGCATCCGAGAGGAAAGGATCCTCCAGGGCCGCCCGTTCCAGCCGGTGCATTTCCGGAGCAGACATTTCCCCTCTCAGGTATTTTTGGATATCCGAGGCGGAGTAAAGGGTTATATGTTTATCAGGACCGCTCATGTCATAATGGATCCGTAGCGGGTTGCATAGGATCCATAGTCTGTTTTTTTACGTGATTGGTGACGGGTACGTGGCTTCGCTCTTCCTTATCCATACAGATCTTTAGATTTCTCCTGCCATTCTGTATTTGACTCCGTACTTTATTCCAATCCAGTCCGGTGATCGTTTCGATCTCTTTATAACATTTATTCTGCAGGTAGAATAATTCAACGGTTGTTTTTTGTTCCGGAGAGAGGGTCCCCAGGCATTTGGTCAGCTTATCCAGGTGCTCTTCCTTCTCCATTACACTATTCAGATGCAATTCATCGGCCATTTGCATAGGGTCTTCCTTTAATTCCCCGGTCCTCATTCGTTTGGAGGAGCGTAACTGCATCAGGCAGTGGTTTTTAGCCAGCGTATAACACCATCCTTTAAAGTTGTCTACTTCGTGTTTGCGCAGTTTCGTCGCCAGCTCCTCGAAAATGGACATGACCGCATCCTTGGCGGTCTCCGGTTCCTTCAGATATTTCAGGCATACCCCATAGAGCAGGTCCATATATCGCTGGTAAAGGATTGCCAGGATCTTGAGGTCGGCAGTTTGCCGGTAGGCAGTGACCAGTTCCTGGTCGCTAACGGAATGGGGCGATATGTTCTTTAAAAAAGCCAATCAGTACGCTGGTCTAAAGTACTTAAAAAAACCATCTCCGGCAAGCCGGCAGCCGGGCCTGGCCTTCGACGGTCATCTGACGGCGCGGGGTCCCCTTATGCAATTTGTTGCTCTCCTGCATCTGTTGTAAAAAAAACACCTTATGCCCAAAAATATACAGATCCTAGTGCCCAGGCCCTGCGGGGAGAACTGGGACGATATGTTACCCTCCGGCAACGGCCGTCATTGCGGGTCCTGTCAGAAAACTGTAGTGGATTTCACCAATAGGTCGGATGGGGAAGTCCTGGCCTGGCTGGCGGATGCCAATAAAAAGGTCTGTGGCCGTTTTGACGCCGACCAATTGAACCGTCGCCTGGTTCCCCTGCCCGAAAGAAAAAGAAGGGCCTGGGTGATCTGGCAATTCGTATTGGCCGGCTTGCTCATTTCCTCCAGGGCGTCAGCCCAGAAGGCCCCGGGTGTCAGGGTGGTCCAATGTGATAAAAAACTTTTAGGGGAACCCATGATGGGAAAGGTCGCGGTTAGACCGGACAGCTCCAGGGCCGATACGCCCAGGTATACCAACCTGCCGCCGGTAGTGGTGCAGGGATACTCGACAAGGAAGCAAAGTGATATTATGGAGGATGTAGTCACCGTTGCCTCCCGAAAAGCTACCCGGGTCGTAAAGGATTGGTTGAAAGATACGCTGGCTATCGTGGGTATCCCCAAAAAAGAAAAGGAACTGACCCTTTATCCCAATCCGGTTGTCCGGGGAGCTGCCGTCCGGTACACGTTGCCATCGACGTTGTCCGGTGAGGGCGAGCTGGAGTTATTTAACAGCGGCGGAGCATTAGTGCTGGAAAAATGGATTAACAATGCTGAAACGGGAACATTGAATATCCCTTCATCATTGCCTGCTGGCATTTATTTGTTAAGACTATCTCCTGCGCGAGCAGGGAAAGCGTATACTCAGCAATTGGTTGTATTGTAAAGTCCCTCTTTATGAGGAGCAATTTTAGCACCTCTCTGCTTAATGATTGTTGAATTTGTCCAAAAGCCTGCAAAACTAAGGGCTTACGGGCTTTTTTGCTTTCCCGGGGGTGAGTGAAAAAGTTCTAAAATTTTTCACAAAAGAAGTATTTAATTTTGATTGAATAATTCTTACTGTATGAAAATGGAGGGGAAGCTATCTGCTTATCAATACCATTATTTCCTGGATGAAGCTGGTGATCCAACATTTCATGGGAAGGGGAAAAGTATTATTGTAGGGACTCCGGGCGTTTCAACTTGCTACTTTTTAGGGATGGTAAAATTCAACAACGACCTGGATACGATCCGACAGGAAGTCATTCAACTTCAAAAAAGAGTAGATCAAGATCCATACTTTAAAAACATAGGAAGCATCGAAAAAAAAAGGAATAATTATGGATTCTATTTCCATGCAACAGACGATATTCCCGAAGTCAGGATGCAGTTTTTTAAATATTTTAACTCTTTGGATTGTTCATTTGAAGCAGTAGTCGGTAGAAAAATTCCCGACCTTTATTTGACAAGGCATAATGAGAATCCCCATGAGTTTTATGCTGATCTCCTCTCACATTTGCTATATGATAAATTATTGAATGAGAAAAGGACGGTGTTAAACATCGCCGCGCGGGGAACAAGTACAAGGCTTGAAAATTTGAAATTGGGGTTACAAAAGGCGGAAGAAAGATTCGTTATTCATAACCCGGAGACCGCATTCAATCATAACATAATATTCAACGTCCAAAACCAGACCTCTGAGCCATTATTGAATATTGCAGATTATTTCTGTTGGAGCGTTCAACGGGTTTTCGAAAGGGGAGAGACAAGGTATTACGAATACTTGCGGGACAAAATAAAACTGGTTATAGATTTATACGACGATGAGGGAGTAAAGACCGGCGATAATATCTATACGCCCAAGAAGCCATTAACGGCTGAAAATAAAAAAAGCCTGTGTTCAATCTAGGTAGAAACCTACCCCGCTCAGGGAGCGACTTTCAATTGAAACTGGCCTGAACGAAGGTAGAAAGTTTTTTTGATAGTTTATTCTTTTGTTTTTCGACATTATATGATATTTATATGTTCTTATTCAAAAAATCAGGATTTCGTTTACGGGCTACATAATATGTTCAAAATTAATGCGTAATGGAATAGGTTTGAATTTCCCCTCACTTAAACCCCGGGTGATACCGGTGCAACGTCTCCCGTAAAAATTCCCGGTCGAGGTGCGTATAGATCTCGGTGGTGGTGATGCTCTCATGCCCCAGCATCTCCTGTACGGCCCGGAGGTCGGCCCCGCCTTCTACCAGATGAGTGGCGAAGGAATGACGAAAGGTATGGGGGGAGATATTTTTGGAAATGCCGGCCTGGGCCACCAGGCCCTTCAGCATCAAAAAGATCATGACCCTAGTCAGCTTACTCCCCCGGCGATTGAGGAAAAGAATGTCTTCTGACCCCGGCTTGGGAGGGACATGCACCCGGATCTCCCGCTGGTAAAGCTGGATGTATTTGATGGCGGCATCACCGATGGGCACCAGTCTTTCTTTATCCCCTTTCCCGATCACCCGGATAAAACCTGTCTCCAGGTAAAGACAGGAGATGCGCAGGTTGACGACTTCGCTGACCCGAAGCCCGCAGCTGTACATGGTTTCCAGGATAGCTTTGTTCCGTCCTCCCTCCGGTTTGCTCAGGTCGATCTGCCCGATAATGCCTTCGATCTCTTCAAAGCTCAGGACATCCGGGAGGGCCCTTTTCAGTTTAGGGGATTCCAACAGGGCCGTAGGGTCTTTTTTGACGATGTGTTCTATATAACAATATTTATAAAAAGAACGGACACCCGACAGGATCCGGGCCTGGGTGGCGGCGTTGAGCCCCAGCTCTCCGATCCACTGCAGGAATTGCTGCAGGTCTTTTAGCTCGACCCCTTCGGGGTTTTTCAGGGACCCGGTGGCCTGCAGGAATTGGGTCAGCTTGTCGATGTCCCGCAGATATGCTTCCACGGAATTGTCTGAAAGAGATTTCTCCAGCTGCAGCCAGCCCTTGTATCCTTTTTTATAAGGTTCCCACATGCGGGGAAATTTAGGCTTTAATTGAATTGCGGCGAAAAAATTGTCGAAATATAATTTTTTGTCGCAATACCCCTAATGTCGGCAGACCTCGGCCAGTGCCTCGTCTGCTAATTGAACTCCGTTCAATTAGGGATATAATGGGAAAATTTTCTGAAAGGCCTTCTCCACCTTTTAGCATTTTAATGTAGGTTTGCCGGTAATCAATCAAAAACACATGGTAACGGTCAACTTGCGGTCATTCAGGCAAATCGTTCGTCATAACAAACGGCGGATAAAAGGCTTTCTCACCCGGCTGGAAAAAAAGGCCCCAAGAGGGCTGGATAAGCTGGTTACCGAGGCAGACAAAGCTGCCTGGGCAAAGACGGATTGCCTGCATTGCGCCAATTGCTGCAAGACCATGTCCCCCACCTATACAAAAGAAGATGTGAAGCGTATATCCGCTCATCTGGGAATGACGGAAAAGGCCTTTCGGGAAAAGTGGCTGTATAAGGATAAGACAGGGGATTGGATGAATGTGAAACAACCCTGCCAGTTCCTGGACCTGACCACCAATATGTGCGATATTTATGCCGTACGCCCCCGCGACTGTGCCGGTTTTCCGCATCACAATAAAAGGAAGATGGTTGAGTACATGCACATGTACAAACAGAATATCGAGTATTGCCCCGCTACTTACCGGGTAGTGGAGTTTATTATGGAGAAGGCGGAAAAGGGAGAAATATAAAAGTTATACATACACATCCGCAAACAGCATGTATTCAGGCTCCGCATCCTTACGGAAAGTAATCGCCAGCACATCGTACTGAGGTCTTTTGGGGCCGGGATGCTCGTAGAGCCAGGCGACCCCTCCCTGCATCATATTTCTTATTTTATTTTTGCTGACCCGTTCCTCCGGGTGGCCGAATTCATTTTCGTTGCCGGTTTTGACTTCGATGAAATGATAAACATCCTGGTAGCGGGCGACGATATCCACTTCATACCGGCCATGGCGCCAGTTGCGGTCCAGGATCTCATAGCCCTTGCCGGTCAGCCATTCGGCGGCCAGGTCTTCTCCTTTTTTCCCAAAATACTGATGCTTAACCATTCTTATTCTTTTTTGTTTTATTTTGGCGGTCCGAAAGGCCATCCGAAAGTTAGCTAAATAAATTATTGACATGAAGCAGTCGAACAACGTTTTTAAATTGATGGGGAAAGTGCAGCATTATGCCTGGGGAGGTCATTCTTTTCTACCCCGTCTGTTGAATATTCCCAACCCGGAGAATAAGCCGTTTGCCGAGTACTGGATGGGCGCTCACGATAATGCGCCTTCACAGTTGCTGGTGGAGGCCGGCTCGACGACCCTCACCGTACCCCTGAATGCGTATATTAAAGAATGGCCGGAAGCTACCTTAGGCTCTTATGTGGCGGAGAAGTTCGGGAGACTGCCCTATCTCTTAAAGATCCTCGATGTAAAAGATATGTTGTCCATCCAGGTGCATCCGACCAAGAAGAATGCCGAGTGGGAGTTTGCGGCGGAGAATAAAAAAGGGGTGCCCCTTACCGCTCCGGACCGTAACTACAAAGACGACAATCATAAGCCGGAGTTGATGCTGGCCCTGAGTGAGTTCTGGCTGTTGCATGGCTTCAAGCCGGCTGAAGAGCTGGAACGGACCCTGCAGGTTATCCCGGAGCTGGCATTTCTGACGCCGGTTTTTACAAAAAAAGGATACCAGGAATTATATAAGACTGTGATGGAACTGCCGCAAGCGGAGGTGAACCAGGTCTTACAACCCTTGCTCGATCGTATAACCCCTGCTTACCGCCAGGGAAAATTATCCCGGAATGACGAAGATTTCTGGGCGGCCCGGGCGGCGGAGACCTATAATGAGCCCGGTAGGATCGACAGGGGTATTTTTTCCATTTACCTGTTCAACCTGCTGAACCTTCATCCCGGGGAAGCCATTTTCCAGGCCGCGGGTTTGCCCCATGCCTACCTGGAAGGGCTCAACGTTGAGATCATGGCTAACTCCGATAATGTACTGAGGGGGGGACTGACACCCAAACATGTCGATGTGCCGGAATTGCTGAAGCATGTGGCCTTCGAAGCTACCTATCCCCGTGTTATCCCCGAAAATAATGTTCCCGGAACGATAACCCCCTATAAGACCCCCGCACCTGATTTTGAATTGAGCAGGATCGGGCTGTTGCAACAGGAGCAGGTGACTATCCTGGCCCGTTCGGTCGAGATCTATATAGTGCTGGAAGGAGAAGTGCTTGTAACAGAAAGCCCTGAAAATACCTTTCACCGTAAGACGGGAGAAGTCTTTTTGGCCTTCGACCAGGCGAAGCTCGAATTACAGGCGGGGGAAAATGCGGTGATCTACCGGGCATCGGTGCCGGTAGGGGCGTAGGGTTGGCCTACTTCCCCGATTCCTCCTCGAATATGGTGTCCACATCCAGGTTCTTACCGTCAGCCGCAGCCGTAGCGAGTTCATCGCAACGGTTGTTGTAGGGATTGTCGGCATGTCCTCTTACCCAGACAAACCGGAGCTGGTGTTTTTTGGACAGCTCATAAAAATGTAACCAGAGGTCTTTATTCTTTTTCCCTCCTTTGAAATTGGTGGCGATCCAGTTCTTCAGCCAGCCCTGTTCCCAGGCTTTTACGACATACTGGCTGTCGGAGTAGATCGTCACCTTCATGCCTTCTTTCTTCAGGGCTTCCAGGCCAGCGATCACCGCCATCAGCTCCATACGATTATTCGTAGTATGCCGGTAGCCGTGGGACAGTTCCTTGCGGACAGTGCCCCACATCAGGATGGTTCCATAACCCCCGGGGCCCGGGTTGCCGCGGGCGGCCCCGTCGGTGTACATGATCAGTTCGTTGTTTGCCATATTGCAGGTTGGGATTATCAGGGGATTTTTACACTTGGATCACACCGGTCTTAAATTCCGGAAGTTCGGTATTGTGCGCTGCGGCCTGCAGCCCTTCTGCAATCACCTTCCGGGTTTCTGTAGGGTCGATGATTGCGTCTACCCATAGACGCGCGGCCGCGTAATAAGGAGTTGTTTGTTTTTCATAACGCCCCTTGATCTCATCCAGCAGCTTTTTTTCGGCGGCCGGGTCGATGATCTCTCCCTTGTTCTTCAGGGCGCTGACCTGTATCTGTAAAAGTGTTTTTGCTGCCTGCTCGCCTCCCATGACGGCGATCCTGGCCGTGGGCCATGCGTAAATAAACCGGGGATCATAAGCCTTCCCGCACATCGCATAGTTGCCGGCGCCATAGGAGTTGCCGATGATGATCGTGATCTTGGGCACCACCGAATTGGCAACGGCATTCACCATTTTAGCCCCATCCTTGATAATGCCCGAATGCTCGCTGCGGGAGCCTACCATGAACCCGGTGACATCCTGGAGGAAGATGAGAGGGATCTTTTTCTGGTTGCAGTTCATGATAAACCGGGCCGCTTTGTCTGCACTGTCATTATAAATAACGCCGCCCATCTGCATTTCTCCTTTTTTGCTCTTTACGATCTTGCGCTGATTGGCGACAATGCCCACCGCCCAACCTTCAATGCGCGCATAACCACAGAGGATGGTCTTGCCATAGTCTTCTTTAAATTGTTCAAAGGCGGAGTCATCGACGATGCGGTGGATGATATCCAGCATGTCATAAGGTTTGGAAGGGTCTTCCGGCAGGATGCCATGCAGTTCTTCCGTATTTTTAAGGGGTGGCGTCGGGGCTACCCGGCTGAACAGACCGGTGGGGCGATGTGCCGCCGCACCCGGACTCACCGGGCCGGCCCCTGCCGCAGAGGCGTCGGATCCTCCCAACTTGCTCATGATCTTTTTGACCTGGTCCAGGCATTCCTGTTCGGTCTTGAATTTATAGTCCGCGATGCCGGACACCTCGGTATGGGTGGCGGCCCCGCCCAGTGTCTCCGTATCGATGTCTTCCCCGATGGCGGCTTTTACCAGGTAAGGCCCTGCCAGGAAAATAGAGCCGTTGCCCTCTACCATCAGCGTCTCATCGCTCATGATCGGCAGGTAGGCCCCGCCGGCTACACAGGCTCCCATGACAGCGGCGATCTGGCTGATTCCCATGGCGCTCATACGGGCATTGTTGCGGAAGATGCGGCCAAAATGCTCCTTGTCCGGAAAGATCTCGTCCTGCATAGGCAAAAAGACACCGGCGCTATCCACCAGGTAGATGACCGGCAAATGGTTCTCCATAGCAATCTCCTGCATACGCAGGTTCTTTTTTCCCGTGATGGGAAACCATGCTCCGGCTTTAACCGTCTGGTCGTTCGCTACAATTATACATTGCCGGTGGCTTACATAGCCAATCCCGGCAACCGTGCCCCCGGCCGGACATCCGCCCTGTTCTTCATACATTTCATACCCGGCAAAAGCTCCTATTTCGATGAAAGAACTGCCTTCGTCGATGAGGTAGTCAATACGCTCTCTGGCGGTGAGCTTGTTCTTCTCCCGTTGCTTCTCGATTGCCTTTTTCCCACCCCCCAGCGCGATTTTATCCAGCCGGGTCCTCATCTGGCTGAGGGACCTCTTCATAGCGTCCTCATTCTTGTTAAAGTCTATATTCATGGGCATGCAATTATTACCGGTGCAATTTAACATGGATGATCTGATATTTGGAGTATTTTTAAAGCTATGTTCGGTAAAACCAAGTATGTGGTACAAAAAATTTTGGCCAAATGTAATTTTTTGTACCAAAACCATAATGTCTGCGCAATTGCGCGAACCGGACGAGGTCCGGTTATAGTTTGGATCAGCCTGGTAATTCTGGCCGCGGGGATCAAGATCTTTTCCTTTTTTCCCGGGGCGGTTGAAAAATATTATGCTATGGGCCTATATCCGCTGATCGCCCGTTTGCAACGTCTGTTGTTCGGATGGCTGCCCTTTAGTATCGGCGATCTTGTTTACGGAGGCCTTATCATCTGGCTGATCGTTGGCCTGGTGCTCCTGATCCGCCAGTTGGTGAGAAGGGAATTGAATGGGCGCTGGCTGCTTGGCCGGCTCCGCGGCGTCCTCTTTGTCTGTCTCCTCGTCTACGTGCTCTTCAATGGGTTATGGGGGCTTAATTACGATCGGCTTGGCATAGCCGAACAGCTTCAGCTAAAGGTAGAACCCTACTCCACGGAGGAGCTGACGGAACTGCTGCGGGGCATTACCGGCCGCCTCAATGCTTTGGACAGTGCCGCCAGGCTGACCAGGTCCCCCCTTGCTCACCCCTCGACCGTATTCAAAGGAGCTGTCGGTTCCTATTCTGATCTATCGGCCCGCGACATCCGCTTCACCTATACCTCCACCTCCGTCAAATCTTCCTTGTTCGCTTTCGTGGACAATTACCTGGGATTTGGCGGCTACTACAATCCTTTTACGGGCGAGGCCCAGGTAAATACGGCAGTCCCCGTTTTTACGCAACCCTTTACCACCTGCCATGAAATGGCGCACCAGCTGGGCTACGCCAAGGAAAATGAAGCCAACTTTGTGGGTTATCTGGCTGCCAGATCGTCTCCCGATGCGGCCTTTCGCTATTCCGTTTACTTCGATCTGTATTTATATGCGGCCCGGGAATTGTATATGCAGGATTCCAACCTGGTGAGACCTTTCCGGGAACACCTGAGACCGGGCATCCGACAGGATTACCGGGAATTGCAGGCCTTTAACAGGAAATTCGAGAACCCTTTCGAGCCCGTGGTCCGGCGGCTGTACGGGAATTACCTGAAGGCCAACCACCAACCCCAGGGAATAAAGACTTATAATGAAGTCGTCGCCTGGCTGATCGCCTATGCGAAGAAGAATGGGTGGGAAGCCCTCTAACACCCGCCAATGGCTTCCGCCCGGGCTTGGATATCAGAACTTATTCTTCCACATCATACTTTCGACGGGCTTATTGATCTGGCCGCTGTATTTGGCGTCCTTTTTCTGGTTATAGCTGACCAGTATCTCTCCCTCCACCGGGAAATAGATCAGCTGCCCTATGGGCATGCCTTTATAGATCCTTACCGGCTGTTTGACGGAGATCTCCAGGGTCCAGTTACCGCAAAACCCCACATCCCCCTTGCCGGCGGTGGCATGGATGTCGATGCCCAGGCGGCCTGTAGAGGATTTCCCCTCCAGGAAGGGGACATGCGCATGTGTCTCCGTGTATTCATCCGTGACCCCCAGGTAAAAAATATGGGGGTATAATACAAAACCTTCCTCCGGGATCTCGAAATACTCTATTTCATTATGTTTTTTGGCATCCAGGATGTGCTCACGGTAAGTAGCCAGCCATTTTCCCAGGTGTACATCGTAAGAATTACTACCCAGACAACTGCGATCATAGGGCTCGATCTTGATCGTTCCTTTCTCTATCTCTTCCAGAATACGTGCATCGGATAGGATCATGATGAAATTGGTTAAGTTTGCGGATTGAATTGTATTCCAGTAAAGGATCAGTCGAAAAGTATCCTTAACTGGAATACGCATAATTTTTGTGAACTTCGGCCTATGGGCCTTGTTCACGGCCGGATTTCATCCGGTTGTGCAAATGTGCCTTTATAATTTTAAAGATGCCCCTGTTTTATCAACATAATATCAACCAGGGAACGAAATTAGGGATTTGGCAGATTGACGAGCCGGAATCCTTCTTCCTGGAAAAAGTGCCTTTGAAAAGAGATGTGTCGCATCCCTTCAAGCGTTTGCAGCATCTGGCGGGCCGTTACCTGCTGTCCTTTCTTTTTCCCGATTTCCCCCTGGAGGAGATCCGGATAGCCGATACCCGTCAGCCTTTCCTGGAAAGTGAAAAGTATCATTTTTCCATCTCGCATTGCGGCCGGTACGCAGCTGCTATCGTCAGCCGCACCCGCAGGGTAGGGGTGGACATCGAATTGATCACCCCCCGTATCGAAACGGTGGCGCCAAAATTCCTCAGCGAGGAAGAGTCCCATTTTTTCAACGAGGACTATACCCTTTTCCTGGAGCAATGGGGCTTACGGGGTCGGGTACACCAGGAATTTCTCACCCTGATATGGAGTTCCAAGGAAGCCCTTTTCAAATGGTATGGCCAGGGAGAGCTGGATTTTAAGAAACATATGCAGCTGGAAGGTAATATCAATATGGAGGGGGAAAGTATAAAACTGCCTTTTGCCTTTAACAAAGGTAAAAAGATGCATCTGGGCATTGAAGCCAGGACGTTTGAAGAGCAGGCGCTGGTGCTGGCCTTTATCACCACGGGTGGCAGGTTCCGGACGCCGGAATGAGGGCTGGCCTGGCGTTTGTCCAGGGGTGCAACCTGGCCGGCTCTGAAGGGGTCCCCGCGTCCCCTAATCCAATGCCAGGTCCTCCTCTCCATCTTCCAGAAGGTTGACGTCGATCGCATCCTTCCCGGCGATGCCTTCGATGGACCCACGGACATGGGCGGCATTCAACAGGACTTTCTCCAGCTGTTTCTCCCGGGACTTCCAAAGTTTTTCCATGGTGTCCCGTTCCTTCTGAATGGATTGCTTCATGGATAGGAATCCCTCCCGGATGGCCTTCCACTGTTCGCTAAACTCCGTGCTGGTGAGATAGTCATAGAGGAGGTGCATCTTATCTCCCTTATTCTCCTGGGATTTCGAGGCGGAAAAGACCCGGATGACCCCGTCCCGCAAGACATGGGAAAGGGCTTTCACTTCGGAGAAGCTGCAGATCCACACGCCGTTCTTTTCCCCGAAACAGTTCATATCCTTCGGCATGGCCTGGGTGACAATAACCGCAATTACGGCTCCCTGGCTGCGCATATCAGATTTTAGCTTCTCGATCCAATCCTGGGCGAAATCCCGGGTGCGCTTACTCTCATAGATGATCTTACCACATTCCTGGCCGAAATTATTCCGGACGGTCTGGATACAATCCGCCCCCCGGACACCTTTGCCCACTTCGCTGATCTCGTCAAAGGGAAAGCTGGCCCGCAACAACTCCTCCAGGGCCAGTTCCTGCACTTCGCCCTGCAACTGCATGGAACCCTGTTCCGCCTTTCTTCTCATCTCCTCGGCCAGCTTCTTCTGATCATCCAGTTGTTTTTCCAGCTCTTTCAGCCGCAACTGATACTCCGTTTCCCTGGTAGCGACTTTTTGTTCTTCCAGCTCCCGGATCTCTTTGGACAGTTTGCCCCGCTCCTCCTGTAACTGGCGCTGAACGGACAACTCCAATTCCGACTCCCTGTTCTTCAGCTCCTGCTCTTTTTTCAGGAATTCCAGTTCTTTCTGCCGGGAAGTCCGCAGCTTCTCTTCGTTGTCCTTATTCGCCTCTTCCAGCATCTTCAGTTTATTCTCGAAGTCCGTGGCGATGGATTTGCGGATATTTTGTTCCGTTACCTGTTGCCAGCGCTGCTTTTCCTCGCTGAGACGTTGGGTGAAGCCCGCCTCCAGCTTTTGCGCCGACTGTTGCCATTCCGCCTCTTTACGGGCGAATTCTTCCTGTTTCTTCTGCAGCTCTTTCTCTTTTTCTTTTTTGAAGGCCACCATCTGCTCTCTGAGCTCCTTTTTATATTCCTCCGAGACAGCCTCTTCCATAGGGAAAAGATGGCCGCAATTCGGACATTTTATTTCTGTTGCCATCCGCCGGTTTTTTGGGCAAGTTAGCAATAATCAGCATAATCAATTCTTCCCTACCACTTTTCGGGTATTGACAAGATGGAATAGTTTTTGGAGCTTTAGCTTCTTGCCCTCCCGACCGACCTGATAACTCTCTAAAAAAATCAATCATGAAAAAAGCTAAGGTTGCCGCCGGCGCGTATGTAAAACTCACCGGCAGTACAAAGGCCAGCCCCGCGGCCATCGCGATCGACACCCTGAACCCCAACGATACCGCCTCCATCACCATCCGGGTGAGAAGACAGAAAAGTATCGACAAGGCTCTGGAAAAAGGACAGCGCATCACCCGGGAGGAATATGCCGCCCAGTATGGAGCCTCGGATCAGGACATCGCCCAGGTAGAAACTTTTGCGGCCGCTCATCATCTTGCCGTCGTGGAAAGCGACAAGGGCCGGAGGAGCATCGTCCTGAAAGGCCGCATCAGCGATCTGGAAAAGGCATTCCAGGTACACCTCACCCATTATAAAGATGATAAAGGCGTCATCTTCAGGGGCCGGACAGGCGACATCTGTATACCTTCCGAACTGGATGGAGTTATTGAAGGAGTCTTTGGCTTGGATAACAGACCCCATGTACAACCCCATTTCCAGGTGGCCAAGCAAGAGAATGGTTTGTTCCTCGCCCATGCCAGCAGCGCCGGCTTCAACCCCAACGATCTGAATACGATTTATAACTTCCCCAAAAATGTCACGGGAAAGAACCAGTGTATCGCTATCATAGAGTTGGGAGGAGGATACCGCAATGCGGATCTTCAAACTTATTTTTCGGGGCTTGGCATCGCCATGCCGCTGGTAAAAGCGGTCAGTGTGGACGGGGCCTCCAATAGCCCGACCAACGCTAATAGTGCAGACGGAGAAGTGATGCTGGATATCGAGGTGGCGGGCGCTGTGGCGCCGGACGCCAGCATCGTGGTTTATTTTGCACCCAATACCGATCAGGGATTCCTGGATGCCATCACCCAGGCCATTCATGACACCAAGAACCAGCCCTCCGTTATCAGCATTAGCTGGGGTGCGGCGGAATCGGCCTGGACCGACCAGTCCCTCACCAACTTTAACGAGGCCTTTAAGGCTGCCAGTCTTTTAGGGGTGACGGTCTGCGCCGCGGCTGGCGACTCCGGCAGCGATGACAGTGTAGGCGATGGCAAAGTGCACGTCGATTTTCCAGCCAGCAGCCCTTATGTACTGGCCTGTGGAGGGACCAAACTGATGACCAGCGGAACCAAGATCACCAGCGAGACGGTATGGCATGAATCGGCCACTTCCGCAACAGGTGGCGGTGTAAGCAATTTCTTCCCCATACCCGACTATCAGGCAAAGGCCAAAGTACCGTTGTCCATTGATACGAAGTTTAAAGGACGGGGCGTTCCCGATGTGGCGGGGAATGCGGATCCGCAAACAGGCTATAAAGTGCGGGTGGATGGCCAGAATATGGTGATTGGCGGCACCAGCGCCGTGGCTCCGTTGATGGCAGGTCTCATCGCCCTGGTCAATGAGAAGAATGGTAAATCGGCAGGGTTTATCAATCCTCAGATTTATGGCGCCACAGGCAGTTGCCGGGATATTATAAAAGGCGACAATATAACTACTTCTACCAACAAAGGATATAAGGCAGGAAAAGGATGGGATGCCTGTACGGGCCTGGGAGTATTGAGTAAATTATAGCTGATGCTCCTTCAGATAATGTTGCGGGCTTTTGCCCGTAATGAACTTGAAATTTTTGTGGAAACAGGTAAAATTGTTGAACCCGCTCTCATAACAGCATTGTTTGATGCTGATCCGGTTATCGATGAGTAGTTTGCAGGCATGGCCTACCCGTATTTCCGTCAGGAATTGCGTGTAGGTCTTGCCTGTCCTGGATTTAAAATACCGGCAGAAAGAATTGGGCACCAGGCCTGCGACGGCAGCTACCTGGTCCAGGTAGATCTTCTGGGAGAAATGCCGGAAGGTATAGTCATAGATAGCATTGATACGGTCATTCTCCATCTCTGAGAAATCATGCCGGAAGCCGATGGACGAGAGCAGATGCGGGTCGGCGGCCGCTGCGAAAGCAGAAAGACATTCGATTAAGGCAACGATCCGCTGCACTCCTTCTGACAAGCGGATCTTTTCTACTCCTTCTTCTACTTTCCGCTCTTCCCTGGCCTGGACCAGGATCCCCCGGCGGGCCTTCTCCAGGAGATTTTTCAGGGGTTTGGTCTCCGGTAATTCCAGGAAAAGGTCTCCCCAGAAATTTTCCGAGAAATGGATAACGGTGGAATGAACGGACAGGTCTTTATCCCCTTTGAAATAGGCATCATCATATCGCCAGTAATGAGGCAGGTTGGAGCCAACCAAAATAATATCGCCGGCATGAAAGCGTTTGATATGATCGCCCACGAACTGTGTACCGCTGCCCTGGTGAAAATAGATCAGCTCCACTTCCGCATGGTAATGCCAGCGATTGTTAATGAACGGATCCCTGTCTTCCCGGACGCTGAAAGAATGCGCGGGCGTCTTTGGGACTTTTAACAATTTGGGCTTCATGTGCTGTAAAATTACAATGAATCGGAAAGTCATTCAAAATTTTTACCTTTACGGCGCTAAACATGAAATCACCGTGAACAAAGTTCTTCTTATCATCTCCGTGGTAGGCTTTACTGCTATGCTCTCCTGTCACCGTAATCCCATAACCGGCAGGAAACAGCTGACACTCGTATCCGAAAAAGAAGTGCAGTCGATGGCGCTGACGCAATATCAACATTTTCTGACAACCAATAAAGTAGTTCCCGTCAATGACAATAATGGCGAAATGGTAAAAAGGGTAGGCACCCGGATTGCGAATGCCATCAGCCGATACTATCAGAACCAGGGCCTGACCAATGCCCTGGATGGCTATAAATGGGAGTTCAACTTAGTAGAGAGCAAAGAGGTGAATGCATGGTGTATGCCCGGAGGAAAAGTGGTCGTTTATACCGGTCTCCTGCCCATTACTCAGAATGAGACGGCCCTGGCCATTGTATTGGGACATGAGATCACACATGCCGTGGCCGGTCATGGCAGGGAAAGGATGAGCCAGCAATTACTGGCACAGGGCATACAGGTAGCCGGAGATGTGGCATTGGGCAGCAATCCGGCCACTGTCGGCATCTTCGACCAGGTGTATGCGCCGACGGCACAGGTGGCCGTTCTCCTGCCTTATTCCCGCAAACATGAATACGAAGCAGACCACTACGGACTTATTTTTGCCGCTATGGCCGGATATGACCCCCGCGAAGCCGTCCCTTTCTGGCAGCGAATGGCTGCCATGGGTGGTGCGAAACCTCCGGTCTTTCTCAGCGATCACCCTGCGGATGCCGATCGTATAAATAAATTGCAGGAGCTCATGCCGGAAGCATTAAAATACTATAAGCCCACCCCTTGACATCGGTTTCCGGGAGCATGGCTACCAGGTCTACCCTTGCCATTGAAGAGCAAAATATTCGCAGCGTTGATCACTCTTGTTCTCCAACGCATGGGGCACTCCTGATGGAAGGAAGATGAGGTCGCCTGCCGAAGCCTTATGATACTGTCCGCCGATATATTCCTGTACATGGCCCGACCGCATCAGGATGATCTCTTCGGCCCGGTGTATATGCGGGGCATGGCTCACCTCACCCGGGTTCAGCGTGGTGGCATGCATGTCTATCTTTCCCAGCCAGGCCAGGGACCGGCTAAAGATTTGCCGGCTCTCGCCTTTATCGGTCTTCTTCATCTCCATCTCTTTCCAGTCGAGGAGAAAGGGCGGACCGGCCTGCCGGGCCCGGCCCCTGTCCTCCGGCGACCGGGATTGGAAACGGAATAGATAATAAGTGACGGCGGCTGTGCTGGCATTGGTGAATTGAGGCGAAGACCCGGCGGCAATCAGCGCCACTCCGCCTGCGTCCAATACTTTGGGCGATACCGGAGGATTATCTCCGGAGGAAGAGGGCAAGGTTACGGTGAGGCTGCCTTCTTTGACGATCACGAGGAGGTCGGCATTTGCAGCCTGGTCATTGGTGGGAGAGGACTTGCCATTATGGGAGGCCTGGCCACCGGGAGAGGGCCGGCCTTCGGCAGCCGTCGACTGCCCGGCGTCCAGGGTGAAGGCGCTGATATCCAACAGGGAAAGATCGCGGGTTGCTCCCCTCAGCACTTCCCTGCTGACGCCCTCCTTCTCTTTGCCGGATTTCAGGTGATGCCAGGTTACTACCCGGGCCGTCAGCGTATCAGGATCAGGATGAGGCTCATCCATGGAGCCGGCCTCATAGAGACTGGCCGGTCCCCGGTTTACAAAAGCCAAAGCTGCCAGGGCAACAAACAGGTAGATCATTTTCATACCATAATTTACTTTTTTTTGGCCAAACCATTATAGGTTATAACCATCATCTATGCCCGGGCAACGTTTTGCATCAAACCGGTATCCTATACAAAACCCTTTTTATGAGATTGGTAACTATCCTTGCTTTTGCTTGCGCCTTATTCTTGTCGGCCTGCCAAAAATCCGCTGTACTGGAAAATTCTATTATCGGCAGCGCCGACTCCACCGGGCTGTTCAGCGCCCTGATTGACGGCGGGCCCTGGGTCGCCTCGGACAGCACCCGGTTTGCATCGATCATCAACGGCAAGATTACCCTCTCCGGAACCGGCGGTGACGATCAGACCCTGGTCATCTCCCTGGATGATACGGTCCCCGGCAAATATGTCCTGGGCTGGAAACAGGTTAGCGTCGCCGAATACACGACCCGGTATATGTGGGACCAGTTTTTTGGCACGGGTAATAGCAGCAATTCCAATCTCAACGGGGGGCAGGTGGAGGTGACGGCTATCGACAAAGACAAAAAGACCATTACCGGAACCTTCACCCTGAACTTATATAATGACAGCGCCCGTCGGACGGTTCACATGACAAGAGGGAATTTTAAAGACATCTCTTATATTACGGCACTGCCTCTTGCCAGGACAACCGATACGTTCCAGGTGCGGATCGACGGGAATGACTGGACGGCCAAAAGTATATCCACGGGCATCGTCGCCGGGCAATTACTGGTAAGAGGGGCCGAAACAGATGGTACCCGGTCCGTCGGTATCTATCTGCCTCCCAACCTGGCTGCTGACATTTATTATGATGTCTGGCCGGACTTTGTCTGGGGAACCTATGTCAGTAACGGACAGACCTGGTCCAGCTTCTCTTATAGTCCTTTACGGGACAGCGTGGCCCTTATCCATATAGCTCCGGGATTTGTACACGTGGTAGAAGATAACCCCACTACCCATCGGTTGAGAGGTACTTTCGACCTGGATCTCACTCCTGCTCTGGGAGGCGGGGATACATTGAGATTAAATAAGGGGTATTTCTCTGTACAGTATTAAAAATCAACGAACTACCGGCCGCACCTCCCAGGGGGGCGTCCTTCAGGATCCGGAGCTCTTCTACCGTAATATTCATTGCTTTAAAGGTATCAACTATTTTGCCGAACCATGCCGTTACAATTTCGTTATTTAGAGCTATGAAATCAGGAGACCGGATTTTAGGGAAAGGATCAGGCAGACAGCGTCCTTCGGGTACAAATGGACAGAATGGGCAGGAACCGGGCCGTATAACCGTGCGGGAAAGATTGGCTGCCATGGGCAACCTGCCCCGCTTCTTCCGGCTGGTATGGGAGACCAGCCCCCGGATCATGATCGCCAACGCCATCGTCCGCATTATGCGATCGGCCATTCCGGTAGCTATCTTATATGTAGGCAAGCTCATTATCGATCAGGTGGTTGCCCTGGCGCATACCAAGGGGGCTGTCACCCATCATCTTTGGGAACTGGTGGCCCTGGAATTTGGCCTTGCCATTTTATCAGACGGATTAAGCAGGGCTATTTCTTTGATGGATAGTCTTCTAGGTGACAGATTCTCTAATTTTACTTCAATAAAGATCATGCGCCATGCCGCCGAACTGGACCTGGACCAGTTCGAGGACTCCACCTTCTATGACAAGCTGGAAAGGGCACGGCAACAGACCACTGGCCGCACCATTTTGCTGTCCCAGGTAATGGGTCAGGTGCAGGACCTGATCACGATGATTTTCCTGGCCGCGGGTCTGATGGCCTTCAACCCCTGGCTGATCCTGCTGCTGCTCATAGCCGTCATCCCCGCTTTCCTGGGAGAGTCTTATTTCAATGACAAGACGTATGCCCTCACCCGCAAGCAGACCACCGAACGAAGGGAATTGGATTACCTCCGTTACCTGGGCGCCAGTGATGACACCGCCAAAGAAGTAAAGCTCTTTGCTTTGTCGGATTTTCTCATCGGCCGCTTCCACCAACTTTCAGAAAAATTCTACTGGGCCAACCGGGCCCTCTCGATCCGCCGTTCGGCCTGGGGTACCGTCTTTGCCCTGTTGGGCAGCGTCGGATATTATGGGGCCTATGTAGTCATTATAATAAAGGCCATCAACGGCAGCCTTTCCATCGGTGACCTCACCTTTCTGGCCGGTTCCTTCCGGCAGTTGCGGGCCCTGCTCGAAGGAATCCTGACCCGCTTCACCAGCGTCTCGCAGGGCGCCATCTATCTTCGGGACCTCTTTGAATTCTTCGAGATCAAACCCCGGATCATTCTATCCCCTCATCCCAGGCCCTTTCCAAACCCTATCCGCGAAGGTTTCACCTTTGAAAATGTGGGCTTCCGGTATATGAACTCCGAGCGCTGGGCCAACAGACATCTCAGCTTCACTTTGCGGCCGGGAGAGAAACTGGCCCTGGTAGGAGAGAATGGCGCCGGAAAAACGACCCTGATCAAATTACTGGCAAGGCTGTATGATCCCACGGAAGGCCGGATCCTGCTGGACGGGGTCGACCTGCGGGAATATGACCCGGAGGCGCTGCGCAGCCAGATCGGCATCATCTTCCAGGACTATCTCCGCTACCAGATGACGGTGGGCCAGAACATCGCCGTGGGTAATATCGTTAAACAGGAAGATCAGTCCCTCATCGAAGCCTCAGCCCGGCAGAGCCTGGCCGACATCCTGGTGGAAAGATATCCTGATAGATATGATCAGGTATTGGGACGCCGGTTCAACCAGGGAATTGAACTCTCCGGGGGCGAATGGCAAAAGATCGCCCTAGCCCGCGCCTATATGCGGGATGCCCAGTTGCTGATCCTGGACGAGCCCACTGCTGCCCTGGATGCCCGGGCCGAATACGAAGTATTTCAGCGTTTCGCCGATCTGACCAAAGGAAAATCCGCCCTCCTGATCTCCCACCGGTTCTCTACTGTCCGGATGGCCGACCGCATCCTGGTCCTGGAGAAAGGCGAGTTGATCGAGCTCGGCAGTCACGAACAACTCCTGGAAAAAGAAGGGCGTTATGCCGAATTATTCCATCTGCAGGCACAGGGGTACCGGTAAAGGGCTAATTTTACAAAATGAAAGTCCTGATCATAGAAGATCACCAGGAGTTGGCCCGCAATATCCATGACTTCCTCGCACGGGAAGGTTATATCTGCGAATTGTCGGCTACCCTGGAAGAGGCTAGGGAAAAACTCAGCCTGTTTCAATATGACTGTATCCTGCTGGACATCGGACTTCCGGACGGAAATGGCATCAGCCTGCTGCAGGGCATCCGGGCCGAACATCAGCAAAGCAACGTACTCATCATCTCCGCCAAGAATGCCCTGGACGATAAGATCATCGGCCTGGAAAAAGGCGCCGACGATTACCTGACCAAACCCTTTCACCTGGCCGAACTGCATGCCCGTATCCGGGCCATCTACCGGCGTAAGAACCTGGGAGGGGCCAATATCGTCGAGTTCAACGAGATCAGCCTCAACACCGATACTTTTGAAGCCCGGGTGAACGATACCGTCCTCGATACCACCCGGAAAGAGTTCGACCTCCTATTGTATTTCCTTGTCAATAAGAACCGGGTATTGTCCCGGCAATCCATCGCGGCGCATCTTTGGGGGGATTATACAGATAACCTGGCCAATTTTGATTTTGTATACCAGCATGTGAAGAACCTCCGCCGAAAGATCAGCAATGCCGGCGGCATGGACTATATAAATACGGTATACGGGCTGGGTTACAGATTTAATTCACATAAACAGGAGGCCGGGTAAACCCAACGATGAAACTGACCAATAAATTCACCCTTTGGTATTTCGGGATCATGTTGGTGGTGCTCCTGATCGGGGGCGCTATCGTCTATTACGAGATCCAATGGAAAGTTGGCCGGGTGGAAGTGGTCAGGCATCAGCGGCTGAATGACCTCATCGCCCAGCAGATCCGGACGGGTGGCGACTACTCCGAACACCCTACCCGTAAGCGGGCTACCGTTACCCTGATCCCCGCGGACTCCGTCCCCCCGGGCATTTCTTCCTATTATACCCGGGGCACAGACTGGAACCCGGAATTCCAGGCCAACGAATACCGGCTGGTGGTCACTTCTTTTTATACGATCCGGGGACTACATTACCGCATCTCCACCTATTCCTATATCCCTTCGTTTTACCAGCTCCTGCCCGGCGTAGTGGATTCCTTTAAATGGATCCTGCTGCTGCTGCTGGTGCTGGTGGGTATATCGGGGAGGCTGATCTCCAAATATATTCTGGCTCCCTTCAAACGCACCCTCCGGGTCATCCAGTTCTTCGACCTTAAAAATAAGGAGCCCATCCGGCTGCCCGGTACCCGCACCTCCGAATTCCGGGAGCTCAATGAGTTCCTGAAGAAAATGACGGATAAGGCGCTGGAGGATTACCAGTCCCTGAAAGAATTCACCGAGAATGCCTCTCACGAGCTGCAGACACCGACCGCTATCATCCGGGGGAAGCTGGAACTCCTGATGGAGTCGGATATCCGGGATGACCAGGCCATCCTCATCGCGGAGATGCAAAATGCGCTCGAGCGCCTCTCCCGTATCCACAGCTCCCTGACCCTGCTGACCAAACTGGAGAACCATGAATATGAAGTGAAGACGCCCATCTGTTTCAGCGCGCTGACCCGGGAGACCCTGAATTCCTTTGACGAACTTATTCAAATGAAGTCGTTGAACTTACAGACAAATATTGAAGAAGACATCTATCTGCCCTTACACCCGGCGCTGGCCGACCTGCTCCTGACCAATCTCGTCAGCAATGCCATCCGGCATAATATCCCCCACGGAACGATCAGAGTAAACCTCAGCAAGGCCGGCCTCGTCATCAGCAATACCGGAAGACCTCCCGAAGTGCCCACCGGGGAATTATTTGAACGGTTCAAAAAGGGGAATCCCGGTAGCGACTCTATCGGCATCGGCCTGGCAATCGTCCGCCAGATCTGCGATATAATGAATTTTACCATTTTGTATGAATTTGTCTCCGGCCGGCATATTTTAGCGATCAGCTTTTTCCCACCGACACCTGCTTCAAAATTGCTTCAAAATCTTGAAGTCCCTTTACATTCGACATTGCAGCCATAGGATCAACCCGCTCTCCCCCCTTGTCCTATGAGATGTTATATAAAAATTGTTCATTTATCATGTCAAAGAAACTCATTTTGGGCCTGTCATGGGCCTTGTTCTTCAGTATACAAGCCGCTACAACTCACGCACAGGTGCTGTCCCTCAAGGATGCGGTTCAGACGGCGCTGACCAATTACGGTACCATCCGCGCCAAGACAAATTATGCGAAGGCATCCCAGGCCAATGTCACCGAGACAAAAAGGGAATACCTGCCGGACTTTCTGCTTTCCGCCCAGCAGGACTACGGGACCATCAATGGTACCAATGGCCCTGCAGGAGCTTTTAAAGGAGGAGCCGTTGCTTCCAGCGGTCCGGTCCTGGCCACCCAGAACTGGAATGCCGCCTTCGGCGCCCTGTACCTCACCAATGTCAACTGGGATTTCTTCGCCTTCGGCCGGGCAAAGGAAAAAACCAAAGTCGCCCAGACCATTTATAAAAGAGATCAGCAGGATTTGGAACAGGAGCGGTTTCAGCAGAGCGTCAAGGTTTCCGCAGCCTATCTGAATTTGTTGGCTGCCCAGAAGCTCACCCTATCCCAGCAAAATAATTTAAGCCGGGCCCTCTCCTTTGATACGGTCGTCATAGCCCGGGCAAAGAATGGTCTCAACCCGGGGGTGGATTCCTCCCTGGCCAATGCCGAAGTATCGAATGCCCGGATAGCCCTCACCAATGCTATCGAATTCCAGCAGGAGCAGGCCAATGAGCTGGCCCAGCTGATGGGTATTCCTCCCGCCGAATTTGTCCTGGACAGCCTCTTCGTGGTGAGGATCCCCTCGGCGTTGACTAACAATTCCGCACAACCGTTGAACGAGCATCCGCTGCTGAAGTTCTTCCAGCAACGGGTCAATGTCAGTAACGAGGAGGCCAATTATTTAAAGACTTTTAACTATCCCACTTTTTCTCTGTTCGGCGTCCTGCAGGACCGGGGATCGGGTTTTGATAACACGTACGGATCGGGGGCGCCGGATGCCTATACGGGCAATTACCTGAAAGGCGTCAGCTTCGGAAGGGGTAACTACCTGTTAGGGGTAGGTGTTACCTGGAACCTGACCAGCCCGCTGCGGGTCCATCAACAGGTGGTGGCTCAGCGGTATACCTCCCTGGGTTTACAGGAAGAATACACGCTGATCGACAAACAACTGGTTGCCCAGCTGGCCCTGTCGGCGACCAAGATCAAAAATGCCCTTGATAATTACCGGGAAGCTCCCATACAGGTAAAAGCAGCTTCGGATGCCTATAACCAGAAAAGCGTCCTCTATAAGAATGGCCTGGCCACTATCGTGGATGTCACCACGGCCGCTTTCGCGCTGAACCGCGCGGAGACGGACAGGGACATCGCCTTTAATAATGTATGGCAGGCCTTGTTGTACAAAGCTGCTGCCAGCGGGGATTTTGGATTGTTCTTTAATGAGTTTTAACTGAATTCTTATTTATATGGGATTAATCAGAAGCGCGCTTAGAAGACCTATTACCATCTTAGTATTGGTGGCGGGTATGCTGTTCTTCGGGATCAGCGCCGTCCGCAGCATCAAGATCGACATCTTCCCCGATATGAACCTGCCGGTGATCTATGTCTCGCATCCCTATGGCGGCTTTACTCCCGACCAGATGGAGACCTATTTCGGCAAACAATATGTCAACCTCTTATTATATGTGGGTGGCGTTAAGAGTATCGAAACAAAGAATATACAGGGATTGACCCTGATCAAACTTACTTTTTACGAAGGCACCAATATGGCGCAGGCCGCAGCGGAGGTGACGGCCTATACTAACCGGGCACAGGCCAGTTTCCCTGCCGGGTCCCAACCGCCCTTTATATTGCGTTTTGATGCCAGCACGCTGCCAGTGGGGCAATTGGTGCTTAGCAGTCCCTCCCGCAGCAACAACGAGCTGCTGGACCTGGCCAATATCTATGTCAGGGCCCAGTTCAGCACGGTGCCCGGCCTGGTGGCTCCGGCGCCCTTCGGAGGCAATGTCCGGACCATCGTCATCAAAGCGGACCCGGACCTGATGCGCGCCCACAACCTTACCCCCGACCAGCTCGTGGAAGCCTTGCGTAATAACAACCAGGCGTTGCCTTCCGGCAACGTACGCATAGGGAACCTCAACTATTTTACACCCACCAATACCACCATCGAAACCGTTAAGGAATTTGGGAATATCCCTATTTACACTTCCGGTGTTCAGAATCTTTACCTCAAAGATGTGGCTTCGGTAGAAGACGCCGCCGATATTACGGCCGGTTATGCGTTGATCAATGGCAAACGTTCCGTCTATCTGCCCATCACCAAGTCGGCTTCCGCCAGTACCTGGGAAGTGGTGCAAAACCTGAAGAAGGCCATTCCCCGGTTTCAGGCGACCTTACCGGAAGACGTAAAGCTGAACTATGTATTCGACCAATCCGTATATGTGATCAATGCCGTAAAGAACCTGTTGACGGAAGGGGCCATCGGGGCCGTACTCACCGGTCTCATGGTATTGCTGTTCCTGGGGGACTTACGGGGCGCTACCATCGTAATTTTGACGATACCCATCTGCGTTATCTCCGGGGTGCTGTTCCTCAACTTATTCCATCAGACCATCAATATCATGACGCTCAGCGGTCTCTCGCTGGCGATAGGTATCCTGGTCGATGAATCCACTGTCACCATTGAGAACATACACCAGCATCTTGCCATGGGCAAGCCCAAGTCCCTGGCCATCTGGGACGCCTGCCGGGAAATAGCGTTCTCCAAATTGCTGATCCTCTTCTGTATCCTGGCTGTGTTCGCACCGGCCTTTACCATGAGCGGCATTCCCGGTTCGCTGTTCCTCCCGCTGGCCCTGGCCATCGCCTTCTCCATGATCACGTCTTATCTCATGGCGCAGACCTTTGTACCCGTTATGGCCAACTGGCTGATGAAAGGGCATCATAAAAAGGGAAAATACCAGACCGATGACGAAGAGTTCAAGGCTTCCGGGCTCACTGCCGCCGATGAGGCTAATGCTGCGGAAGAGAAACACAAGGCATTGGAACATGGCTCGGGCAAGGATGGCAAGCTGACGGGTTTCGACAAGTTCAGGAACCGGTTCATCCGCTTCCTGGACAGGGTTTTCCCTTTCCGCACCCCCATTGCCATCGCGTACATCGTGCTGGGCCTTGGCGGTGCGTACCTGTTGATCAACACCATCGGCCGGGACGTATTGCCTAAGTCGAATGCAGGACAATTTCAGGTACGTCTACGGGCCCCGGACGGCACCCGTATCGAAAGAACGGAAGAATATATGATCAAGACCCTGCATGTCCTGGATACCATCGTGGGCCACGACAATATCGAGCTTACCTCGGCCATGGTGGGGATGCACGGGGGGCAGTTCTCTACCAACCCCATCTACCTGTTCCTGGCGGGCCCGCAGGAGAGTGTGCTGCAGGTCAGTCTGAAAGAAGACTATAAAGTGAAGATGGACGATCTGAAAGAGACCTTCCGTCAGAAGCTGGCCACCGACGTGCCGGAGTTCAAGGTATCCTTCGAGCCCATTGAGCTGACCGATAAGATCCTCAGTCAGGGTTCACCTACACCGATTGAAGTGAAGATAGCCGGAAAAAATAAGAAGCTGAATGAAGAATGGGCTAATAAGGTCATCGCCAGACTGCGGCAGATCCCTTACCTGCGCGACGTACAGATCGGCCAGGCCACGCATTACCCCGCTATCAACATCAACATCGACCGCGAACGGGCTGCCCAGCTGGGTACGAATGCGGCCGTGATCAGCCGCTCGCTGATCGCAGCCACCTCTTCTTCCCGGTTTACGGAGAAAAATGTATGGCTGGATCATAAGACCAACCTTTCCTATTTCGTACAGGTACAGGTACCGGAGAATAAGATGACCAGCCTGCACGACATCGGAGAGACGCCTGTCCAGCCCAATCAGCCCCGTCCCCTGTTAAGCGATGTAGCTTCGCTCAGCATCGATTCCGTCTACGGGGAAAATGATAACATCGGTGCAACCCCGGTGCTGTCCGTAACGGCCAATCTCAATAAAATGGACCTTGGCCGGGCCTCCACGGATGTAAAGAACGCCGTCGCCTCCCTGGGACAGCTGCCCCGGGGCCTTAGCGTCGAGACCAAGGGGATGGTGGAAGTGCTGACCGATACGCTGAGCAGCCTGCAGGTTGGCCTGCTGACGGCCATCGTGGTCATCTTCCTCATGCTGGCCGCCAACTTCCAGTCCTTTAAAGTGTCCCTGGTGACCCTGTGTACCGTACCGGCCGTATTGCTGGGCTCCCTCGGGCTGCTGATGCTGACCGGCTCGACCCTGAATCTGCAATCTTATATGGGCATGATCATGTCTGTGGGGGTATCCATTTCCAACTCGGTGCTGCTGGTGACCAACGCCGAGCAATTGCGGCAGCATTCCGGCGATGCGCTGGCGGCAGCCCGCGAAGCCGCCGCGGTTCGTCTCCGGCCCATTCTGATGACCAGCGTCGCGATGGTGGTGGGTATGATCCCCATGGCTTCCGGCTTCGGCGAAGGAGGGGATCAGGCAGCCCCCCTGGGCCGTGCAGTTATCGGAGGCCTCATCGCTTCTACCTTTGCAGCCCTCTTTATATTACCGTTGATATTTGCCTGGGTACAGCGGAAGACTTCCACGGCTTCCGTTTCCCTGGACCCTTCTGATAAAGAAAGTAAACATTATATACCGTCATTATATGAACAAAATGAGAAATAACCGGACCTCCTTTGCCCTTTTTGCTGCATCTGCGTTGCTGGTAGCGACCCTGTTCGGCAGCTGCTCCTCTTCGGATGGAGAGACCAAGGAGAAGAATGAGAAGAAAGATTCAACGGCGGCGAAGACCCCGGCTCCTGCGCAGAGTTTTGTCCTGCAGAAGGGGACGCTGTCCACCACCTTATATGTCCCCGGCGAGCTGATCGCTTACCAGCAGGTGGACCTCTATGCAAAAGAGAACAGCTTTGTAAAACGGCTATATGTCGACGTAGGATCGGAAGTCCGGGAAGGCCAGCTATTGGTCACCATGGAGGCGCCCGAGCTGGCGTCCCAGCTGGCCAGCGCCCAATCCCGGGTCAAAAGCCAGGAGGCGATCTATATCGCCAGCAAGTCGAACTATGACCGCCTGGTAGAAACCAGCAAGACTCCCGGCACCATCTCCCAGAATGATATAGACCAGGCGGACGCCCGCCGGAAATCCGATCTGGCTCAGTGGGATGCGGCTAAGTCCGCCTATGCTGAGATAGCGGAGACGTTGAAATACCTGGAGATACGTGCTCCCTTCAATGGAGTGATCAGCGCCCGTAATGTCAACCCCGGCGCTTATGTAGGGCCTTCCGGGAAAGGTTCGGAATTGCCTCTCTTTACATTACAGGAGCAGAAGCATTTACGGTTGGTCGTTTCCGTTCCGGAAGCCTATACAGGTTACCTGACGAATAAGGATGAAGTGAAATTCTCCGTAAAGGCCCGGCCCAGCGAAGTCTTTCATGCAAAGGTCAAACGCCTGGCCGGGGCCCTGGACAATCGGCTGCGTGCAGAACGTATCGAGATGGACGTGATCAACAACGATAAGAAATTACTGCCCGGTATGGTGGCGGAAGTCAATGTACCCCTGCCTGCCAGGGACAGCACTTTTGTCGTGCCAACCTCGGCCGTCGTCAACTCCACGGAAAGATTGTTTGTGATCCGGGTAGTGGATCAAAAGGCGGAATGGGTGGACGTGAAGAAGGGACGGGAAGAGAATGGAAAGACAGAGATCTATGCCAGCAGCCTGAAGGAAGGCGACCAGATCATCAAGGTGGCGAGTGAAGAACGCCGGAATGGGTCGCCGGTTCATTGATCCACGGACCTACGGTGTCCAGTAATTGCCCGAGAGGATGATCAGCGTGATCATCTTGATGCTGTTGTCATAGTAGTCGAAATCTTTCAGTTTAAAATTCGCCAGGTAGTCCCAGCCTTTGTTTAACCAGGGCTGATTATCCTTGCTGATCATCGCGGATACGGCAAAAGGGGCGATGAAGCAGAGGGCTTCATAATTGCGCCTGGGCAGGTCTTCCCCGGCCAGGTTATAGCCTGCTGAGATATTGTCCGGGTTATTTCCTGTTGTGGATCTTATCCATCGGTTGATAGGGGTGAGGAAGTCGGCTGCCTTTTTATCCCCGGACGTCAGATAATCCGCGGCTACCCGCCAGGGTACGCGGCAAGCGTTGAAGTTATACACCCCATCGTACTGGGACTCCAGGTAATGCGGCTGTGCGGGAGTAGCAGAGACTGTCCCCGTGTCGCTGGCGGCTTCCATTTTTATATGTTTGATAAAATCAGGCACCAATCCCGCATCCGGGCTATAGGTATCCTGGAGATAATGGAATACCCGGTAATTGTTTTCGAGGACCGTATCCCACCCCGTCTCCCCTGTCGCCCTTCTAAAAGCCCGGATATGATCGGGCATAAAATCGGAAGATCGCATGTCGAAAAAATCCTTGCTGCCCTTATTGGCTGTATTACTTTCCATGACACAATAAGTCTCCGGGTTGACTTCCTGTCTGCGGATGGCTTTTATGATCTCCAGGGCATCTTCCCGGTAAGGGATCGTGCTGTTGCGCCCCCATTGTGCGTCTGCCAGCAGCAGCGAATAGGCAATATCCATATCCCCGTCAGTAGCCGTGCTGCCGTCGATGCTGTGGCAGTCTTTGTTCTGGCACCAGGCCATCAATTGGGGACTGGACTGGCTGGGATGCGCTTTATAAAACCGGTAAAGTGCATCATAAGTAGCCTGCGCATCCGGGTCGAACCCTGCCATCAGTGCGACGATGACCATGCCATAACCCTGGCCTTCCGATACGCAGATATTCGTACCGCGGGTCCCTTCAAACCATACGTAGGACTCTCCCTGTTCACAACCGGGGAGAATATAGTGTTTCTTCCACTGCTGATAAAAGGACCGGACGCTGTCATCCAGGGTCTCCTGGCTGATATGATCCGGCAGAATGGAGCCCTGACAATAGGAGGCATGCTGGGGAAAAGGCCTGGCAGGGACCGGCCGCTCCGGCGGCGAAGAAGGATGTGTCTTCAGGGCCCTGGATGGAGTCGTTGGCCGCACAGGGGCAGGCAGTGCGGATCGCAGAGCCGGAAGGAGGAAGACCAGGATGGCCAGAAAAGGGATGGTCCGTTGTTTACGCTGCTTCATCTATTATAATTTTTTGCTAATTATTCTTACCGGATCAGCGATCCTCATGCTTATCATATGGCAGCAGCTTGTTGCCAAATACAATTTTCACGCCATAACTGGACGGACCCCACTTAGCAGATGAGGTCTTGGCCTTTATTCCTAGTTTTGTGCCGGATCATCGGCATTAAATTTTTTTTATGAAAATTGGATTTATCGGTCTTGGCAGCCTGGGTACGCCCATTGCCCTGAATCTGGCGGATAGCGGGCATGAATTATATGTTTACAATCGGACAGCTTCCAAAGTTGCACCGCTGGCCGAAAAAGGGGCCATCGTCTGTGAGTCTGTCGCCGCCCTCGCCAGGCAGTGCCCGGTCCTGTTCACCATCGTTTCGGACGATGCAGCCCTGAAAGGCATTTGCGAAGGAGAGGGCGGGCTGTTGGAAAACCTGACCCCGGAGAGTATTCATGTTTCCCTGACTACCGTCCTGCCGGAAACGGCCAAAGAACTGGCAGATCGACATGCTCAGCACGGGCAGCATTACCTGGCTTCCCCTGTCTTCGGCCGGCCGGAGGCTGCCATCGCCCGGAAGTTGAATTATATCCTGGCAGGCCCCGGGTTTTTAAAAGAGAAGATTGAGCCCTTGCTGAAAGATTCAGGAGGTATAAAGGTCTGGGATTTCGGAGAAGCCATTACGGCCGCCAACACCGTAAAACTTTGCGGGAATTTTTTAATTGCAGCCGCCCTGGAAGCCATTGGGGAAAGTATCGCCCTGGCCAGAAGCAGCGGTGTGGATGCTGGCCGCATGTGGGAACTGTTTAACCAGACCTTATTCAATACGCCGGTCTATCATAATTACAGCAATCTCATCGTGCAGCAAAAATTCGAGCCCGCTGCCTTTACGATGCAGCTGGGCCTGAAAGACATGAACCTGGTATTACAGCAGGCCGCCTCCGTACAACAAAACATGCCCCTGGCCGCCCTGTTAAAAGAACACATGCAGCAACTGGTTAGCGAAGGAAAACAAAGCATGGACTGGAGCGCCGTCTCTTTCGCTGCCCGGTGATCTCATCTTAACATTCTGCTTAACATTTCTTATAGGAAACATTAACAAGCAGTATGCAACGAAGCATGCTGCCCTTCTCTCTTAGTTAGACAAACTCCATCAGAAAATAATACGGAATAAGATAACATAAGTGTTTCTGTCTACGACGGATCAGTAACGGTATTGTATATACTAACTATTTATAAACCTTTAAATCTACGTACATGATTCGTTCAGTTTATCTACCACTTCTTGGAATTCTTATTATTACGTTGTTCACTTATTCTTCATGCAACAAGGCCAATTTGTCCTGGGCCCAGGATGGAAATTGGGTGCAGGCGGCTGCTATCGGCCTTTACCCCAGGGGTAACCCCTCTACATTCGTCATCGGCGATAAAGCCTATGTGGGGCTTGGCTTCAACGAGTCGGTAGGAGGACGGGGCAGGTTGAATGACTTCTGGTCCTTTAGCCTGGACAGCGGCTGGATCCAGAAAGCGGACTTCCCCGGGCCGCCCCGGAGCAACGCAGCGGCCTTTAGCCTGGACGGTTACGGGTATATCGGCACCGGGACGGACGGCCACGTTGCTTTTCATGACTTCTATCAATATGATCCTGTCGGTAATGTATGGACGGCGAAGGATTCTTTTCCCGGAGGCGACCGTTATGATGCCGTGGGTTTCGGACTGCGGGGAAAAGGATATATCGGTACAGGGTTTAATATTTATTGGATGAATGATTTTTACCAGTACGATCCATCTTCTAACACCTGGGCAAGAACTCCGGGGACTTCCGGGAATTTCTCCAAACGAAAAGGGGCCGTATCCTTTGTCTACCATGATACTGCCTATATCGTTACGGGCTCTACCAGTGGGGGAATGGCCCGGGATGCCTGGGCTTTCGATCCAACTCTACCCATTCCCTGGATACCGCTTCACAACATTACCAACACCGATCCAGGCAGTTTTGACGACGGTTATACGGACATACAGCGCGAATATGCTTCGGCGTTTGTAAATGGAGACCATGCATACCTGGTCCTGGGCCAAAATGTCTCCCTGGTGACCAGCACCTGGGAATATGATTTTGTACAGGACATCTGGTCCAGGAGAACAGCCTATCCCCGGCAGCCAAGATTTGGGGCCGCGGCTTTTACCATCGGGGGCAAGAGTTTTATCGGGGCAGGTGCTTCGGGTAGCAACGCCACTTTTGATGACTTTAACCAGTTCGTACCGGATCAGGCATTTAATCCGAATGACTGACGCAAAGAAATGGTCCCGGCCAAAGCCGGGACCATTTTCTCTCTCAGCGCACTCTTCACGGGGGATCACTCTTCACGGGACCATCCTTCACCCGGCACGGTTCCCCCCATTATTTTATGATGATGATCTGTTTGGCCATGACCTGCCGGTTATCCGAGAGCCGGGCGATATAAGCGCCGGACGGGAGGCTGCCTGCATGGCCGGCATTTACGGACACCTGCTGACGACCATCCAGGACCGACCAGTCCTTTTCATTAATTTTATTTCCGCTCATGTCGAATAATTCCAGCCGGACATTCTTCAGGGATTGAGAAGCTTCTACGTACAAGCTATTACTTTCAATTACGGTAGGGTATATGCGGATCGATTGATTGGCGCTGTGCAGGGCTACGCTGATAATGGTGGAATAATTGGTCGTACCATCCCGGTCTGTCATAGCCAGCCGGTAGTATATCGTGCCGTTATAAGCGTATTGATCCGTATAGGAATAGTTCTGCAGGGTGCCGCCGTTGCCGGTGGCAGCGGTAGTATGTACATCGGTGAAGCTGGCGCCGTCCGTGCTACGCTGTATGACAAAATGGTCGAAGCCTACGGCGTCGGTGGTCTGCCAGGTCAATTGAGCCTGGTCGGCCGACAGGGCGGATACGGACCAACTCACCAGGGTGACCGGCAGCAAGGTGGCGCTCATCGAAAAGCTCACCCGGTCGGCGCCCCCGTTCTGATAATATTCCAGTACCATGTTATAGGTTCCGTTGAGCAGGCCGTTGTAGGTGGTGACGCCATAAGATTGGTCATTCCATCTGTTGATCACCCAGGTAGCGCCTCCATCCAGGCTAAACCGGTAGCCGTCATCACCACCGATGGTAATGACATAATTGCCTTTCGGGAGAGCCTGGGTAAGACGATAGCGGGCGCTGAATTGCTGGGTCTGTATCGAACAGCTGTTCGTATTGTAGGTCACGGTACCACCGCCGGGGTTGCCGAAATTCTCATCGAAGTTGGGGTTCGAAGAGGCGCCTTCCGTTACCTGTCCTTTATACATATCGAAATTCATTCCCTGATAGAGGTACCCGCTCCAGACGTTGTTCGTACCATAGACAGCAGGATTACCGGTACCCATACAGATGGGAGTCACATTGAAGGACACGCGGTTGGCCCCGCCATTCTCATAATATTCCAGTACCATATTGGTAGAACCGTTCAGCGCTACGGTATAGGTGGTCGTCGTATATCCCTGATCGTTCCATCTGTTGATCGCCCAGGTGGCGCCCCCATCCAGGCTCAGCCGGAATCCATCGTCTCCCCCTACGGTGAAAAGATAGTTGCCATTGGGAAAGTTCTGGGTCAGCTTATACCGGACGCTGAAGTTCTCTGTGTAGACGGCACAGCCATTGGTATTGTAATTCACCTGGTTACCGCCAAAACTCTCGTCGAAATTGGAGCTGCCTGCGGCCCCCTCCGTTACATACCCCGTATAGGTATCGAAATTCTTACCCTGATAGACATAACCGATCCAGACATTGCCTGTGCCGTATGTGGTCTGATCACCCTGGGGAGTACAGGACTGGGCGTTGCTATAGTGGGCCGCCAATACCACGAGGCTGACGAGGAGGAAGATGATTTTCAGAAGGCGTGGGTACAGATTGTTCATGCTGCTTTATTTAGGATACCCTTTCAGATTCCATTTGCATGCCATTGTGTATCTAATTGATATTAAATAATTTGAAAATAATATTTTCCAATTATTTAATCTATAAAAGGGAATGGATTCTATTATATGGAAAATGCCTTTTTTAGGATTTCCATCGCTTCTTCCATTTCTTTTTCCCGGAGGGAAGCGAAGCCCAGGCGGAGAGCATTTCCATTTATCGGATCGCCGTTATAATAGCTGCCGTCGTTGATCAATAATCCCAGGCGGGAGGCGCGGGCGGCTAGCAGGGGGAGGGATTGGTCCGCCCTCGCCCAGACCGCCATTCCTCCATCGGGTTTCCTGAAGTGGAGGTGACCGTCCAGGTGATGGGTCAGCAGCTCGCAGAGATGATCCCGGCGGGCATGGTAGATCTTACCTGCTTTTTTCAGGTGACGGGCCAGGTCTCCATCCCGGATCAGCATGGCCAGCGCATCTTCCTGCAGATGGTCTCCCCGGATATCCAGGACCCGCCGCAAACGGGTAGCCTGGGCGATAAAGTCGGGAGGTGCAATTATATAACCGATACGGATAGAGGGTGCAAGGGATTTGGTAAGACTTCCGATGTAAATGACATTTCCACCATGGTCGGCGCTGGCCAGCGGAAGAATGGGACCGGAGCTGTAGTGAAAATCATAGTCATAGTCGTCTTCGATGACGATGAGCTGGTAACGCCGGATGAGATCCAGCAGTTTCATTCTCCGGTGCATGCTGAGGGTGACGGTGGTGGGATGATGATGATGGGAGACCACATACAGCATCCGGGGTTTTCTTTTTTTGCAGAGGGCTTCCACGGCATCCACATCCATGCCCTCTTCATCTACCGGTACCTGCAGCAGCCGGGCCCCGGCCAGTTCGAATGCCTTGTCGGCCATAAAATAATTCGGCCGGGTAACGATGACCTCGTCTCCCTTTTTCAGGATCAGCTGCGCCGCCAGATAGATGGCCATTTGCGCCCCCCGGGTGATCTGTATATTGTCGGGGCTCAACGTCAGTCCTCGGGTGTCGGTGAGGAAACGGGTCATCGCTTCCCGCAGGGATATCGTACCGGCATAACTCCCTGGCGAGGTGAATTTCTTATAATTCCTTTCGGCGCTGAGCTCTTTACAGGCGCGAAAGAATAGGTCCATAGGCGCCAGCCGGCTATCGGGAAGCCCATCGTTTATGACGATGCGGTGCTGGTTCTTCGACAGCGGGAAGTCCGGGAGGGAGAGGGTTTGGTTAAAGGTAAACCCGGCAGGGCCCGCATAAGCTGGTTGACGGGTCTGCGCTTTAAAGCTTTTAGGCTTCAGCTCCGGCAGCCGGGAAGAGACCGAGATGCCTTTTCGGGGAATCACCTCGATCCAATCCTGGGCACAGAGTTCGTCATAGGCCGCCACCACCGTCTTACGATGGACCTGTAAGAGAACCGCCAGCTCCCGGCTGCCGGGAAGACGGGCCCCGGGATGGATGATGCCGTCACGGATCAGCTTTACCAACTGGTTGGCAATTTGCTGATAGACGGCTGTCTCTGCTTTTCGATCGATGAGGATCAAGGTGGGAAAGGGTAACATACTGGACTACTTGATTTAGTTGATCTGGCCCCTAAAGGTAGTCCAAAAGCCCTTTAATTTTGACGTCCTGATTATAAAAAGTAAAACAATATGGAACTTACTATGGAAAAAAGATTTCACATGAACGAAGTACAGCCGGACGCTTTCCGGGTGATGCGGGAGTTGTCAAAATATGTAGCGGCTACGGGTATACCTCAAGGGCAGCAGGAGCTGATCAAGATCCGTGCTTCGCAGATCAATGGCTGCGCTTATTGTATCAACATGCATGCAATAGAGGCGCGGAAATTGGGAGAGGCTGAGCAGCGGATCTATTTGCTCTCTGCCTGGAAGGATACCCCGGTCTATACAAAAGAAGAGCGGCTGATGCTGGAGATGACCGAAGAGATCACCCTGATCCACCGGCAGGGGCTTTCCGCTGCTGTCTATCAACGGGCCATCGCCCTGTTCGGGGAAGAAAAAACGGCGCAGATCATCATGACCATTGTCACCATCAATGCCTGGAACCGGATTATGGTAAGCCTGCAGACAGAGCCGGAATAAATTCTTTACTACATTAGCACTATGAGAATAGCATTCGCCCAAACCGATGACGAAATCCTTGCCTGCCTGGAGACGGTGCAGGCCCTCCGCCCGCATATCACAGATGCCGCCTCTTTTCTGGCGCAGGTAAAGGAGATGAAGCCCGAAGGCTATAAGATCCTCTATGCCGCCGTGGAAGAAGATGGAAAAGAGGTAGTGGTGGCATTCGCGGGCTATCGTCCCATGCTGAAGTTACATCGCGGTCCCATCTTTTATATCGACGACCTTTCTACCCATCCCGCCCATAGGGGTAAAGGTTATGCGGGTCGGCTGCTCGACGAGATCCACGGGCTGGCAAAGTCCGAAGGCAAAATAGCTGTGGAACTGGACAGCGGTTATCACCGGACCGATGCCCACCGGTTGTATCTCAACAAGCGATATACCTTGTCATCCCATCATTTTGCTTTTATGGTAGAGGGGTAGTGGGCGTATAAAGTTGTTGGATATTTTCGCGCTTCAGAGATCGGAGTGGTATTTAAATTTTGTAAGTAAATAAACATTTACTTACTTTGTGCCAACAAATGTATAAATGAGACCTAAAAATTTAGAAAAAGAGCAAGCCATTCGCACGATAGCCTTGCGCATCATTGCAGAAGAGGGCCTGGAAAACCTCAGCATGCAGAAGCTGGCGAAGGCGGCTAACATATCTCCCCGGACCATTTATATAAAATATGAGAATAAGGAGGACCTGTTGATCCGCCTTTACATTGAAGAAGTATTGGAGGCATATGAGGCGGCCATCCTGGTAAAATTTGACGAGACCATGGATTTTGCCGAAGGGGTAAAAAGACTCTGGCTCAATGCTTTTGCCTACTTTAAAAATAACCGGCATGCTTTCGCCTTGATCCGGTACGGGAAATCCTCGCCGCTGTTAAATAAAGCTTTTCAGAAAGCTAACATAAAAGAAGGGCAATTTTTTGCTCCCATTCTTCGCTTCCTGAAGCTCCAGGTGGCCGCAGGCATCATCAAAGATTTCCCTTTTGATGTGCAACGGGCCTTGCTGTTCTCACCGGTAATTGACCTGGTCGCCGAATATTTTGATTATAAGGACCGTCCCAAACAGATCATCACGGAAAAAACAATGCTGGCATGCTGCGAGGTAGTCATAAAAGGCATGCTGAAATAAATAACTGTAAAACAAGAAAGATGTACACCCTCAAAAACAAAAAAATAGCCATCGTGGGCGGAGGCCCGGGTGGCCTGACCCTGGCCCGGCTCCTGCAAATGAAGGGCGTCGAGGTAAAAGTGTATGAAAGAGATATCAACAAATACGCCCGAATGCAGGGGGCAACCCTGGACCTGCATGAAGAGTCGGGACTGGCAGCACTGCAGGAGGCCGGACTAATGCCGGCGTTCAAAGCTAACTACCGCCCGGGTGCAGAGCGGTTGTGTATTATGGATAATCACGCCAGGGTTGTGTTTAAAGAGGAGCCGGCCCTGGAAGAAGACATCTCCCGGCCGGAGATCGACCGCGGTCCTTTACAACGGATTTTATTGGACTCATTAGAACCCGACACCGTCATGAGGAATAGTCATTTCGAGGCGCTGATACCACAAGGTGATTCCTGGAAATTGACTTTTAAGAACGGCGTCGCAGCCCTGGCCGACATCGTAATTGCCGCGGACGGGGCAAGATCGAAGGTTCGTCCCTACATCACGCCAATCAAACCTTTCTACACGGGAATGACTGCCCTGGAAGGAACCGTTTATCATGCTGCCACAGCCAGCCCGGGGATCCATAAGCTATTAGACGGCGGAAAAATATTTGCCATGGATAATGAAAGGTCTTTAATCGTCAGCTCGAAAGGCGATGGCAGCCTGGTGTTTTATACTTGTTGTAAAACGGACGAATCGTGGAACCGCGGAATAGGCATCGATTTTTCTGATAAGGCCCAGGTGCTGGATTGGTTTAAAGCTGAATTTGCAGGCTGGGATCATCTATTCCAGGAATTATTGGAAAATGTGACCACCCCTTTTGTGCCTCGTCCACTTTATTGCATGCCTTTGGACCAGACCTGGCAACCCCTGAAAAACTTAACCATGCTGGGGGATGCGGCCCACCTGATGCCCCCGTTTGCAGGGGAAGGGGTAAATATGGCTATGCTGGATGCTTTGGAATTAAGTAAATGTCTTACCAGTGAAGACTATCCCGGCATACAGGAAGCCATTGCAGCCTATGAAGCATCAATGCGCCAAAGAGCCGCCCGGGCTGCATTGGAATCGATGGAGTCGATGAAAGCGTTGCACGCTCCCGGCGCCATCGACTTTCTTTTGGGAGTTGTTAGTTGATGGTGTGGAAGCTCCGGCATAGTCCGCAGCCGCTGAAGCTGCCGCCTGCAGCGGTTAAAGCTATTGAAGGTGAAGAAACTGGAGAATGAGGTATTGTGGTTGAGATATAAGGTGGAGAATTGAGCGTGAAAGCCTGCACTTAACGCGAAGACCAAAGAAACACCTCATAATCCATCGCGGGGATGTTATCAACGACACCAAGATGGCGACACATTGTAACGATCTGGCCCCGATGATAAGAATTATGATTGATCATATGCAAGATAAATTCGTACCGGCTTTGAACCATATCCGTCGAGGCTACCTTCTCCAGCAACTCTTCCTCCGTATAGGCCCCGAATGTATCTATCATCAGCCTCGAACCCGTCAGCAACAGGCTGAAACTAAGTGCAGCGGCATCTGTTTCATCGGGCAAGGCCAGACCCTTCTGCGTTATGATGCCCAGCCAGAACTGCTGTGATTGTTGCATATGTTGGACGGTGAGCTCTACGCTGGCAAAACTGGAAGTTGTTTGCTTATAAAGCAGCGCCTTATCCAAACTCATTAGCCAGCAGCTCAATTTCTCATTTGCCCAATGATTGTAGTTGACATAGCTTAAAATTACTTTTTTAATGCTCATATGCGAACATAAACCTTTATTTCATCTCCAACACCGTCACATGCGCCCCCACGGCCTTCCACACCCCTTTCCTCTTCACATAAAGATCCAAGTAGCAATTTCCGTAGAGCCGACATTATGGATGACATCCATCCGGATTAGCTCATAAAGGATTATTTTTTCAATACTGATTCGCCCGGGCTTTCGCACTGGTATCGATATATTGATTGGCATTCCCATTCCCCTGATCGGTCCCTTCTGCGCCGGGAGGTGGTACTTTTTCGATGAGGTTCTGGTAGTCGTACATTTCTCCGGGTTTCACACTGTCCGGCACGGCGAAGCGGGCCTTTCTATCCAGCCCCAATGTTGGGTCCGCAAGGGCCTTGCTAAAGAAATATTCCCAGACGGGTCGGGCCGCCTGTGCGCCAAGGCTCCCTCCGCTGTTCAGGTGGATGAAGCGGTCGTCGTTACCTACCCACACACCCGCGGCCAACTGTGGGGTATAACCCATAAACCAGGCATCGGAATTATCATTGGTGGTTCCCGTCTTGCCGCCCATCTCGGCTACGCCCAGTCGCTGGCGCAGCCCGGCGGCGGTACCGAAGTCCACGGGTCCCTGCATCATCCGGGCCATGGTATAAGCGGTGGATTGGCTGATGACCTCTTTATGTTCGGTGGTAAATCTAGCCAGCACATTCCCATGTTTGTCCTCGATCCGGGTCATATAAATAGGTTGGGTGCTGAATCCCCCGGAAGGGAAGATGGAATACCCCCATAACATTTCATAGAGGGACAGCTCGCAGGCCCCCAGCGCCAACGAGGGATAAGGTTCCACGGCCGTGGGGATGTTGATCTGGTGAATGAATTCGGCAAACCGTTTGGGGCCTTGTGGACCAAACGATTTCATGATATAGGCAGCTACCTCGTTGACGGACCAGGCCAGCCCGTCGGCCATGCTGCGGGTCCCGGGTCTCGTCTTATGGACACGGGCCGGTACATAGGCATTGTATTCCGGGAAATATTGCTGTACTTGTTCGCACTGCGTCTCGGGGGTGAAATTGAAATCCTCTATCGCCAGTCCATAGAGGAATGGTTTGATGGTACTGCCCACCTGCCGTTTCGTATTGATATTGACATGATCGAACTTGTAGGTCCTGGGGTCGATGCCGCCGACCCATGCTTTTACCACCCCGGTAATAGGGTCCATCACCATAAAACCCGTCTGTAACATCTGCCGGTTGTACTTGATAGAGTCCAAGGGCGTCATCACGGTATCTTTTTCATGAGCTGCATTCCAGGCAAATACTTTCATGGGCACCGGTACATGAAAGCTGTTGCGGATAGCTGCCTCGGGTACGCCATCATCTTCTTCATTTTGCCAGCGGTCGCTATTACGCATAGCGGCTTCCAGGATATTGAGGTGCCCCTTCCAGACGGCGCCATTAGCGATCTCCGGCTGGGCATCCAGCACCTTCTGCAGCATCGGCATGCCACGGGCGACGGCTGAGTCGGCGTAGGCCTGCATATGGGGATTGATGGTCGTATAGATCTTCAGCCCATCCTGGTAGAGGTTAAAAGGTTTGCCGGTGGCGGGATTGGTATGTTCCTTACACCATTTCTTCAGGTCCGACCGTAATACATCGCGGAAATAGGGGGCCACCCCGTTGTTCTCATCCAGCTTGCGATAGTGGCTAAGGTCGATGGGCTTTTGTTTCAGGCTGATGGCGTCCGCGTCGCTGATAAAACGATTGGTGGCCATCCGGCTGAGGACAAGATTCCGTCTTTCCAGGGCCTGTTTGGGGTTGGTGCGGGGATTGAAGACCCGGGGATTGTTCACCATGCCTACCAGTACGGCAGCTTCATCCACGGAGAGGTCAGCCGGCTCCTTCTGGAAAAAAGTACGGGCGGCGTTGCGGATGCCATATACGTTGTCGCTAAAAGAGACGTCATTGAGATAGAGGGTGAGGATCTCTTCCTTGGTGAAATTGCGTTCCAGCTCGATGGCGATGATCCATTCTTTTAACTTCTGAAGGACCCGGCGCACCCGGCTATGCGATCTTTCCCCATTGAACATGTTCAGGGCCAGCTGCTGGGTAATGGTGCTGCCACCGCCGTCTCTGCCCAGCTTTACCACGGCCCTCAATACCCCTTTCGCGTCGATGCCGGAGTGATCGTAAAACCGCTCGTCTTCCGTTGCCACCAGGGCATGGATCACATTGGGGGAGATGGCGGCATAATCCACATGGTTACGATTGCCTTTATCCGTATAATATTTCCCCATCAGGCTGCCATCGTCGGCATAGACCTCGGAGGCCAGCAGTAGAGAAGGATTTTCCAACTCGTGCAGGGAGGGTAGTTTGCCAAAAACCCCCGTTCCAACCAGCACGATCAGCAGCACAAAGGCGGCCAGTCCGCTAAAAAAGGTGATCCAGAAGATACGTTTAGCTATACGCATAGTTCTAAGTAACGCGAAAAACCCTTAATTAGCGCAAAAAGATCGTTAATTCTGCCAAAAAATGTGCTGAAAATCCGCCGGCTATCCAGGCAGGGGAATGGCTTCAGGGCTTCATGCCCGGCTAAAATATCTTCTGCCGGATGCTGTTCATAAAAGGCTCCCGGAATTTTTCGCTGATGGGGATCTGTTTGTTGCCGATAAAAATATGATTGTCCCGGATCGAGTCCACCCGGGCGACATTGACGATATAAGAGTTATGCACCCGGACAAAAGCGGGTGACAGCTGCTCCTCGATATCCTTCAGACGGCGATAGATTAATAACTTGTCACCCGCGCTGACCAGCCGGGCATATTCCTTTTCCCCCTCAAAATAAAGGATGTCCTTCAAAAGGATCTTTTGCAGCACCCGGCCTGATTTGATAAAAAAGTATTCTTCGGCAGCGGCTGTAGGGACGGCCGGACGATCCG
Organism: Puia sp.; assembly: GCA_035492545.1. GTDB lineage: Bacteria > Bacteroidota > Bacteroidia > Chitinophagales > Chitinophagaceae > Puia. The sequence goes on from DATJJD010000146.1 coordinate 77,076, forward strand.
CGGAGTGCGGGGCTTCCGGCGCGGCAAAATGGGACTCGATCTTTTGCAGGGCGGTATAGAATCTTTTGAGGGTGATGGGCTTCAGCAGGTAGTCGATGGTCTGGAAATGATAGCTGTCGGCCGCATACTCGGAATAGGCAGTGGTAAAAACAATTTTTGTCTCTGCGGGTAATAAGGAGGCCATCTCCATGCCCGTGAGCTGGGGCATATTGATATCCAGGAAAATAAAATCTGCCGAATGCGTCTTCAGGAAGTTAAGGGCTTCCTTGGCATTATAGCATTTGGCGAGTAATTGCCAGCCCGTATTCTGCTGGATGAACATTTCCAGCAAATTCACCGCATTGGGTTCATCATCGACGATCAGGCAACGGAGGTTCATATCAGCGGGATTTTTAAATGGGCGCGAAAAAATTGATCAGACCGGACGATATTCAGTTCAAAGTTATTGCCATATAGCAAGGTAAGGCGTTTTTGCAGATTTTTTAAACCCGAGCCTTCTTTGGCAGCATGGGGCGGGGGGTGCTGCAGGGCATTCTCCGTCTGAAAGATCAGCGTTCGCTCCCGTTGGGTCAGGGATAATAGGACGCTGTTCTCGGTGCCTGATCGGTCGATACCATGTTTGAAAATATTCTCCACAAAGGTCATCAACAGCATCGGAGGGATCGTCGCCTCGCATTCACACTCTTTTGTAAAAGCCACCTGCACCCCATGGAGGACCCTTATCTTCTCCAGGGCGATATAATTCTCCAGGAACTGTATCTCCGTGGCCAGCGATACTTTTTCTTTGGGACTTTCGTCGACAAAATACCGCATGATATCGGAAAGACGGCCGATCAGCAGGGCCGTTCGGGGCGCTTCCCGGAAGGCCTCATAATAGATATTGTTCAGGGTGTTGAAAAGGAAATGGGGCTGCACCTGGGATTTCAGCAGGTTCAGTTCCGCCACGCTTTTTTGCTCCAGCATCTGTTGGGCCTGCTGTTTCAGCTTAAAATAGGCGATGGCGATGCGGAAGATAAAGCTGAGGATAAAGACGACGATGCTGGTCAGCATCACATAGATCACATCCTGGATGGTGAGAGGATGTGGCTTCTCGGCGAACCATTTGTTGTACACCCATTCTCCGGTGACTGCCTTGATAAAACCGATGGAGGTGATAAAGAAGATGGCGGCTATTACATAGGCCGTTTCCTTTTTTCGCTCATACAGCAGGGGGAAAAGGAAACTGATATTGCCGTAAATGATCAACGCGTAAAAAAAGGTATTGAGGACCGTATAGATGCTGGCCTGGAGAAAACCGTCCATCGACAGGTACGAAAAGAAGTTGATGAGGAAGATGACTCCCCAAACAAGGAATTGTAATTGACGCGGAGTGGTCTTCTCTGTAAAAAGGTTCATCGGCTGGCGGAAATTTTCAACGGCAAATTTACCGGGCTTTTTGCCGGGATCCGGTTTATTTTCAACGTTTGCCTGACTGTATTCAATGATCTGGTGATTGAAAATACATTCTTTTTGGTTAAAAGGGACCCGTCAATGATTGAATTCATTTCCCCGCTGCCGGCGGGAGTTGGAATTTTAAGGCCAATGCCGCAATTCATATCACCTTAAAAAGCTATCTATGCGAACGATTACCATCACACTTCTATTAATCCATTTGTTACTGGCCGCTATAAGCCGGGCGCAGAGCGTCCCCGAAGCGGACCAAGGGTCCACCGGCAGAAGGCCCATCATTACCGTCGGGGACAGCAGGGACAAATTTGATACGATCCCTGCTGTTCCCGACACCATCCGTCCCGGCAAGGGACATCTGCTCACCCAGGTCCTGCAACCGGGTCTGCGTCAATACCTGGTCTATTTCGTGAACCCCAGGAATAGCCGGCAGCTGGGCTTCTGGTACTGGCTGCGCGACATCGCCGTGGAAGACCACCAGGGCGTCCGGTCCTTTGCCATCACCCAGCATTGGTATGGCAGCGACACGGCCTCTTACCGGGCGGTATATTCGCTGAATGCCGTCGCTGATTTTGCGCCTGTCTATCATAAGGAGACGGTAAGAGGGCTCACCAGCGCTTATAACTGGAATGGCAGTAGTATTACCGGGGCGGACAGTGTGGCCGGCAATAACCGGAAGGGTTTCAGCCTGAAGTTTGACGAGCCTAACCTGAACTGGAACCTGGACATCGAGACCTTCGAGATGTTACCCCTGGCCGCGGGCAAGTCTTTCCTGATCAATTTTTACGATGCCGGCCTGGATCCCCCCAAATACGTATTATATAGTGTGACAGGCAGCGAGGAGCTGATACTGATGAATGGAGAAAAGACGGACTGCTGGAAATTATATACCGCCGGCGCGGATCCTAAAGGCAATGCCTATTCTGAGACCTACTGGATCAGCAAGAAAACCCACGAGTTCCTGAAAGAGGAGGATTCCTTTAGCGGCATCTTCCGGTATAAGATCAAAATGCCCGGGTCGGCGCCTGACCTGCTGCAAAAATTCGCCAGGGCAAATTAGCCAACTGCCTATGGACTTGTTGGGCATCCGGCTTGCCGGGCGGTCCTCCAGTAGCCCCTGGCAATGAATATTTTGCAATTTGACCCCCTGTTTTATAAAAAATTAATAAAAATTTTTTGAGCCTTTTTTGACCCCTTCCGGTATAATGCATTTAAAATGAGTGTCATAAAGACGGGTTTTTATTACATATAAATATGTATAATATGTTTTATAAATTCTTTTTTATATTTTTTTTATAACTTTCGGTCTGGTTCTAATGCATTAATGTTTTTAATAACATGAAATCATCGAATTATGAGAAAAATCACTCCTAAAAGTTACTTGCCTTTTCTGGCCCTCGTTGCGGTGGCCATTGCCGCCCTCTTTATCCCTACGTTACCCGTGTTTGACGACGGGAAATACAGCGCGGCAGATACTACCTGGATCCTGGTCGCGACGGCCCTGGTATTTATTATGACGCCCGCTCTCGGATTCTTTTACGGGGGTATGGTAAATCGTAAGAATGTACTTTCCACCATGATGAAAAGTGTGGTGGCTGCAGGCGTAGTAGGAGTATTGTGGATCGTGGTAGGGTATAGCCTTTGTTTTGGCCAATCCATCGGTGGGGTCATCGGAAGCCCCTCCTCCCATTTATTTTATAAAGACGTATTGTCAGGTCAGCCCTGGGTAGGGGCGCCGACCATTCCCAAAGCGTTGTTTTCCATGTTCCAGCTGATGTTCGCCATCATCACCCCGGGATTGGTGGTGGGCGCTATCGCCGAGCGTATGCGCTTCTCCGCTTATGTCCTCTTCACGGTGCTGTTCAGCCTCCTGGTGTATGCTCCGCTGGCGCACTGGAGCTGGCACCCGGATGGTTTCCTCGCCAAGATGGGCGCCCTGGATTTCGCTGGCGGAACGGTGGTTCACATCTCTGCCGGTTGTGCAGCCCTGGCGGGCGCCCTGGTCCTCAAACGCAGAAGGTCTCATATCCAAAAGCTGGAGACCAAACCCGCTAATATTCCCTATGTGCTCATCGGCACGGGTCTGCTCTGGTTTGGATGGTTTGGCTTTAATGCCGGCTCCGCCCTGGCGGCCAATACCCTGGCGGTCTCCGCTTTCTCCACGACCAATACCGCTGCTGCGGCTGCAGGTCTTTCCTGGATGTTCTTCGACGTGCTGAGGGGTAAGAAACCTTCCGTGGTAGGATTTTGTGTGGGGGCTGTCGTAGGCCTGGTGGCTATCACACCGGCAGCCGGGTTTGTAGCCGTGCCACAGAGTATCTTTATCGGGGTGGTCGCTGCCATCATTTCCAACCTGGCCGTACATTTCAAGGCTACCAGGACGGTATTGGACGACACCCTGGACGTATTCCCCTGCCACGGCATCGGAGGCATGGTCGGTATGCTGATGACGGGTGTTTTTGCCACGGTAGCCGTTAATAAGGCCGGCAATAATGGCTGGGCTTATGGCAATTCAGCCTTCTTCTTCACCCAGTTAAAAGCAATGGCCATTGCCGTCGGATATAGCTTTGCCGCTTCCTGGATCATCTTCAAATTCATCAACTTCATCGTACCGATCCGCGTTAGCCATGAAGAAGAGGACGAAGGCCTGGATGCCAGCCAGCATGATGAGAAATATGTACAGGGCACCCTGCTGGTAGCTACGCCGAATGGGCTGAAAGAGCAGGAGATAGAACACATATAGTTTATTTTAAATTTTCAATATGAAAAAGGAAAAAGGGGCAATTCGCCCCTTTTTCTCTTTATAATATGTATTAAAGATAATTTTATGTGTCAAAATATGCTGGAATTTTCATTTTGAAAAAATAAATTTTATACATTACACGTATAGAATTAATTCGAATATGGCTGACGCCTTCTTCTCATCCTTCACGGCCAATAACCGGATCGGGCCGCCTTACCAGTACCTCATCAGCCTCCTGCTGGTTTCGCTGGTATCGGCCATCTGCTTCCTCTTCTCAGCCTATATCCGGGCAGAAGTGGTCGCCTTCATCCTGCTGCTGACCCTCTCCCTCATCGCCATGTCCTTTACCATCCTGCCCGTATTGCTGACAGCCCTGCTCAGCGCCCTGATCTGGGACTTCTTCTTTATAGGCCCCCGCTATAACTTCCGGGTGGGCAACACCGAAGATAAGATCCTGCTGTCCATGTATTTTGTCATCGCCCTGGTGAATGCCGTACTCACCTTTAAAATAAGACAGATCGAAAAAGTCGCCCGCCGCAAAGAAGAAAAAGCCCAGACACTGAAACTGTACAACACCCTCCTGAATTCCCTCTCGCACGAATTCAGGACCCCCCTGGCCACCATCATAGGGGCTACGGATAACCTGCTCCAGGAGCCCTCCCGGCTCTCACCCGGCGACCATAAAAAACTGCTCTCCGAGATCTCCGTAGCTTCCCTCCGGCTGAACCGGCAAGTAGAGAACCTGCTGAATATGTCCCGGCTGGAATCCGGCTTCATCCAACCCAAAAAAGACTGGCATGATGTACAGGAACTGACCGTCTCTATTATCCATCAGCTGGATGAACAGCTGGCCCAACGTCCGGTAGAGATCGATATAAAAGAAGACCTTCCCCTGGTGAGACTGGACTACGGTCTGATGGAACAGGTATTATACAACCTCATTTATAACGCTGCCCTGTATACGCCTGAAAAGTCCCCCATCCGTATCAGCGCCCGGTGCCCGGACGAGAACCTCCAGATTGTCGTAGAAGACGAAGGCCCCGGCTTCCCGGAAGGAGAGATCAAAAAGGTCTTTGATAAATTCTACCGGCTGACACTTCCTCCGGTGGGGCATACCCAGGGGTCAGGCCTGGGATTGTCTATCGTAAAAGGGTTCGTGGAAGCGCATAACGGAACGGTGGAATTGATGAACAGGCTCACGGGTGGGGCCCGTTTTGTCATCAGCCTGCCGGTCGAAAATTTTTCTAAACTAACAGGCTCTTAACCCTTATATTATGGGAATCTTGGTCATAGACGATGAAGCTCCGATCCGCAAACTGCTGGAGATCACCCTGCAATCCAACGGGTATTCCGTCGAACAGGCAGCCACGGCCAGAGAAGGGTTGCGGAAGACCGTCACGTTGAGCCCGGACCTCATCATCCTGGACCTGGGCTTGCCGGATGAGAATGGGCATAATACACTCAAGAAAATGCGCGAATGGTATGACCGGCCCGTTATCATCCTTTCCGTGCAGCATAGCGAAGAGGACATCATAACGGCCCTGGATAATGGCGCCAACGACTACCTGGTAAAACCTTTCCGCACGGGAGAATTGCTGGCCAGGATCCGTTCCGCCCTCCGCAGCGCCGTGGTGGAAGAGAATGAGCCCGTCATCCGTCTGAATGGACTGGAGATCGACCTCTCCGCCAGGGTGGTAAAAAAAGACAATGAGCCGCTGCGATTGACGGCTACCCAATACTCCCTGCTGGCGCTTTTTGGTAAAAATGCAGGGAAGGTGCTCACCCATCAATACCTGCTCAGGGAGATCTGGGGAGAGAGCTATACCGACCAACTACAATACCTGCGCGTTTTTATCGCACAACTACGCAAAAAGATCGAGAAGGACGTCAATTACCCGGAACACATCATCACCGAATCCGGGGTAGGGTACCGGTTTGTGGCCGGAGAATCCTAAAAGTGCGGAAATTTTATACCAATTATCCGTTACCGCGATTATCTTTACGCCCTCATTTTAGCCTTATGATCACCAAAGAAGTACTCCTGGACGCAAAGAAACTGTGGGATTATCATCACATGAACCAGGTCCCTGAAAAATCCGACTGTATCCTCGCGCTGGGCAGTTACGACCTGCGGGTTGCCGAAAGGGCCGCCGAGCTTTATTTGCAGGGTTGGGCCCCGATCCTCATCCTCTCAGGAGGATTGGGAGTACTGACTTCGAAAGCCTGGACAGTTCCGGAAGCAGATCAGTTCGCCCGCATCGCCCTGGACAAAGGAGTGCCGGCAGAAGCAATTTTTTTAGAGAACCAATCCACCAACACGGGCGAGAATATCCTCTTCACCCAACGACTGCTGAAAGAGAAAGGCCTGGACCCCGGGAGCTTTTTACTGGTGCAGAAGCCCTATATGGAAAGAAGGAGCTACGCTACCTTTGCCAAACACTGGCCGGAGAAGCGACTCATCGTCACCTCCCCGCAAATGAGCTTTGAAGAATATCCCACCCCGGACCTTCCCCTGGAAAAGGTCATCAATAGCATGGTGGGAGACCTGCAGCGGATCAGGATCTACCCCGACAAAGGTTTCCAGATCTTCCAGGAGATTCCCGCCGACGTATGGCAGGCCTATGAACGGCTGGTCGCTGGCGGTTTCGACCGGCACCTTGCATCCTAGCCATGCCCAACTATCCTGCTCCATCCTGCTGAACGAACCGAAGGTTCGTTGTCCGAAGGACAGACATTTTTCCGAAATGTCAAAAAGTACAAAAGGAAGATCATTTTTTACATGCTTATCGCTGCGTTGCACCATTACCTTTGAAAGACCTGGTGTATATCCGTTTAGCGAATGACCGACGCCGTTATTCGCATGTCACCCCTTTTTTTACGATTGTCTATCATTAAACCAGCCCGAATATCTAACGGGTATCCTTATCTCGGTTTTAAATATTTTTTTTCAACAAAAATTGCTCGCCATGCTAAAAAAAATAATTTACTTTTTTGAAGCGATTCCCCTTTTCTTTTCCCTTTTCATCATCTCTCCGAAAAAAAATTTTAGCAGAACTGGCAACCTGATTTCTCTTGAATGACAGGATAGGTCAGGATAGCCAGACAAAATATCGTTTCTAACATTGTATGCGATTCAACTCTTAACGAAGTTGTTTCTAATAAATTCTTAAAACTAAAACTGCTTGCTATGTTCAAAAAAAAGATTGCATGGTTCTTGCAAAGAACAAAGTTGCTGTCATTCTTTCTACTGCTGATCAGCACTTCTCTTTCTTCCCTCGCTCAACAAAAAATCATCCTTAAGGGAACAGTTATTTCCGAAAATAATGTTCCGCTGGCGGGCGTATCCGTCAACGTAAGAGGCAGCTCCGCGGGAACAGTCACGGATGCAGAGGGTAAGTATACCCTGCAGGCCCCCAGGGGCGCCACCCTCGTCTTTTCATTCGTCGGATATAAAGACAACCAGGTACAAGTCAGGGATGAAAACCCCGTCACCATCCAGATGGTTACCACTACCTCAACATTAGGAGAAGTGGTGGTGGTCAGCTACGGCACGCAAAAGAAGCGGGACATCACCGGCTCCATCGCCCAACTGAATGCTACCGAAGTCAAAGATATGCCCGTTGCCGACATCGGTCAGAAGATGCAGGGTAAGTTCTCCGGTGTACAGATCAATCAAACGACCGGGCAGCCTGGCGCAGAGACCTCCATTCGTATCCGGGGCGCGGCGTCCATCAACGCGGGTAACAACCCCCTCGTTGTTATTGACGGATTCCCAACGGAGAGCGGGCTTCAGACTTTAAGCCCCGATGAGATCGAATCGGTCAGCGTGCTCAAGGATGCCAGCGCCTCCTCCCTGTATGGCTCCCGGGCTGCCAATGGCGTGCTGCTCGTCACCACCAAACAGGCCAAGGCAGGCCAGAAAAACATCACATTCAGCTCCTATGTCGGCGTACAGTCAGTCTCTAAAAGAGGAAGACCCGACCTGATGAACGCCCCCGAATTCGCCGAATTTAAAAAAGAATACTATGAAGACGCGGCTACCTATGAAGGTTATACGGGAGGCGTACCGGTACAATATCAGAATCCTTCTCAATATGGCCCCAACTCCGGCACCAACTGGTTCGATGTCTTATTGAGGAAGGCGCCCACCCAGAACTACAACCTGAATATTTCCAATGGCACCAAGGACCTGAAATCCGTCATCAACCTCAACTACAACAAACAGGACGGGGTGATGATCAACCAGTGGGCCAGCCGGTTCAACGCGAGAAGCAACAACATATATACGGCAACGGACCGGTTGACCATCGGTCTCAACCTGGGGGTGACTTACCGGCAAAGTAATATCACTCCCAACCTGGGCGGCGGACGTAACATCATCCAGGTTGCCTACCTGACGGATCCCACGCTGAATTATAAAAACCCGGACGGTACCTATCCCATTGGTTTTGCTCCTCCCGGTATGTTCTCTACTCCGAACTACTACCAGGTATTGAAGAAGGGGGTCCACCGCCTGAATGACCTTACCCTGATCGGCAATGCCTATGCAACCTATAAGATCCTTGACGGACTGCAATTTAAGACCAGCATCAACGTCAATACCGACTATACGACCTACCGGGAATTTAGCCCATCGGATATCCTGGGTGGCACCACTCCCGCCGCCTCCGCCTCCGCCAGCTATAACACCGGCACCTTCCTCTCCTGGCTCTCGGAGAATACGCTGACGTATAAAAAGACCATCGCCGGGAAACACAACATCGAAGCCTTTGTCGGTTATACTACGCAGAAGGTCGGTGCGGAAGGCAGCGGCATCAACGGAAGCCAGTTCCCGGACAACAACGTCCAGTGGCTGAATGTAGCGGCCACCCGGATCGGCAATGTCTCGGATAGTAATTTCAGCCTCATCTCCTATATCGGCCGTTTGAACTATGATTTTGACAATAAGTATTTACTGTCTGTCGCTTTCAGAAGGGACGGCTCCTCGAAATTCGGTTCCAATAACAAATACGGTAACTTCCCCTCCGTTTCCGCAGGCTGGGTCGTCTCCGATGAGAATTTCATGAAGAACATCAAGGACCTTAGCTTCCTGAAACTGAGGGCCAGCTACGGAAAGGTGGGAAATAACAATATAGGGGACTATACCTACCTGGCGGGCGTTCAGCAGACAAATTATGTGTTCAACAACAGCCTTGCTTCCGGCAGTTCCCTCAACGGCATTGGGAATGCCAACCTGACCTGGGAGACCACCTCCGGATATGATATCGGTTTGGATCTGGCCCTCTTCAATAACCGGCTGAGTTTCACGTATGACTACTACTGGAAAAAAACGGACGGTTTGTTGTACGGGATCGATATCCCCGTTCAATCGGGTTTTAGCACCGTCACTTCCAACATCGGCCGGTTTGATTTCTGGGGGCATGAGTTCGCCATCGAGAGCAAAAATTTTGTCGGGAAGAATTTTACCTGGAGCACCAGCTTTAATATTTCCTTCAACCGCAATATTGTAAAGAAACTGGGGACCAGCAATGCCCCCATCGGCGGTTACCAGGACTATTGGGATGATAACCGCACCGCCGTGGGACACCCCATTGGCATGTTCTATGGTTTCATCAACACTGGGGTATACATGACCCAGGAAGAATTCGACACCCAGCCACACGATGCTGCCGCCATGGTCGGAACGGCCAGGTTTAAAGACGTGGGAGGCCCCAATGGTAAACCCGATGGCATCATCGATGAAAATGACAGGACCTGGATCGGCAATCCCAACCCGGATTTTATTTATGGGATGACCAACAACCTGACCTATAAAGACTTTGACCTCAGCATCGTAATAGCCGGCTCCGTAGGCAACGACATCGCGGACGATGCCTTCCAGTCCACGGAAAATCTTGACGGCGTATTTAACGTAAGAAAAGGAGTGGCCAGGAGATGGAGGTCATTGGCTAATCCAGGCGATGGCATCTACCCCCGGACAAGGTCTGGAACCACGATAGATTTCCGCAACTTCACCACCCGGCAGGTTTTCAGCGGCACCTACCTGGCTGTCAAGAACATTACCCTGGGCTACACCTTACCGGTACCCAAGAACCAGATCTTTAAAGGCGCCCGGGTATATTTCAGCACCCAAAATCCTTTTATGTTCACCAAATACCCTGGCATGAATCCGGAAATAGGCCTGGATGGATTGAACGGCCTGAGCCTGGGACGTGATTTTACCGCTTTCCCCATCGCGAGAGTATACACTATGGGGTTAAACGTAAGATTTTAGAAAATAATTTTTCCGGACTTTCTTAAATAATTGATATGAAAAATATACTATTATATAGCATTGTGGCGACGGCCCTCAGTATAGCTTCCTGTAAAAAGAACTATCTCGAACTGACGCCTACCACCTCTCTCAGCTCTGCCTCCTTCTATAAAGACCAAAGTCAGTTTCAACAGGCGCTGAATGCAGCCTATACGCCCATGCGTGTTACCGTGAACGCAGCGATCTACCAGGATGAGATGAGATCGGATAACACTTTTTTCACCATCTACTTTGCCAACAGAGGGCTGTCATCCCAGGAAGGGTATGCAGAATTTACGGACGATGCACTGTCCACCGCCGTGCCCAATTCACCGGGCGACCGCTGGACAGCGGCTTACCAGGGGATTTCCAGGGTCAACACCATCCTGGATCAGCTCGACAAGAATACGACCTTATCCCAGGGAGCAAAGGACACCATTTCAGGAGAATCCTTATTCCTCAGGGCGTTCTACTATTATGACCTGGCGACGCATTATGGAGGAGTCCCTTTGCAGTTGAAAGAGATCGTCAACGCCAGCGATGCCTTCCAGCCCAGGAATACGGTGGATGAAGTGTACAAACAGATCATCACCGACCTCACCGCCGCCATTCCCAAACTTCCGGTAGTGACGTCCTTCCCCCAATCGGGCCGGGCCAGCCAGGGCGCCGCCAAGGTTTTATTGGCCTATGCCTACATGTCGGAGCCGACAAAGGATTACGCCAGCGCCGAAGCGCAGCTGATCGACGTTACGAAAATGCATTATACGCTGCTGCCTAATTATGCCAGCGTCTTTGACCCTGCTAACAAGAACAACCAGGAATCCATCTTCGAAGTTCAGTACATGTCGGATCTCGTCAGCGGACAGCAAAGTAATTTTGCCTGGCAGTTTATGCCCAAAGCGACGAACTCCGAAGCCATCATGGGCTACCACACCGGCGTTATGGATATCTTCTCCGGATGGAATGTTCCCACCCAGGAAATGGTGTCTTCCTACGAGGCAGGAGACAAGAGGCTGGACGCTTCCGTGGCCGTGGTGGAAGGAACCATCAGCGGCGTGGAAGATTTTACCATCAGCAGTCTGAAGAGCGCCGTCGGTTATACGCCAACACCCGGACAGACTTTCTTTTACATGATAAAGAAATATTTCCACCCGCCTTATACGATAGATTGGAATACCCCGGATGACTTCCCCATCTTTCGCTATTCCGGCGCCTTGCTGTTATTGGCGGAATGCCTGGTCGATGAGAACAAAGCCGGGGACGCCCTGCCCTACCTGAACCAGGTGAGAGCAAGGGCTGGGCTGGCGCCGCTGGCGACGGCAACGGCCGACAACGTCGCCAGGGAAATGCGGCATGAGCTGGCCTTTGAAAACCATCGGTGGACCGATCTTATCCGTATCGGGCAGGCCATTCCCGTATTGACGGCGAAAGGCGTTACCATGAAATCACTGTACGGCTGGTTGCTGCCTACTACCTTTAATGTAACCCAGGAAAGATTGATCTACCCCGTCGCCTCCCGGGAACTGCAGATAAATACGAAACTAGTCCAGAACCCCGGCTATTGATGAGGTTGGCACGCTTCCAATCGAAATATGTCGCATGCCAACCTCATCCATTGTGCGTCGCGACCGGAAGGAGACCTTCCGGTACCATCCCTTGAATATGGATGGGTCATGCTAACTTCCTGAATAGGCGGCATGGCCCATCCCCTTTAACTTGCCAGCATGAAAAAGATCTTTCTGCTTGAATGTTTGTTTGCCGTCTGTCTATCGGTACAGGGCCAGCTTAAAGTACAAGGCTTGCGGGTGGAGTTCTTAAAAAACCCCATTGGAATCGATGCCACACAACCCCGGCTGTCCTGGCAGCTCGACAGCAAAGAAAAGGAAGTGCTTCAGCGGGCTTATGAGATCCGCGTGGGAAAGAATGCCGCGGCGCTGTCCCGCAACGACAAGCTGGTTTGGCAGACGGGCAAGATAGCTTCCGGAGAATCTTTACACCTCACCTACGGAGGTGAACCCCTGCAATCGGCTCAGCAATATTATTGGCAGGTACGGGTATGGGATAATAAAGGACATACGTCCCCGTGGAGCGACGTGGGCAGCTGGCAAATGGGCCTGCTGGCCCCCGAAGATTGGAAAGCCAGGTGGATCGGCCTCGATGTGGCGTACACCAGTCCTGCTGACGATCACCGCAGGCTGCCGGCGCGTTTGGTTCGCCGGGGCTTCCGGATCCGCAAACCTGTTATAGGTGCGACGGTCTTTCTTTCCGGTCTTGGCTATTCCGAACTTTATCTCAATGGCGTAAAGGTGGACCATCGTATCATGGACCCTGCCACCTCCAACTATGACAAACGGGTCTTGTACACGACCTTCGACGTAACAAAATTCCTGCACCCGGGAAATAATGCCCTGGGCGTCATCCTGGGCAACGGCCGCTTCTTCTCTCCCCGCATCCTCCTCCCCGTTACCACACCCAGCTTCGGTTTCCCAAAGCTGTTGCTGCAGATGCAGGTCCGGTATGCCGACGGAACGGGGGAGCTTATCGTAAGCGATGAGAACTGGCGCATCACCGACCAGGGACCCATCCGCGCCAACAGCGAATTTGACGGAGAAGAGTATGATGCCACCATGGAACAGGAAGGCTGGGACAAGGCGGGATTCGACGACTCCCGCTGGTTGCCCGTACAAATGGTATCGGCCCCCAAAGGCAGGCTCATCGCACAAATGCAGGAGCCGATGCGGGTCGTTGAAGAGTTGAGCCCCGTCTCCCTCTATCAACCCCGCCCTGGTGTCTATGTAGCCGACTTCGGCCAGAACCTGTACGGCATGTGCCGGATAAAGGTCAAAGGACCGAAGGGCACAAAGATCCTCCTCCGGACCGCCTTCGACCTCGACTCCACCGGCAACCTCAATATGGCGCCTAACCGCAGTGCGCTATCCGCCGATAGCTATACCCTCAAAGGAAAAGGCGTAGAGACCTGGTCGCCCCGGTTCAGAGGGCAGGGAACCCGCTATGCCGAAATCACGGGCTGGCCCGGTGTGCCCAAAAAAGAAGACCTGACCTTGCTGGCCGTACAGTCGGACCTGGAGGTAACGGGCGCCTTCACCTGCTCCAACGACCTTGTCAATAAGATCTACGCCAACACGCTGAGAAGCGTGCGCATGCAGGAACGGGGCGTTCCCGTAGATCCGGATCGTGACGAACGACAGGCCTGGCTCAGCGTCAGCGAAAAAACTTCCGAGACCGAAGGATATATGTTCAACGTGGCTGCCTTCTACCATAATTTCCTGGAGGAGACCAGGTACAGCCAGCGGCCCGATGGACTGATCTCAGAAGCCGGCTCGCTCTGGCTCTGGGAGACCAAAGACCCGTGCTGGCCCGCCGTCATCACCTCAACCCCCTGGTCCTGTTATTATATGTATGGGGACCGCCAGGTACTGGCAGAGAATTACCCCACGATGCGGCGTTGGGCGCTATTTCTGGAAAAGAACAACGACTCCGATTACATCTACCGTAAAGGCAGTTACTCCGATTGGGTGGACGCCTACAGCATGGATAAAAAGACCTCTGATAACGGCGGGACTCCCCGCGAACTCTTATCCACCGCCTACCTGTACTTCGATTATAAGACGGTGGAACGAACGGCCGCTTTCCTGGGGAAATCCGAAGATGCCGCCTACTTTAACAACGCGGCAAAAAAAGTGGAGGCGGCCTTTCTCCGGACATTTTTTGACGCAGGCAAACATACCTTTCTCAGCGGGACCCAAACTTCTTATGTATTACCTTTAGCTTTTGACCTCGTCCCGGCACAAGATCGTCAGCCCGTCATCGACAACCTCGTACACGATATTATGATCACCAACAACGGACATCTTACCGTCGGATGCCCCGGGCTGAAATGGCTCATGCAGGTCCTCACCTCCGTGGGACATACCGATGCGGCTTACACCATTCTCACGCAGACCACCCGTCCCAGCTGGGGATATATGGTGAGCAAGGGCGGTACCTCCATCTGGGAACGATGGGACCGGGACACCCGCGACCCCGGCATGAATGGTCAAAGCCAGACGATCCTGGCCGGCTACCTGGGTGCCTGGATGTACCAGACCCTGGGCGGCATCGCTTATGACAGCAGCCGTCCCGGATTCAAAAATATTATCATGCGGCCCCAACCGGCAGGAGACCTGAAATGGGTCAACGCTTCCTTTACATCATTATATGGGCAGATAACAAGTGATTGGAAAGTGGACAACGGGCAGTTTCACTGGAAGGTCACTATCCCCGCCAATACGACGGCTACCCTGTACTTTCCTAAGGGAGTGGACCAGGACCCGGCCGTCTATGAGATCGGCTCGGGGACCTATGAGTGGACGACTTCATTCGATCAAAAGAAATAATCATACATGAGACCTTGCTATCTACCTATTTTGTTTTTGGCGGCTACTCTTCTTTTTTACGGTTGTAGTCAGCCCCCGGCCCCATCCGACATGAGTGCCCTGAAAGAAGGTTTTTTGAATCCCCCTGATTCCGCCAGGCCGGGCGTCTATTGGTATTTCATGGATGGTAATATGTCGGCAACGGGTATGACCAAAGACCTGGAATCCATGAAAAGGGCCGGCATCGGCCAGGTCCTCTTCCTGGAAGTCAACGTAGGCGTTCCTCAGGGGCCTGTCGACTTCTTAAGCGCCCAATGGCAGGAGTTGTTCAAACACGCAGTGAGTGAATGCGAACGATTGGGCATCCGCATGACCCTGGGAATAGGACCCGGCTGGACGGGAAGCGGAGGACCCTGGGTCGCCCCCGAAGAGTCGATGCAGCACCTGGTTGCCAGCTCCCTGCAAGTATCCGGTACAGACAAAGGCCCCATCACCTTGCCATTACCCCAACCTAAACGGCCCTATTTCGGGGAAGGATCCCTGAGTCCCGAACTAAAAAAGAAGTGGAATGATTTTTACAAAGATGTGGCGGTTCTGGCTTTTCCCACTCCCACCTGGTCCGGGAAAATAGACAGCATCGATGAGAAGGCGCTTTACTACCGCGAGCCATATAGCTCCAAACAAGGGGTTGCCCCCTCCATCCCCTCTTTCAGTACGTATGCCGATTCGCCCGCTGCCGATATTCCAACCGATAAAATAATTGATCTTACCGATAAGCTTCAGCCCGATGGCACCTTGAACTGGACCGTACCCCCGGGCAACTGGACCATCATGCGGTTCGGCAGCCGCAACAATGGCGCCGTCACCCGGCCTGCCCCCAACCAGGGATTGGGTTTTGAATCCGATAAGTTCGATACCGTCGCCCTGGACCGGCACCTGGAAGCCTATGTAGGCAAGATCCTTCAATCCGGCGCCATGCTGCATAAAGATTCCACCGGAGGTTTGAAGATGCTGCACATGGATAGCTGGGAGATGGGGGCACAGAACTGGACGGCCCGGTTCAGAGAAGAGTTTAAGCAGCGCAGGGGTTATGATCCTCTGCCTTTCTATCCCGTCTATGCGGGCAGGATTGTAGGCAATCGCGAAATAAGCGAACGGTTCCTATGGGACCTGCGGCAGACCAGCCAGGAGCTGGTGATAGCGTACCATGCCGAACAGGTAAAAAAATATGCCCACCATCTTGGCCTGGGCTTATCCATCGAGCCCTATGATCTCAACCCCACCGCCGATCTGGAACTGGGACTGGTGGCGGATATCCCCATGGGTGAGTTCTGGAGCAAAGGATATGGCTTTCATACCGCCTTTAGCATCATCGAAGCCACCTCCCTGGCCCATACCATGGGCGTCCCCGTCGTACAGGCCGAAGCCTTTACGGCAGAAGGCACAGAGGCCTGGAAACAATATCCCGAAAAAATGAAAGACCAGAACGACTGGGCCTTTGCCGCCGGCGTCAATCGCTTCTTCTACCACACCTTCGAACACAAGCCCTTCGACGACTCCTTACGACCCGGTATGAACATGGGACCCTATGGAGTGCATTGGGACCGGATGCAGACCTGGTGGCCGATGGCGGATGGTTATCACCGTTATGTATCCCGTTGTCAGTACCTCTTACAGCAAGGCCGCACGGTCGCCGATATCCTGTACCTGACACCGGAAGGGGCCCCCCAGGTATTCCTGCCGCCTCCTTCGGCCATGGACGGAGATCCGGTGATCCCTGACCGGAAAGCATATAATTTCGACGGCTGTTCCCCCGGGCAACTCTACCGGGCCCGCGTGGAAAATAACCGGATCGTATTTCCGGGAGGAGCCACTTACCGGTTGTTGGTGTTACCCGCCGTCGTGGCCATGACCCCCGACCTGCTGGAAAAGATCAGGTCTCTGGTGGATGCAGGCGCTATCGTGGTAGGCACGCCGCCCATACGGTCGGCCAGTCTGACCGGTTATCCCGGGTGCGATCAAAAGGTGAAGGAACTGGCCAGCCAGCTCTGGGGAGGTACGGACATTCCCATGACCCCGTCCCAACACCCATATGGCAAAGGGAAAATGATCTGGGGAAGTCCCCTCGCCCCCCCCAATAACAACACCCTCTACCCGGATTATGACCTGACAGCGGGTTTACTCCATGACATGGGGGTAAAAAAAGATTTCGAAGCGGCCGCATCCCTCCGTTATACACACCGGACATCGAAAGATTGGGACCTCTATTTCGTATCCAACCGTACCGGCCAATCGCTGCAAACCACCTGTATCTTCAATACCGATCAGGGAGCTCCCGAACTATGGGACCCCTTAACGGGCAAGACCCGGATGCTGGGGGAGTTTTCCACCGGCGACGGGCGCACGACCCTGCCGTTGTTATTCGATGCTTACCAGAGTTACTTCATCGTATTTTCTAAAAGCACAAAGACCTCCCCGGATATAAAGAAAAATTTCCCGGAGAGGACGAAACTGGCCACCCTGGATAAAACCTGGACCGTATCCTTTGATCCCAAATGGGGTGGGCCGGCGTCGGTGACCTTCGACTCTTTAACAGACTGGACCTCGAATGCCGATAAAGGCATCAAATACTATTCAGGAATTGCCGTTTACCGTCAGCACTTCGATGGACCCGCTGCGACTGACACGGATAAGAACCACCGGCTCTATCTCGATCTGGGTAAAGTGAAGAATATGGCCCGGGTGATCTTCAACGGACAGGACCTGGGCGTCGTATGGACTGCCCCCTGGAAAGTGGACATCACGGGTTTGGTCAAACTAAAAGACAACCTGTTGGAGATCTCCGTAGCTAACTTATGGCCCAATCGTCTCATCGGGGACGATCAGTTGCCGCAGGATGGTATAAAAAATGATAAATTCCCCGAATGGCTCCTGAAAGGAGAGCCGCGCACCAGCGGGCGATTTGCTTTTACCACCTATGATCCCTATAACAAGGACTCCCCCTTATTGGAATCCGGATTGCTGGGACCGGTCACCATTATCAAAGAAGTTTTTTAAAAGCCATGCCATGACTTATTTATTCAGGTCCTTAACCATCTTTACGATCCTCCTGGGAGGCCTTTCCTGTTTTAGTCAGACAAGTCAATCCGGAGACCGGTTATGGGAAGCTAAATGGATCGGTATTCCGGCTGCGGAAAAGGACACGAATCTATGGACGGTGTACCGGAAGGAATTTTTTATCGATGCGCTCCCCAAAAGGGCCCGCACAGGCATTGCCACCGATTCAAAATACTGGCTCTGGGTGAATGGGAAAATGGTGGTATTCGAAGGTCAGCTAAAAAGAGGTCCCAATCCCCGCGATACCTATTACGATGAACTGGATCTGGCCCCTTACCTGGAAAAGGGGAAAAATACCATCGCCATCCTGGCCTGGTATTGGGGAAGAGATGGCTTCGATCATAAGAGCAGCGGAAAACCGGCACTGCTGTTCGAGGCTGACCTGGGGAATAAAAAAATAAGTTCCGATGCCACCTGGAAAGCTATCCGGCACCCGGCTTTTGGAAATACAGGGGGCATCCTTCCGAATTTTCGCCTGCCGGAATACAATGTTTATTTTGATGCCCGGCATGATCTTCCTCGCTGGAACCAGCCGGGCTTCGATGACCGGACATGGATGCCTGTTACGGAATACGGCCTTCCGCCCCTCGCCCCCTGGAATAACTTAGCCGTAAGACCAATCCCATTCTGGAAAGATTCAGGTCTCCTCGATTATGTCAGCGAGTCTCAACCCCAACCCGATACAGGGGAGCTTAACGGAGGTAAACTCATCGTTGCCCAACTGCCAAAAAATATCACCATCACACCTTACCTGAAGATAGCCGCTCACGCAGGGCTGAAGATAGATATGCGGACGGATAATTACAAAGGAGGTAGCGAGTACAATGTCCGCGCCGAATATATTACCAAAGAAGGGATACAGGAATTCGAAACCTTTGGCTATATGAATGGGCACGAAGTATTATACCGCATTCCGGCGGGGGTAAAGGTTCTGGCGCTGAAATACCGCGAGACCCGGTTTAACACGGAGCGCATCGGGGAGTTCTCCTGTGACAACCCATTTTATAATACCCTTTGGCAGAAGTCCTTCAATACCCTCAACGTCAACCTGCGGGACGCTATCCAGGATCCTGACAGGGAGCGGGCGCAGTGGTGGGGAGACGCGGTGATCCTGATGGGAGAGATCTTCTATTCCTGTGATCACAACGGGTTCCTGGCTATTCAAAAAGCCATCCATAACCTGGTGGACTGGCAAAAACCTGACGGTGTCCTATATTCGCCCGTTCCCTCCGGTCCCTGGGACAAGGAGTTGCCGGCTCAAATGCTGGCCAGCATCGGCCGCTATGGTTTCTGGAATTATTACCGCTACACCGGCGACACGGCCCTGATCCGGTATGTATATCCTTCCGTAAAGAAATACGTGCTGTTATGGGAGATGGGTAAGGATGGCCTGGTCGTACATCGACCGGGCGGATGGGATTGGCTGGACTGGGGGGATGACATCGATGCGCCCGTCATCGACAACGCCTGGTATTATATGGCCCTGGATGCCGCCAGCCGGATGGCGGAGCTGACAAAAGACGAGGAAGGACGCAAGATCTATGAGGCCCGGTACCGGTCGATCGAAGAAAATTACAATAAGAATTTATGGAAGGACAGCGCCTACCGTAGCCCGGAAAACAAAGGCGTCATCGACGACCGGGGTAACGGGTTGGCGGTGGTAGCGGGTCTGGCTGATAGCACGAAGTTCTCAGCGATCAAAAAAGTATTACGGACGGAGTTCCACGCCAGCCCGTACATGGAAAAATATATCCTGGAATCCTTTTTTATCATGCACGATGCGAGGGCGGGGCTGGAAAGGATGAAGAAAAGATATGCCAACATGGTGGACAGCAAGCTGAGCACCCTCTGGGAGGGATGGGGCATCGGCTCGGAGGGATATGGCGGTGGTTCCTACAATCACGGCTGGGCCGGTGGCCCCCTGACACTGCTGAGTCAATATGTAGCCGGCATCGGCCCGGAAGCGCCTGCCTATGCCACCTTTCATATTCTTCCCCAACCAGGCGGCTTACAGGAGATCCATAGCATCGTCCCCACCATAAAAGGAAAGATCAGCGTGGATTATAAAAGGGAAGAAGAAGGCAGGGTGCGGTTGAGCGTCACCGTTCCCATCCATACGACCGCTACTGTTGGCGTTCCTCGTCAGGGACTTGATGCCCCGGTTATATCCGTCAACGGGATGTCAGTCATGAAAAACGGTAAGCCCATCGGCGACAACCCATCCGTGAGATTTACCGGTGTCGATGATCAATATTTCCTGTTTGCCGTGCGGCCGGGCAGATGGAATTTTACTGCTCAGGACCAACGGTCCACGATCCTCCTGGATAAAGAAAATAGAACCCTAACGTTGTCGGACAGCAGCGGGAGTTTAATACTGCGCCTTAATTATGCAGGAGGTTGCAGCCTGGAAAATATCCGCGTGAAAGGAGTGGAGGTTACCGGAAGTGGAAAGAAGGTGTACTCGGGCATCCGGGCGGGCAACCAGACCTTTACCTCCATGAACAGCAGCGCCTCCCCGGCACTGACGATCGACGGCAATTCCATTCACGTTGGCCCCATAAGATTCGGACAACCAGTATTACCCATCGAAGAAGAATGGACCTTTACCATCCGTAAAAAAGATATCCAATGGCGGATCGACAGACGATACGGGAAAGATGCTGTCATCGATGAGAATGATTTTCCCCGCTGGGAGTTCAACTCCATGACAACCTGGGACGGCGCCCTCCTCGATAATGGGGGCGTTGCCTGGAACCGTTTCCTGGACCGGCCGGGGGATGTCTATGGGATGCAGGCCGGCGCCCTGACCTTCTGGAACAAGACCAACAACTGTTGCTTCCGGGTCACTCCAAAGGAAGACCCCGCCGCTTTCCGGACAGCTACCTTCCATCATCAGCCCGACAACAGCCTCTCCGTGGCTCAGTCTTCGTCGTCGGCAGCGGTCGGTACGAAAGTTGGCCTGCGACGCTTTCTTCAGACTGGCCAGCCTGTTTTTGCAGCTGTCCGCCAACCCGGCACCAGCATTCAATATACCCTCCAGGCGCTCTCTTATGACCGTGAATATTCCCGGGGAGACCTGAAAGGAATAAAAGCATCTTCCGTGAACGAAATGCTCAATACCATCGGCAGATACGGCGTGGTGGATAAATACCTGTACGGCTCGAACGGATGGCGTACGGGATGGGTCGTCACACAGGAACCCTGGCTTGCCCTCTTCGGCCTGGCCATCGATGCCCCCGATTTTATCAATGGGTTTTCCCAGGCGCTGGACTACGAAAGAAAAGAGGCCATTATGCCTGACGGGAGAGTGCTCCCGCGCTGGCACCACGATTCGACAGACGCCATGCCCAATACCTTCCGGAAGAATGGCTTCTACGAATGCCAGTGGGGATATATGCTCGACGCCCAGCCGGCCTATGCCATCGACGTGGCCGAACAGTTCGATATGACCGGCGATATCACCTGGCTGCGCCGGTTCAAACCTGCCTGTGAAAAGGTCCTGGCGTATATGACCAAAAGGGACGCTGATGGCAACGGGCTTTTTGAAGTGATCCAAAATACCTACAAAGAAAATAAAGGCGCCGACTGGATGGATGTCGTATGGGCATCTTACGAAGTGTCCAGTATCAACGCCTATATGTATAAGGCGCTGACCCGCTGGTCGGAACTGGAAGGCTTACTGGGGGATAAAAAGATGTCCGGCCAGTACCAACGGCTGGCATTAAAATTAAAGACCGCCTTTAACAAAGATATAACCGACGGCGGCTTCTGGGACCCGGTTACAAAATCCTACGTTCACTGGCGGGAAAAAGACGGCTCGGTATATGGCAACAACCTTGGCTGTATGACCAACTTCCTGGCCATTGGTTACGGTCTATGCGAGGATGAGGACCGAAAAGACGCCATCCTGGACAGGATGGAAGAGTTGATGCAAAAAGAAAAACTCTTTATCTGGCCCTCCTGCTTTTTCCCCTATGAAGACAGCGTCGGTCTGCTCAACGTGAATTACCCTTACCCGAATTATGAGAACGGAGATCTTTTTTTGTCCTGGGCTGAATTGGGTACCCGTTGTTATGCCCAGCGGCATCCCGCCATCGCGCTGAAATACATCCGCAACGTTATCGACCGCTACGAGGCCGATGGCCTGGGCCACCAGCGTTATACCCGATTGCAACAGACAGGAGCAGGCGATGACATCCTGTCCAATAATATAATGGCTGTAGTGGGACTCTATCGAAACATCTATGGCATTCGTCCCCAGTACAACCGGTTATACCTGGAGCCCCATCTGACGCCGGAGCTGGACGGGACTCGATTGAAATACTGGCTGCGGGGGCAGGATTATACGATCAGCTTGTCCAACAATGACTATTCGATCAGCGTAAACCATTTTTCCGTTACCGACCACCGCCCTTTTGCCGTCCATGCCGGCACGAGCGAACTCGAATACTTTTCCGGCAACAGCAGCCGGGCCTCTTTAAAGATTTCCGGGACCTCCACCTGCTCTCTTTCTATTCTTCAATGGGAAAAAGATGACAGACAGTGGAAAGAAACCGGCAATGCATCGATGCATCATGTTTTACAAGACCTGGAAGCTCATGCCACCTATCAGCTTTTTATTAATGACCAGCCTGGGAAGAAATATACGGCTGATGAGATGGGGCTGATTCGTTTTGATGGTAGAGCCAATAATACTTTGTTTAAAATGATAAAGGTTCAACCATGACGATGCGGGGATAACGGCTTCAAAAATATCAGAAAGTACAAAACAAATGCAGGTTTGTACATTTTTATCGCCTGGCCGGAGAATTATCTTTGGATACCGACCCCTCTCATCCCTTCGACATACATTCATTAAACTACATAATTATGAAATCTGAGCTTGCCCGTGAACAAATCAATTTTTATAGAGAGAATGGCTTTGTCATCATCGATAACTTCCTGGACGGGGAAGAGCTGGCGTTTTGGAGAGTGGCCGTCGACGAAGCCGTAGAGGAAAGACATGGACAGAAAATGCCTGGCAAATCCGTTAAGACCGGAGAAGAGGATGGCATCAATAAAGAAGCGGATTATTTCAGGAACGTATTTGACCAGCTGCTCAACTTATGGCAGACCAACGACAAAGTGCGGGCACTGATGCTGGACGAGCGGATCGGTAAAATGGCCGCCGAACTGTCCGGCGCCGGAGGTATCCGGATCTGGCATGATCAGGCCCTCATCAAACGCCCCTGGGCCAATCCAACCTCCTGGCATCTGGACACGCCCTTCTGGTCCTTCTCCGATCGTAGGGCCTTATCCATCTGGGTGGCCCTGGATGACGTGACGCTGGAGAACGGTTGTATGTTCTTCATTCCGGGATCCTATAAGGAGACCACCTTCGATTCTCCCCAGATCGGGAAGAATGTCGGAGAGATCTTTAACCAATACACGCAGTTCCGAAATACCAGGGCAGTACCCGCTGTTATAAAAGCCGGTAGCTGCACCTTCCACAATGGATTGACCATCCATGGCGCACATGCCAACATGACCCCGGGTCTCAGGAGGGCTATGACCTGCGCCTATATGCCGGACGGGAATGTTTTTAATGGGCAGCCTAACATCCTGCCCGAAAGTTACCTGCGCCAGCTCAAAGTGGGCGACCTGCTGAACAACAACGAACAGAACCCGCTTATCTATTCATCCCATTAAATTAACGAAGATGTTCAGGGTCGGATTAACGAGGGATTTTCTGACGGCGGATGGTCAGCTGACCTATCAGGATATGGGGTTGGATATTCTGGACAAATCGATAGGACTGGAATATGAATTCCTGCCCGAACACCGGTCGCCGGTAACTCCGGATATGCTTCAGGGATATGATGCCATCATTTCCCTGACCCCGGTGTATAATTCGGAAAGTTTTAAAGGCGTGCGGGGCCTTAAAGCCATTTGCCGCTTTGGGGTAGGATACGATATGGTCGATCTGCAGGCTTGCAGCGAGGCCAATATTCTCGTGACCATCACCCGGGGAGCCGTGAACTATTCCGTGGCAGAGGCAACCCTTACCTGGATGCTGGCCCTTTCTCACCGGATATTCGAAAAAGATAAACTGGTAAGGAGTGGCGACTGGTCCCGGCGAAGCCTTTATATGGGAAGCGAATTGCGCGGGAAGACCCTGGGTCTGATCGGCGCCGGGGGCATCGGTGGAAAGCTGGTAGAAATGATCCGGGTTTTTGATATGAACCCACCGCTGGCTTTCGATCCCTATCTGGATAAGAAGAAGGCCGCCGCCGCGGGCCTGCAGTTGGTGGAGCTGACCACCCTGATGAAACAGTCGGATTTTATATCCGTTAACTGCCCGCTCACCGACGAGACCCGCAACCTCATCGGTCAAAATGAACTGTCGCTGATGAAGAAAGAGGCTTTTATCATCAATACGGCAAGGGGCGGCATCATCGATGAAGGGGCGTTGATCAGGGTCCTGACGGAAAGATCGATAGCCGGTTATGCAACCGATGTATTTGCCGTCGAACCTCCTTCGGTGCAGGACCCCTTATTCAAACTGGATAATGTTATCGCGGCTCCCCATTGCATCGCCTGGACCCATGACCTGTTCCGCGAGATAGGCCGGAAAGTTTGCCGACAGGTGGTACAGATCGCCCGGGGAGAGCTCCCGGAAGATGTGGTCAACACGGATATTGTCAAAACCTGGCGTCGAAACCAACAAATTGTATAACCTTAAAACATTTTTATGTCTAACGATCAGCTTACGCCAACAGCCAAGGTGACTACTTATCAGCAATACATCGATGGGGCTTTTTCGACAGCCTCCCCCGCACAGGAATATATCGATGTATTCAACCCCTGTACCGAAGAATTGATGGCAAGGGTCCCCCGGGGAACCCGGGAGGATGCGGACAAAGCCATTTCAGCGGCCGGGAAAGCACAAAGTGAATGGGCCCGGCGAACCTCCGTGGACCGTGCTTCTTTTCTAAAAGGCATGGCGACCGTGATCAGGAACCACCGCGTCTCCCTGGCGAAGACATTAGCGAAAGAGCAGGCCAAAGTGATGTCCCTGGCCCAGGTAGAGATCGATGTGACGGCGGAATATTATGATTACTATGCCGGCCTTGCCCGCTCTTATGAAGGGGAGATCATCCCCAGCGACCGCCCGGGAGAACAGATCTTCCTCCATAAATTCCCCATCGGGGTGGTGGTAGGCATCTGCCCCTGGAACTTCCCTTTTTTCGTAATGGCAAGAAAAGTAGCTCCCGCATTACTGACCGGTAATACCGTCGTGATCAAAGTAAGCGAAGAGACCCCGTTGACCTGCCTTGAGTTTGCGGGGTACATCAAAGATATCCACCTTCCGAAAGGCGTTCTCAATATTGTCTGTGGCTTTGGAGAGGAGATCGGCGAGGCGCTGACCAACAACAAGGATGTAGGGATCATTAGCCTGACCGGCAGTGTACAGTCGGGACATAAAGTAATGGCGGCTGCCGCAAAGAATATTACCAGGGTCTCCCTGGAATTGGGCGGCAAGGCGCCGGCCATCGTTTGTAAAGACGCCGATCTCGATCTGGCCGTAACAGCGATAGTAGCGTCCAGGATCATTTATAGCGGACAGGTATGCAACTGCGCCGAAAGGGCCTATGTGGAGGCTCCCGTATACGATGCCTTTATGGCAAAGCTTATCAAAGCTATGGAAGGTGTCAAAGTAGGGAATGCATCCGAGGACGAAGGCATCGATATGAGCTCGCAGATCAACCGGACACAATTGGATAAGATCGATAAAATGGTGCTGAAGGCCATTTCCGAGGGGGCCCGGGTGGTAGTGGGAGGGAAGAAGAGTACCGCCTTCCCTAGAGGATATTATTACGAGCCCACGATCCTGGCAGGGGTTAGCCAAAAGGCGGAGATCATGCAAAAGGAGGTCTTTGGCCCCGTGCTGCCTGTCATGAAAGTAAAAGACTTCGACGAGGCGCTGGCCTTCGCCAACGATTGCGAATATGGACTTACCTCTTCCGTGTATACCAATGACCTCAACACCATGCTGCGGGCTACCAAAGAGCTTAAGTTTGGAGAGGTCTATTTCAACAGGGAAAATTTCGAGGCCATTCAGGGTTTTCATGCAGGCTGGCGGAAATCCGGTATTGGCGGGGCAGACGGCAAACACGGGCTGGAAGAATATCTGCAGACGAAGGTGGTATATATTCAACAAGCTTGAAACAGATAATTCAAAAAATAAAAGCGATGATGAAAAAACTGCTATCCACATTTCCCCTCTGTATACTTATATTGGCCCTGGGTTCCTGCGGTATGCCGCACGAACCCGGCTCGCAGGTGAAAGCAGCGTCGGCTATAAAAACCTATGCCGATGGCCGCCCATCCGCAAAATACCGTTTGGATGCCAAAGACGAAGGCATCGTATTGAAATACGGCGCCGGCCCGGACAGCAGTGACTACCTGGGCGCCCGGGATATCTTTGTATTCCAGGATAAGGACACTTATTATATGCACTATGACGGGGCCGGACCTAAAGGCTGGCTCGCCTGTCTGGCCACCAGCAAGGATCTCGTTAATTGGCAGGTAAAAGGCCCCGTCTTGAAGTATGGGGCGCCGGGCAGCGACGATTCACGGTCCGCGTCCTATGGCAGCGTGTATTATGACGGGGTAAAATGGCATATGTTCTACCTGGGCACCCCGCATGTATCTCCCGCACCCAACAACATTCCCGCCTTTCCCTATCTCGCCGAAAAAGCGGAAAGCGACGCGCCGGGAGGACCCTGGGAAAAAAGATATGATATTGCCCCCCTCCGGACCGCGCCGGGGACTTATTATGCCGGATCGGTCAGCCCCGGCAATGTCATCTCCCACGACGGCGAATACCGGATGCTGTTTTCAGCATCGACCGACACTCCGGTGATCCTGCGTACCCTGAGCTATGCCCGGACAAAGAATCTCGACACCACCTGGAAAATAGATCCCACACCCTTCCTTCCGCAAAAAGAACAGGTGGAGAATTCTTCCGTATATTATGAACCTGCCAACCAGACCTGGTTTGTCTTTACCAATCACGTAGGGCTCCGCGACGGTCTGGAATATACCGATGCTGTCTGGGTATACTGGACAAAAGACCTCGATAAATGGGATCCCGCCAATAAAGCTGTCGTACTGGATTCGGCTAATTGCAGCTGGAGCCGGCATATCATCGGGCTGCCGTCCGTCGTCGTCAGGGGCAACAGGCTGGCTATCTTCTATGACGGCAACAGCGCCGCAGAGATTCCTCCGGGCGCCGATAGTCACATGCGTCGTAATGTAGGGCTGGCCTGGCTGGAATTGCCGCTGCGGCTGCCCGACACCGCTAAATGATATCCATCGCTCAAACGAGAACAACCATGGAAGGGAAATTTGCAGGCAAAGTAGTTTGGATCAGCGGGGCTGCACAGGGTATCGGCCGCGGCATCGCCGAACATTTTGCTCATCATGGCGCCGCGGTGGCCCTGGCGGATATACAGGAAGAAGCGGGCAAAGCCCTGGCAGCGCAGATCGTGGATAGGGGCGAGGTGGCCGCTTTTTCTTCCTGCAATGTGGGGAAAGAGAATGACGTCAGAAGGTCCATCGCCGAAACGGCTGCCCGCTTTGGCGGTCTGCATATCATAGTCAACAATGCTGCTATCAATATCATCAAAGACCTGCACGCCGTCACCAGTGAAGAATGGGACCTGCAGATGGACATCAACCTGAAAGCTATTTTTCTCAGTTTCAAATATGCCTATCCGTTCTTTCGGCAGCAGCAGCGCAGTTATATCGTCAACATGGGGTCCGTCAGCAGTTTTGTCGGCCAGGCCCGGACGCCGGGGTATATCGCCTCCAAAGGAGCGGTGCTGATGCTGACGAAATCCATCGCTATCGATTACGCCCCGGAGGGCATCCGGTGTAATGCCGTCTGCCCCGGCATCACGGACACCCCTTTGTTAAGAGAACATGTGGGTAGTGAGGAACTGCTGCAGGAACGACTACAACGTGTTCCCACCGGCCGGATCCTCTATCCGCAGGACATCGCCCGGGCCGTCGCCTGGCTTAGCTGTGAAGACTCTGATGGTATTACCGGCACCAGTATCCTCATCGACGGCGGCTATCTTGCCACGGCTGAATGGAACGGTGGGACTACACGGAAAGGAGGAACCACTATATGAAAAAACTACGGTTTGCCTGCGCGGATTTTACCTTCCCCCTGTTAGCGCACGATAAAGTACTAAGCCTTATCGCCATGCTGGATTGCGGGGGGGTGGACATCGGCCTTTTCAGTGGCCGCTCCCACCTGACAGCGGAAAGCGAGTTCGGACAGTTACGGCAGCGGGCGCGCACCTTGTCCACGTTGTTGGAAGACCGGGGCCTGGTAGCCACGGATGTTTACCTGCAACTGGATACCAAACTTTCCGCCTATGCCATCAATCACCCCCAACAGGCCAGGAGACAATATGCCCGGGAGCGATTCCTGCAGCTCCTCGACTACGCGGGCGAACTGGGCGCGGACCATATTACCACCCTGCCGGGCATGCATTTCCCGGAGTGGACAAAAGAAGAGACGATCGTACGCTGTTATGAAGAGCTATACTGGCGCCTGGAAAAAGCGACCGCAGCCGGCCTCGTCTTTTCCGTCGAAGTGCATATCGGCTGCCCCTTCACCGACCCGGTGGATATGCAGGCCTTGCTGGATGCGGTGTCAGGGTTGACCCTCACCCTCGACTATACGCATTTTATCTACAATGGATACCCGCAGTCAGCAATAGACCCTTTTCTACGTTATGCCAGTCATTTTCATGCGCGGGGCGCCAGAGAAGGCCGGCTGCAGACGTCGATGACGGATAACACCATCGACTATAAAGAGATCATTGAAAAATTAAAAGCCGCAGGGTATGAAGGATGGATAGGCCTTGAATATATCTGGACGGCCTGGGAGCATTGTAACGAAGCAGATACCCTTTCCGAGACGATCAGGCTAAGGGACCTTATTAAAGAAGCGTATAAATAATATTAAGGGTATGAAAGCGGCAGCACTACGGGCATTTAGACGAAAACTGGCAGCTACAGAGCCGGTGATGGGATTATGGGTGACGCTGGAATCGCCTTCCATTACAGAAATGGCAGTAGCCCTGGGCCTGGATTGGGTGGTCATTGACGCTGAACACGGTCATCTTGACTGGGCGGAGATCGTAGCCCATATCCGGGCCGCCGTGCGTTGCAACACCATCGTGCTGGTGCGTATCGCGGAATTACAGGAAGGGCTGATCAAACGGGCGCTGGACCTTGGCGCGGACGGCGTCGTCGTGCCTCATGTGGAAACGGCCGAAGCCCTGCAAACAGCCCTGGCTTACGCCCGCTACCCGCCGGAGGGTGTTCGCGGTATAGGGGCCGAACGGGCTACCGGCTGGGGACAATGTTTCACAGAGCATATCCGCGAGGCCAATGAAAATGTACTGGTCGTGCCCCTCATCGAATCCGTGAAAGGAGGTGACCATATCGGGTCGATGCTGGAAGTCCCCGGTGCAGAACTGTTCTTTTTTGGTCCGGCCGATTATTGCGCCTCCGCAGGATATGCAGGCGATTGGGACAACCCCGTTGTGAATGCCCATATGGAGGAGGTGAAAGCACAGATCATTCGGGCGGGCCGGTATTGCGGGATTGTTACGAATGGAGAGGAAGATATGCAACGGAGAAAGAAAGAGGGCTTCCGGATGCTGGCTTGCGGATTGGACGCCGCCCTGTTGCTGAAAAGCCTGAAACAGGTCCTGGCAGCCGCGGGCCATGAATGCCGCATTACCCCGGACCTGTCTCCCTATGTGGCGGCAGTTGATATCACCGTTGCAGCAGCTGTACCCCCGGACCTGCAGCCTTCCCGTCCGGAAAGGATCACGGAAAGGGGGGAAGGGGTCACCATCGAACTGGCGCCGGGAGTTACATGTGAGGCGCTGGTAGGCGAATTTACGAATGCCGTCAACTTATTTACGGCCATCGTCACCTTCGCACCGGGCGCCTCCATACCCGCTCATTCCCACCCACATGGGGAATCGATCACCCTGATAAGCGGAACTGCCCGCGTGGAAGCAGATCAGCGGGGATATACCCTTTTCCCCTTCGATAATATCACCGTGTCCCGTGATAACGTGCACAGCGTGCGTAACCTGTCCGCGCATGATCCGGCAGTCTTCCATATCGCCATGCCGGTCGTCAATCCGGTACGCACCCTGGCGGAAGACTATCAAAGGGCAACCCAACAGGTGCCTGATGACTTCAACGGGCAAATGGGGACAGAACACATCACCCGGTACAAAACGGCCAGGCGTTACTCCTCAGGGAAATACACGGAATTTATCGATTACTTTAATGATAGCCTGTTGCCCGGGATAGGCATGAGCGGCGGTTATGCCCTGTTTTACCAGGACGGTCGCCTCCCGGCCCACCTCCATGACTTTGATGAGTCCATTTGCATTGTGGAAGGTGAAGCCACCTGTTTTGTCGAAGGACGCCGGTACCGGATGTCCGGGCTCTCTACTGCCATTCAGCCAAGAGGACGGGTTCATTATTTCATCAATCATTCCAGGAAGCCGATGGCGATGATCTGGGTCTATGCCGGCCCCAGGCCGGAGCGCATCGAGGTGGAGGATGACCTGGCTACGGTTGGGGTTGGCCGGTAGGGCGCCGGATCAACGACCTGCTATTATCGGATCAATCACCTCCTCTTACATGAGATCTTATTAATTCAGCTACTTCGGCGTGGCCGTTTTTTTCCGCGAGGAATAGGGGTGTCTCACCGGCATCCGTGACGGCCCCCGCATCGGCGCCATTCTCCAGGAGCAACCTCACGATCTCCGGGACCCCATGGCCGGCAGCGGCATGCAGGGCGGTAAAATTCCCCTGCTGCCGGGCGTTGACATCGGCTCCCTTCTCCACCAGGAGCTTTACCAGCGGATAGCTGGAAATAGCAGCGGCGGAGTGAATGGGCGCTACCTTGAAGGAGTTGACCGAAGGGGCATCGATAGCAGCCCCTTTTTCCACCAGGTACCGGGCGACAGTCACTTGTCCGAAGAAACAGGCAAAGCCCAGCAGGGAAAATCCATCCGGAGAAGGCTGGTTGATCCGCTCGGGAGAAGGGTCTATGAGTGCCCGCACTCGTTCCAGGTCGCCGCAGCAGACGGCTTCGTATGCATCCATGGACGGCTTATGTTTCTTTATGACCTGCGCCGCTTCGGTATTTCGGCAATAGAGAGCGAATAGCAATAGAGACACACCATCGGGCGTCCTGCCGTCCGCCAGCAGGGGATTATCGGCCAGGTATTTTTCCAGCAGGGGCATATCCCCTTTTTGAATGGCTTCCGTAAGGGAGACGTCGGCGATCATCTTGTCTATTTTATTTTTACCCAATCTTCTTTCAACCCTTTCTCCTGTAAATAGGTGTACAGTTCTTCCCCCTCCTTACCGCCGGCTTTTGCATGGTGCAGTAACGTGAACCCATGCGGTCCATTGGCAAAGATCAGTTTCGGATAGGCTTCCAGGACCGGCTTCACCAGGTCGGTCCTTCCCAGCATGGTAAGGACAAATAAAGTGACCCTGGAGCCGGCATCCAGCAGGAAAGAGGCAATCTCTTTATTCCCCACATGCCCGGCGCCTTCGATCCCCGCCTCAAAGTCGCCATTACCCCAGTCAAATTTACTGTATAGGAGGTTGGGATAGTCCTTCAGCATGGATTGCACCTTGGATAGGTTGCCATGCCCGGCGATGACGAATTCTTTTACCAGCTCCTGCTTATAGGGTTCAGGATCGACGCCGACGCCGGCGGGGACGGCTTTTACCAGACCCGGGGCCAGTAGCAGGCCCGACAGGCTTCCCGTGGTGGCCATCAAAAATTTCTTTCTGTTCATAACATTTATTTTCCTAAAACTAGGGATCGGGAAAGGCCGGGGAAAATCTCTTACGCCAGGTGTCGAAAATACCGGGTGAAAGGTAGGACTGTTCTGGGAGACTAGTTTTATATTTATGATATGATAATAGGAAGCAGAGGCCTGTACTACCTGATCTTCGGCTTGCTCTTTTTTTTGTTCTGGGGTTTGTTCAAATTGGGAGGAATACCGAATTTCCCACAGGCGTTAAGTTCGACCGCCATCGATGTATCCGTGACGATGGGGGTGCTGGGCATCACCATCGAACGATTATTACCCCGGCTGCTCTACCGGAAAAGGACAGCTTATTTTGTCACCTGTTTTATAGGGCTTGTCTTTTTGGGCGGCAGCGCGATCATCCTGTCCCAGCTGAGGTTATTCGGTAGCTCACTCTCCCAATACCAGGAGAACGTTAT
Source organism: Puia sp. (assembly GCA_035492545.1). Classification (GTDB taxonomy): domain Bacteria; phylum Bacteroidota; class Bacteroidia; order Chitinophagales; family Chitinophagaceae; genus Puia. Next base: position 109,388 of record DATJJD010000146.1, read on the forward strand.
CCGGTCCCCCAAACATTTTTATTACTGGTTCTGGTCGGACCTGGTCTTCGGCTCTTATTTTCTCGTATGTTTCATACCAGGCACCGGAGCGGCCATCCGGTTGGCGTTCGACCGGATGCAGGCTTCGAATAAACTGGAGAAACTTTTTAAAGAAGCCGCCTTATCGGAGCTGGAATTACTAAAACACCAGATCAATCCCCATTTTCTTTTTAATGCCCTGAATACGATCTATTATAAAATAGACCGCTCCAACGCAGGGGGAAGGGAGGCCCTGCAACGATTCTCGCAGATGCTGCGCTACCAGCTGTATGAATGCGACAAACCGATGGTAGAAGTAGAGAAGGAGCTGGCCTTTATCCGGACCTATATCGAATGGCAGCAGGATAGGCTGAATGATAATTATCAGGTTACCTGTACGGGACTGGAAGAGGTGAGGGGCTTCTGCATCGCTCCGTTCTTATTAATGCCCCTGGTTGAAAATTGTTTCAAACACGTCTCGGCTTTTCCGGATAAGCCCAACCTCATAGTCATCGATAGCTGTTATACCGAAGACGGTTTCTTCCGCCTTCATACGGGCAACACCATCGCTGACAAGGCCGTCCCGGGAGGCGGTATCGGCCTGGGGAACATAAAAAGAAGGTTGGAGCTTATTTACCCCGGCCGGTATGAATTGATCGTTAAGGCAGGGCCCGGCCTTTATGAAGTCACTTTAAAACTGTCCTGCTGATGCCCCTGCGCACTATTATAATAGATGATGAGCCTGCGGCAAGAAAAGGATTGGAAGAAGAATGTAAAGACATCGCTTTTTTACACATCGTAGGCATAGCCGCGAATTCCTTTCAGGCCCTGGAATTGGTAGAGACCCTGCATCCCGATCTCCTCCTGCTGGACATCGAAATGCCGGGACTCAGCGGGCTCGACCTGATCAAATCCATGAAAGATCCTCCCATGGTCATCATCACCACGGCTTATTCCGAATACGCCCTGGAAGGGTATGAGTTGGATGTCATGGATTATCTGATCAAACCCGTGGATTTTCCCCGGCTATGGAAGGCCTGCTGTAAAGCCAGGGATTTCCATCAACTGAAGGAGCAGGCAGGTCCCCTCGTCCCCGACTATTTTTTTGTAAAATGCAATGGTAAACACGAGAAGGTCGCGTGGCACGAACTGCTCTTTGTAGAAGCGGCAGACAATTATATTATGGTCCACCTCAGCGGCAGGAAGCTGATGGCCTACCAAACCTTAAAGAGCATGGAAGGCCTTTTGCCGGCCGCTCATTTCATGAAAGTGCATAAATCCTTTATCGTCGCCCTGGATAAGGTAACCCGGCTGGAAGGGCAGGATCTCCTCATAGAGAAATTCAGGATCCCCGTTAGCAGGAATTTAAAAGACCTTGTCCGGGAGCGGATTCTCCATCCATCCTCCCGAATACCCCCCGGGACGTTATGAGAAATAATAAATAAAAACTAAATTTGGCAGGTAGAGCATAACACCATGAGTAGACCCCTCCTGATCGCATGGCTCTTTCTTTGGGCGATGCCTGCCGTATACTGCCAAAAGATCGAGCGCTATTTCGACTACCGTTGGCATGATACCACCGCTGTAAATGCCCGTTTCTATAGTTTAATGGAGAAGACAGACTCCGGTTGGCACCGGAAAGATTATTACCTGCACAGCCTTTCCCTGCAGATGGAAGGTCTTTATAAGGACAGCGCCTGCAAGATCCCCTCGGGTTATTTCCGCTATTACCACCCTACCCGTATCCCCGAATCCATAGGCGCCTACCGCGATGGGAAGAAACAGGGGCTCTGGCTTCGTTACTACAGCAATGGGGCCATAGAAGACACTACCGTATATGACCAGGGTAACCCGATCGGGATCCGGCTGGGCTGGCATCGCAATGGTTATCCTTCCGACTCGGCCAATTACAACCCCGATGGCAGCGGGGTAGAGGTCTTTTGGTTTGACAATGGCAACCCCTCCGCAGCCGGCCGGTATGCCCCCGGGTTTAAGAAATACGGGAAATGGCAATATTTTTATCGGGAAGGAGGGCTCAGCGCCGTCGAAATATACGACCAGCAGGGCGTGCTGGTGGATAAGAAATACTTTGATGAAAAAGGCACCGTCCTTGCCGACACGACAAATAAAGATAAAGGGGCAGAATACCCCGGTGGTCTGAAGGCCTGGAGTAAATACCTGGGTAAATCCTTATACTTTCCCGATGAGTATAAGTTTACCAACGGGGACCAGGCTGTCGTGGTGGTGGAAGCTACCATCAATGAAGAAGGAAAAGTAGAAGATGCGGAGGTGGTAGTGCCTTTTTATCCAGCCTTTGATAAGATAGCCCTGGATGCATTACGAAAGTCTCCCGCCTGGACCCCCGCCTTTGAACACCACCGCAAAGTCAGCGACCGGATCCGCCAGCCCGTGGTCTTCAGCCAGCCTGAATAAAGGCGCTCCCCGCTACCGGGTAAGGTCAATCAGCGCGAAGACCCTGGAGAAGTCGCCGGCTCCGGCTTCCTTCAGGATCCGGACGATATCCCGGAAAGGAGCGAGGTTGTCCGCCAGGTTGGAGAAATAAACAATACTCCACTCATCCCCCGGCAGTTGTATGATGAAATTGGTGAAGCCGCAGGTGCCGCCCGGATGAAACAGGGCGACAGGAGCAGCATCTATGATAAACCAGCCCGCTCCATAATAATTATCCATAGTACCGGCGATGGGGAACCGAAGCCGTTTGAGGATAGGCGCCAGCCGAAGCAACCGGTTTTCCTGTAAGGCGCGAGTCCATCTGGAATAATCCACTAAAGAGGTATAGACGCCCCCATCGCCCTTGGTGGCGCTGGTAACACTTTGATCGGAAAAGATGATACGCTTCGTGCTGTCCCTTGCATAGCCAAAGGCTCGGTGAGGGATAGACCTCCCTGCTTCATAGATCGCTGAATGATCCATCTGCAGCGGGATGAAGATCTTTTCCCGGATGGTTTGGGCGAAAGGCTGATGGGTGACCTTTTCGATAATGAGGGCCAGCAGGCAGAACCCGGAATTGCTGTAGCGGAACCGGCTCCCGGGGGCGAAATATAAAGAGTCATGCCCTTCCAGCAAATGGAGTACGTCGGCGTCCAGCACCTGCCTCGTTTGCGCGGACGGTATCAGGGCTTCATAATCCAATATCCCGGAGGAATGGGTAAGCAGGTGACGGATCCGTACCCGGTTGCCAACCCCGGGAGGCAGTTGGGGCAGGTATTTGCCGATAGGGTCTTCCAGCGAGAGGAGATGATCTTTCTCCAACAATAGGATGCCCATGGCTGTAAACTGCTTGGTCAGAGAGGCCATACGGAAATTGCTTTGGCTGTCCAGGGCAACCGCCGTGGCCACCTCCGCCAGCCCTTTGGCATTCCGGTAAATCACCGCTCCATTCTTTTCGATCGATAGGGCGATACCAGGCTCGCCCGCAGGCTGTTGCCGGAAGAAAGAATCCAGTTTGTCCGCTAACTGGGCGGAGCAGGAGAGGCCAGTGAACAACAGCCCGCAAAGTATCAGCGATTTCATATGGAAATTTAGGTATTTTGTCACTATATTTCAACCATGAAAATCATCAACCCCTTTCTGATCCTCCTTTTTTTGTATTCCAATGCCTGGTCCCAGGAAGTCAGCACGAAAAATACCGATGTCCCCGACAGCGGCCAAAGCCTTATCCTGACGATCAACGGAAAGGAATATACCGTGCGGGAAAAAGAGAAGCTGACGGTGAAAGGCTCGTTCAGTAATCCTGTCATTACAGTACGAACACCGGAATATAAAAAGTTCAACAGCGGCAGCCTTTCTTTCAACTACCCCAAACATATGTCGGTGGCCCTCTCGTTATCTCCGGGATTTAAGAACTGGACCTTCACCGGCAATGACTTTATTATCCTGTACTTTGAAATAGACCCCAAGACGCCGCTGGATGCCATTACTTCGGAGATCGTCAACAAATTCGGGGCTGATAACTGTAAAATTGAACCCATTGAAAAGACCATGGGCGGGAAATTGCTTTCCGGGCAAAGGATCAATATCGTCCTGGCCCAGCAGAAGCTGACACAAGAATTTTTTCAGATAACAATGCCTGATGGCAAGACAAGGATCCTGGCCTTCCAGGACTCGCTCTCCGACACAGGACATTCGACCGAGAGCAAAAGAGCAATGGAAGTTATCGACGCCAGCATAAAATTCAATTAGAGGTACCGTAGCCATCTCTTCTCCGGGTGGCTTTTTTTATAGCTTCCATACCTCCGGCAGAGGGGATACATCAAGACCACCACTCCCAGCCACACCGCATATACATAGGGCAGCGTGATTCCTGAACCGGCGGCCGGCCTGCCGAATTTGAAAGGACCGAACACCAGGTCTGCCGGATGATAACCCTGACAAAAGACCATGATGAACATCGCGAAATGGATGACATACAGATGGATCAGGAAGTAGAACAATGGCGTCTTTCCATAAACGGTGGCCAGCTCCATAAACCTGTTTTTCTTCCCTTCCGCAGCTGCCAGCAACAACAACAGGCATCCCAGGGTCACCAGGTCGAACAGAAGAGAAGGGGGGTACTTGCTATAATTGATAAAGGAGAGGAAAGTGAACAGGGCATTTTTCTGCACCGACCAGGGGGTGGGATTGCCATATAGGTTGGAATAACGGAGGACAACGAAGAGACCCAGGGCGGCCAGGCCTACCCGAAGGAATATCTTTTTCCGGATGGCAGCCGGAAGTTCGAATATACGGCCGCAGCCAAACCCGGCCAGCATGATCCCCAGCCAGGGAAGAATGGGATAAGCGATGATCAGCATACGATTCGGGCCTAATGGAAAAACCCCTGGCCCCATCAGGAGAGAGCCGATGAATTGTAAAACGGGCTTGTTCGGCAGCATCACCGACGAAAATAATCCCAGCCCGAAAATGAGCACCAGCCCTGCGATGCCCAGCGTCCCGGGCGGGACGCGTGTGAGGAAGGAAAGGATGATAAACCCGCATCCGATGGTGGCTATCACCTCGAAGATCAGGGTCCGGAAATGAAAGTCGGCCCAAAGGGCAACATTCACTACCGTGAACTCCACCACGACCAGCCAGATCCCGCGGGTTAAGAGGAACCGCCTGCCGGCTCCCGTATCTGCTCTTCGGGCCCCTGTATCCGCTTTGCCGGCCCCCGTTTTGCCTTTCTCTGCCTCCACCACATGGACACCAGCCTGGTTCTTTAAAGACAGATAGGCGGATACCCCCGAGAGGAAAACAAAGGTCGGCGCACAGAAATGGGTGATCCATCGGGTAAAGAACAGGATGGGAGTGGTGGTGGCGAGGTTGGTGGGGTCCTGTAAGTTAATATACAGCAGGTCCCTGGTATGGTCCAATGCCATGATGATCATGACCACACCCCTGGCAAAGTCGATAGTGGTTATTCGGTTCATTCCTAAATGTAGGAGTTGTAGGGAGACGAAGTTTGGGATCTTCGACGGAGGAAGGATTATTCGACGGACGGTCGGTTTCCATCGACGGGCGACAACCTGCGTCGAAGTTCCTGCCGGTTCTCCCGGGACACGGGGATCGTTTTGCCCTGCATATAGAGGTTATTATGCCGGAAACCATCGACCTTTTCCAGGGCTACCGTATAGGAGCGGTGGACCCGGAAAAATTTTTCAGCGGGCAATTTTGCCGTAATGTCGGTGAGGGAATGATGACAAAGCCATTCCCCCTTTGTCGTATACACCCGGATATAATCTTTCCTGCTTTCTATATAACGGATATCCCTGATGGTAACTTTTACCAGCTCCCGGCCGACTTTCAGAAAAAGGGATTCTTTTCCGGCAGGGGCAACGGAGGGGGCGTCGGCGGGAACGGATCCGTCCCGGCTTAGTTTTTTCATGGTCTGCAGGAAGCGGGTGAAGGAGAACGGTTTGACCAGATAGTCCAGGACTTCCAGCTCAAAGCCCTCCACGGCATAATCCCTGTAGGCGGTGGTGAGGACGACAGCTGGCCGGTGGGAGAGACTTTTGAGCAGGTCGAGACCGCCCAGCACGGGCATTTCAATATCCAGGAAAAGAAGGTCGAAAGGGGTCTCCTGCAATCGCCGGAATGCTTCGATGCCATTTTCGCACCGGGTGATATCCTTGATATCCAGGCGTTCCAGGAAGTTGGCCACCAGGTCGATAGCCAGTGGCTCGTCATCCACGATAAGACATTTGAGTGCTGTCATGAGAGAGGGATTTTTAGATGGATCCTGAACAGGCCTTCGCCGGACGTCCGATCCAGTGTATATCGGGATCCATAGAGCAGGTCCAGTCTTCGGGTGACATTTTTGAGACCAATGCCATTGCCCTGCTCTCCGGTGACCATTTGCCCCAGGGGATTACAGACACTGAAATAAAGATGATCTTCCCGGAGCTTTAACAGTATTTCGATCTTTCCCCGTTCGATCGTTTGTTGTAGCCCATGTTTGAAGCTATTCTCCACAAAGGCGAACAGCAGCAGGGGAGGGATGCTGACCTTTTCAGTGGGCCCTTCTTTTTCAAAAGAAAGGGTGAGCCGCTGGCCAAAACGAAGCTGTTCGATGGCGATATAATTCTCCAGGTGGGTGATCTCCTTATCCAGGGCTACCGTGGAGGCTCCGGACTCGTACAGCATATAGCTCATCAGGTCTGCCAGCTTCAGCACGACTTCAGGAGCCCGGTCTGATTTTTGGATCGTCAACGAATAGAGGTTATTCAGCGTGTTGAAGAAGAAATGAGGTTGCAGCTGGGATTTGAGGAAGGCCAGTTCCGTAGTCTGGTGTTGTCTTTCCTTTTCCTGCAGCAACTGTTGCTGCAGCATCCGGTCTTTTACAAACTTCAGCCCCATGGTGAGTCCCAGCAGGTAGATGGCATTCAGCGCCTGGATGGAGAAATTCCGGACGGTGAAGTCCTTTACGCCGGCATAGGCCGCTGTGCCCGCAAGAGCATATAACCGGTGCACCCAGATATCAAAAGCCGATTGCAAAAAAATGCTGATCGCGAGGAACAGAAAATACAGGAACAACCTTCTTTTGAACAATAGGGTGGGGATGAGGACCGAAATATTCAAATAGACCAGGGCCATATCCGGTGGAACAAGGCTGAGCAGCGCCAGGTAGTAGCGTCCTTCGGTAATCTGGTGAATACTGAGGGAAATGAGGACGGCAAGGACATAATAGGCTATCCAGAACAGGAGATGGTAAAGCCATCGCCTGGGCAACAGACCGGTATAATTGAATAAAGAACTATTTTGGGATGATAGAGACAAATCTTATGGATTTGGTAGTAAATTTAATTTTTTATATTTAACGGTAGAAAACCAGAAAATGAAAAGGTGTTTGCTTGCCTTACTGTTGTGGTCGGGGTACTTGCATGGGCAGACGGATAAAAGCCGCCTCCATTTCTCGCTCCTTTCCGGTTATCAGCACGAAGACTTCCGCTGGTCCATCGCAGGGGATATCAACGGCAATAATCCCAACATCTATTCGGAATTGATCTGGAAACAGCTGGCGGGCCCCATTGCCGGCATCGAAGGGGAGTGGAATTTCTGGAAGTCCTTTTCCTTGCGGTCGTCTTATTCCAGGCTGTTTATCGTCTCGGGGAAAGTCACCGACATGGATTACCAGGGAGATAACCGGACAAGTCGTTCCTACTATGGCGCCTTCGATAGCAATAAAGGCAACAGCGCCGCCTGGCGCACCACCCTCGACTATAAAATTGACCTGACCCCCTCCTTATCCATTGTCCCGTCCCTGGGATATGTACTACACACCCAATCCCTTTTCCTGTTATCCGATGATGCCAGCCTGGGCAGTAATAAACTACGCAGCACCTATGCAACTACCTTCAAAGGAGGTACCCTGGGAGTGAGGGCGATCATAGCCGTGGGAAAAAGAGGAGCTATAGAACCTTCCCTGCTCTACGACCAGGTGAAATTCCGGGGCAAAGCGGATTGGAACCTGATCCCCACCTTCAGCCACCCCCTGAGCTTTGAAGATGATGCCAATGGATACAATATTGAGGGTGGACTGAAAGGAAGTTATACCTGCAGCCGGTTTTTCGACCTTTTTCTTTCAGCGAATTACCTCTACGGGAATACGGGAAAAGGGACCGACCGGCTCTATCTGACCAATGGTCAGCAGCCTTTGACCCAGTTCAATGGGGCCCTTCGCCATTTCTGGGGGATTCATGCTGGTTTAAAATGGAACATTCCCTGTATCAAAAACGGACAGTCGCAAAAGATAAAACAGCCTAATTGATTGGTAGGCAATAAGGTATGCGAATGGCATTTTTCTTGAACAAAAAGGCGCATGCTAAAGAATTATTTCAAAATTGCCTTTAGAAACCTTTTGCGCAGCAAAGGGTTTTCCGTTATTAATATCAGTGGCCTGGCGATCGGCATGGCCAGCGCCATGCTCATTTTACTTTGGATAGAAAATGAAATGAGCTATGACCGGTTCTACAAAAAAGCAGACCGGTTGTATATGATGCACAACCGGGATAAGTTCAGCGGCGAGTTATGGGCCTGGGGCAGTACCCCCAAGATCATGGGCACTACGCTGAAAAAGGATTATCCCGAAGTGGAGGACGTAGCAAGGTTTAACAACATCACCTTCCTGACCACTGTGGGTGAAACGCACCTTAACTCCCGGGGCGCCTTTACGGATAGCGGTTTTATTAGTATGTTCGATTTCCCCCTCTTGAAAGGCAACGCCGTTCAGGCTTTGAAAGGGCCCAGCAATATAGTTCTGACAGAAAAGTTTGCCAAAGCCCTTTTTGGTAAGGAAGATCCCATGGGTAAGACAGTACGGATCGACAGCAACGCCATGTTTACGGTGACAGGAGTCCTGAAAGATCTGCCGCCCAATACTTCATTCGAATTTGACTACCTGTTGCCCTGGAGCTTTATGACCAAACTGGGTTGGGATGACCAGTGGTGGGGCAACAATTCCGTCAATACCTATGTACTGTTAAAACCAGGCTCTCCGCTGGAAGCCTTCAATAAAAAGGTCATCAACATCACTACCAGCCACTCCCAGGAGACGGAGAAGGTTTTTGCCTACCCGGTCCGCCGGTTGCATTTATATGGGAAGTCCGAGAATGGACAACTCGTGGCCGGACGTATCGCCATGGTCCGACTTTTTGCGGTCATTGCCGGTTTTATCCTGCTGATAGCTTGTATCAACTTTATGAATCTCAGTACGGCCCGCAGTGAGAAGAGAGCCAAGGAAGTGGGCATCCGTAAAGTGGTGGGCGCCTACCGGGGTTCCCTGATAGGACAGTTCATCGGAGAAAGTATTTTGTTGGCCATCCTTGCTTTTATCATCGCGCTGGCGCTGGTGCAGCTCAGCCTGGGTGGATTCGATCAGTTGGTGAGCAAACAGTTGAGCATCGATTACAGCAGCCCTTATTTCTGGTTGTTCTCTCTGACCTTTATCGTATTTACGGGCCTGGTGGCAGGAAGTTATCCGGCTTTTTATCTTTCTGCCTTCAATCCTTCGAAAGTATTAAAAGGCACCTTTAAGAATAACACGGCCCTGGTGACCCCTCGTAAAGTCCTGGTGGTGCTGCAATTCAGCTTTGCGATCATCCTGATCATTTGCACCTTGATCATCGAACGCCAGATTCAATACGGGGAGAGCCGGGACGTGGGCTACAACCGGAATAACCTGGTCTATACGTATACGCAGGGTGATGCCAGCAAACATTACGACCTGATAAAACAAGAACTTATCCGTAGTGGCGCCGCAACCTCTGTTACCCGGTCCGCCAATCCCATCACCCGCCGCTGGAGCGACAGCTGGGGCTTTCACTGGGAAGGCAGTACGGAAGAGGATGCCAAGACCGATTTTGTCCGGATGGGCTCCGACGCCGACTTTGTAAAAACGATGGGGGTCACCCTGCTGGAGGGACGTGATATAGACATCCATGAATATCCCTATGATACCAGTTCGATGTTGCTGAACGAATCAGCAGTAAAAGCCATGCACTTTAAAAATCCCATCGGACAGATCGTAAGCGACGGCGGATCTACCCGATGGAAAGTGGTGGGAGTGGTAAAAGACTTCATCCTGGAATCTCCCTTTGAAAGTAAGATCAACCCAATCATGATCCAGGGTCCCAGGGAGTTTTTCCAGATCATCCATTTCAGACTCAATCCGGCCAACTCCGTGGCCACCAATGTCGCGAAAGCCGAAAAGGTCTTTAAACAATACAATCCCCAGTATCCCTTTGAAATGATCTTCACGGATGAGTCTTTTGCAAAAAAATTCCAGGAAGAGAAGAGGATCGGACAACTGGCCGTCTTGTTCGCCGGTCTCACCATCTTCATTTCCTGTCTGGGTCTCTTCGGTCTGGCTACCTATATGGCGGAGAACAGGATCAAGGAAATAGGGGTCCGGAAAGTATTAGGGGCCAGCGTCGCGGGCATTACCACCTTGCTGGCAAAGGATTTCATCAAGCTGGTGTTGGCGGCCTTTGTCATTGCCTCCCCCATAGCCTGGTATGCCATGGACAAATGGTTACAAGGCTTTGGCTATCGTATCAACATCGGATGGGAAGTCTTCGCCCTTTCAGGAGGGCTCGCCGTATTGATAGCCATCCTTACCGTAAGCTATCAGTCCATCCGGGCGGCTGTCGCCAATCCGGTGAAGAGTTTGAGAAGTGAATGATATTTTGAAGGAGGTTACTCGCTTCTCAGGCTTTTGACCGGGTTCGCCAACGCGGCGCGCACCGTCTGTACACTGACGGTCAGCAGCGCGATCAACATGGCTGCGGCCCCCGCCAATACAAAGATCCACCAGCTGACCCCGATGCGATAGGCGAAACTCTGCAGCCACTGGTTCATTCCCCACCAGGCCAGCGGAAAAGCAATCAGCGCGGAGATCAGCACCAGTCGCGTAAAATCTTTGCTCAGTAAAGCCACGATGCCCGTCACTTTTGCGCCCAGCACCTTACGAACGCCTATCTCTTTCACCCGTTGTTCCGCAGCATAGGTCACCAGTCCGAAGAGACCCAGACAGGCGATGAGGATGGCGAAGATGGCAAACGTTATAAAGACTTGTCCCGTCTGCTGCTCCGCATGATACAGGTTGTTGAAGTCGCTGTCCATAAAGGTATAGCTGAAGGGCAGTCCCTGCGCCATAGACCGCCACTTGGCCTCGATCTGGTGCACCATGGCGGTAGCCATTCCGGGACGCAGCCGGACAGCCATCTTCCCCCGGTTATCGGCAAGTTGCATGATCAGCGGTCCCACCTTCTCATGCATCGAAGCGAAATTAAAATCTTTTACCACTCCCACCACATGCATAGCGAGAGGTGTCATGTTGTTATCCTTCGGCCGGTACATTTTCTCGTTCAGCGGGTCTTTCATGCCCAGCACGGCAGCGGCGGATTCATTCACGATGATGCCCACCGAGTCGGTAGGGAAGTCTTTGGAGAAATTCCTGCCCTTCACCATCCTCATGCCGAGAGTAGGGATATAATGCTCATCCACGAACAGCGTAGTCATCACCGTCACCCGTTTGGCATCCAACGAGGCATCCCGGAACCAGCCGTTCTGACTGTAGCCGCCGCCAGACGAAGGCAGGTCGCCGGACAGCGTGGCGTCTTCGACACCCGAGAGGGTAAGCAGTTCCTGCCGAAAGGTCTTGATGGGGTCGCCGGCCTCATAGGCCCCATGGATGACCAGCACCTGCTCCCGGTTAAAACCCAACTCCCTGCCGCGGATATACTTCAGTTGGTTGTAGATGACCAGGGTCCCGATGATCAGCATGATAGAGATAGTGAACTGGAAAACGACGAGGCTGCTCCGCAGCCAGCTGCTTTTGAAACCGGATGCGATCTTTCCCTTCAGCACCTGTATCGGCTGAAAGCTCGACAGGTAAAAAGCAGGATAGCTGCCGGCGACGCAACCCACCAAAAATACCACCGCTACCAGCAAGGACAGGAATTTTCCGGAGAACAGCATTCCGGCATGCAGATCTTTCCCCGCAAGGGTATTGAACATCGGCAGCAACAGCAAGGCGATGCCCAGTGCCAGCAACAGCGAAAAGAAGCTCAGCAACACCGACTCCAGCAGGAATTGCAGGATAAGATGCCCTTTAGTGCTACCGGCCACTTTGCGAATCCCTACCTCCTTGGCGCGGTTCGCGCTCCGTGCTGTGCTCAGGTTCATAAAATTGACACAGGCAATCAACAGGATCAGCAGGGCAATAAAGGAAAAAATGGTCACGTAGTTGATATTGCCATTGGCCTCGAATTCGTATGACTTATTGGAATGTAAGTGTATATCAAGCAAGGGCATAAGATGGTACTTGAAATAATTGCCCTGCTTCTTCATATCCTGGGTTGAGGTATGCAGCAGGTCCTGCAACTGCTTGCTCAGGTAGTTGTCCACGGTCGCATCGACACGGCTCTGGAGAAAATCCCTGCTGACCCCGGGTTTTGCCAGGATATAGCTGATATAATTATTGCTCAGCCAGTCATTCTCATCGTTATTATTATAGCCGTCATGCAACGGCCGGATAAAGCTGAAATGAAAATGCGACTGCTGAGGCATATCCTTCATAACCCCCGTCACCTTACAGAGGGTCTTATTCTCCAGCTCCAGCATCTTTCCGACAACGTCTGTACTATTAAAATATCGCTTCGCGGCGCTCTCGTCGATGACGATCGAATGTGGTTCATTCAATGCCGTCGCGGGGTCCCCGGTCACCATCGGCACGGTAAAGACCTTGAAGAAAGTCGAGTCGGCAAAGACCAGGTGATGGTCCTGGATAAAATTACTGCCCTTCTTCACCATGATATCCGCCGAATAATTCGTCCGCACCATCTGCTCTACCTGGGGACAATCGGTTCTCAGCGCCAAAGCCATGGGTTTGGGAGTTACCGCCGCCGTAAACCCGGTATTGTTAAAAAAGATGTCCGCGTCCAGCCGATAGATCCGATCCGCCTTGGTATTGTATTTGTCGTAACTGAGCTCATCGACGACATATAGCACGATAAGCAGACAGACGCCCAGGCCCGCCGCCAGTCCGATAATGTTGATGGCGGAAAAGCCCTTGCTTTTCCAAAGATTGCGCAATGCGACTTTGAAATAGTTTTTTAGCATACCGGTAGGTTTATGGGGAGGCCCCGGTCTTGGACGATTGGGAAGGGGAAAAAGTTACACTTTTTTTGGGTTATTATTTGTGGAAAGAAAGAGTTACTCTCCCCTTTTTTGAGCGATGTAATGATAGATAGCCTCCTGCGATCGTACCATTGGTTCACCGGCGGGAGCCGGCACATTATCCATCGCGGCATTTAGCTCGACGGCGGCTATGTTATCCTGCAACTGAAATTGGATGATATCCCGTATCTCCGCTTTCAGCCGTTCGTCGTACAGGGGGAAGCAGACTTCGATCCTACGGTAGATGTTCCGGTTCATCCAGTCGGCGGAACCCAAAAAGATCTCCTCCTTCCCATTATTGTGGAAAATGAATACCCTGCCATGTTCGAGATACCGGTCGACAATCCTTCTTACGGAAATATTTTCGCTTAGCCCCGCTACCCCGGGAATGATACCGCAGATGCTTCGTACAATAAGGGAAACCCGTACACCTGCCCGGGAGGCCGCATAGAGCTTGCGGATCAGGACAGGCTCTTCCAGGTTGTTCAGCTTGATGATGATGGAGGAAGGCAGCCCTTTCCCGGCATTTTCGATCTCCCGGTCGATCAGCGAGAGAAATTGTTGTTGCAAATTGAATTGCGCCACCAGCAGATGCTGGAAGTCTATCTTCAGCGCCCCCCTGGGATCCTTGTGTTTGCCCAGGAAGATAAAAAGCAGCTCCAGTTCCCGCATGAGGTCATGATTACCTGTCAGCAGGATATGATCCGTATAGAAGCGGGCTGTATTTTCATTCAGGTTGCCTGTGGCCAGCAGCCCGTAATAGATGATCCGCTGCCGGCTTCTTTTTTTGACCAGGGCTACCTTCGCATGTACTTTCAACGCGGGGATGCTATAGATGATCTTTACCCCGGCGGCCTTCATCTGCCCCGCCCACCGGAGGTTATTGGCTTCGTCAAACCGGGCTTTCAGTTCCACGAAAACGGTGACCTTCTTGCCATTACGGGAGGCGCTGATCAGGGCATGGGCAATCCTGGAATCCCGCGCGATGCGGTACATGGTGAGATACATCTCTTCCACGGTAGGGTCTATGGAAGCCTCGTTAAAAAATTGCAGAACGGGATCATAACTTTCATAAGGAGTATGTAATAAGAGCTCGCCCTTTTCAGAAATTAGATGGAAGAGGCTGGGGGAGCCATCATACAACCGCTTGTGCGGGGGCCATTTCGGGTAGGACAGGGTTTCGTCCTTGACGGGGAAAGCGGAAAGGTCCCTGAGATTGTGATACCGTCCCCCTTCTACGATGGATGCTTTGTTCAGGCCAAGAGAGGCGATCAGCGACTCCAGGACTTTTTCCGGCATACCGGGTTGATATAGGAAACGGGTCGCCAGGCCGGCATCCCTTTTCGCCAGCTTTTTCTCGATTTTTTCGGCCAGATCTCCCTCGTACTCATCTTCCAGGTCCAATTCGGCATCCCGGGTTATTTTTATGCTATAGGCCCCTTTGACAGGGAGGCCGGGAAAGACAAATTCCAGGTGGTCCCGGATAATATCGTCGATGAAAAGGATGGTTTGAGTGTCGGCCCCTTCTGCCCGGTAGAAGCGGGGCAGGCTGTCCGAGGGGATGTTGAGGATATAGATGTCATCCCCGCCCGCCTCCACGGCGAAATACAGCTTGTCATTTTCGGGAAAGAAGGCATCCCGGGCCTGGGAGAGGTGTACGGGCTGAAGGAAGGCCAGCACTTGGGTAAAGAAATATTCATTGGTTTCTTTTTTCACCGCTGCGGGCACAGGCTGATCATATATAAAGTTAATCCCGTGAAGGGCAAGTTCGGGCAGGATACCACTGGTGAATATTTTGCCAAACTCCTCCAACTGGCCGCTGACGACCGCCTCGATCTCCTCCAACAGGGAGCTCCCTCCCTCGGTGACATAGCCCGTCGGCCATTCATCTCCCGGCATCTTCTGCCCGCCGGAGGCTTTCTTTTTACCTTTGATCTTTTGCAGGGCCAGCAGAGCCGGCATACGCACCCGGTAGAACTCATCCAGGTTGGAACAATAGATGGAAAGAAAATTGATCCGTTCCAATAGCGGAACCGCCTGCCGGGCTCCCTCCTGCAATACCCGGTAATTAAAGGTCAGCCAACTAAGATCTCTGTCAAAAAAGGGAATTGTAGGCATACTTTTGCAAAATAGCTTTTTTTTATA
>DATJJD010000147.1:0-14679 GCA_035492545.1 Puia sp.
GCAGGGAAGCTGGTGGCTAAACCCAGCAGATGCTCTTTTTGATAATAGATGGCCAGATGATTGTAAGTCTCCTGTTTGCGAAACTTCAGCACGGTATGAATGGACGGAACATAATTAAGGTTGAGCCCCCTCTCATGAATAGCACCTGTACCCAGCGGTCTTGATTGGTAAAAATAACTGTTACGCAGGATGATCTGCAGACGGATGGCAGATTGATTGCTGCTATAGGTAACCTGTTCATCCTGGGTAAAATAGAGTGTATGATACAGCGCGCAGATATGGTCTCCCTCCAGTTGCTGCAACAATACATGTCCGAAAGATCCAGAGGCGCCATAACAAAGGCTGTCCGGGATCTGCCTTTGCCTTAGCGCGGCCGGGAGAATAGGCGACAGCCGGATCTCACCACCATGCGCTGTTTGGATCCTGATATTCATACCTGGCGTTTGCCGTTGGAGGTACGGGATGAATTGCCGGGACGATGGATAGGAGGCCGGCCTAAAAAACTCGTGGGCGGTTTGCCCGTAAGCTGCTCGTGCCGTTTGCGCAATTCACCCGGTGTCGACCCGAAATAAGCCTTGAAGGCCCTGATAAAATTAGGCGGATCCTGGTAGCCGGTAAGCAGGGCCGTGTCGGCAATGCTCATGTTTTTCTCCAGCAGACATTCAACGGCCTTATCCATCCGTTCCCGGTTGAAATCCCCGAAGATGGTCATTCCAAAGACCTGTTTGTATCCCTTCTTCAATTTGAAGTCGTTGAGCCCCATCTTGTGAGCCAATTGTTTCAGGGTGGGAGGGTTCTCCATATTCAGCATCAGGTATTCTCTGGCCTCATGGATCTTTTCGAGGTCATATCTTTTCAAATGGATGGTGGTATCCTTTTCAGCAGGATGACTGCTGATCTGCTCAAGGGCCAGCATCAACAAAAGAGATACTTTGGTCTGTATATAATTGCGACGCAAGTCGCCGGTATAAGGACAGTCAAGGATGGCTTTGATGATACGCATCATCATCGGACTGGTGGTAGCGGCGGAGGAGCCAAGCTGGGAGGTGACGCCTTTCTCTCTCTTTTCCAGCAAATCAGCGAGATCGGGAAAATCGCAGCTTACCTTTTGCAGATAGGTAGGAGAGAAATGAATGTCGAAGGTGCTGGTATGACTGTTGCCTTTA
The DNA here is from genome assembly GCA_035492545.1 of Puia sp. Classification (GTDB taxonomy): domain Bacteria; phylum Bacteroidota; class Bacteroidia; order Chitinophagales; family Chitinophagaceae; genus Puia. The sequence continues at coordinate 1,167 of DATJJD010000147.1, forward strand.
TCAAACCAGTTGACCTTCTGAAGGTTGGGGGAGGCGATGATATTGTATTGACCTTCCGTCATGATCCTTTTGCGGCCATCATCCAACCAGTAAGAGAGAGAATGATGAAGGACAAACTGCAAAGTGAGGATCGTATCAGGCAACCTGCTTTCCTGGCAACTTACGTCGGCGCTGAGGAAATAGTTACTGAGGCGAATACAGAAATCCGGGCAATGACTGTCGTAAAACAGCAGGGAACTAAAACAGCCGGAGGATTGAAGGGCCCTGGTATCAGGAAAGGCACTTCCGGTGGACGCTTCTAAAAGGAGGGGCTTCATAAAGTTATCCCTCAACTTTTGAGTGGTGATGTGAATAGGCATAAGGTTCAATGTTTCCGTTACTATAATGGAAACTAATCAGGATCTTAGCAATAACCACACATCTACTAATGAGAAGCAAACTTGGATCAACAACGATAATCCGGAATAGAGCTCAAGGCAATTAAATTTAAACAGGTTTCTTAACTATTCCTGTTAAATTTTTCATTTATCCCGGCGGCGTAAAAGTTTACCTATAACCGCAGCTAAGAGGAGGGGATTAAGGCCGGCCTTTTTGAAGGGGGGAGAGTGTTTTGAAAAAAGGAGATTTTTTTTGGTCTTAGAGAACCAAAAGGAGCTTTTTTTCGTATATGATCCCGAATGAGAAGAATAATTTTGGCTAGGAATTTGATTAGTCATCCCTGCTTACTCAGCGGGGATTTTTTATGCACCGTGTCTAACGGGAACCCCATCTACAGCAGTTTGAATACCAATGCCGCCAGCAAGGCTCCCAGCACGGGTCCTACGACAGGTATCCAGGCATAGCCCCAGTCACTATCCCTTTTCCCGGGAATCGGCAGCAGCGCATGCATAATCCGGGGACCCAGATCGCGGGCAGGGTTGATAGCATAACCGGTAGTTCCCCCTAAAGAAAGCCCGATCCCCAACACCAGCAAACCCACCGGGAGAGCATCCAGGGCGCCCAGGCTGGCCGAAGGAGAAGCGATGTATAATACCCCGAGAATCAAAACAAAGGTGCCGATGATCTCTGCCAGCAGGTTGTCCATGGCGCTGCGAATGGCAGGCCCCGTACAGAAGACGGCCAGTTTTCCATCCGCATCTGCTGTCGCTCCGAAATGTGGACGATAGCTGAGCCAGGCGATCAGGCTGCCGGTCATAGCCCCCAGCATCTGACCGCTGATGTAAATGGGGACAAGTCCCCAGCTAATCTTGCCCAGCGCGGCAAAAGCCAGCGTGACGGCGGGATTCAGATGAGCCTTGCTGGCAGCGGCTGAGCAATATACTCCTACGAATACCGCTATCGCCCACCCGAAGCTGATGACGATCCAGCCGCTGTTATTGCCCTTGGTCTTCTGTAATACCACATTGGCCACCACTCCCTGACCTAGTATGATCAGCATGCCGGTACCGACGAATTCACCAAAAAAAGGGGTCATATCTCTTTGTTTTTTTAGATGTAGTGTCTTCGTTTATGCCAGGTAGTTCTCCGCCAGCCCCCTAAACACGGCTACCTGCTGCTGCTGCCAGGAAAGGTCCTTGCCTAATTCCCCGGCCAGCAATTCCGCAACGGCTCCCGCACATTCGGCGGCTGCCCGGGCATCCAGGAAGAGGGCCCTTGTCCGCCGGCTCAGGGCATCTTCCACGGTGATGCATAGTTCCTCCCGGACGGCCCATACGATCTCGGCAGCGATATACGGCAACCGGGGATGCAGCGGTTTGCCCAAGGCAGGATCGGCTGTCGCAAGCGCACGGATAGCGGCGGCGTCAGTACCATAGTAATACAGCGGGGCATGAAAGTCCGTGACTGCTGCGTTGCCGTCCGAAGTCTTGCTAAGTGCAGCTAGACCGGCCGAAGCTTTGTCCCGGCCCAGGCGGCCATCGACGCGGGTCGCATCCGGCGATCCATGGATGGGCAACGTCGTCGTCCGGCAAGGTCTGTCTTCCAGTCCCGCCCGATCTATCGCCGTATTGACCGTGTCCTCTGCCATCCGCCGGTAGGTCGTCCACTTACCTCCCGCAATGGTGATCAAACCCGAAGCCGAGACCGTGATGAGATGGTCCCTGGACAATTCCGCCGTTTTTCGGCTGCTGCCTTTCACCAGGGGACGCAGGCCGGCAAATACACTCCGTATATCTTTACGCTCAGGCGTCATCGTCAGGTAACGGCCGATCTGTTGCAGGATAAAGTCGATCTCTTCCGGCAGGGCCCGGGGCTCCTCATGGATCTCCTTTACAGGAGTATCCGTGGTGCCGATGATGATCTTGTCATGCCAGGGAACGGCAAACAATACCCGCCCGTCATCCGTATGGGGCACGAGGATGGCGGCCTCTCCCGGTAAAAAAACTTTATCCAGCACAATATGTACGCCCTGGCTGGGAGCTACGATCGGCTCGCTGCCCGGTTCGTCCATCCGAAGAATGCTGTCGGTAAAAACCCCCGTGGCGTTGATCACCGCCTTCGATGTAATCTCATATCGCCTTCCCGTCTCTTTATCTATCGCCTGCACCCCGACCACCCTGCCTCCCCGCCCGGAGCCGCCATCCTTGGCCTGAGCGGGTCCTGCGCCATGGCTACCCCCCCGCGTTGGTTCTTTCACCAACTTCTCTACCTGGCAGTAGTTCAGCAGGATAGCACCCTGCCCGGCAGCAGTCTGGGCCAGGTTGATCGCCAGCCTGGCATCATCGAATTGCCCGTCATGGTATAAGACACCACCCCGCAATCCTTCCGCATCGAGGGTAGGGGCCAGCTGCAGGGTCTCTTCCCGTGACAGCGACCGGGAAGGACCCAATCCCAAACTCCCGGACATCCAGTCATATACTTTCAGGCCAATACCATAGTACGGACCTTCCCACCATTTATAATTGGGAACGATAAAGGATTGATCTTTTACCAGGTGCGGAGCGTTCTTATGAAGAACCCCTCTTTCATGCAGGGCCTCCGTCACCAGTTTGATATTTCCCTGCTGCAGGTAACGGACACCCCCATGTACTAATTTGGTAGACCGGGAAGAAGTTCCCTTCGCAAAATCATACTGCTCCAACAGAAGGGTCCTGAATCCCCGGGAAGCCGCATCCACAGCCACCCCCAGGCCTGTCGCCCCGCCGCCGATAATACAGAAATCCCATTCAGGGGTGGACTCCAAGGCCCGGATCATGTCTTTTCGATTCATCTGTTCACACTATTGTTTGTCGTTGATCAATGCCATCGCACATTCATGGGCTGCCCGGCTGTCACGCGTATTCCAGTCTGTCCGGCTCAAACTCAATCCGGCTGCCCGGGCTGTCGGCTACCCCTCCGCCCATGCTATGGACGCTTTCACCGCCCGCTGCCAGCCTTTTAAAAGTCCTTCGGCACGGTCCTGCTCCATCGCAGGAACAAAACGCCGGTCTACCTGCCATTGCTGTTGGATGTCCTCCACCGAACTCCAATAACCGGTAGCCAGACCTGCCAGGTAAGCAGCACCCAGCGCCGTGGTCTCATAGACCGTGGGGCGGATCACGGGTACCTGCAAAATATCCGATTGGAATTGCATAAGTAAGTTATTGGCCGTGGCCCCGCCATCGACCCGTAATTCTTTTATACTGATACCGCTATCGGCTTCCATCGCCTTCAGCACATCATAGGTCTGATAGGCAATACTCTCCAACGCTGCCCGGGCTATATGGGCCTTTTGAGTGCCCCGCGTCATCCCGAACAGGCTCCCGCGCGCATATTGATTCCAGTGAGGGGCCCCCAGCCCCGCAAAAGCCGGGATCATATATACACCTTCCGTATCGGCGACCGTCGCCGCCAGGGCCTCCACTTCCCCCGAAGAACGGATCAGATGAAGCCCATCCCGTAACCACTGTACTACGGCCCCGGCGATGAAGATACTCCCCTCCAGGGCGTATTCTATCTGCCCGTTGCGTTGCCAGGCGATGGTCGTCAATAAATTATTTTTTGAATGTACGGCCTCCTTTCCCGTGTGCATCAACATAAAACAGCCGGTTCCGTAAGTATTCTTTACCATGCCCGGCTGTGTGCAGAGCTGCCCGAACAAGGCCGCCTGCTGGTCGCCGGCAATGCCCGCAATGGGCATTCCAACACTACCGGGAGCCATGATGCTGCCCGTGGCACCATATACCTCACTGGAAGCCCTTACCTCGGGCAGCACAGCGGCGGGAATCTCAAATAACCGTAAAAGCTCAGGGTCCCACGCGCCCGTATGAATATTCAACAACAAAGTGCGGGAGGCATTGGTGCTGTCCGTGATGTGTAACTTCCCCGCGGTGAGCTTCCAGATAAGCCAGCTGTCGACCGTACCGAAGGCCAGCTCTCCCTTCTCCGCCCGGCCCCGGGCCCCGGGGACATTGTCCAGGATCCATTTCAGTTTCGTAGCGGAGAAATAAGCGTCGATGACCAATCCGGTTCGCTCCTGTATCAAAGAGGAGAGCCCCTGCGCTTTTAACTGGTCACAATAGCCGGCGGTGCGGCGGTCCTGCCAGACGATGGCGGGATGGATGGGACGACCACTGGCCCGGTCCCATACTATCGTCGTCTCCCGCTGGTTGGTGATCCCGATAGCCGCGACATCCCGGGTGGTGATATTGCTCTTGGCCAGCACCTCCGCCAGCACCCCATATTGAGAAGACCAGATCTCTTCGGCATCATGTTCCACCCACCCCGGTTGGGGATAATACTGACGGAACTCTTTCTGCGCTAGCTGGATGATCTGTCCCTTGTGATCAAAGAGGATGGCTCTTGAACTGGTGGTACCCTGGTCGATGGCGAGAATATAAGGACTTGGCATGTAAATCGTTATGGTGGTAGATCTGGTTTATATACTGTAATGTAATAAAAATTATGTAGCCACCCTCCCCGGGCCTCCCCGGCAAAAAAATTTTGGTGGGAAATGAATAGCTGGCTACATTTGCGTAAGCGCTTACGTAATTAATATCTGGTTATGGACTTTTATGATAAAACAGGAAAAATGGCCCTGGGAAGCCGCCTCCGCCGGCTCAGCGAACAGGTAACCGAACAGGCAGCCGGCATCTATGACCTTTATCAGGTCGACCTGCAACCCAAATGGTTCCCCGTATTCTATTCTCTTGTCGACGAAGGGGAGGACGAAGGTACAACAGATGCATCTCGTCGGGATGTGCCTGCCGAACAGGGAAAATCCATCATGGACATCGCCCGGGAGATAGGCCATACGCATCCTTCTGTTAGCCAGATCGTCCGGGAAATGGCCGCCAAAGGATATGTGACCGAGAAAAAAGGCGAGTCAGATGGCCGTAAGAATTTTGTGGTCCTCTCTCCCGCAGGCCGCGCCCTCCGCCAAAAGATGCGGGTACAGCTGGATGATGTAACGGCAGCCATCGAGAAAGCAATGGGTGAGACCCATCATGATCTCTGGAAGGCCATCGGGGAATGGGAATTCCTGCTGGAACAGAAAAGCCTGCTGCGCCGGGTACAGGAAGAGAAAAAGGTTCGGGAGAGCGCCGAAGTGCATATCGTTGAGTACCGGCCACAACATCACCTGGCCTTTAAACAATTGAATGAGGAATGGATCACCACCCATTTTAAAATGGAACCGGAAGATCACCATGCCCTGGATCATCCGAACGAACATATCCTGGATAAAGGAGGAGCTATTTTGATGGCCCTGTACCACGATCAGCCCGTAGGCACCTGCTCGCTCATCCGGATGGAAGACGGGAGTTTCGAGCTGGCCAAGATGGCCGTCTCGCCCGCCGCCAAAGGGAAGGGTATCGGCTTCCTCCTGGGCCAGGCCTGCATTGAAAAGGCCCGGTCCCTGGGAGCAAAACGGGTATACCTGGAAAGCAATACCAAACTGAAACCCGCCATCAACCTGTATCACAAATTAGGGTTTCGCAAGATCACCGGCCCGCCTTCTCCGTACGAACGTTGCAACATCCAGATGGAGGTACGGCTGGACTGATCCGCCGCCCCATGGACCCGACCCGCTGCCTGCCGGTCGGCCTCTTATTCTGCTCTTAAACTCTTGGCCGGATTCATCAACGCCGCCCGGATCGATTGAAAACTGATGGTGAGAAGGGCAATGAAGATGGCCAGCATACCTGCCAGGACAAAGACCCACCAACTGATGGTTATGCGGTATTCATATCCCTGCAGCCAGCTATGCATCACCCACCACGCAATGGGAAAGGCAATAATGGCCGACAAAGCGATGAGCTGTAAAAAGTCTTTTGACAACAGCGTCGTAATGGACTGAACACTGGCGCCCAATACTTTCCGGATGCCGATCTCCTTTATCCTCCGCTCGGCCGTATAAGCAGCCAAACCGAATAATCCTAAACAGGAGATAAAGATCGCCAGCGCTGCAAAGACCCGCGATAGCTGGCTCACCAGCATCTCACTCTGGAAGAGGTTATTAAATTGGTCGTCAACGAAGACATAGTTGAACGGATAAGCCGGATTGTCTTTTCTCATAACAGCCTCTATCTTTGCCAAAGCCTGTTCCGTGGGCGCCCCTGCCCTGGTCCGTATATAAAGAACGGAAGCCCCTTCATTGCCACAAATGAATACTACAGGGTCGGGCCTGCCATACATATTCCCATAGACGAAATCTTTTATCACGCCCACGATATTTGCTTTCACAGAGCTATCGCCCATATAGAATAAATTTTTGCTGACGGCGCTGCCTTTTCCCATCATCTTTGCCAGGGACTCGGTAACGAGTACATTCACTTTTTTGGCCCTCCTTTCTTTTACCGTATCGGTAGCCTGAAAATCCCGCCCATCCGCTATCTCCATACCCGAGGCGGCGACAAAATCCGTACTTACCTGCCGGATAGAGATAAGGGTCCTGTTCGTCACATCCTTTCCCGGCCAGGTAAGCCCATCCGTGTTGTTTCCCCCATAGATAGTGGGATGATCCGATAAAGCGGCATTTTCCACGACGCCGGTATTCAACAGGTCCTGACGGATAACGGCATATCTTTTATCAAGGCCTCCCACAACATCCGTCTGCAACAGCCTGTCCCTGCTATACCCCTGGCTCCTGGACTTTACATGCCGGATCTGCTGATAGATGAGAATGGTGCTGATGATCAGTACGATCGAAACGGTGAACTGCACCACCACCAATCCCTTGCGGATAAAAGTCGCGCTGCCCGACTTTAACTTCAGCCCCTTCAGCACGTACACCGGATTGAAAGAAGATAAATACAGAGAGGGATAACTGCCGGCCACCAGCCCGCAGACAATCGTAATAGCCAGCAAAGCCAGCAGGTGAACAGGATTATTTAACCCGGGAGTCAGCTCCTTTTGCACCAGCCCGTTAAAAGCAGGAAGCACCAGGCTGATCAACAACACCGCCAGGACCACCGAGACCAGGGATAGGAATAAGGACTCCCCGATGAACCGGGCCACCAGCCCTTTCTTTTCCGCGCCGAGAACTTTTCTAACCCCCACTTCCCGGGCCCTCTTCTCACTCCGCGCCGTAGCCAGGTTCATAAAATTGATACAGGCGATGAGCAAGATAATCCAGGCAATGGCCGTGAACAACCGCAGGTATTCAATGCGGCCTCCTCCCGTCAGCTTGCCGTTCTGAAAGGAATCATAAAGCCGCCAATTCTTCATGGCGAATAAGATAGGATGCACCAGGGAGGAAGGCTCTTTTTGATGGATAAAATCATATAGCTGCCGGTCTATCGTCGCCGGGTTGACACCAGCCTGCAGCTCTACAAAGGTGGTAATGGAATTATTACTCCATTTAGGGACCCAGTCGCTTTGTTTTAGATATACTTCGAAAGGGATTACCCATTCAAATTGCAGGCTGGAATTGGGGACAGGGTCTCTCAACACACCGGCAACGGTATAGTCCTGCCGGTTATCGACCCTCACCGTCCTGCCCACCACATTCTTTTCCTCCCCAAAGAATTTCTTCACCGCCTTTTCCGTAAGGAGGATAGAGTAGAGTTGAGGAAAGGGATTGTTGGCATTGCCTTTTACAAAGGGCAGCGTGAACATACTGAATAAAGAAGGCTCTGCATAGATGCCGGCTGAATACAACTGTTTGTCCCCGATGTTGAAAAGCAGCGAGCTCTCCCCCTCCGACTTGCGACAGGTATTGGCGATACCCGGTATCTCCGCCTGCATCGCGGGGCCCAGCGGACCGGGGCTCGAGCCATACGTACGGATCGACCCGTCATAGAGCTGGTTGATGCGCACAAAATAGATCCGGTCCCTTTTTACATTCGTCACGTCATAATTCATCTCATCTTCCACCCATAGGAAAATAAGCCCGGCACAGGCGACACCAATGGCGAGCCCAAAAATATTGAGGAAGCCGCCGGTCTTGTTCTTCCAAAGATGGCGCAGCATTGTTTTGAAGTACATAAAGAGCATAGGAGGTAATTTATGTTGTTCCCTGACAAAGATGCCAATAAAATGCCGGGTTCGTATAGTATTAACGGTCAAGATATTACATCTTCCGGAGTTAAAAAAACTGTACGATTTCGTACGACTGCTGTCCGGCCGGACGGTTCATCGCTTTATTGTCGTACCTTACTCGCTATGGAACCCAGAGTCAATTTCTCCTCCCTGAATGAACAGCAGCTAATGATGGTTCGATTACTTAAAAGACCTTTGCACGAAGAAGATTTCGTGCAGCTGAGAAGGCTCGCTACCAAACTGGTAAATGCCCGCCTGGATGCGGCATTGAACAAATGGGAGCAACAGAATCCTGCAGAAGGGTAAATGAGTTTGTATCAGAACGCCAGCCGGAAACTTCCAAATACGCCAAACCGCTCTGCGGGAATGGAAGGTAATGGCTGTGGCAGCACCCGCCACACCAGGTCCACCCGGAAGAACTTAAAGATATTATCTACCCCGGTACCCAATTCCAGATAAGTCTTGCCGTCCAGCGATTTGAAAGAATAACCGGGCGAGGTATTGTAAGCGGCATTAGCCGGTGAGAGGCTTCCCCATAACGCTTTGGCTGTCCAGAACTGGCGGAATTTCAGCTTACGGGTGAGAGGGACAAATCGGAACAGCCCATTGCCGAAATTGTGCTCCACATTGACGCCAAGATAGCGGTCGTGTATATACTCCCATTTATTCAGCAGACTGAAGGCATACTGGTTATAGTAATGGAGCTCGTTCCCCGGCGCCACATCCAGCAGGGGAAAAGGCAGCGTGCCAAAGGTCTTTCCCACAAATACATTGTAATAAACACTCCCGAAGGGAGGTATCTTCATATAGTCCGAAATGCTGGCGGAAAGTTTGTCATAATTATAGCTGCTATTCAACACCCCGGAAATGCCGCGGGTATATTTGACGGAGACGATGGGGTAGTCGCTGCCCAGGCTGGTGCGATAGAAGGTATTCTCGAAGAACTTCTCCAGGTAGGCCCAGCGCAGCCGCACCGATGTCTCGAAAGTAGTCAGAGGGTCTCCGCCATTGATGCCGGCATAATTGCTCTTGGCAGGGAGATTGAGCAGGGGGTCATAACGCCGGTGATCACCCGTTAGCGTAATAGAGAGCCCATTGTGCCACTCCTTGAACAACTCCAGCTTCTTTTCTTCCAGGTCCAGGAACTTGATGGGGATCCCCGACTTGCGGACGGCCAGGGCGAAGATGTTGTCAGACGTGATCTCATCATAGTATTGCTGCCCATAGTCCAGGTCATTCCGGTACATGGCATAGAGGGTGAAGCGGGGGTCTTTTTTCAGCATCCAGAGTACATCTCCTTCTCCATGCCATTGCTGATCGCCAAAGCCATAAGCCAGATACCCGTGAAGGATGACTTTCTTACTAAAAAAACGATTGGTCCCCAGGTCGAACCGGAGACGGAGGCCCTGCAGCTGGTTCGAGTACACCCAGTTATACCAGGGCCCCAGCTCATAAGGCCCCGTTTCGTAATACCCGGTACCCAGGAAGTTGACGATATTGGTATAGGTCTTAAAGAGGGGCATTTTGAGGAGGGTGTCTATCGTTTGGTAGATCGCCTTCTCGTTCTTATTTAATTCCTCGTGCCGGGATGCCTGCCAGAAGGAATCTGACCGGTCACGGGCAGCAGGTGCAAAAATGGTCTCTTCCAGGATCTTATTCTTAGCTACCTCCCGGCTGACGTCAGCGTCATTGACGTTGATGTTCTTATAAGTGGTGGTCTTGCGGCCGATAAAGCCGAGATTCTTTTTCCCGATGGGTGAAATATTCGCGACAAACTTGTCCTTGATCAGGAACCAGGTACTGTCGTTGATCAGGGAGAACTCCTGGATAAGGCTGAGCTCGTTGACAAAATTGATATTGGCCTCTTTGTTCAGACGCAGGCTCATCTTCTGGATGGCAAAGCTGGTGTCATGCACCCAGCAGTCTCCTTCAAATGTGCTCTCTCCCTTTCGTTTGGGAGTAAAGACCAGGTGGAACAACCGCCTGGAGTTGACCATTTGCGTGTCCACAACCGTGTAGTGATAGTAATAATCTCCGTTGTCGCTGATGGGGCTTACAAACTGTTTGTCGAATACAGGTATAAAGTTCCGGTAGAAGTCCAGGTTTTGCTCCATGCCTCCCAACACCTTACTGACACTCTCGTTGTCGACCCCCAGGGTCTTGCTTCCTTTGATGACTTCCCGTCTTTTGAGGGGTGACCGCTGATAATAATAGTCGGATAAGGTCTCTGTGAGAAACACGGGGAGGAAGGGCTGCCCTTCCAGGGTGTCCACATTGTCCAGGATAAAATTAAAGGGTTTCAGCAGCCGGTTGCGCCCCAGCTTTTCTTTGTTGACAGCATTAAGGTCCAGTTCCAGTTTATTATAGAGCTCGTAGGAGAAGTTATCAAAGCGATAACGGTCGTTGTATTTTTTCCTGCGTACGATCTTTCTCCAGAGCAGGAGGCCTCTGTCCACTTTTTTACTGACGATGACGGCTTCCGCATACTGCCCCCGTTCCAGGGTGATGGTCATATTCACCGTGTCATGTCGGGCGGCGGCCGTCAGCAGGGGAGGGCTGAGGGGAAGCCGGTAGTCCTGGTAGCCTACATAGCTGATGATCAGGGTATCCGAGGGCCAGCGCTCATACCGGAAAAAGAATCCCCCCGCCGAATCGCTCAGCCGGCCCTTACCCGTCCCCTGCATCCGTAAGGAGGCGAAGGGGATCCGTTCATCGCTATGGGCGTCTTTTATGGCGCCTTTTAGAACAAGGGTCTGTGTTTTCCCAATAAAAGATAAAGGTAATAAGGTCAGTAGCAGCGAGATCCGGTAAAGGGCGTGTTGAGCTTGGGACATTCCCTCAAATGTACTGGTTCCCGAGGCCAATGGTTGCCTGTTACCCGACAAAGGGGGAAATTTTCTTTCAAAAAAGCTTGGACGACTGACTTTTTTCTTCTTACTTTGCATTTCAAAGTGCTTTTTATGGATAGTCCAAGCCAGGCCAATGAATCTTTAGAAACCTTACAGGATATCAAACGGATGATGGAGAGGTCCTCCCGCTTTATTTCCCTGAGCGGTCTTAGCGGCGTAAGCGCCGGGATCTGCGCCCTGGCGGGGGCTTATGTGGCACATGGGTGGATACAGGAATATTACGGCACGGGCGGCATCGTCACCCGGCATGGATATATGGCGGAGGAAGGGCATTCCCTTAAATGGAAGCTCATCGCCCTGGCGGCCGGCGTATTGGCGGCAGCCCTGCTCAGCTCCACCTGGTTTACCTGGAGAAAGGCCCGCCGGAGCAATTTACCGGTCTGGGACCTGACGGCAAAGAAACTGTTCATCAACGTGGCGATCCCCCTGCTGGCCGGCGGATTTTTCGTCCTGGGATTGATGTATCATACCGACTGGGATTATGTAGCTCCCACCTGTCTGGTATTTTATGGACTGGCCCTGGTGAATGCCAGCAAGTATACGTTGAGCGATATCCGCTACCTCGGCTTCCTGGAGATCGTGCTGGGCTGTGTCAGCATGTTCTATTTACATTGGGGCTTATATTTCTGGACCGTTGGCTTTGGGATCCTGCATATTATATATGGCCTGATTATGTGGTGGAAATATGAAAAGGCTTAACATCCGGATAGTTTATTAAACGATGAAGAATCCTATAGGCAATTTAAATAAAGTGTTCGACAGCCGCATCCGGATGGGGGTGATGAGCAGCCTGTTGATGAATGAGGAGATCAGCTTCAACGACCTGAAACAGTTGCTGGAACTGACGGATGGCAACCTGGCCTCTCATCTGATCAACCTGGAAGAGAACGGCTTTATCAAAGTGCACAAGGGCTTTATAGGAAGAAAGACGAATACTACCTATTCCATTACCAAGGCTGGTGAAAAAGCGTTTAAAGACCATCTCGAAGCCCTGGAAAATATGATACGGGGCGTCCATAAACCATGAGGAGCGCGGGATGGAGACCTTTTTTTTTGACCATATACTTTGAAATGCAAAGCGCTTTTATAAAAAATAAAAAATATGCAAATGACAAATATCAGTAGACGTAGTGTCCCATTGGGTTCCCTGATTTCAAGCATGCTGGGTATCATCCTGCTGCTGCCGGCAACCAGTTTTATCATCGCCATCCTGCTACGGATCTGCGGTTCGAAATCCCTGTATTATTTCGTAGCTCCCTCTTTCCTGCAGTCCCCATTCAACCTCTTCGCCTTGCATAAAGCGCAGTTTATCCTGGGGTGCCTGCTGCTGTCGGTGCTCTGTAATGTACTTTCTATCCTGAAATTCAACCTGCTGCCGGGGAAATGGGGATGGGAGGTGGAAGTGTCCTACCGGCGTTACTGGCTGAATACGGCCATTGCCCTGCAGAGCGCCCTGCTGCTCGTGGTGCTCATCGCCTACGCCCTGATCCAGCACGCACGGTATTAAAGGTTTCCACCCAACAAACGCCAGATATGAAAATCAAAATGATCCTTCCGGCCCTCACAGAAGCCAAAAGCCCATTCTGGAGGCCGATCAAATACTCCCTGTTTCCTCCACTGGGCCTTGCCACCCTTGCCGGCTACTGTTCACCGGATGATGACATCAGTCTCCAGGACGAGCATGTGGAAGAGATCTACCGGGACGACCAGCCGGACCTGGTCGTGATACAGGTCTATATCACCAATGCCTATAGGGCCTATGAGCTGGCTGATCATTACCGGAGCAAAGGGGCGTATGTATGCCTGGGTGGGTTACATGTCACCTCTTTACCGGAAGAAGCAATCCCCCATGCCGATAGTATCTTTATCGGCCCCGGCGAGGATACTTTCCCTGAATTTCTCCGGGACTTTACAGCAAAAAAACCGAAGAAAATATATCGCAATAAACAACGAGACATAGCCGGCATTCCCCCGATCCGCAGGGATCTGATCCGGCGTACTCATTACCTGGTGCCTAATTCCATCGTCGTGTCCAGAGGCTGCCCCCACCATTGTGATTTCTGCTATAAGGATGCCTTCTTTGAAGGAGGACGGTCGTTTTACACGCAAATAGTGGACGAGGCCCTCGCCGAGATCGACCGTCTCCC
>DATJJD010000148.1:0-6968 GCA_035492545.1 Puia sp.
TCTACCGAGCCCCCTATCAACGAGGATAGTGTCCGGCCCCACGCCATTTCCATCGCCGAGGCCGCCGCGCTTACCGCCAATTTCAGGAACACCGTCGATTCCTTGTCAAAAAAATGCCCTCAAATGAAAGATTCCCTGCGAATGGGCTATTCGGAAGCGTTTAACAGCGACACGTACCGGATCCTGCTGCAGCAGAAAGATTCCAGTGGTCAGCTGGCTGCCGGTATCCGGATCTATTATGGCCTTGGCAAAGACGGGCAGGTCAAGCTGGTCATGGTGCCTTATGATCAGAAGGGCAACGACATCCTTCACCATCTGGTCGGCACGGATAACAAGCCGGTTCCGGGTGTTTCGCCGGCCCATACGGAAGCTCTTTCAGTAACCGACGCACAGGCCATGGAACAGGGCCAGTTATGCCCGACGATCTGCCCACCGGCGCCAAGTCCGCTGCAACCCTAGCGATCAAGGAATTATCAGAAAGCTAAATATGAAATTTGTTTTCGTTTTTTTGCTGAGCCAATCTATACTACTACCTATAATAACTGGGCTGATACGCTTTCGTCGTCTCGACAAAGGCTATCAGCCCTTTTTTCTTTTATTATTGATAGGTTTCCTTACGGAACTTTTCAGCTTTGTCACGATGCAGGTATATAAGACCAATTTCCCGGTCGTCAATATCTATATACTGATTGAATGGATCTTTATCGCCTGGCAATTCCATGTCTGGGGATTCCTCCGTCAGCGTAAAGGGGCATTCTATAGTTTATTGATCCTGACATCTTTATTTTGGATCGGCGAATATCTGTGGCTTCATCAGTTTACAGCCATCCTTCTTTATTTCCGTTTACTTTATTTTTCACTGATCGTGTTGCTCAGCATCAATAAGATCAATTTCATGATCACGCATGACAACCGCAATCTTTTTCAAAACCCGAAATTCCTGATCTGTATTGGATTTATTATATATTTCATCTATATGATCGTCTATTTCTGGTCTTTTCAAATTAGTTTGTTTGGAAAATCCGACATCACAGGTATTATCATCTTTCTGATGGCATATGTCAACGTTTTTACGAATATTATTTACGCGATCGCTTTTCTATTGATCCCCGCTCCCCAGAAATTCACCTTGGAATAAAGACAGCAGGAGTCTGTAAATGATCGTATTTTTAGCGGCGAAATAAAAATGGAAGACAAGATCCTGAATATCACCATTCTCTTCTCTATAATTATCGGAGGAATCATCGTATACTTCTTTGTTTCCATTATCCGGTACCACCGTCGTTATATGCGGTTGCAGCGGGAGAAGATCTTTGCGGAGATCACCATCCGGGAGAATGAGCGCAAGCGCATTTCAGGCGACCTGCACGATAGTCTGGGCCCCCTGTTATCCGCTGTCAAGCTCAACATCAGCAGTGTGGATGTCCATCATCCCGGGGACAGGGAAGTGCTGGAAAAGACCGCCAGGTACCTGGATGAGATCATCGGCAGCATGCGCCGGATCTCCCATGACCTGCTGCCCGCTACCCTGGAAAGAAAAGGGCTGATAGAGGCTATCCGCGAGTTCATCAACCAGGTCAACCTCAAACAGACCATCAATATCCAGTTATATGTGGTCAAAGAGATCCAGGTACCGAAAGAAAAAGAGATCCATATTTTCCGCATGATCCAGGAAATTGTCCATAATACCCTGAAACATGCCCAGGCGGGCAACCTGCAGATCGGCTTCAGTGAAGAAGGGGGGCATCTTCTCTTCCTGGCCAAAGACGATGGCAAAGGCTTTGACAAGGAAAAGGCCCTGGCCGGATCGCAGGGATTGGGGCTCCGCAGCCTGGAAAGCCGTTGCGAGATCCTCAATGGGATCCTTACCCTGGATTCCAAGCCCGGGGCGGGCACCAATTATTTTATCAAGATCCCCGTCAGTTGATTTTTCAGGTGCGTTGCTACTACCGGCGGGTCATTGATGCGATTGGTTTTGGGGCATTGATCCGCTTTGCCTAATTTTGAAGGCTACCCCTTTAGCTAAATGAAAAATAGTATCAGCCTGGTAATAGCCGACGACCATGAGATCTTTCGGGATGGTCTTGCCCTCATGCTTTCCAAACAAGACACGATATCCCTCGTCGGGCAGGCGGGTAATGGTCAGGAACTGATCGAGCTGGTGGCCGAGAAAAAGCCCGACCTGGTGCTCACCGACATCAAGATGCCCTACCTGGATGGAATTGCCGCCGCCAAGCTGCTGTTGCAGCAGGATCCCGGGCTAAAGATCATCGCCCTGTCCATGTTTGAGGAGGAGAATCTCATTGTCGAAATGCTGGAGGTCGGCGCCAAGGGTTATCTGCTGAAGAATGCGGACAAAAAGGAGATCCTGGAAGCCATCTTCACCGTTCATGACGGCAACATCTTTTATTGCAAGCACACTTCCGCCCGCCTCGCCTCCCTCATCGTAAAAAGCAAGTTCGACCCCCATAAGCGACATCCCGGCACCCTTTTCACCGACCGGGAAAAGGAGATCATCCGCCTCATCTGCCAGCAGCATACCGCCCAGGAGATCGGAGAGAAACTCTTCCTCAGCAAACGGACAGTCGAAGGGTACCGCACCCGGATCCTGGAAAAAATGGAGGTGAAAAATACGGCCGGAGTCGTCGTATTCGCCCTTAAGCACAACCTGATCGATGAGCAGGATATCCTCCAATAGGGCAGATCAGTGCACCGTATCGTACAACCTTAAAATATACAGGAGCTCGTAGAGGATGAACAGGATCACCAGGACGGCATGGAACCGTCGGTTGCTGACTCCTATGGCCACCAGGCAAAGTACAAAGTGAATGGCGTTGCGGAAAGGGTATTCCCAGGTGGCCTGCAGAAAATAGTCCTTCCCTTTCAGCATCGTATCGAAGATGTCCGCTACGAAACTGGCGGCCAGGACAGCAAAAAACCATTTTTTCCGGCTATAAAAATATTCTTCATACCGGTTATCGTAGTCCGCTACATCGTCCGGCCACAGAAGGGCGCATAGGGTAAAATACAACGTAATAAAAATGATGAGGAAAAAATAGCCCTGGAAGGACCAGTCGGCCACCCTCTTCAACCGGAATTCCCACCACCAGAAATGAGTGAGCAGCAGAAAGAGATAGAGCGACCAGAGCAGGTGTATCCAATAGGGTCGGGTCCTGCCCGGATGTTGGATCAACTTGACGGCGCTTTGCAATAATTTGGCAATGCTGAGGCCCAGGATAATGCCGATGACCGATTTGATATGATCAAAAGTTTCCATGGTAAGTAATGTGCCTTTGGATGGGGCATCAGCCCTATCCGAATATACGTTATTTTGAAATTTCAGCGTTAATATCCCCGCAACAGGAGTATTTTTGTCTAAATAGCAGTATTTGAGCAGTATAAAAAAATTAGCGGGGGAAACGATGTGGTATGGCGCAAGCTCCATTTTTGCGAAATTCCTGAACTATATGCTGACCCCTTATCTGACGCTGAAGTTCAGGGGTACCCCGGAATATGGAGAGATGAGCCTGATATATGCTGCCATTTCCTTTGTCAATATCGGGGTATTGTTCGGGTTGGATTATGCATATTTCCGGTATATCCAACGCAAAGAAATGCAAAGAGACCTGTATCCCACACTGCTGATCTCCCTGATCGGCAGTACGGTCCTCATCACCACGCTGATCATATTTCTGAGAATACCGCTGGCAGAATATATCGATGTAAGCAAACATCCCCATTACGTAACCCTGAGCGCCTTGCTCATCGCGTTTGACGCCTTGTCGGCCCTTCCTTTTGCCCGGTTGCGGCATGAAGGCAGGCCCCGGAAATTCGCGCTGATCCGGGTTTCGGGCATCCTGCTGAACATCGCCCTGACTTTTTTCTTTCTGTCCGTCTGCCCTGCCCTGCTGAAAACGCATCCCAACAGCATTATCGCGCTGATCTATCAACCGAAATTCGGGTTTGTCAGTTATGTCCTGCTGGCGAATGTCCTCCAGAACTTCTTCCAGCTAATCCTCTTGTCGCCTTTTTTGAAAGGCATTCGCTGGACCTTCAACGTGGCGCTGTGGAAAGAGGTTATGATCTATGCGCTGCCCTTGACCATTGCCGGGTTTGGGGGTATGATCAATGAGACCTTCGACCGGATCATGCTGGACCGCCGGCTGCCCCACACGGGGGACTATGCCGCCTACCAGGTCGGTATCTACAGCGGTTGCTACAAGCTGTCCCTGCTGATCACTCTTTTTGTCCAGGCCTTTCGCATGGGCGCCGAACCTTTCTTTTTCAGGCAGTCTGTCGAAGACAGCGCCCAGCGCACCTATGCCCGGGTGATGAAATTCTTTGTGATCCTTGTCAGCGGCATGTTCCTCTTCGTCACCCTCTACCTTGACATCTGGAGATATTTTATTACCGATCACTCCATGTGGGTGGGCCTTAGAGTGGTGCCGATCCTCTTGTTTGCCAATATATTCCTGGGCATTTATTATAACCTCTCCATCTGGTACAAGCTTTCGACCAACACCCGGGCAGGAGCTTACATTACGCTGATCGGAGCCGGTATAACGCTGATCATCAACTACTTGTTCATCCCCCGATTTGGCTATATGGCTTCCGCCTGGGCGACTTTTCTCTGTTATGGGAGTATGATGGTCATTTCCTTTGTCTGGGGACAGAAAGTGTACCGGGTGCCCTATGCCTGGAAAAAGCTCACTGCTTATATGGTCATCGTGGCCCTGATCTATTTCCTGCATAAAGGGGTCACCAGTCTCTGGCCCGGGCGGGTGCTCAGCCTGGTCCTTGGCACGGTCCTGCTGGGTCTGTATGCCGTATTGGTCCTCCGTATCGAGCGAAAGGAATTTCAGCGGCTGCCGTATATCGGGAAATACCTGGGCGGGGCCGCCGCGGCGTGATCTTACCGGTGCCGGCCACCGATGCCGGCAGGCCTTCGGGTCTATTGTAAAAAAGGATTGTGTTTCTTCTCCCATCCGATCGTAGTCTCTTCCCCGTGACCAGGGTATACGACCACCTCATCCGGCAGTGCCCACAATACGGACCGGATGCTGCGCAACAGGGTATCATGGTCTCCACCCGGCAAGTCCGTCCGGCCGATGCCTTCCCGGAAAAGTACATCCCCTCCGATAAGAAACCCCTGCGCGGCACAGTAAAAACCCACACTGCCCGGGGAATGTCCCGGCAGGAACAGGACTTCCAACTCGTTTTCTCCCAGGTTGATGCGGTCTCCCTCCGCCATGAAAATCAGTTCTCCCCGATAGTTCTCAAAAGGAAGGCCCCAGCGCAACCCGGCCGCGGGAGCATTGTCCAGCACCGGCTTCTCCTTTTCGTGGAGATGGAGGGGTAAGTCCCAGGTGTCGTATACGAATTTATTGCCGAATATATGGTCCAGATGGCAATGGGTATTCAGCAAAAGCTTAGGGCTTAAGCCCTTCTGTTGGACGTACTCACTTAACGCGGTCCGTTCGTTACCAAAATAACATCCCGGATCGATGAGGTAGCAGGCATCCTTTTCGTCTGATAGCACGTATGTGTTTTCTTGGACGGGATTGAACACAAAGGATTTTATAGTAAGCATACGATTCTTATTTTAATTGGCCCCATGGCCCGCGGGACAAGGCACCGTTAGCTGATTAAAATCAATTTCACCGGTATTAGGGATTGTTATAACTTTAAAACCTCAGAAAACGTACAGTATGCAATTTCACCAGATTATGCCGAAATCGCGCTATTTTTTTTTCTTTTTACTAAACGTGGGGATGTTGCTGGTTTCCGGGCATAGTAAGGCCCAGGTAAATACGGTGGAATTCGGAAAGAACCGGCTTCAATTTAAAAACTTCAAATGGAAATACTACCAGACGACCAACTTCAACACCTACTTTAATCAAGGGGGGCAGGAGTTGGGGAAATTCGTCTGTCAACTGGCGGAAAAAGAGCTGCCTGGTATCGAACAATTCGTTGAATACGGGCTGCAACGGCGGGCAAACATCGTCATCTATAATACCTACAACGACCTGGAGCAATCCAATATCGGGCTGGGCCTCGACTGGCAGACCACCGGCGGCATCACCAAGCTGGTGAACAACAAAATGGTGGTCTATTTCAACGGAGATCACAACAATCTGCGGATCCAGATCCGGCAGGGTATCGCCCGGATCCTCATGGAGAATATCCTCTTCGGGGACGACCTGGGTGAATTCGCCACCAACCAGGCGTTGCTGGACCTTCCCCAATGGCTGACGGACGGTTATATCGAGTATGCGGGGGAAGCCTGGAATACGCAGCTGGATGACCAGCTGAAATCAGCCATCCTGGGCGGCCGCTATAAGAATTTTTACCAGTTCGCCTTCGAAAAGCCCAATCTGGCCGGTCATGCTTTCTGGTATTACCTGGCGGGAAAATACAAAAAGGAGAATGTCACCTATTTCCTCTATCTGTCCCGGGTCTACCGTAACCTCAACAATGCCTCCCAGCGTATCTGCAAAAAGAAGTTCAAGGAAGTCCTCAAGGACTTTATGGCCGAGGAAGAGGAAAAATATGACAAGGATATCCGCGGCCGCCGGAATTTCCCCAAGGGCAATGTGGCTGTGGTGGAGAACATCAATGACCATAAGGACTTTTTCCATTTCTCCCCTGATCCGGCTCCCCGTAGCCAGACCTATGCCGTCGTGGAATGGAACCATGGTAAATATAAGGTCATCCTCAACGAGAATTTTATCTCTACCAGGGTCCTGCTGAAGAATGGGGTACGTTCGCCCGCCGAGCAGCTGGCCCCCCATTATCCCCTCCTCGCCTGGGACAATAAAGGCACCCGCCTGGCCTGTATCTATTGGGAGCGGGGGAAGGTAAAGTTGTTTGTCTATGACGCCACCAAAAAATACAAACCCGTTGTCCAGGACCTGCCGGACTTCGACCAGGTGCAGGATTTCAAATACATGTTGAACAACAATACCCTG
>DATJJD010000149.1:0-96991 GCA_035492545.1 Puia sp.
TTACGTACCGGAAGGAGACAGAGAGGTGGAGGGAATAAGAGGGTATCTGTCGGAACGGCTGCCGGAGTATATGGTTCCATCCAGTTACACCCGGCTGGAAAAGATCCCCTTGACGGCTAATGGCAAGCTGGATAAAAAGGCGCTGCTGGCGCCGGAACTGGAGGCTGGCGTCAGCGGGGAGATCATAAGGGAAAGCACAGAAAAGATCTTGTCGGGCGTACAGGAGAAATTGATAAGAATCTGGTCGGAAGTGTTGGGAATTAACAAGAATCAGCTTGGACTCAATTCCAATTTCTTCGAATTAGGCGGCCATTCCCTTAGTATAGTGACCGTGAAAAACAAAATTAAAGAACAGTTCAATTGTACCCTTTCCGTGGTCGATATGTTCAGACTTCCAACGATTGCCAGCATGGAAAAAATGCTGCTGGAAAAAGACCAGGGTATCGCTGCACTGGCTAATACGGTAGACAGCAACCTGAAAGATGCCAACCAGAATCTGGAGCTGTTGGAGGGATTGCTTGCTGAAGAAACAAACTAACTATGGCTACTCAACAATACACAGGACTGGAGATCGCTATCATTGGCATGGCCGGAAAATTCCCCGGTGCAGAGGATATCGATGCATTCTGGAGTAATTTGAAAAATGGAGTGGAATCTATCAGGCAATACACAGACGAAGAACTGTTGGAAGGTGGGGAAAACCCGGCCCGTCTGAAAGATCCCTTGTACGTAAAAGCATATTCCCCCATTACCGGGAAAGGTTATTTCGATTCTGCTTTCTTTAACTACACGCCGAATGAGGCAAAGCTCATGGACCCGCAGTCGCGTCTTTTTCATGAATGTGTCTGGGCTGCGCTGGAAGACGCGGGCTGTAATATTCAGGATCCAAAAAATAAAATAGGCCTTTTCGCAGGCGCCGGTAGTCATATCAATTGGGAAGTATACGCGCAGATCCTGAACAGGGAAGGTCTGCTGAATTCACTGTCAGCCTTTCAATTGAGCAACGCCCGGTTCATGGCCTCTCAAATAGCTTACACCCTTAACCTCCGGGGGCCGGCCCTCTTTCTCGATACAGCCTGTTCCACATCGCTGGTCGCCATACACCAGGCTTGCAGGAGCTTGTTGCTATCGGATTGTCATATCGCCGTCGCAGGAGGAGCCAGGATAAATAGCAGGCCGGTGAAAGGTTATATATACGCCGAAGGAATGGTACACTCCAGGGACGGCCACTGTCGAACCTTCGATGCGGAAGCCAGCGGATCCGTAGAAGGGGAAGGGGTCGCCGCGGTCGTATTAAAGCAGCTGAAACATGCTATAAAAGAAGGCGATAAGATCTGGGCCATCATCAAAGGGACCGGAATAAATAATGATGGTAATAATAAAGTAGGATATACCGCGCCCTCTGTCGATGGACAGAGCGAAGCGATCCTGATGGCGCAGCGATGGGGTAAGACGGAACCAGAAAGCATTAGCCTGATTGAGGCTCATGGCACCGCTACCCGATTGGGGGACCCGGTCGAAGTGGAAGCCCTGAAACGTGTTTTTGGCAAAAGCAAGGAAGCCTATTGCGCACTGGGATCGGTAAAATCCAATATCGGTCATACAGATACCACTGCCGGCGTAGCCGGGCTCATAAAGGCAGTATTGGCGTTGAAGAACAGGATGATCCCGCCTACTTTACACTTTAAAAACCTCAACCCTGAGATCCAACTGACAGACACCCCTTTTTATATCAATGCCGGATTGAAGGAATGGAAGAATGAAAAATTCCCCCTTCGGGCAGGAGTTAACTCTTTCGGGATCGGAGGAACCAATGTACACATTGTACTGGAAGAGCCGCCACCACCCATACCCGCCTCGGATGGACGCAGCCGCCATCTGCTGCTCTTGTCCGCCAGGACGCCCATAGCCCTTGAGAGAAATATAGAAAACCTGCGAATGTTCCTGGAAGAAAAAAAAGAAGATACCCTGGGGGATATAGCGTACACGTTGCAGACCGGAAGAGTGCCCTTGCTCTATCGGACAGCCGTGGTTTGTAAAGACAGGGAGGAGGCAGTAAAACTTTTAGCCGTCCGAAAAAAAACTGTCCCCCTTATGCAGGAAAGGATCCGGCCTTCCGTGGCCTTTATGTTTTCAGGGCAGGGTTCCCAATATGTCAATATGTGTAAGGATCTGTACACGGAGGAAGAGACCTTCAGGGAGGAGCTGGATGCCTGTTTCGATCTCGCGCGGAAGCTGTCTGGAAAAGACCTGTATCTGGTTTTATTTGGACAGGGCCCTGGTGGGGAGGAAATGAATATCGACAACACTGCGTTTACTCAGCCAATACTCTTTTGCCTGGAATATGCGCTGGCCTGCCTGCTGATGAAATGGGGCATTCACCCCGATACCATGATCGGACACAGCATCGGAGAGTATGTGGCGGCCTGTATCAGCGGAGTGTTCTCCCTGGAAGAAGCCCTTTCCCTGGTTTTAAAAAGAGGGGAGCTCATGCAGAAAGCGCCCAAAGGATCCATGCTGAGCATCAATATAAAGGCATCGGAGCTCATCGTTCTGCTTGCCGGAAAGAAGGACCTGTCCCTTGCTGCTATCAATAGCACAGAGTCTTGTGTAGTGGCAGGTGACGAGACCGCTATCCTCGCATTCAAAGAGAGGATGACAGAAATAGGACACTCCTGCCGGATCCTCCGGACCTCCCATGCTTTTCACTCCTATATGATGGACGGTATCCTTGAGGAGTTCAGAAAGGAAGTATCAAAGGTCAAAACAGGAAATCTAAAGATCCCGTTTATTTCCAACTTAACAGGCCTCCCTGCGGAAGAAGGACAAATAACGACGCCAGCCTATTGGGTAGACCATCTCCGGTTTACTGTTAAATTCGAAGAGGGGTTAACCTCTCTGATGAATAAAGAGGAGGTCATCTTTGTAGAAATAGGTCCGGGGACAGCATTGAGCGCTTTTGTCAGGTCGCACATTTCAAAAAAAGAGGGACACAAAGTTGTCAGCCTTGTCAGGCATGCAAAAGAGACAGGACACGATCTTCAATACCTGCTGTCCGGCCTGGGTGAATTATGGTGTACCGGCCTTCAGCCGGATTGGACGACATTCTATAAGAATGAAAGCCGCCGGAAAATATCCCTTCCTGCTTATTCTTTTGAAAAGACCCTCTATCCGGCAACAGCGGACGCCTATAAAATACTTTACGAAGGCAGGGGAGGGCGCCGGATTGTAAAGGAACCAGACCTCTCAAAATGGTTCTATACCCCTTCCTGGAAATTACTGCCTCCGGCAATGGAGGTCATTACCGGCAAGGAAGACCGGATCCTGATCTTCTCCGATGATTGCGGCCTCAGCGATTCCCTGGTAAAAAAGGTTAGGGCAAAGGGACAAAATATCGTCACGGTGAGGAAAGGCGAACATTTTACCCGGACATCTTCCTGTTCCTACGAGATCAACCCGGAAAGAAAGGCTGATTATATACGGCTGTTTGAAGACCTTTCAAAATTTGACAGCCTGCCGGACTTGATCGTTCACGGTTGGGGAATAACCTCTTCAGCGCCGGTAGAGTTTTCAGCAACTTTAGCCCAGACCTGCTTCTACAGCCTGATGGAGATCGTAAAAGCCTGTCAGCTGCAAACAGGCCTCTCCCATAAAAAGATCAGCGTTGTGACTACGGATCTTCATGCTGTCCTGGGAAAAACAACGATCTCTGCGACAAAATCATTATCGCTGGCTGCTTTAAAAGTACTTTCACAGGAGTACCCGACTGTTCGGACGAATCATATTGATATCAGCTTTTCAGAGGAAATAACAGATGGATTCCTGGAAGAGCTGTACCGGGAAATTCAAACCCCGGGAACAGGCAGCGTCATATCACTGCGAAACGGTAGAAGATGGGAACAGATCTTTGAAAAGCTGCCAGTCCGTAACAGCGATATAAAATACCTTGACCGGGAAAACAGTGTCTATTTAATAACCGGCGGACTGGGATCAGTGGGTTTTGCCCTGGCAGGTTACCTTTTGAAAGAGACAAAAGGGAAAGTGATTTTATTAGGACGTACCAAACTCCCTCAAAGAGAGGATTGGGGGGCTCTCCTGGCACAAGAACTAACACCACAACCGGTCCGTGAAAAGATCGAAAGGCTCCTGAGCCTGGAAAAAGAAGGAGACGTTTTATATGTAGTTAATGATCTTTCCCGACCGGAAGACCTGTCCGGGGTGATTAAAATGGCGGAGGAAAAATTGGGAATCATCCGGGGCATCATTCATGCGGCAGGTATTATCAGGGGAGGGTCTATCGCTCTGATGAGCGAACTGAAGAAAGAAGAATATGAGGAACAGTTTGCCGCAAAGATTACTGGATTGCAGGTATTAAGGGAAGTCATGGGGGCGAGGGATCTCGATTTTTGCCTTATCCTGTCCTCGATCTCATCCGTCTTGGGCGGCATCGGATTGGGGGCCTATGCGCCAGCCAATATCTTCTCGGATTATTATATCCGGGCTTATAAGGAAATAGGCGGGTTGGCAAATTGGATGAGCATAGACCTCGACGGAGTAGACCTGCAATCAAATTCGGCCGACGCTATCAGCAAAGAAGAACTTTGTAGCATATTCCGTCAATCGATCCAATTGAAAGGTTATAGTGGAATGGTGGTATCCCTCTCGGACCTGCAGGCCAGGTTGGAAAAATGGGTGTATAAAACTTCGCTGCAGGAAGAAGAGTGGTCCTTCCGGGATCTGCCGGCAGAGGAGGTTACCCTGATCCCGGCCGGCAATGAAGAACAGGAGGAAGTTATTACTTCGACAGAAAGGGTATTGCTGAAGCTGTGGAGAGAGTTTTTTGGAAAAGGGGGAATTCACAGAGATGCCCCATTTTTTGAGATCGGCGGAGATTCCCTGAAAGCGCTAACACTTATAGCAAGGATACATAAGCTTCTCAACGTCGATATCTCCCTGGCGGATTTTTTCCAAAGGCCCACTATCCGGGAACTGGCGGAATATGTCGATGCGTCCAGCGGCAAACAACAACCGGACCTTGTCTACAAACCAATACAACCGGCCGGAGAAAGACCCTATTATAAATTGAGCTCGGTGCAAAAGAGATTGTATTTTCTGCATGAGCTCAATGAAACATCGCTGGAATATAACTTATCAAAAGTTGTCAGGGTAGAAGGCTCTATTGAAAGGGAAAAGCTTCAGCAGGTCTTTGAAAGGCTTTTGACCCGGCATGAAAGCCTGCGGACCTTTATAGGTTTGGTGGATGGGGAACCTGTACAGCGTATCTTCCCTTTCCCGGTAGTCGACCTGGCCTGCTTTCATGCAAGGGAAGATGAAGTATTGACAATCGTAAAGAAATTTATCAGGCCCTTTGATCTTTATACCGGTCCCCTGATCCGGTTCGGTCTTATCGAAACAGGCTCCTCCGATTTTATTTTAATGGTGGATATTCATCACATCATTGCTGATGGCGTCTCTTTCAGCCTGCTGATAAGAGACTTTATGTACCTATACAGCAATGAGCCTTTACCAGATCTCCCCCTGCAGTATAAAGACTATGCGCAGTGGCAGCAAAGCGGGGAGACCCGGGCGCAGATAGCTCAGCAAAAAGCTTTCTGGCTGTCTCACTTCCCGGAAAAACCGCCCGCGCTGGAATGGCCGGCGGATTTCGAGCGGCCCTTGATGAAGAGCCCCGAAGGACGGGTCATAAGAGTCTTGCTGAATAAGGACGAAACAGCCAAACTAAAATCCCTGGCGGAATCCGAAGGCGTAACATTGTTCATGGTCATATTATCCTTGTTTTATGTATTGCTGAACAAGCTCAGTGGCCAGAATGACATCGTGATCGGAACCTCCAGCTCCGGAAGGCAACACGCCGACCTCGAAGGCATCATAGGCATGTTCGTCAACACCTTGCCCTTACGCAATTATCCCAAAGGGGAATTACCTTTTAAGGATTTCCTGGCGGAAGTGTCTTCCCGGGCATTGGACTGTTTCAGTAACCAGGCATTTCAGTATGAAGACCTCATACGCGAACTGAAATTAGAAAGGGATACAAGTCGTAATCCAATCTTTGACGCCATGTTTGTTTTCCAAAACTTCGAGAACCAGGAGCTCAGGATACCCGGACTCCTGGCCAAACCATATGAATCCGGTGAAACAGGCTCAACTACGTCCAAATTCGATCTTACCCTGACAGCAGCAGAAATAGGCAACCAGCTCTCTCTTGAATTCGAATACTCAGTCCATCTCTTTCTGGCGGAAACCGTGCAAAGGTTCATACGATATTTCCGGCAAATAATAACGGCTGTTGCTGCGGACCCTGCTACTGTCATATCGGACATTTCCTATATACCCCTTGGAGAGCTCAATGAGCTGGTATATGGCTTCAATGCCACCGGTAGAGATCTGCCGGAAGAAACCGTTTTATCCCTATTTGAGAAACAGGCCGATAGGACCCCTGAAAATGTCGCAGTACGATATGAAGATAGCATCCTTACCTATAGGAACCTCCGGGATAAGATGGATCAGATGGCAGGGTACCTTCGCCAGGAGAGACAGGTGAAGGCCGGCGATCTTGTGGGGATCTTACTGGAAAGGGATGAATACATAGTTCCCGCCTTGCTGGCTATATTAAAGACGGGAGCAGCCTATGTTCCGATAGACCCCTCCCTCCCGGCGGCTCGCATAGAGCTGATCCTGGCCGAATCAGGAACATCAGCCCTGGTCACCAGGAAACCTTATTTGCCCGGAGCCCTCCGTTCCTTTACAGGCATCGTTGACCTGGACGAAGTGATGAATGAAACGAATCAACAGCACCAGCTCCCGCCGGGTCTTTCGCCTGCACCCGGAGATTTAGCCTACGTGATCTACACTTCTGGTTCGACCGGCAGGCCAAAAGGTGTAATGATCCAACATGCCTCGCTGATCAATTATATCCATTGGGCCTCGAAGACCTATATCGGGAGCGAAAAAGCCGTTTTCCCCCTTTACACATCCGTTTCCTTCGATCTGACCGTCACTTCTGTTTTTGCCCCCCTGATCACCGGAAATGAGATTGTCGTGTACCGGGAAGACAAAGAGAAGATGCTGATCGAGAAAGTATTGGAGGACAACTGGGCCACCGTTATCAAGTGCACCCCATCTCATCTGAAAATAGTAAGGGACATGACCTGGGATAGGACCACCTTCCCCAATAGGGTCAAAAAATTTATTGTGGGAGGAGAAGATCTGGAAATGCAGCTGGCAAAAGACATCTATGAAAAATTTGACGGCAGGGTCATGATCTATAATGAATACGGCCCTACAGAAGCCACCGTCGGATGTATGATCTATGCCTATACACCAGGAGAAAAAGAAAAAGGGGTTCCCATCGGATTGCCCATCAGCAATACCCAGGTATATCTGTTGGATAAGTTTGGGAAACCCGTACCGGTCGGTGTTCCCGGTGAAATATATATATCCGGGGCAGGTATGGCGCGGGGATATCTGGGCAATGACCCCCTCACCCGTGAAGAATTTATCGATAACCCATATACCGGCTATAAAAAAATGTACCGCACCGGCGACCTGGGTTGTCGGCGGGCCAACGGTGACCTTCTTTATAAAGGAAGGATAGACGAACAGGTAAAACTACGGGGAGCAAGGATCGAACCTGGAGAGATTGAATACCTGTTGAATGCCTGCGAAGAGATCCGGGAGAGCCTGGTAATGATTACAGGAGACGGGGGCAACAGGCATCTGACGGCTTTCTACGTTTCCGACAGAACTATTGAAACGGTGACGCTGAAAAGTTATTTGGCAAACCACCTGCCGGAATTCATGGTCCCGGCTTATTATATTCATCTGACCTCTTTACCCCTGAGTCCGAACGGAAAGATCGACAGAAAAGCCCTGGCGGCCATGGAGATGACCACTGACACCATCGGGGTGGTCTTGCCCGGCAATCCGACGGAAGAGGCTGTCACCTCCATATGGGCAACTATCCTGGGTATCAAACAGGAGCATATCAGTATTTACTCGAACTTTTTCGAACTGGGCGGCCATTCCCTGGGAGTTGTCAAAATGAGAAAAATGTTAAACGATCATTTCGGGACCCATTTATCCGTGGGCGAGATCTTCCGGTTAGCCAATATACACGCCATAGCCCAATTCGTTTCTCAGGGCGATGAAAAGGTGAAAGAACTGGAAGAAGGACTGCAGGAAAGAAGCGAAGCCCTGTCTCTACTGCGCATGAGAATGGATTAACCCAAACTTTTATCAAATAATATATGAACAGGAATTTAACAGGGTTTGAAATAGCGGTCATCGGCATGGCCGGAAGATTTCCCGGAGCCGGCGACATAAAAAGCTTTTGGGATAACCTGAAGAACGGAGTAGAATCTATCCGTTTTTTCTCCCGGGAAGAGCTGCTGGAAGAAGGCGTGGAGGAAGCTGCTATAAACGACCCCACCTATGTAAGGGCCCACGCCTACCTGGAGAATAAAGAATACTTTGATTCGGCTTTTTTTAACTATCGATCCGATGAGGCAAAAATGCTGGATCCCCAAACAAGACTGTTGCATGAATGCGTCTGGCAGGCTATGGAAGATGCCGGTTATGATCTGAATACCTATAAGAACCGTATCGGGCTTTTCACGGGGACGACACCTAACCTTAATTGGCTGAATTATACTACCCTCGTCAATAGAAACGGCCTGATTGACGAATTTTCAGCCAGCCTGCTGAGGGATGCCGGCATGAGCAATACCAGGATCTCTTATCTGCTGAACCTGCGTGGCCCATCTCTGTCTGTTTATACCGCCTGCTCTACTTCCCTGGTTGCCATACATCAGGCTTGCAACAGCCTGCTCCTGGGAGAATGTACCATTGCCATGGCAGGCGGGGCTTCCGTAAGCAACTTTTCAAAGAGAGGTTATTTTTACCGGGATGGAATGATCCTCTCAAAAGACGGCCATTGCCGGGTATTCGATGCCGCATCCAGCGGCACGGTGGGCGGTGAAGGGGTAGGCCTCGTCGTATTGAAAAAACTGCAGCATGCCTTGGCCGATAAAGACAATATCCTGGCTGTCATCAAAGGCACGGGCATTAATAATGATGGAAACGAAAAAGTAGGATATACCGCTCCCGGTGTGAATGGCCAGATCGAGGCCATCCTGATGGCCCGGAAAATGGCGGGCATCGAGCCGGAAAGCATAAGTTATATCGAAGCACATGGAACAGGAACCAAATTGGGAGATCCGGTAGAAGTTGGCGCCTTACAACGGGCCTTCGGCGAAAGTAAGATGAAATATTGCGCCTTAGGCTCTGTAAAGTCCAATATCGGACATCTCGATGCCGCCGCCGGCGTAGCTGGCTTTATTAAGGCGACACTGGCGTTGAAAAACAGGGAAATCCCACCCAGCCTTCATTTTACTACCCTCAACCCGGAAATTAATTTCGACAGAACGCCCTTTTATGTCAATGCGACCCATAAAAAATGGCACAATGATAAATATCCGCTCCGGGCCGGGGTGAGCTCCTTTGGCATCGGGGGCACCAACGCACACATCATTCTGGAAGAGGCGCCGGAACAGGCGGTTTCTTCTCCTGGAAGGGCCTCCCAACTGTTGGTCTTCTCCGCCAAGACAGCTACAGCACTTGAAAAAAATATGGAAAACTTCAGGACTTACCTGGAAGAGAATGACGAGACGGAACTGGCGGATATAGCCTATACCTTACAGATAGGCCGTGCTGCCTTTTCATATAGGAAAATGATGGTCTGCCATAGTAAAAAGGATGCTATCGGGCAACTGGCGCTCGACCGGGTCGGAAACAATCCCCCCTCGAAAGTGGACCTGGTGAGATCTCCGGTGATCTTTATGTTTTCCGGTCAGGGATCCCAATACGTCAATATGTGTTACGGCCTGTATAAAAATGAAGGCGTCTTCAGAGAAGAAGCGGACAGGTGTTTTGAACTGGCTAAAAAGATCTCGGGCAAAGACCTGGCATCCGTCGTCTTTATGGAAGAGGCGCCGGCAGAAGGGCACAAAATAGATGATACGGAGTTCACACAGCCTGTATTGTTTATCCTGGAATATGCGCTGGCCCGACTATTGACAAGCTGGGGAATAAAACCGGACGCCATGATAGGCCACAGCATCGGGGAATATGTAGCCGCTTGCCTCAGTGGGGTATTCTCCCTGGAAGATGCCCTGACCCTTGTTATAAAAAGAGGAGAGCTGATGCAGCAGGCCCCTGCCGGACTCATGCTTAGCATAGTCGTTCCTGAAAATGAATTGACGCCCCTGCTCGCCGGACATTCCTCTATTTCACTGGCTGCCGTTAACAGCCCTTCATCCTGCGTCGTGGCAGGCGATGAAACATCCATTCATAACTTCAGGAGTTTATTGGAATCGAAAGGATATAAAAATAAAGTGATCCGCACTTCCCATGCCTTTCACTCCTGGATGATGGACGGCATTTTACAAAAATTTGACAAAGTGGTGGCCGGCGTAAAAATACACCGTCCGCAAATCCCCTTTGTTTCCAACCTTTCAGGGAAATATGTCACCGGGGAAGAATTGAATGCCCCGGACTATTGGGTCCGTCATCTCCGGCAAACGGTATTGTTCTCCAAAGGCACGGAGACCTTGCTAAAGAATGACAACGCCGTCTTCATAGAAGTGGGGCCGGGAAAGGCATTGAGTACTTTTGTTCGTTCTCATCCGCTTCGCAAAAGAGAGCATAAGGTGATTAACCTGGTAAGACACCCTGAAGAACGCGAGGAGGATCTCTACTATATGCTATCCGGCATCGGAGAGTTATGGCTCAACGGGAACCAGCCGGACTGGAATGGATTTTATAGCCGTGAAAGCCGTAGAAGAGTATCTCTTCCCACCTATGCATTTGATAAGATCGCCTACACCGGAAATGTGGACGCTTTTAAGCTCATCGTAAATGAGCTGCAGGGGGTGCCGCAGGCCTTTAACAAGGGTATTCAACATTCCATTCATGGTTCCGGGTGGAGACATTCCCAGTCTCCGGATACGGCCACGGAGCAGGATAGGGCAACCCCTGTCCTGGTAGTCTCCGGGAAAGAAAGCTTTGGTGCCTTTCTGGCCGGCAGCCTTCGTTCATCCGGGCAGCGGATTATTGAAGTAAGACCGGGGGACTCCTTCCGCAGCCTGGAAGAAGATGTATTCACAGCCTCCCTTACCTCATCCGGTGATTGGATGGCCCTCTGGAATTATATAGAACAACAAAAGATAGACCTGCATCATATTATCTACTGCACCGCCTTAACAGGCAGCCCGGAAATAAAAGGATATGATGATAGGGAAGAGAAGCTGAATGACGGGTACCTGGGACTTTCCTTCCTGGCCAAATCCATAGAGAATAGCGGCCACCCCGGAAAGAAATACCTGACAGTCATCAATAACTACCTGGCCAGGGTGACCTCGGAAGATGAGATAGATCCTTTAAAGGCGCCCATTCATGGTCCCGTGCAGGTGATCCCTCTGGAAATGAGGAATGTCAAATGCAAAATGATCGATATTCCCTACCCATTCCATAATGATGCTGAATGGAAAGACCTTTTGTCAGGCATCATCAACGAAGTGTTTTTTGATGATGACGAACACTTCGTTGCCTACAGACATAAAGAAAGATGGGTGCCATCTTATCAGGTCCTGTCGGAAAATGAAAAATTGCGTTCGGGACTTGCGATAGTAAAGGGTGGGACCTATATGATAACGGGAGGTATGGGAGGTATGGGCCTCACGATAGCCAATGATCTGATGAGCCGTCATGGCGCCCACGTGATCATCGTACATCGTTCGGATTTTCCTGAAAGGAGCAAATGGGAGGAATGGCTGCTGGCTAATGGGACGGAAGATGCTGTTAGTAAAAAGATCCGGCAACTGATGAATATGGAGGATACCGGGTCCCGGATAGAACTATTCCGGCTGGACATCTCTGTAGAAAAAGAGGTAAGAGATTTTTTCGGACAGATACAACAACAACATCCGAAGATCAACGGCCTTATCTGGGCTGCGGGGGAAGTAGACTTTGGAGGCATCATCCTGAATAGGGAAAAAGAAGACTTTCTCCAATACACTTTATCTAAAATCAACGGGGTACTTCTGTTTGAAAAATATATGGATTTCAGGTCGTTGGATTTTATCGCCCTATTTGCATCCATTGGCAATGTTATCCATCAAACCAAATTTGGCCAGGTGGCCTATAATGCCGCCAATAAATTTTTAGAGACCTATCCCGGTTATGCGACAAAAAAATTCGGCATTTCGGCCTTTACTATTAATTGGAGCGATTGGCTGGATGTGGGAATGACCTTTAGAACAGTCATGAGGCAGATCAAATCCAATGACGTTAATCTGATCAACTCACATATTCCGTACCCCATCACTCCGAAAGAAGGCATAGACATTTTTCACGCTTGCCTGCAAGGTAAAGGCTCCGTTTTCTCCATCCATAAAGGCTCTCTCTCCGAAACTATCGCCTTACACCGGAAAGAACTGGCAGACAGCAGGGAAATAAGGGTTGACCCGTTGCCGTCGACCGGTCCTGCAGGGAAAGAGAGCGGAAGTACGGAGGAAAGATTGATTGCCATATTTTCCCTCTTTTTTGATAAAGCGGATGTACGCCCCGAGGACGATTTCTTTGAGATGGGCGGAGATTCTCTAAAGGTCCTGACCATCATCTATCGAATTCAAAAAGAGTTTGACGTCGAACTCTCCGTCAAAGACATATTCAGCCGGTCTTCCATTAGAGAGCTTAGCATGTATATAGACCTTATCAACCTGAAAATGGAAGAAGGCAAGGATGAGGTGGAATTCTCTGACTATATCGTTCACAGATTGTAATGAAAGAACTAACAACAACTATGATGCAGGATCCTGATTACGGAGAACTGGCAGGGCTTTATGAAATCACCAGCGAACAGAGCCAGGGATGGCGATATTATAACGACCCGGACAATAATAGCCAGGATTTCCTCATAACCCTCGATGATATCGTGAAAGACCTGGACATCCGTATCGTCGAAAGATCGATCGAAATGATGATCAGACGCCATGAAAGTCTCCGCACTTTCTTCCGGATGATCGACGGAGAAGTCAAACAATGTGTATTGCCCTACAGTAAAGAGTTGTTCTCCCCTTCCTATCATGACATAAGTTTGGAAGAGAATAAAGAGATCGCCGCCCGGAGAATCCTCGATATCCAAAAAGAACGGTTGGCGAAAATCGACATCCCGCCCCTCTTCCTGTCCTGTATTTTTAAGATTTCCGGCGATACCTGGTACCTGTGCCTGATGATCCATCATATTATTTCCGACGCCTGGTCAAGGACGGTCATCCACAGGGAACTCAGCAGTTTTTATGAATTTTTTAAAGGAGGAGGAAAAACGGAGATCCTCCCGCTCAAAATGCAGCTAAAGGACTATGCCCAATGGCAAAAAAAATGGCTTGGCGATAATGCGCAGCCTGCCCGTGATTATTGGGCAAATAACCTGGAGGATTTCAACAGCGGGCCCGGCATTGTTATAGGGGCCGGCAGGAAAACCCTCAGTCAGCAACAATTACTCGATATTGTTAAGACCGGCAGGTCTGCCTCCTGGTTGTCCTATATCGACCAGGAAGCTTATAATAGCCTGGCGGCGCTTTCTTTATCCTGTAAAGCCAGCATTTTTTCCATTATAAGCGCCAGCTTTCAGCTGCTTTTTCTCTCCTGGGCCCAAAAGGAAAAGATCCTGATAGCTATGCCGGTTGTCAACCGGTTCCTGCCCGGATCGGATAAGATAATAGGTAATCTGGGCGGCGGAATGTACCTGTTTCATAAAATCAGACAGGATCTCACGGTGAAAGAATATATCAAAGAAGTTTATTATGACTTCCTCCAGTCTTCCCGGTATCTCATATATGACCATTTTGACATGAAACTGGATGGACAGGGGCTAAGGGCTTACAGTGATATCTTCCTGAATTATGTGAATAAAGATATCCTGGGCGACCGGAAAATGAATATTAAAGAGGAAAGCGAACATCGTATGCTGGACAGCCCGGAATATTATGGCTTGTCGAATATGATCGTTGACTACAGATCCGGGATAATGTTTGACTGGAAGTACAATCTGCAGTTATATTCCGCGAAAACTATAGAATTTATGGCTGAAAGACAGAGGGCTATCCTGCATGCCCTCTGTGCAAACCCGGAAATAACCATAAAAGAGCTCATTGATTCCCTTACAGAGGTAAAATCAGTCTATGACAGAGAAAATATTTCTTAGACCGAATGTGGTGATCGAACCCCTGGTTGACTCCTGGTATGCCTGGCCACATCTGATTTCTCCTGCTACAGCAGCATTAAATATCGTGGAAAGACATATGGAGATCATGGAATCCTACATCGCTGTACCGGAAATTCACATGCAGGCAGTTGCGGATCCCAAAATGCGCGGTGGCCCTTTTATGGACCTGGGAAGGGATAGAACGACGGAGATTGGGTTGCTGATGGAAAAGACCCTTACACACCGCGACAAAATGTTCCGCCTGGCTGCCGCTATAAAAGAATTGAATTCCATACTGCGACAGTATGCCAATGGCAACAGCATGGAACCCCTGTATGAAAAAATACCCGATATTCTGAAAGGATATGTAGAATTGTATTATGACCTGCATAATCAACCCTCTTTCCGGTTTTTTGAATCTTTACTGTATAAAAGTGAGTTTTATGACAGTAGTGCGCAGAGCATTGCCTTATGGATCACCAATAACGATCAACGGCCTTTTTCCCTTAGCACCCCCAGGCTCGGGGAGCCGGATGTATTGGCTTTAAAGATCCCATTCGATCATATAGGGATCGATGAGCTTGCTAAAATGAAAAGAAACCCGCAGCCATATGAATATATCCGGTCCTTATTGGATATTTCCCCGGAACAGGAACCACTGTTCCACAGTTTTTTTACGGATTCTCCTCATCCCGCCTTTTCAAAATATAACGGGGATAAGATAAGAATGCGATATTTCGGCCATGCCTGTATCCTGGTAGAGACGAAAGAAATAAGCATTTTACTGGACCCTCTTATCAGCTATTATGGATACCATTCAGACATTCAGCACTTCTCTGATATCGACCTGCCAGATATAATTGATTATGCCATGATTACCCATAATCACCAGGATCATATCCTGTTCGAGACTTTATTGCCATTACGCCATAAGATTAAAAACCTTATCGTACCCAGGACAAGGGGCGGCCGGCTGGAAGACCCCCAGCTAAAGCTCATGTTGGACACTATCGGGTTTAAGAATGTAATTGAGCTGGATGAAATGGAGGCCATTAATTTCGGCGACACGGTCATTACCGGAATTCCCTTTACCGGTGAACACTGCGATTTGAATATATTATCGAAGCTCTGCTACCATGTGCAGGTGGGACAATTCAGCCTCTTGTTTATGGCGGACTCGAGGATCGTACAACCCCAGCTATATAGCCATATTCAGGCAGAGATTGGCAACGTCGATGTTATATTCCTGGGCATGGAATGCGATGGCGCGCCTTTAAGCTGGTTATATGGCCCCTTGATGGCCCGGAAACCTTCCCGTGAACAGGATAACAGCAGAAGGCTGTCCGGCTCGGATTGTGTCAAAGGAATGTCGTTGGTGGAGATATTTAAGCCGAAAGAGATCTATGTATACGCTATGGGACAAGAGCCCTGGCTGGAATTCATCAGCAGTATTAAATATACGGAAGACTCCAATCCTATTATCCAATCCAATCGACTTGTAAATGCTTGTATCGGGAAAGATATAATAGCGGAAAGATTATTTGGGGAAAAAGAAATCCTCTACTCAGCCTTCCAGGGATAAATAATAATATGAGCTTACTCTATCCTCTCATATCCTGCATCTGTGTAACCAGGGGAAAGCCCGATATGCTAAAAAGGGCGATCGGCTGCTTCTCGGCTCAGACCTATCCCAATAAAGAATTGATCGTTCTCTACGAAGAGGATGACCAGCCGACAAAGGCCTTTATAACGGATGAGATAAAGACAATATCCGGCATCCGGTTTTTTGAGGCAAAGGCCACTCCCAGGGCCACCCTGGGCGAACTGAGGAACCAGGCGATAGGGCTGGCGCATGGAGAATTTATCTGCCAATGGGATGATGACGACTGGTATCACATGAACAGGCTGATACATCAGTACCAGACGCTCCGCAGGCAGGGACGCGACGGCTCCATAATGACACGGTGGCTTGTGATGGATGCGACATCCGGGAATATATACATTTCCAATACAAGATTATGGGAGGGTAGCATCTTATGCCGGAAAAGGACCCTTCAGCTTAAAGCCTACGAGAACAAACACATTGGGGAAGATACGGCCACGATCGACTATCTGGCAGCCGCAGATTGTCTGGATCTTTTACACGATAGGCCCGGCCTCTACATATATATATATCATGGAGGTAATACCTGGAATTATGAACATTGGCGCTTTATTTTTAAATGCAGTACCGCCCTGATGCCGGAAGATTCGAAAATTGTCTCAGAGGTTGTGCAGGGGAAATATACAGTTGAAATGGGATCTTTAATGATTGATGAGATACTCGAATGTCAATACTCGAATAATGAATAATCATGAAACTTTGAACGACTTGGCTGAAAAGCTTATTGAGCTTCAGAATTCCACAACCGTCTTTTTAGAATCCTTCGGGAAGACAAATTTAAAAGCGCAGATCAATGCCCAGTCAGAAGAAAACTCAATCATCAGACGAAATACACTCCTTTTCTTTGATTCTCCGGAATCCCCCATCCTTTACTGTATAAGTTATCTGAAACGAGACCGGTTATCTGAAATGGAATATGAATTGCTGATGAAGACGAATATTCCGATCGGCAAAATATTCATTGATCAGAATAAAGACAAAAAAATAGCTAAGAAAAATATAACGATTGCCTCGACATTCAACGTTGCCGCTGCCAGACTCTTAAATGTCCGGTCTTCTTTTCTATATGAGAAAAAGTATGACTTTTATATTGAGCAGCGCAACATCGGAAGGATCATGGAATTTTTCAACGAAGAATCACTGACCAGAAGATGATTACCAGAATAGAAGAGCTTTTATTCCAACTTGAGGAGGGAAACACACTTCAGGACGACAGGTCGTCCCTGGATTATGCCGTTGTCAACAGGATCGTAAACAGCCTGGATGAGGTATTTAAACAACAGGGGTTCCTGAAAATTCAATGTATTTATATTGCCTTTCAGAATGATATCGACCATGCAGTTGTAATCTTATACCTCCTTTCCCGTAAAATAAATTTTTATCTGAGATCCAACACAGGCCACCATCAACAGATCCCCCCTTTTTGCGATGTCTTATTGACATGGACAGCAGAGGGTGCGACGGGTGTTGAGCTGTCAGAACGACTTGAGTTGAAAAGGAATTCCGACTGTACAGGATCGGAATTTATACGTCCCGGCTCAGGAAAGGTATTCTTTTCCTCCTCCGGTTCGACCGGTCTTCCAAAATTCATCATGCATACATCCGCCAGCTTATTGCTGAATGCACAGGCCGTGGCGGAAAGATTTAAATATGGACCCGAAAAAAAAGTCCTTATACCTGTACCTGTCAATCATATGTATGGCTTTGGCGTGGGATTTTTACCTTCTGTAATGACGGGCGCCAGCATACGTTTGGTCGATAAAAACAATGTTATTAAGCTTTTTGAGAACCTGAACAGCTTCCAACCCGATATTACCTTGCTCACTCCTCCGGTCTGTAAAATGCTGGTGCTGCTGAATAAAACAGTCCCGGGGAACTCATTATACATTTCGGCGGGTGACAAAATGAAAAGCAGCACTTATGCGGCATTTGAATCCAGGTATGGAATGTTGATAAACTTATATGGTTGCACAGAGCTGGGGGCCATCGCAACCAGCCATGAAAAGATGACCGGAGAAGAAAGGACAGAAGGCGTCGTACGACCTTTAAGCAACGTGAGGATAATAATAGAAGGGGACGGTAAAGGAGAGGTATTGTGCCGTCATCCGGCAGCCTTTGAAGGCTACATCGACTCAAATGGAAAGGAAATTCCCCTGGCGGAGAAGAAATGGTTTAGGACAAAAGACCTGGGCACCAGGACAGGGCATAAGAAATTTAAAGTCCTGGGACGCACCGATCATAGTATCAATCGGCTGGGATACCTGGTGTCATTCAGGGAAATTGAATTCGCTTTGGAAGAATTATTTACAGAAATTCAGGAAGTGATAGTCGTGCAGGATGCCAATGAGAATATGCTTGGGGACAGGTTAATAGCGTATTGCCAGACAGAAGGTCCTCAGGCGTTGAATAAAGACGCCATAAAGAAAATTTGCAGGGAAAAAATTCCCCGGCACCTGATACCGGATGATTTTATTTTTGTTGCCGCACTACCCCGCCTGACGAATGGCAAGCCGGACCGGCAACTATTACATAAAAACAATAATAATTAAATGTTATATTATGAGCTCAGCAGACCTGGAACAGATAAAAGGAAAATTAAGAGAAATTATCGTTAATGACCTGGATACAGACATTCTTATAGAAGATATCCGGGAAGACATATCCTTGTATGAAGATGGCATCGGACTGGATTCGATAAATATTGTCAATTTAATCGTATTGATTGAAGATCGGTTTAATATTGAGTTCGGGGATCAGGAAATTAATACTTCTATGTTCAGTAACATAAATAACCTCGCTGCCTTCATCCACAAAAAAACAGCAACCAGATACGCTTAGCCCGTTCATCGCACCATGTTGAAAGGCCTTTTCTTTACCCTCCCTTCGGTTAGTATTAATAACACCCTGAAACCTGTTATTAATAACATGGCTTCAGGAAAGTATCAAATGATCTATTATGATACTGATCAGCCCGGAGGGGAGAGCCTTTTCTCCTATAAACCGTATCCTTCCAATGAAATGTCGTATAACAGCAGTTGCCTGGATACCGATGCCTCATTCTTCCGGTTTGCGGAGAACATTATGGATACATCCCTTAACCTGATGGATTTTTTAATAGCGGAGATTGAAAGGGAAAAACCTGATTTTATCCTGCATCCCCACCTGGCGCTATGGGCAAAGCTGGTCGCTGCTTATTTTAAATTGCCTGCTGTAACCTTGTCAACCACCTTTATTATGGACCAGCGGATCATGAGGCCCTGGTTCAGAAAGCTATCTGCAGGCAGCGATATAGACTTTGATAAGATGGGCGCCGCCTTGAGATTCAAAAAAAAATCGATTTTACTTTCCAAAAAACTTGGACTGAGAAAAATCCCTGAGATATGGGATACGTATGTAAGTACAGAAAACCTCAATCTTTCTTTTATCCTGAAAGAACTCCAACCAGAGGCAGAGCTGTTGGGTGATCGCTACAAATTTGTAGGATCTCCCGTTCCGGTTAAAAAAAATAGCCTCAAAGAGGATCTTATCTATATTTCATTAGGCACCATGCTCAATAATGATCCCGAATTTTTTCTATTGTGTATGGAAGCCGTAGGGCAATTGGGCAGTAACTGCATTTTGTCGGTGGGATACAAAGTGGATATACAAGCCCTGGGAGCTATTCCCCCGAATATCCGGGTCGAACGATTTGTCGATCAGGTAGAAGTTTTAGGGAGAGCAGACCTGTTCCTGACCAGCGGCGGCATGGCGAGCATCCAGGAGGCGATCTATACGGGGACCCCGATGTTGGTTATCCCCCAAACGACCGAACAACATATAACCGCCGAAAAGGTCAGAGAGCTGGGGATAGGCATCTGCCTTTCAAAAAAGACGTTGACAAAAAGGGGGCTATTGACTGGTATTCAGGAAATGAGAAAGAATGCTTTAAAACACAAGGAAAACCTGAGGTCCTTGCTCCTGAAAGCCCCTGCTGCCGACGCAAGAGATCTGAGCCTGAACCTCATTGAAAAATACCTTTCAGAACAACAAAGGTAAAAACCGGGAAAATATTTAGTTATGCCTTTACTCGTTCCGGCGACGCCTCAGCAGGATAGTATATGGTTTCATGCAACTTTAAACGGAACTTCTTACTGGAATTTCTGCGATCTGAAATGTTTTAAAGGCATAGTTGATATTCCTGTTATGAAAAAAGCATTGAGCCATCTCATCAAGAGACACTCATCGCTGCGGACGAATTTTGTTTTAAGGGACAGGCAGATATGGCAGGATATAATAGAAGAAACCCCGATAGACGATATTTTTGGAGTTGAATTATCCGACGAAGAGAGGCCGGAAGCAATTAATAAAATAGTTCGCCAGGAGGTAGAACGACTTTTAAAGATTGAATTTGATTTGGGTAACGGCAACTTGTTTATATTCAAATTATGTCAGTTTAAGGACTTGGCTTACCTTATCGTAGTTGTCAACCATATCATTGCTGATGTTATCTCGATGCAGATCTTCTGGAATGAATTATCCTGTTTTTATAATTTACTGACAAACGGGGAGGACGTACAGCCTGCCAGGCAGGTAAGGCAGTATTATGATTTCTCAACCGAACAGGAAAGGTTTTTTGAGACCCCTGAATATGAAGCCAGGAAGGCCTGGTGGTTAAACAAACTTCCTTCACA
The DNA here is from genome assembly GCA_035492545.1 of Puia sp. Taxonomy (GTDB): domain Bacteria; phylum Bacteroidota; class Bacteroidia; order Chitinophagales; family Chitinophagaceae; genus Puia. Next base: position 20,618 of record DATJJD010000149.1, read on the forward strand.
ACTGCCGAATGTCCGGCTTCCTTTCTATAAAGATCGTTCAGGCGCAGAGCCCGTTGTTAAAGAAGCAGCGCTGCCTCCCGGCTTAATTGAACAGATCCGGTTATTCGCTTTGCAAAACAGGGTCATTTATTCCGCTGTTTTCCAGGCCGCTTATTTTATCTTATTGTATAAATATTCCGGACAACAGGATATTATGATCGGAAATGTAACGCACGGGAGAGGTAGCGGAAAAAAGAAAAATGGGGCCGTGATCGGCCAGTTTGCCAACAGGTTGATCCACATTCAAACGATAAGGCCAAAGACAACTATCCGCACATTCTTACTGGACGTTAATAAAGATCTGGTCAGCAGCCTGAAAAATGACGAGTTACCCTTTGATGAGCTCGTCAGGCATTTGGCTGTCAAAAAGGAGAATGGATCAAGACCCCTGTTTCAAGCCGTATTTGACTTTGTAAAGGATGCAGGCCCCCCTGTTTCCTTTACCGGGCTTCGGGAATTCTCTTCGGACCTGGAATTCCCGGCCCGGCAGCCTTCCGAACTGCAATATGATAGTAAACTATTGATTTTTGATGCCGTCAAAGACGTACGGCTAAATCTCCTGGTCATGGGGGATGGGTCTTCCGGAACTGCGGGTGCATCGGTGCTGGACAGCTATCTTCAGATTTTGCGCTTTTTGGTGGACAATCCGGATGATGAGATTGCTCAGATCAGCCTGACCGGCAATGAAGATACTCTTTCCCTTTTGCGACACTCGGAGAGTAAGCTGTATTGGCTGGACCAGTTCTCCGGAGAATGGCCGGTTTCGAAATTTCCAGCCGATAAGGCTGCCGGAGGAGGAAGAGGAGACCATGCCCCTCATACAGAGGCCGTTCAGCGGATAATCCCCTCAGCCCTCACCCACGTGTTGACAGCAGTGGCGGAAAGATCCGGAGCCACCCTCGTAACGGGGTTGCTGGGAGTAGTCGGCGCCTTACTGTTTCGTTATACCCATCAGGAAGATATTGTCCTGGCCACCCTATCGGAAGAGGGAGACCAGGCCCTGCCCCTGAAGATCCGGATAAATCCGCAAGGGAATTTTGCCCAATTGCTGGATACGATCAAAAAGAGGGTAGTGGAAGCGAACCGGTTTCGCTCTTATGCTATGGAGGACCATTCCTTGTTCGACGTAATGGTTGCATGTCCCTATAATGAACAAATGGAGAATAAATGCAGCCTGACAATGGCCTTCACAGTAAAGGAGGATGGATTGTTACTGCAGATCCTTTATAACAGTGATATCTATTATGAAGAAACAATACACCGTCTGGCAGGTCACATAGAGCAGATCCTGGTTGAAACCACCAGGTTTGCTGATCAGCCACTATCTGTCCTGGATTATTTACAAGCTGCGGAAAAGAACCAACTCTTATACGGATTTAATGATACCACCATTGACTTTCCCAAACAAGCAACACTAGTCGACCTCTTTCTCGAGCAGGTGGATAGATCGCCTGATAAATTAGCCGTTTCATGTGGGGATAAGCTGCTTACCTATCGTCAGTTGGATCAGCAATCCAATCGGCTGGCTTATTATTTGAAAAAGAACTATTTCATCAGACCAGATGACCTGGTGGCAGTTCTCCTGGACAGAAGCGAATTAACCATCGTCGCCTTATGGGGAATTCTTAGATCCGGCGGTGCTTATGTTCCCATCGCCGTCAACACACCGGCCGACCGGAAGAAAAAGATGATAGAAAACTCCGGATGCAAAGTGGTCATTTCTCAGTCAGCTTATTTAGCTGAGATGGCTGGCTTCGAAGTGGCCGCCCTGCCAATTGACAATCTGCCGGAAGAATCTATCAGGGAGTACACGGCTGAAAGGACCCCTTCCGGGTTAACGTCCGGCAACCTCGCCTATGTTATGTATACGTCAGGCTCGACCGGCGAGCCCAAAGGGGTCATGGTGACGCATAGAAATGTTGCAAGGCTGGTAAAAAACACGAATTACATCACCATTGGAGAAACAGATAACATCCTCAGTTTATCTGATTTTTCTTTCGACGGATCGGTTTTTGACATTTTTGGATCTTTATTGAACGGCGCTTCCCTGGTAATACCTACCCTGGATATCCTGCTTGATCCAACATTTCTGGGCGGTATCGTAAAAGAAAGATCGATTACCGTATTCTTCATTACGACCGCTTTATTTAATTCCCTGGTAGATGCCGGTTTTTCCGATTTTGGCGATCTGCAGTTTATCTTATTCGGGGGGGAGCAGGTATCTTTAAGACACGTCGCTAAGTTCAAAGAAAACTACCCTGCCGTTAACTTAATTCATGTTTACGGCCCCACGGAAAACACGACCTTCTCTACCTACTATCCTGTTGGACCGTTAAAAGATCATGCGATCACTGTCCCCATTGGAAAGGGGATTGGCAATAGCCGGGTTTATATATTGGACGCTCACGGGCGCCTTGTACCGGTGGGAGTGCCGGGGGAATTGTATGTGGGAGGGGAAGGGGTGGCAAGGGGATACCTGAATGATAAAGCACTGACGGCAGAGAAGTTTCTTCCGGATCCCTTTGTCGAAGGCGAACGGATGTATAAGACAGGGGATTGGGGAAGATGGCTGCCTGAAGGCAACATTGAGTTTATCGGGAGGAATGATGACCAGGTGAAGATAAGAGGATACCGGATGGAACTGAGAGAGATCGAGCGTGCTTTGACATCCCACGTATTGGTGGATAATGCCGTGGTCGTTGCCAGGGAATCTGGGGCCGGTGACAAGGAATTGGTAGCTTACATAGTCAGTAAGACGGACTTAAGCATTTCCCTGCTTCGCAGCGCCTTAAGCGGACAACTGCCCGCTTATATGTTGCCCTCCTCCTATGTACGCCTGGAAAAGATCCCCCTGAATTCCAACGGAAAAGTAAACAGGAAAGCCCTTCCTTCTCCTGCAGGGACCGGGATGAACACAGGCGTGGACTTCGTGCCGCCGGTAACTGAGCTGGGGACACAATTGGCCGCTATCTGGAGCGAAGTATTATCGGTCGAAAAGGAAAAGATCAGCGCAAAGGACGATTTCTTTGTATTAGGAGGACATAGTTTAAAAGTGACGCGATTAGCCGGTCAGATCTGCCGGCGCCTGGGAATTCAATTGGGGTTGAAAGAGCTTTTCACGCATACGATATTTGAAGACCAGGAACACTTGATCGCCAGGTCGCAAAAGAGTGCACTTGTTCGCATTCCTCCCATACCGGTGCAAAAAGATTATCCCTTGTCCTCCGCGCAACGCAGGTTATGGGTGTTAAGCCAGTTTGAAGATGCGAATGTTGCCTACAACATCCCTATGGCCTATGAATTGGAAGGACCTTTGAACCAGGATGCATTGGCTGCGACTTTCAGAACCCTGATCGGTCGTCATGAAATATTGAGGACCACCTTCCGGCAGGATCTGCGGGGTGAAGTTCGCCAGCATATCAGCCCTCCGGAGCTATTCCACTTTACGATTCAATACAGAGACTTCAGGGACATGCCCTCCCGGGAAGAGGAGATAGCTGATTTTTTGCAGGAACAAGGTTCGGCACCCTTTGATTTAGCGGCGGGCCCCTTATTCAGGCTGGCGCTGGCCCAGTTGGAAGATAACCAATACGTGCTTAGTTATGTAGTACATCATATCATCAGCGACGGATGGTCATTTGAAATAATGTTAAGGGAATTGTCCATTCTGTACGCAGCATATATTTCCGGTCGGCCCGATCCGCTGCCACCTTTGATTATTCAATATAAAGATTATACAGCCTGGCAGATGGATGGCTCATCCTCCGCTGTTTCATCGGAACATAAAACCTGGTGGTTGGAGCAGTTCTCAGGAGAATTGCCGGTCCTGGACCTGCCGGCGGATAAGGTAAGACCGGCTGTAAAGACCTACAACGGTGGCGCCATATATAGGGAATGGAGCAAAGAAAAAACGGATAAACTTAAGGGCCTTGCCCGGGAATGCGGCGGCACCTTATTTATGAGCCTGTTAGGCCTGGTAAATACCTTGTTATACCGCTACACCGGACAAAGTGACGTGGTAATTGGTAGCCCGATAGCCGGACGGGGACATATTGACCTGGAAGAACAGATCGGTTTTTATGTAAACATGCTGCCATTCAGGACCCGGTTTAGTGGAAAAGATAGCTTCAAAGAGTTAATGGAGAAAACAAAAAAAGTGACGCTGGCGTCGTATGAGCATCAGAGCTATCCTTTCGATGAATTGGTAGACCAGTTGCATTTGATAAGGGATACGAGCAGGAGCCCCCTGTTTGACGTGATGATAGCTTTGCAAAATGCCCCTGTCGGCGGCAGGGATCCCCAAACCGGGCTTTGGGGAAATATCCACGTGCGTGAATTTAAAGGTGCAGAACGGGTAGTCAGCAAGTTCGATCTCTCCTTTAACTTCATAGAGTCGGAGGACAAGCTGCTGATCGATCTTGAATACAACAGTGACCTTTATGAAAGGAGAAGTATTGGCCAGTTGTTGGATCACCTGGATCAATTGCTGTTATCCATTGTCATAGATCCGGATCAGCCGATAGAGGATTGCAATGGCTTTAGCCACAAAGAAAGACAGCAATTGCTCTTTGGGTTTAACGAGACCGGTAAAGATTTTCCGGGATCCGATACGATCCTGCATTTATTGGAGAGACAGGTGCAACGCACGCCTGAAAATATTGCGGTCGCCTGTGAAAGCGAGACCCTGACCTATGCCCGGCTCAACGAGCTTTCTGATCAAATGGCCGGGTATTTACGGGCAACCTATGATATCCGGCCCGGCGATCTGATCGGGATCCAGTTACATCGCTCGGCATCGATGATCATAGCTATCCTGGGTGTACTGAAATCCGGAGGGGCTTATGTCCCGATAGATCCGGAATATCCGCAGGAAAGAATCGATTATATGCTGTCAGAGAGCAATTGTAAGGTACGCATCGATCAGGAAGAGCTTGAAAGATTCAACACCCAAAAAGAAGCCTTTCCTGGTCGCAATCTCCCTTCGGTAATATCCGGTGATGACCTGGCCTATGTCATTTATACCTCTGGGTCTACGGGAAAGCCTAAAGGGGTAATGATAGAGCACGGGAATATTAGCTCCTTTATTCATTGGTGTATAGACGAATTTAAAGATTCACAGGTTGGGACGGTATTGGGCGTTACCTCTATCTGTTTTGACCTGTCGGTATTCGAAATATTTTACACATTGGCCACCGGCAAAAAATTAAGGATAGTCGGCAATGCCCTGGCGGTAGGAAAGCACCTGCAGGAAGAGGATAACATCTTATTCAACACGGTTCCCGGCATAGTGAAAGTATTATTGAAGGAAGGAATGGATCTTGGCAGGGTAAAAGTGCTGAATATGGCAGGGGAGCCTGTCCCGGATGGCATCATTGATAAAATAGACCTCGAGGCGACGGAAGTAAGAAATTTATACGGCCCATCCGAAGATACGACCTATAGCACTTGTTATAGGATAAAAGGCAGGGAGAAGATCCTGATAGGCCGGCCAATTGCAAATACGCAGGTCTATATTACCGATCATAGGCAGAAATTAGTAATCTCAGGCGCTATAGGGGAAATTTGCCTGGGCGGCGCCGGATTGGCGAGAGGATACCTGAATGACCCGTCTTTGACAAGCGAGAAATTCGTCCCTGATCCGTTTGGAAAAGAGTTGCGCTTGTACAGGACTGGCGACCTGGGTCGCTGGCTGTCCGATGGAAACATTGAATTTATAGGACGGATAGACCAACAGGTAAAAATAAGAGGATACCGGATAGAACTGGGCGAGATAGAAAGGGCATTGCAGGAGTATGAAGGCATAGAGGCCGCTGTCGTAATAGCAATGGGCGAGCGCCTTGTACAGAAAGAACTGGTCGCTTATATAGTAGGGGCGGGGACCTTGCAACCTTCATCCATCCGAAAGACTTTGAGCAGGAAATTACCGGTATACATGCTGCCATCCTATTATGTACAATTGGAAAAAATCCCGCTGATGCCCAATGGTAAAATAGATAAAAAGGCGCTGCCGCCTCCTGAAGGAATGAGTAGACCGGCCGGAAAGAAACTGGTGGCGCCCGGCAATGAGAGAGAAGAGAAATTAGCAGCTCTCTGGAGTGAAGTACTATCCATCGAGAAAGAGAAGATCAGTATCGAAGATGATTTTTTCGATCTGGGCGGAGACTCCTTCAAAGCAATTAGGGCCAGTTCCATAGAAGGGTTAAGGGTGCCGGCCGGATTGTTATATAAACACAGGACCATCAGGGAATATGCTGAATTCTATCCTTATCATGCAATGCCGGTTGACGAACTGTTGATCCGGAAAAATGATCTGCACCGGCATACCCTGAATATGATCCTGGTTAACTCCATGGGGGCATCGGATATGCTGTACTTTTCGCTTTCTGGCCGTTTATCGGAGTTTTGCAATGTCTACACCGTGGAAATGCCATGGAACCGCAACTCCTATAAAGGAGATTGGAAAGATCATACTTCGGTAAAAGAAAAATTGGTAAAGGAAATACAGGAAAAAATAGCAGGGGACACGCTGGTTTTAGGACATAGCTCTGGCGCCAGCCTGGCTTTGGCAATTAGTTATGAACTGGAAAAGCTTGACTACCCGCTGGTGGGATTGTTCCAGTGCGCCGCTATGCTGGACACCCCATCCACGATCGAAAGGAAGAGAGAATACCTGGTTAAGATTAGTGACGGTCAGCTTTGGGATGACTTTGTCCGGGTATCAGGTCTCAGGGATTTTAAAAACGGGCAGCAAAAAAAGACCTTCCTCAACGGCCTTAGACATGACGCAATTATAGGTTGCGACATCCTGTTGGAAATGCTGAACCAAAAGGCGGGGGCTGTTCTGAAAGCCCCGATTCACCTGGTATACGGAGAAAAGGATGACCTTACGGCAGACTACAGGAACAACTTTCAAAAATGGAACTTGTTCGCTTCGGATAGTACGTTGAATACTATTGATCACGGAGGCCATTACTTCGTTTCTGAGAATGTGGAGGACCTGGTACAGATAATTAGAAATAAGATCTAAAATGATAATACCCAAAGTCATCCATCAGACATGGAAGAATGAATGTATACCAGATGTATTCAAAGAAATGGCCTTTTCCTGGAGAGAAAAACACGCCGACTGGCGATATCTTTTCTGGACGGATGAAATGAACAGGGATTTTATAAAAGAGCATTTCCCTTTCTTTATCCATCGTTATGACGCTTATACGGCCAACATTCAACGGGTGGACGCCGTCCGGTATTTTGTGCTGTACAAATACGGCGGGGTCTATATCGACCTGGACATTGAATGTCTCGCCAATATTACCCCGCTGGTGGAAGATGCCGAATGCGTCTTTGGAAAAGAACCGGACGAGCACTGCCGGATTCATAAGAAGAACGTAATAATAAGCAATGCATTTATGGCCTCCGTACCCGGCCACGAGTTCTTCGGGGCATTATGCACAGAGTTGGACACCAATAAACCCGTTACCGACCACCCCAACGATAAGATCCTCGAATCCACAGGCCCCTTTATGTTATCCAGAATATTTGGAGAATATGGCGGTAAAAAGAATATAAAATTGGTGGAACCCGATCTTATTTACCCTCTGAGCAAGGAAGAATTAGAGAGAAATAATGAATCTAAGGATGGTTTACTGGAAAAGCTGAAAAATGCATACGCTATTCACCATTATGCCGGGACCTGGTGGAAAAAAGATACCCAGCTCAAATAAACCTGTATGCCGGACATTCCCAAAAAGATCCATCTGATCTATAAAATACCGGACATCCCGGAAGACTACCAGGACTATTATAAGATCATAAAAGAGCTTCACCCCTTCTGGGATATTAAGGTCTACGGTGATGAGGAGGCAAGAGGCATCATTGCCCGGCATTTACCTGAATTGCTCGATATATACGACAGCTATGAACTGGACGTCCAGCGGACCGATATTTTCAGAATAGCCGTTACCTATATTTTCGGAGGATTCTATATGGATCTGGACATGATGATCCTTAAAAGCCTGGATCCCCTTTGTAATTGCCAGTTGGTGCTGGGGGAAGAAAAGACCATGTCTGATATGGAATGCAACGCTGTGGGTATAAAACATAACTTAAGGATAGCTAATTATATGTTCGGCGCTATACCTGGCCATCCCTTTTGGACAGACGTTATAAAAGAAGCTATCAGCAGGTGTGGTATAAAAATAAAGAAGGAAGGAGATGTACTGGAGACCACCGGGCCCGGCTTGTTAACAGATGTCTATCATGACACGAAGGAAAAGTACAAAGATATTACCATCCTGTTCAACAAAGACAAAATGTGCAGGAAATGGTGCAACAAGTTCTCCTGTCATTTTGGAGAATATGCGGCTCATTTCCATCATGGGAAATGGCGTTGGGAAAATTAAAATTAGGATAATATGAACCTGAAAGAGGACAAAGTCATCGGGATAGTTGGAGGAATGGGCCCGCAGGCAGGGCTCTCCTTGTTTAACTATATAATCAACCATACAAAAGCTGTCACGGATCAGCAGCACTTGTCTGTAATAGTAATGTCGTTCCCGGGACATCTTACAGACCGGACTTCTTTCCTGGAAGGTGCCACCGATGTTAACCCGGCATTTAATATTGCGGAGGTCATAGGCAAACTGGAACACGCCGGAGCAAAAGTGGCAGGCATTGCTTGCAATACCTCGTATTCGCCGGAAATTTATGATGTTATTGTCGATGAACTGAGAAAGATGGATAGCCGGATCAACCTTCTTCACATGCCGGCCGAGACCTGCGATTTCATCAGGATCAACTACCCGAAAGTTTGCCGTATCGGCCTCATGGCGACCAATGGTACTTATCGATCAGGCATTTATGCAAACCTGCTGCGGGACCGGGGATATGAAGTGATCCTCCCTGATCCTGAATTTCAAACCAGCGTCATTCATAGAATGATCTATGATGATAAATTCGGTATCAAAGCTAACCCAGGGGGTATCACCCGGGAGGTCGGCTTGTTGATAGACCAGGCCCTCCGCTTTTTTGAAGAAAAAGGGACAGATGCCATCATCCTTGGCTGTACAGACCTGTCCACCGTTTTTCCCGAAAAAACAGCCAGGGGCATGCTGCTTGTCGACTCCACGGAGATACTCGCCAGGGCCCTGATCCGACATGCGACTCATCATCAAAAAAAGAATAATGCCAACCGAAACACCGCTGATATCCTGCCTTTGCGTGACCTATAAAAGAGCTGACTTTTTACGGAGGGCTATCGATTGCTTCCGCAATCAAACGTACCAAAGCAAAGAATTGATGATCCTGTTCCAGGACGATGACAAGGCCACCCGCGGTATAATTGACGGCATCAAAGACAACAACATTCATTCTTTGGAAGTCCGGTCCGCCGACAACCTAACGCTTGGAGGAAAAAGGAATTTATCCATTGAGGCAGGCAACGGGAAATATTTTTGTATTTGGGACGATGATGACTGGTACCATCCCCAACGGCTGGAAGTTCAGATGGACGCCATAAAGAATAACCACCGGGATGCCAGTGTTCTGACCCACCTTATCCTGTATGATTGTTTGAAACAACAGGCCTATCTATCTCAGCCCTGGCCATGGGAAGGTACCCTTTTATGCAAAAAAGACCTGGTAGGTGCATTAAGCAGTTACCGCGAAACGGACAAAGGCGAAGACTCCTGGCTGCTACGGGACCTCATCCGGAATAATCACGTATTCCCCGTTATTAAACCGATTTTATATATATACAACTACACCGGCCTGAATACCTGGGGCTATAATCACTTTGGCCGTTTTTTCTCCAGAAGCCAGAAATTATCTGCCGGATCAAGTGCTTTGATCACGGGAATACTGGAAAACAAGACTGGACCAGGGGAAGCCTCAGCGCTGTTAAACAACCGGGAATTGCAAAAGGATCTCAACTACCTCTTTTGGGCTACCCCTGTCTTTGACAAAATTTTAAAATGAACCAAACAAAAGATCCTGAAATCACATGAGTAAAAAAATTGTGGTATTATATCATCGTCAGCCATATGACGAGATAAGAAAAGGTGATAAGCTGGTTTTTCAGGAAAAGGATAAACCCAACGGAATAATTCCCCTGTTAAAAAGTTTTTTCTCTACCATTGACTCCGGTACCTGGATCGCAACAAGCGAAGTCTATGAAAACTTTACTCCTCCGCTAAGACAGCATATAACGCTTTGGGAGTCTTCAGCAAATTGTATCCTGCGGCGGGTCCCGGTATCGAGGGAGGATATCCATCTTTTTTATCACAAAACATCCAAAGAAGGCTTTTGGCCGATTTTACACACTTTCCCGGAGAAATACCGGTTTGATTGCATTGACTGGGCCAACTTTGTCGAAGTCAACAAGAAGTTTGCAAAAGCGGCCGTTGATGAATCGGATGAAAATACCATCGTATGGATCCATGATTACAACCTGTGGCTGGCGCCTCATTTTATACGGAAAATGAGGCCTGATATCACGATCGCTTTTTTCTTCCATACTCCATTCCCCTCACCGGACATATTCAATATCCTGCCCTGGAGCAGACAGATCATCGAAAGCCTGTTATGCTGCGACCTTTTAAGCTTTGATATACCTAGATATGTAGAAAATTTTGTATCTACTGCAAAAAGCAATTTTGCCGTTCAGATAAAAAAACGTGAAAAGGCCAGGAATTATCTGGCGACAAGGGGAACTGCCTTATCTGAACCCTGGTTAACCCGGCAAATGACCTACAACGGTCGCTTGATAAAGCTGGATGCTTTTCCGGAGGGGACTAACTGTCAGCAGATAGACAAAATATTAGGGAAAGAGTCCACCCTCGAAAAAATAAAAAAGATTAAAGGCTCGATGAAGGGCTGCAAACTGATCTTCTCCGCCTCCCGGGTGGATTATATAAAAGGCGTTGGCGAATTATTGGAATGTTACGAAAGACTGCTTTTCAACCGGGAAGATCTTTTAGAGAAAGTTGCCCTCTTTGTTGTCGCGGTCGAACCGGCAAAAGGGATCTCAGCCTACCAGAATCTTCAGACCAGGATCCGGTACCTGGTGGACAGGATCAATACTAAATTCCGGACTTCATTATGGGAACCGGTGATCTATTCCGATAAGCCATTGTCTTTTGAAGAAATGATCGCCTGGTTCTCTGTAACCGATATCATGTGGGTGCCATCCTTACGGGATGGAATGAATATCACCTGCAAGGAATTTGTTGCGGTGAAAAAAGATTCGGGCGGAGTCCTGATACTGTCCGAATTTGCAGGCGCTTCCATCGAATTGCATGAGGCAGTCCTGACAAACCCTTATTCACCGGATAGTATGGATCATTCTATCACGCTGGCATTAGAAATGCCACTCAGGGATCAAAGAGTCAGAATGAAAAAAATGTATAGGACCGTCTTGCTGTCGGATATAAGCAAATGGTCGCGGCAATTAAACGATCTGAGAAATTTAAGGCCGGAAGTACAAATATGACTACCTATTATTCTCTTTCGCCCCGTCAGATACAGGATTGGCATATTAACTACACGATAAAAAAGGGGCAGTCCCCGAATGTCCTGACTTTTGACATCAGGTTACCGGGAAATACCGATCTGGCATGCTTTCATAAAGCCTATGCCGATTTGATAAAAAAGCATGCGATATTGCGAACATCCTTCCCGCTGATCGACGGTGAAATTAAACTGCAGGTACACGACTATGACCCCGATCGGTTCAGTTTGTCGTGTGAAGGTTGTCTGGAAGGGAAAGAAACCGTAATCAATGTCTATAAGTATGCTTTACCAAAATTCAGGAATATCAGACATGGGCCGTTGATCCGGGCAATTCTTTTAAAAGATCAGGATAATGGATATCTTTTCATTTTTCTTATCCATCATATAATATGCGATTACCGGTCACTATCTATCCTCAAAGGAGAAATGGAGACCTTATATTACCGGGCGCGTATGGGGGAACAGATCCAAATTCCCTGCGATCATTCCCATTGGATGGACTATCTTGAACGTAATAAAACTAAGGTTGATCTTACCCAGGCGAAAACTCTCCAATATTGGCGTAATGAGCTCCTCGACATGAAATGGCGTATCAATTACGATACCCTCTATAATAAGGTCCCCAACGTCCTCTTACCCGTAGCCCACAGCAAAAAAAGGAGAGGCTGGAGCGACCTTTATCAATCAGACCTGTTAAAAAAACCAAAAGGAGAATCCTATATAGTTTTCGCGGGTGATGACCTGCTGGAGAAATTGCATAAATTTAAGACAGCATCAAAATTCAGCGTCTTCACCATCCTCCTTACCGGCCTTACGATCCTTGCGGCAAAACTTACCGAAAACAATTGTATCCTGACGCAGATTACCTATTCCGATAGGAATAGAGCTGAAACGAATAACTTGATTGGCAACCTTTTAGGGACTCTTCTTCTGTATATTGACATCGATGTGGACAATACTTTCAGGGAACTGGCAAAGAAAGTCTACACCTCCTTTTTTATCTCGATCGATAATATGCTATATAACACCGAAAGCCTGGAATCTTTAAAATTGACCCCCAATTCGTTCCTGTTTTTCAATTTCATAAGCAAAGAAGTTTCCGGTGGCGGAAAGGTTAGCATAACTCCCCCGGCAGCAGGTAAAAAGGTAGACGCTAAGTGTCCTTTATATTGCATGGCCACGGAATTCGATAATACTATCAAATTTCATTGGGAATACCATCTTTCTTTTTTTAACCGGCAGATAATAGCATTTCTGACGGACTCCTGTTTTTCACTGCTGCAAACCCTGATGGATGCTCCGGATAAGCCCATAAAATTCGCACTATAATTTAACAAGCTTAATCTTTAGAAAATGCCACTTAATCAAAAATTGGTCAGCATTGTCATTCCAACCTATAACCGAAGCAAATTACTGGACTTTACTTTAGCAAGCATAAAAAACCAGCACTTTGACAAAGCCATTCTCGAAGTACTGGTGATAGATGATGGATCGTCTGATGACACGGCCAGCATGATTAAAGGTTATGAGGATCATCTTTCAATAAGATATTTTTTCCAGGAAGATAAAGGCTATAGGGTTGCTTCCGCCAGGAATATCGGTATAGACAACGCCAGAGGGGAAATAATCATATTTGTTGACTCCGGCATGATACTCGGTCGCAACTTTGTCAAAGCCCATTTCGAATCCCATGAGACCAGCAACACGGAAATGGCAGTCATCGGATATATGTTCGGCCTGCAGGAGAAAAAATCTGAAAAGGATTTTCTGATGGAGCATATAAATGTTGCCAACCCTGACGAGACAATGAGACTTCTGATCAGGAAGAGAAAATGCCTCGATATCCGGCAGGATAACTTTCACCTGTGCAATTCAAAGATCAATGACCTGCCGGCACCCTGGTCCTTGTTCTGGACGGGTAATGCCTCCGTTAAAAGGGATGCACTCCTGAAAACGGGCTTTTTCGACATTAATTTCAATTTAAGATGGGGAATGGAAGATATCGACCTGGGCTACAGACTCTATAAAAATAATATCCCGTTCACCCTTAATAGAAAAGCTGCTTCCATTCATTACCCTCATCCCAGCGATACCGCAAAAAAATTGAAAGAAGAAGCTATTAACAAAACTTATTTCCATACTAAGCATCTCTGCCCCGAAACGGAGGCAATGTTATCCAGCAATACCGTATTGCTGAACCTTGAATTGGCAAAAAATACCAAAGCAGCCGGAAGGGAAATATAATATGTCTTTTTGCCGCAACATAACGATTGTTTCACCCCACATTGATGACGCTATCCTTAGTTTAGGCGGGCTCATCAGGAATACGACAGGAGCAGAAAACAGGGTGTCTGTCCAATATGTCTTTTCCATCTCCGACTGGGTGAACCCGGATTCGATCGACGGGGCGCCTCAGTCTACCGGCCAGGCCAGCATTACAGAAATAAGAAAAAAGGAGGAGGCCTTGGTTTGCAGCGAATTGGGGTACCAATATGATTTTTTGGATTTTATGGACCTGCCTCTCAGAAAGGGAGAGGCAACTTCCGAAATGAATGGACTGATAGGGGATATTAAAAATAAACTGGAAAAAACCCTTCATCCATCGGATGACTGCTTTTTCCCGCTGGGGTTCGGACATCCTGATCATAAGGTGGTAAATGAGATTGGGCTTAACCTTCTTGCCAGAGGATATGAGGTTTTGTTCTATGAGGACCTTCCGTATGCAGCCTATGGTGATTATAATTATGAAGAACGATGCTCCTTTCTTAAACAGGAAGGGCTCGAGCCCGTGCTGGTGGAAATTAATATCGGACAAAAACTGAAGACGCTGAAACTTTATGCTTCTCAAATGTCTGAAAAATGGTTGACCGGCATCATGAACTACGCATATTGCCTGTCTGACAACAGGTTTTATGAGAGGTACTGGCAGCCCGTCAATAGAAAAAAATATACCGGTCATGTTCCAGATTGAATGGGCAAACAGGAAATTGTTCGCGGGAGATACAAAGATTAAATCTCAGCCATCCCGTATCAACCGATCCGGCATCAGGTATGTCCTGCTGACAAGATGGGAAGAGCATTGCGTGGAATGCGCGGTCCCGGATTGTTATAAGATCTGTTCTTTATACCAAAAACGAAAAGATGGCGCCTGCGCCAGGTTTGTCTATGGGATAGTTCCCAATCCCGCCTTCCGGGGACATTATGGATTCGGAGCGGATATAACCTTCAGGAAATGGGGTAAGATCGAAGCAGACTTGAATAGGTCTTTTCCCATCCCGCTGATCCCTCATTTTTGGCTGCGCCTTTATCACCAGTTACCCGGTTATATGAAGGGCGCGATAAGGAAATGGGCTGACCGTATCTATGACCGGCGTGGGACGGAACCAGACGAATTTATTATCGAATGCTACTCCGATAATGAAGAGAAATTCACTATGATCATTGAATATTTCATAGAGAATAACAGCATCCGGATGACCAAATTCAGGCAAACTATTACCGTCAGCAGAGGATATAATTTCTTTAAGATCCCCTTTGAAATGATGAATATGGGCAAACCGGAAGGGTATCTTTACCTGTATCCTGAAAATAACCACCCCGAAAAAAGATTGATCTTTACCTGGCTGGATTTTGTAAAATACAAGGTTAAGCCTGAAAGAGATCACAGCGCCTCGTTGGGTAATCCGGGAAAAATGATCAAATGCGTGGCCTGGGATCTCGATAACACGCTCTGGGCGGGGATTTTGACAGAACAAAGCGAAGTGAGACCCGTTGAGGAGGCGCTAAAGCTTATAAAACAACTGGATGAAAAAGGCATCATTCAAACGATCATCAGCAAGAACAATTTCGAACAGGCCTGGTCGCAGCTGGAGAAGATCGGAGTAGCGGAATATTTTTTGTACCCTGCTATTAATTGGGGGCAAAAGAGTGAAAATCTGCTGAAAATAGCTGAAAAAATGAATATCGACCCTGACTCCATAGCAGTCATCGATGACTCGGCTTTTGAAAGAGAGGAGATCCGACATAACCTTCCCGGTGTAAAAGTATATAGCGAGAAAGAGATCGGCCGTATCATGGAATATGAAGAATTCAATATCCCCGTATCTGAGTTCAGCAGGAAAAGAAGAATGAACTACCTGGCGGAGATTGAGCGGAACCAGTTCAGGGACACATTTTCAGATTCTTACGAGGATTTTCTCGTAAGCTGCAGGATGGTGCTGGACGTATTTGTACCCGATACAGAGGCTGATATCAGGCGATGCCTGGAACTGATCCAGCGCAGCAACCAGCTCAACCTCTCTTCCAGGAGATATTCAGAACAGGAATTTGAAAAATTATTGTCTGATAAAACAATCCAATGCCTCGCATTGAAATGTAAAGATAGATTTGCCGACTATGGTATCATCGGTTTTTCCAGCATCAATCTCTTTTCAGGCGACCCGGTCCTGGAAGATTTTGTTTTATCCTGCCGGGTAGCGCAAAAAAGGATTGAGCACACTTTTTTAGGTGGACTATCCGACTATTATCGGAAAAAAGGCTGCGGAAATTTATATGCACGCCTCATTCCTACAGAGAAAAATACCCCTCTCAGGCTGGTATTCGATGACCTGCCTTTTGTTAAAATGCCCAAAAATAATGATACTGTTCTCCTACGGCTCGATTTAATGGAGAAAATGGATACTCGCCAGATCGTCGAGCTGAAATTTATCGAACCGGAAGTGAAAATCTGTCGCAACTAGTTCATCAATAATATCAAAATGAAAATAATTCAAAGCTTCTGGTCAAAACCCTTTACCCGCTCCGATTCGCTGTTAATCGATGCAAGATTTAACGGAGGTTGGCCCCACCGGATTATGAATTACTATAGCTGGGCATTGAGCTGTCTGCAACTGTGTAAATTTTACGATTCCGTCGAATTGGTAACAGACAAATTGGGGAAAGAGATCCTAATTGATAAATTGAAGCTGCCCTATACACGGGTTACGGTGGCTCTGAATGACATTGATGTCTATAATGAGGCCTTTTGGGCTCTTGGGAAATTATATGCCTATGGGCTGCAGAAAGAACCGTTTTTACATGTTGATGGAGATATATTCATCTGGAAAGAATTTGGCGATGAAATAATGAACGCAGCACTCATCTCCCAGAACCTGGAAACAAAGATCCCGGCATCCCAGGGGGTTCATAAAGCTATATGGCAGAAATTTACCTACCTGCCGGACTATTTTAAAGGACTCTATGACCAGGAATATGGAAATTGTTCCAATGCAGGAATCCTGGGAGGCAACGATTTTCTATTCTTTGAAAATTATGTAAAGGAAGCCTTTGCATTTTTAGAGAAAAATATGCAGGGCATCAACAGTTCGATGGTTGACCTGAATTCAGGACATCTCAATGTTATTTTTGAACAGGTGATCTTCTATGCCTATGCAAAATATTGCCGGAAAGAGGTTACCTACCTGTTCCCTGAAGCGGAATTGATCCCGCCGGAGATCGGCTATTTCCATGCCGCTCCCAGAAACCGGCATTTTGTCCATTGTTTTGGCTTCTATAAGAATATCCGGATCGCTTACTCCTTCCTTGAATGGAAATTAAAGGAATTTTACCCCAACTACTACAAAAGGATCACAGATATGGTAGCCGCTTCTGAAATCTAACGAATCATCATAATATGCAAACTTTAACATCCAGCGTCATAGAGGGTGCCTTAAGTATCTATAATGCACCCGGGTTCGGCAATAGCCATTTGGAAAGAAATATGGACAGGGCATTTGGAAAATGGACCCATACGGATAATATTGGCTACGGCAGCCTGGGTAAATATATTTTCCTGTCGGAACTTTACAAGCACACTCGTGAACCGGTGATATGGCAGGACCTCCTGAATTATTTAAAGGCAATGGAAGACCGGCATGGATCTGTGACGACTAATAACTATAGCCTTTATGATGGCAGATCGGGACTTTGTTACCTGTATTTCCGCATCTTTATAATAACACAGGACGAACAATTTCTCCACAGCGCCTTGAAAATAGCAAGAAATTACCTGCAGGCAGATCATCATCATTTAAGGATTTATGATAAAAATGGGCTGGTAGACGGAACTGCGGGAACACTGCTGCTATATACGGCACTTCACAAGGAGACAAAGGAAGATTGGCTTTTGGATTATATCATGCAGGCTTTAGCTGTTTTGATCGACAAGGCCCAGCCGGCAAAACAGGGGATGTACTGGATCAACCTGGGCAGCAGCAATAGCACTCATGCAGGTTGGGCGTACGGTAGCTCGGGTATTGCCCTTTGCCTGCTGGAATTGGGGAAATATTTTAACGACGAACAATTGTCCTCCCTGGGGGAACTCGCTCTCAGTCAGGAACATGAAATTTTGAAAGAGAAGGGCAGAGGAAAACGGATAGATGTTACGGATGAGGACATAAGCCGCTTCGATCCATCTATGGAAGGAATTTATAGCGGGCACCTGGTCAGGCTTTACGCTGCTGTTCGGAATAACAACCCTCAGTATAAAGATCACTGGGAACAACTGGCAACGCGCTTTGACCAGCTACTATCCACCCCTTCCGTTAAGAATATGCCGGCCGGATTATTCAACGGATTGGCAGGATGGGGCCTGGCCTTTAAAGAAGCCTATTGGCTGACGAACAACGTCAGTTATCTCCATTCTTCTGATAGAATAGCAGCTATCCTGACGGAAAGACTCTCAGAAAAAGACACAGACTGGATAAATGACCCCGGCTTTTTTCATGGGATATCCGGAGTAGGTTATTTTCTTGTACAATCGATAGACACGAATTTTTTCCCGTCCCTGCTGTTGCCGCGCATTATAGATGGGCCGGTAAAAGACAAGGGACCGCTATCCCCTGGTAAAGACAGTATAAACATAACGCAGTCTGTAACGGATAAACTGGTATTCCAGAAACAAGTAGAAGAGAGAGCAGCTTTCCTGGAACAGGAATACCCGGCGGATCTGGCTGCATTTTTAAATAAATCAAAAGTCGTTTGTACGCCTTCGTTTGGAGAATGGATGTATAATTTATACAGGAGGAGGACCCGGGAGGATGAAGCACTGACTCCGGATGAGAAAATAGATAAGGTCATCGTTGATAATGAGCTTCTGAACGGGTCCCGTTATCCTTCAGCAGAAGATGATATACTGTTCGCTCAGCAATTTGATAGGATCCATCAACTCCCTGTTTCGGATCTTTTACGTTTAAAATTATCTGTTTCCAACGATATTTTTATTCTGTGGAAGGACGAATTCTTTGACCTTTCAAAGCCGCTGACCCTGGCTTCGTTTACCGGGCTTTTCTCTTCATACGGAACCACCTGTCTTGTCTTTCGGGTCACCAGGTTTGGTCGTATTGAAATGAGGAAGCTGGATGTACATAAATTGAATATGGACTTATTTATCAGCCCATCCCTTGTTGACGGGGTAGTTAAAAAACTGGTTGATTTTATCATGGCCCAGGACGAAAAGATAGTTGCTCTGGCCAGGGACCGGTTTAGGGTCGGTAATAATGATCAGTTGCAGCAAATACTGATCCGGATTAATATAGATATAATAAGGGGTTTGTTAATGGAAGGTTTCCTCGAAATAGTCGACCTATAATCTTTCTGTTTACTTTATAATAACAATTTAATTATGCCTTATCCACTTTACGGGACTTCGGGAAAAAAACTGCTGTTCTTTGTATGTGTCCTCTGTATAATAGTACAGCAGACGAGTGCCCAGACCTGGAAAAACGAGATCCTATGGGATCGCTATGGCATTCCGCATGTTTACGCCCGCAGTACCAGTGAGATGTACTACGAATTCGGCTGGGCGCAAATGCACAACCATGCCAATCTTATTTTGAAACTATACGGGCAGGCGAGAGGCAGGGCGGCTGAATATTGGGGAGAGAATTACCTCGCTTCGGATAAGCAGATCCAGCTCTTCAGGGTGCCCATGCTTGCCGAAAAGGAATATGCAGGACAGAATAATGCATTCAGAGGCTTCCTGGATTCTTTTGTTAAGGGGGTTAATGACTATGCCAATGCCCACCCGGAAGCAATAAGCCCGGAAAATAAACAGGTTTTGCCAGTAACAGGAACAGACGTTATTGCTCATGGCATCCGTGTAATTTTTCTCCGGTTTGTAGCTGCGGAAAACCTGGGTTTGGCAAGCCGGTCATCCAAAGCTGGCTCCAATTCCCTTGCCATCGGGCCTTCCAGGTCGTCTACGGGAAATGCCATGTTGCTCGCCAATCCTCACCTTCCATGGGCCGACCTGTTCATCTTTTTTGAAGCCCATCTGCAAGCTCCCGGGTTTAATGCATACGGAGCAGCCGTAGTAGGACTCCCGGTATTGAACATCGCCTTCAATGATCACCTTGGTTGGACACATACCGTCAACCCCATAGATGCCTGTGACCGGTATGAATTAAGTGTACAGGGGGACCGCTATCTGCTGGACAGCACCCTGATCCCCTTTGAAAAGAGATCGGTAACGTTGAAAGTAAGACAGAAAGATGGTCAGCTGGTCGAACAATCGGTAGAATTTAACTACTCCCGTCACGGGCCCGTTCTGAATATAAAAGGAGAGAAAGTTTATGCCATTCGCATTGCAGGAATGGAAAACCCTGCAATCTTCTATCAGTGGCATCAAATGGCGAAAGCAACAAATTGGAAGGAATTCGAGGCTGCTTTAAAAATGATGCAATTGCCTATGTTCAATGTCATCTATGCCGATGACAGAGGTAATATATCTTATTTATTCGACGGAAATGTCCCCAGGCGCGTGGAGGGAGATTGGAAGTTCTGGAATGGGGTTGTGGATGGCAGGTATTCGAAATATATCTGGCAGGAGACGCTGTCGTATGAAGAACTGCCTAAATTGTTCGACCCTGCAACCGGCTTTATTCAAAATGCCAACGACCCGCCCTGGACCTGTACCTATCCAACCTTACTGGACCCGCATAAATTCCCCGGTTACATTGCTCCACAAGGGATGCAGCTGCGCCCGCAGCGGGCAGTCAACATGATAAAAAATGAATCCGGCGTCACTTTTGAAAAACTGATCGGCTTTAAATTAAACACAGGCATGGAAGCGGCAGACCGTTTCCTGGCAGAGCTGCTGGCTGACGTTAAAGAATACCCGGACTCTATGGCTCTAAGAGCCGCGTCGGTCTTAAAAGGCTGGGATAAGACCACCGATGCGGACAGCAGGGGAGGCGTTTTGTTTGCCCGCTGGGTCGACAAATTGAATAATGACATGTTCAGCCAACCCTGGGACTCTGCCCGACCGGTGGAAACGCCAGCGGGCTTAAAGAACCCGAAAATGGCAGTGGCGCTGCTCGCGGAAGCGGCCGGCGAAGTGCTGAAAGAGTATGATAGCCTCAACGTAGCCTGGGGAGATATATACAGGCTTAGGATAGATAAATCAGATTTCCCCGCCAATGGCGGCCCCGAAAAGTATGGTATCTACAGAACCCTTTACTTTATAAGGGATAGTGATAAAAAATACCACGCCATTGCCGGTGACAGCTATGTGGCTGTTATCGAGTTCGGTAAAAAGATAAAGGCCCGGGTGTTGCTGAGCTATGGCAACGCCACCCAACCAAAGAGCAGCCATATAGGCGACCAGCTTCTGTTGTTATCCCGGAAAGAACTGCGGACTGCCTGGCTGTTAAAGAAAGAGATTCTGCAGAACCTGGAACAAACAGAGCAATTTTAGAAAAGCTTAGCCAACGTAAAGGAAAATCCGATGAGAACAGCCTTTGTTTTGGAGGAAAAAACCCGCCAGCTAAGGGACTTAACCCTTCATACAGGGAGACTATCCCGGGAATTGGCGACAGAGAGACGCTGTCTGCAAGAGTTACTGACAAAAAAGGACCCGGACGATCATCACCGGTTCATGCTGGCTCATGTTCAGAATCATATATCCTGGTTGGAAACCTCCATAGCTCTATTCGAGAAGCAAATGGATAAATTACTGGCGGAAGATGAAAAATATCCTGGGACAAATAAAAGCCAGTGTGCAGACAAAACGCTGGCCAGAAAGATCTCCGCAGAAACAGGGTTCGATCCGCAAAACTCCTGGTTATGACAACTCCAGTATCACGTCCGTCTCTGCATACCCCACACAAGTCAGCACCAGCCCTTCCAGAAGGTCTTTCTCTGTCAACACTTCATTGATGCTCATCTTCACCTTCCCGCTAATACACCGGGCTACACAGGTAGAACAACGGCCGCCCCGGCAACTATAGGGGAGGGAAACACCCTGACTTAGCGCCGCTTGCAAAATAGTATTTGGCCAGGCCGTCTCGAATTGAAGGGAAGAACCTCCGGCTGAGGCCTTTTGACTGCCGGATAAGATGGTTATTTTCTTTGGCGTCGTATCGGTCAGCAGGGGAGGGGGAGGCACATATTCCACCGTAAAATGTTCCTGTTTGATCCTTTCATGGTCAAAGCCCATTACCCGCAGCGTGAACTGCGCCATCCGCATAAAAGCCGGCGGCCCGCAAAGGTAGAACAGGGCGCCGGCTTCACGCCCCGCCTCCTTCATTTCCCCCGATACCAGCAACTCTCCCAGCAATTCTTCCAGTAACCAGTTATTGAGCCGGCCTTCCCGGTGTCTCGCATCGGCCGGCATTCCCACCTTCCATAATATCTTCCGATCCTCCGGACTACTCAAAAAGTTTACCCATCTAAGCCGATCCCCATATTTTTGTATGAGATCTTCCAGGGGCTCTTTAAAAAGGATACTTGCTTCATCATGGTGCTGAGAGATCAGCACCACCCGGCTTGCCGGCTCCTTCACCAACGCCTCTTTCAACAAGGAAAACACCGGCGCCATGCCACTCCCCGCCGCTATAAAAAACAGCTGTCGGGGCTGACCTGCCGGAGCTTCCAGCACAAACCTTCCCGACGGAGGCAGAGAGGCCATTTCATCTCCCACCCGCAAATGATCCAGTAAATACCTGGACACTTCTCCGTTTATCACTCTTTTCACCGTAATGGCGGCAACGGGATCGACACCCGGCGTAGAAGAGAAAGAATAAGACCGCCTTAGCTCCCGGCCGGCCACTAACAAAAAAGTGAGGAACTGGCCCGACCGGTAATCTAATTCCTGTCCGTCCGCTCTCGCCAGGTATATCGTCGCCGTATCCTTTGCCTCCGGCACAATGGCGATAACTTTTAACACCAATAAATCCATACTATCCTCCTTGTTTACCGACCATAAAAATCGCTCCTTCTGAATCAAAAAATGAAAAATAAAATTTCTATATTTAAATAAAATACCATTCATGCCCTTTTAGGGCTACATCCCGTCTTTTTTAATCTTATCTTAATCTGCCTATTAACCAAATGCTAACAAAAAGGCTGTTAACCCTTTGAAAATGATTCAGGACCATCGGCCTTTCCCGCATAATTGCCATTCATACAAATCCTTCCTCCCAAAAATTTAGAGGAAATTAAAACTCTTTATATTTGAACCTTTCATAAAACCTATTTTGATGGCTCGGCTACACTGGAAAGCTAACCTTTCGACAGGGACACCTACTACACTTCTTCTTTTCTCCGCTTGCATTCTTTTCTTCACCGCCTGCAGGGAAAAAGCAGATGCAGCCAAATCCAAACCTCAGGGAGGCAACCAACCCGTCATCGTAGACGTTATGGTCGCCAGTACGCATAGCATCGACAATAAAATAGAGGCCAATGGCAGCGTCGTGGCTAATGAATACGTAGAGCTGCATCCCGAGATCAGCGGGCGCATCACCTACCTGAATGTACCGGAAGGCGCCCATGTAGAGAAAGGCACCGTCATCGCCCGTATCAACGACGCAGACCTCCAGGCTACGCTGGCGAAATCCAGGGCCATGCTGGATCTTTATAAAAAGACGGAGGAAAGGGATCGTAAACTATTGGAAATTAATGGGTTGAACCAGGCGGACTATGATATCGCCGTCAGTAATATCCACAGCACCCAGGCCGACATCGACTATACCCAGGCCCAGATCGACAAGACCATCATCCGGGCCCCGTTCAGCGGTACCGTAGGACTTCGCCAGGTGAGCCCGGGCGCCTATGTCACCCCCACCAACATCATCGCCACCGTGCAGCAGCTGGATAAAATAAAAGTGGACTTCACCCTGCCGGAGCAATATACACCTCTCATTAAAAAAGGATCCCTCGTCGACATACAGGTTGATGCCGTCAATAATATCCACCGCAAGGGCCTCATCGTCGCTACAGAGCCACAGATCAACCTTTCCAGCCGCAACCTGAAAGTAAGAGCGCTGCTCCTGGACGGCCAGGGTCACCCCGGAGCCTTTGTAAAAGTATTTGTCAATGCAGGCATAGACAAACAAGCCATTCTGGTGCCGACAAATTGTATTATCCCCGATGATAAGAACAACCAGGTCATCCTGGTGAAAGGCGGGAAGGCACAGTTTGCCAATGTGAAAACCGGTGTAAGAGAAGCCAACAACGTGGAGATCACAAGCGGCATCAGCCCCGGAGATACCGTCGTCGTCACCGGAGTCCTGTTCGCAAGACCCAAATCCCCCCTGCAGATAAGAACCATAACGACACTGGCAACATTAACGGCAGCAGCCAATCAATAAAATCTGGTCCACTACACGCATAGATTATGAATATTTCTGAACTATCATTGAAGCGACCGGTCCTGGCCATCGTGATGAACCTGATGCTCATCCTGTTCGGCGTAGTAGGTTACAACTTCCTGGCCGTAAGAGACTATCCTGCCATCGATCCCCCCATCATAACCGTCAACACTTCCTATACCGGCGCCAACCCCGACCTGATCGAGAGCCAGATATCCGAACCCCTGGAAAAACAGATCAACGGGATCCCGGGCATCCGCACCATTTCTTCTACCAGCTCCCTGGGCAGCAGCTATATCACAGTGGAATTTAACCTGGGCGTCGACCTGGAAGCCGCTGCCAGTGATGTACGCGATAAGGTCAGCCAGGCTACCCGCAGCCTTCCGCTGGATATCGATGCCCCTCCGGTGGTCAGCAAGGCCGACGCCAATAGCGACTTCATCCTCATCCTGGCCGTACAGAGCCATACCAAGAGCCTGATGGAGCTGAGCGATTATGCCGACAACGTATTGCAGCAGCAGCTGCAGACCATCGACCAGGTAAGCTCCGTCAACGTATTCGGCGACAAAAGTTATGCAATGCGTATCTGGCTGGACCAGGATAAGATGAACGCCTATGGCGTCGCTTTCAACGACATCTCCACCGCCATGGCCAACGAGAACGTTGAGCTCCCTCCCGGAAAGATCTATGGAAATAATACCGAGCTGACCATCAAGACCCTCGGCCGTCTCACTACCGAAAAGGACTTCCGGGATGTCATCCTTCGGGAAGACAGCTCGGGTATCGTACGCATCGGCGACGTGGCCAGAGTGGAACTGGGCCCCCAGAATGAAGAACAAAGCTGGAAATACAACGGCGTTTATGCTGTTGGCCTGGCCATCATTCCCCAGCCCGGCGCCAATAATATTGCTATTGCCGATGAATTCAACAAACGCCTGGAGGAAATAAAAAAAGCCAACAAATCCGACCTTGAATTCAACGTCCTGATCGATAACACCAAGATCATCCGGCAATCCCTGGACGAAGTAAAAGAGACCCTGCTCATCGCCTTCGCCCTGGTGGTGTTGGTCATCTTCTTCTTTTTCCGCAGTTGGCTCATCGCCCTTCGCCCTCTCATCGATATCCCCATCTCCCTCATCGCTACCTTCTTTATCATGTATGTGTCAGGATTTACTATCAATATCCTGACCCTGCTGGGCATTGTGCTGGCGACAGGCCTGGTGGTCGACGACGGCATTGTGGTGACAGAAAACATCTTCCGGAAGCTGGAGCAGGGTTTCCCTATCCGTAAGGCCGCCCTGGAAGGCAGTAAGGAGATCTTTTTCGCCGTTATCTCCACCTCGCTGACCCTGGCGGTCGTATTCATGCCCGTGGTCTTTCTCCAGGGCTTTGTGGGGCGATTGTTCAGAGAGTTTGGCGTGGTGCTGGCGGCTGCGGTGCTGATCTCGTCCTTCGTCTCCTTGACCATCACCCCCGTGCTGAACGTATACCTCACCAGCAAGAAGAGCGGCCACGGCTGGTTCTATGAAAAGACCGAGCCCTTCTTCACAGGCATGGAGAACGGCTACCTCAAACTACTCCGGGGTTTTATGAAAATACGTTGGGCCGCCTGGCTTATCATCGTCGTCTGCGGAGCCATGATCTGGCTGATCCTGAAAAACATGCAAAGTGAGATAGCCCCTATGGAAGACAGGAACAGCGTTCGCTTCACGGTCACCCTGCCCGAAGGCGCCAGCTTTAGCTATACGCAGAATGTTACCGATCAGATTTCGAACTACCTGTACGATTCCGTGCCTGAACGGGACTTTGTCTTCGCCCGCACCCCCGCCGGCAACTCCATCAACACCTCCCAGCCCCGTATCGGCCTGGTGCCTGTTACAGATCGGTTGCGCAGTCAGGACCAGATCGCCAGCGACCTGCAACGTAAACTGTCCCGTTTTAATGATGCCCGCATCTTCGCCATCCAGGAACAGACCATTGCAGTAGGCTCCGGCTCAAAGACCAGCCTGCCCGTACAATTTGTGCTGCAGAACCAGGACCTCGATAAACTAAAGACGATTATGCCGGCCTTCCTCGACGAAGTCCGCAAAGACCACACCTTCTCCAATGCGGACGTCAACCTTAAATTCAATAAACCGGAAGTCAACGTCAGTGTCGACCGGATGAAGATAAAAGACCTGGGACTTTCCACCAATGACGTGATCTCTGCTATGCAGGCCGCTTTCAGCGGAGGCAGGCTGGCCTATTTTATCATGAACGGCTACCAGTACTATGTGATCGCACAAGTGGAAAGAAATGACCGGAATGATCCCACCGACATCAGCAAAGTTTATGTCCGCAACAAGACGGGCGATCCTATACCGCTCAGCGCCGTCGTACACCTGGAGAATAATAGCAGCCCCTCCACGTTATATCATTTCAACCGGTATAAAGCTGCCACCATCTCCGCCAGCCTCGCGCCGGGAAAGACCATCGGGGATGGTATCGTAGCCATGCAGAAGATCGCTGACAAATTACTGGACCCCAGCTTCCAGACCGCCCTGTCGGGATCTTCCCGCGATTATGCGGAAAGCTCTTCCAACATCGTATTCGCCTTTGTCCTGGCCCTGGTCCTGATCTACCTGGTACTGGCCGCCCAGTTCGAGAGCTTTATCGATCCCTTTACGATCATGTTCACCGTTCCCCTGGCCATGGCCGGAGCCTTGCTCAGCTTATGGCTGTTCCATCAGACCCTGAACATCTTCTCCGAGATCGGGATGATCATGCTCATCGGCCTGGTGACAAAGAATGGTATCCTCATCGTCGAGTTCACCAACCAGAAAAGAGAGCATGGTATGTCCAAGATGGACGCAGTGGTGGAGGCCGCTTCACAACGTCTGCGCCCCATCCTGATGACCAGCCTGGCCACTTCCCTGGGCGCTCTGCCGATCGCACTGAGCCTGGGGGCTGCCGCCACCAGCCGGATCCCCCTGGGCATCGTGGTAGTGGGCGGGATCATGTTCTCCCTGATCCTGACCCTCTTCGTTATCCCGGCTATTTACACATTTGTATCGAGCAAACATAAGGCCCATCTGACAGAAGTGACAGACTAGCCAACCAGCTATAGAAACGAAATTATGACTAACACGAGAACACCGCAGCTATTGATCATTGGACTGACCAGCCTGTTGCTATTCCCTTGCCTGCTGCGAGCGCAAGACCCCATAAAATCACACCGGACCGAAGACTCCGCCCGGGCCGCACAACCACAGCAGCCGCCACTTGCCCTGCCGGATGCCGTGCAGATAGCCCTGAAGAACAATATGGGCATACAACTGGCAAAGAACAATATCAACATTGCCGGCATCAACAACAGCTACAGCATCGCCGGCGGCCTGCCATCCGTCAATGCCTCCGCTTCCGACCAGGAACAGGCTACCAGCATCAAACAGAAATATTCCGACCCCGCCAATAACAAACAGAGCAACAACGCCCTTTCCAACAACCTCTCCGGAGGACTCACCGCCTCCATGCTGCTCTTCAACGGCGAACGTGTCGTCAACGCAAAGAGAAGACTGGGAGTTGTCGAAGCCCAGACCCGCCAGCAGCTTAGCTCCCGCGCCCTGATCCTCGTCAACAATGTAATGCTCAAATATTTTGATATTATCCGCCAGCAAGGATATGCCAGGACCCTGGAAAGATCTATCGACGTCAGCCGCCAACGGCTGGCCATCGTACAGGCCCAACAAAGCGTAGGATACGCCAATAATGCCGACCTCTTCCAGTCACAGGTAGACCTCAACACACAGATACAGAACCTGGAAGCCCAGCAGCTGGTTGTCGACCAGGATAAGACCGACCTGCTCACCCTGCTCACCCTCAACCCCGACTCCACCATCGCCGTACAGGACACCATCCTCGTCGATAAGACCATGCAGCTGGACGCGATCCTCAGCGCCGTACAAACTGCCAACCCGGACGTAATGGCCGCAGACCAGCAGATCACGATCAGCCAGTTCATCCAGAAAGAGACAGCGGCCCTGCGATATCCCTCCCTGTATATCAACGGAGGCTATAACTATAGCCGGACCCTGAACACACAAGGCTTTTCCCTGCTCAACCTTAATTATGGACCCTTTGCCGCCGTTACCCTCAACATCCCCATCTTCAATGGAGGCATCTACCGTCGGCAGGAACAGATAGCAGGCATTAATATCAAGAACGCCCAGTTGACAAGAGACACCCTTGTCCTCAACTATCGGTCCAATGCGGTGAAGAATTGGCAGGCTTATCAGAATAATCTGCGGCAGCTGGAAACGGCTAAAGCCAATTATGATCTTTCCCAGAAATTGCTAGACCTGGTGCTGCAACGTTATCAGCTAAAACAGGCCACCATCGTAGATGTGAAGAATGCGCAGCAAAGCTTTGAAAATGCGGGATTCTTATTGGTCAATATCAGCTTCGCCGCTAAATCCGCGGAGATCCAGTTGAAGCGGTACGCGGGGCAATTGACAAATTAGGCGACCCCATCTACCCATCCGCCAACGCGACTTTCCAGCGGCCCATCAGGCTTTCCGGCGGCCCATCAGGCTGCCCGTCGGCCCATCTGCCCGGCGCCCCATCAGGTTTTCCGGCAACCCCATCTGCCCGTCCGCTAACTGGGCCAGTTGGTCAGAACAAGGTCTGTACCCCATACAGGACCTTCGTCTCATGGTCCAGCAACCATTTCTTGCGCCAGAGCCCTCCGCCATAACCGACCAGATCCCTCTTCGACCCGATGACCCGGTGACAGGGAACGACAATGGCGACATGATTTTTCCCATTAGCAGCAGCGGCGGCACGGATTGTCTTGGTATCACCCAGCCTTCTGGCCATATCCAGATAACTCAGCGTCTTGCCAAAAGGGATGGCGCTCAATTCCGTCCAGACCTTTTGCTGAAAGGCCGATCCTTCCTGGTGAACGGGGAAATCAAACACCCTCCGCTGCCCCTGGAAATACTGTATCAGTTGTTCGATACACTGGATGACCATGGGAGGGACCGGCCCTTGCAGATCGAAGTTGCCGCCTCTGTCTGTTGCTTCGAGTGTATCGACAAAACTTATTTCACTGATATATGTATCTGTTCCGCCTATTCGCAGAAGACCCAGTGGGGATTGATAATAAGTGGTGGCGATCTCCAGCGTAGTTGCCATTATTCAGGGTTTTTAAATGGGCATTCCGGACCTATCCGATCTTCCATCCGTTTTCTACCTTACGTTCCGGTCCTAATAAAACTACTTCTTTTTTGTCAGTATACACACCCAGAACCAGGCATTCACTGAAAAAATTCGCGATCTGCTTGGGGGGAAAGTTCACTACAGCAATGACCTGCCTTCCGATAAGTTGTTGCGGATCATATAGATCAGCTACCTGCGCCGAGGATCTTTTGACGCCCAGCTCCCCAAAATCGATCGTCAGCTGATAAGCTTTTTTTCTTGCTTTGGGAAAATCGCTAACTTCCGTGATCGTTCCGACCCGGATATCTATTTTTTCAAAATCATCCCATTGAATCGTTAACATATTCATTAGTTGGTTGTTATTATAAACTAAAATATACAAATTTATGAAACGTACAGGAACAGCCGTTTGGAACGGCTCCGGAAAAGATGGTAGCGGTCACTTAACGACTCAAAGCACAACACTGAATAATGTGCAATATTCCTACAAGTCCCGCTTCGAACAGGGGGTAGGCACCAACCCCGAAGAACTGATCGCCGCAGCACATTCCGGTTGTTTTGCCATGGCACTGAGCTTTGTATTGCAGGAAGCCGGTCTGACCGCCGATTCCCTGGATGTTACCTGTACCATCACCTTGGAGCCGGGCGTCGGCATCACCCATTCGGACCTGGTGTTAAAAGCAAAGATCCCGGGAGTGACGCCTGAAAAATTCCAGGAATACGCCGCAGCCGCAAAAGCAAATTGCCCGGTGAGCAAGCTGATGAAAGCCGAAATATCGCTGAACGCTTCATTGGTATAATAGCTGAAAGCTTCCCACAACTATAAGAATAGATAGCGTTGGCCGCACCCCTTGCGGAAGCCTGCAGGCCGGCTAATCTTTTTTTTTGCGGGAAACCGAAAAATTTTTGCAGTTTTAGCACCCTCTGGGTGCTTTTTTTTTAAATAGCTTTAGCACGCACAAATTTTTTAACGCATTCGCTTACTCAAATTTTTATGAAGGACAAACTCAAACAGCAACATTCCCGCCGGGATTTTCTGCGGGATGCCTCCCTGGCAGCCACCGGTTTTTTTATCGTTCCCCGCCATGTGCTGGGAAGAGGATTTATAGCCCCCAGCGACCGGCTGGCCATAGCTGCTATCGGCGCTGGTGGTAAAGGCGCTGATGATATCAGCAATTTCTACGGGAGCAAAAAAGTAGATATCGTAGCTCTTTGCGATGTCGACGACCGCCGGGCCGACGCCGCCATCAAATACTTCACTAAAGCAAAATACTACAAGGATTTTCGGGAATTGCTGGAAAAAGAACATAAAAATATCGATGCCGTATCCGTCTCTACCCCGGATAATATACACGCAGTAGCCGCTCTTTCGGCTATGCAGCTGGGTAAACATGTCTACGTGCAGAAACCCATGACCCACGATATTTTTGAAGCCCGCACCCTGACAGAGGCTGTAAAAAGATATAAAGTGGTAGCGCAAATGGGCAACCAGGGGTCTTCCAGCGATGGAGTACGCCAGATGCAGGAATGGTACAATGCCGGCATCATAGGAGACGCGACCGCCATTCATGTCTGGACCAACCGGCCCGTATGGCCACAGGGATTCGGCAGACCCAAGAGTACCGACGCACCACCGAAAGAGCTTAACTGGGATCTTTGGCTGGGACCTGCCCAATTCGAAGAATATCATAAAGAATATGTTCCGTTTAACTGGAGAGGGTTCTGGGCCTTTGGCACAGGCGCCCTGGGCGACATGGGCTGCCACCTGATCGACCCGGCCTTCAAAACCGTCGGATTGGGTTATCCTTCCGAAGTAGAGTGCAGCGTTGGGGATGTTTATGAAAAAATGTGGACCCCTGCCTACTACCCCGAAAGCTGTCCCGTATCCTCTTCTATCAAGATGAAATTCCCCGGAAAGAATGGTAAGCCGGATGTCAACCTCTACTGGATGGACGGCGGTTTGATACCCGAACGCCCTGATGAACTGGGACCCGACGAAGCTATGGGAGGCGATGACGGCGGCGGCGCCATCATCACCGGCACCAAAGGAAAGATAATGTGCGGCACCTACGGTAGCAAACCTACCTTACTGCCCACCTCCCGGACAAAAGAAGTTAATGTGCCTCAGACCCTGGCCCGCGTACCCGAAGGACACTATGTACAATGGGTGAATGCCTGTATCGCAGGCTACGGAGCCCATCAGCTTAGTTCTCCTTTTGAATATGCAGGCCCGCTGACCGAAACCATCCTGATGGGTAACCTTGCCCTGCGGAGCTGGAATATCAAAGACGCCAAAGGCGGATTCCCCGGCAGGAAAAAATTACTGTGGGATGCTGTCAATATGAAGATCACTAATTTCGATGAAGCCAATCAGTTCGTCCGACGTCAGTACCGGGATGGCTATAAATTAACCATGTAAATGGCCTTTCCACCGCTATATTAAAAAAACCGCCAACCGGCGGTTTTTTTAATGCTTTTAACAAATATTTAGTTGATTAATGGTTAATGGGTGGTTAAGCACTAGTTAATGATTGGTTAATGATCAGTTAACAATCGGTTAACATGACCCCGCTACTTTTGGCGCATATAAACCAACTGAGTGGCTAACCCAAAGCAATTATTCTTACTAACCGCCCTATTTTTTATCTATTCGACTGCCCGCACACAAACCGATAAAATATCCGGGAAAGTGCTGAACGGAGAAACTAATGCCCCCCTGGCCGGCGCTTCCGTTATACTGGAAGGTGGATCGAAAGGAGCCAGCACCGACGTGGAAGGAAGATTCTTTCTGCCGGTGAAGAGAGGACAAACCTATCATTTGAAGATCTCCAGCGTAGGATTTGCCACCAAGAACCTTGAGAACATCACACCCGGTGATAACGCCGTCTACCTGGAGATCGTACTACAACGTAGCGATAACAGCCTTCAACAGGTAGTCGTGACCACCAATATTCGCAAGGAATCGGTCGCATCCTTATATACAGCTCAAAAGAACAATTCGGCGATCTCCGACGGTATTTCAGCCGACATTATCAAGAGATCCCCCGACAAGAATGCAGGGGACGTCTTAAAAAGAGTCAGCGGCGCCTCCGTGCAGGATAACAAATTTGTCGTCATCCGGGGTATGAACGAGCGATATAATGTCTCTCTGCTTAACAATTCCGTTTTACCAAGCACGGAAGCCGATAAAAAAGCATTTGCCTTTAACATTCTTCCGGCTTCCCTGGTGGATAATCTCATCATTTATAAGGCGGCCACCCCCGATCTTCCCGGCGATTTCTCCGGAGGAGCCGTGAAAGTCATGACCAAAGACTATCCCACCCGCCGGATCAGTGAATTATCCGTATCCATCGGCTATAACTCGCTCACCACCAATAAAAACTTTTATAAGGGCTATCCCAATGGCTCCCTGGATGCCCTGGGCTTCCTGGATAACTCCCGGCTGATCCCCGGTCCATACTATCGCCAGCGGGGAGCGGAATTCATCAACAACAGCGACGCCTATAAAAGGGACGTCACCAAAATGTTCTCCAATACTTTTGGATTCGAACCTGCTAATAAAAGCCTGCCCAATATCAGCGCCTCCTATACGGCAGGTAACACCCGCCTATATGAAAACGGTAACAAACTGGGGTACATCTGGTCGCTGGGGTACAGCAACGGCAGGAATGTTTCCGACCGGCGGCGGGATGAATATGTGATCGATAAGATCTTTCTGTACGAATACAATACCATTAATTACGATCAGAAGAACAATCTTTCGGCTTTGCTCAACCTGACCTGGTCTTATGGCAAGAGCAAAATTTCTTTCAAGAACCTCTTTAATAACGACTTTACGAAGACCCTGGGAATACGTAGCGGCTATAGCAAGGTCAATGACCCCGATATCTTTTATTACAAGAGCAGCAACAGCGAAGTTTCGCAGAATGGCCTGGTAAATTCTGTGCTGGAAGGCCTGCACAGGGTAGGGCGCTGGACCCTCAACTGGTCAGGCTCATTTGGGTATACCTATAAAAATCAGCCGGATCAAAAGATCCTGTCCTTCCGGTCTCCTGACAATGTCGATGGCAATTACTACCTCCGCCTCAGCAATGAGAATTCTCCCGAGATCAGGAATGCCGGCAGGGTATACTCATTCTTAAACGAGAAGATCTATGGTGTGTCGGGCGATGCAGCCCGGGAATTCAAATGGCTGGGCCAGTCGCAGAAGCTAAAGTTCGGTACGATGAATTATTACCGGGACCGCAGTGTCGAAGTGGATGCCCTGGGTTATGCCTCGCTGAACAACTCCGCCACGATCAACGAAACCAAAGAAACCAACTTTAATAATATCTTCAGTCCTGCCACCATAGACGCCTATAATCTTACGGTGGCCAATATTGGCACCAACTCCACGGACTATACCGCCAACGCTCTGCTCAACGCCGGGTATGTCATGCTGGAAAACAAATTCTCGGACCAGGTGAAACTGACCTGGGGAGCCCGCGTGGAAAAATATCGCCAGGAACTGTCAGCTAAGGGCAAGAATAAGATCACCAATGATAATACAGACATCCTTCCCTCCCTGCTGTTCACCTGGTCGATGAATAACCGGACCAATCTGCGTTTCTCCGGCTCGCAGGCCGTAAACCGGCCCGAGTTCAGAGAGCTGGCCGATTATAGCATATACGACTATGATAACTATTTCGCCATCCGGGGCAATCCTTCCCTGCAACGATGTAAGAATACCAACGCCGACATCCGGTATGAGTTTTTCCCAGCGGCAGGAGAAGTGTTGTCCGCCAGCCTCTTTTATAAATATTTTAAAAACCCTATCGAACAGACCAATGAAGGCAACGATGTGCTGTCCTATGCCAACGCCGACCATGCCAGTGTATACGGTGTCGAACTGGAGATCCGAAAAAAACTGGACTTCGTTGGCAGCTCCTTCCTGGATCATCTGACAGTATATGCCAACACCGCCTTTATCAAGGGCAATGTGAAGTTCGGGGACCTGTCCATCAACAGCCCCATGCAGGGACAATCCCCTTACCTGGTCAATGGAGGCCTGAACTATCTGTCTTCGGATGAGGGCTTTTCCGTCAACTTGCTTTACAACCGCATCGGACCCCGGCTCCGTTTCCGGGCAAAAGGGGGAGGGGCCCTGAATATCTTTGAAAGACCCCGCGACGTATTGGATTTCCAGGTCAGCAAAAAAATATGGAAGAACCGGCTGGAAATAAAACTGACCGTCAGTGATCTGTTCGCACAGGCCTACCAGTGGTATTATAAATACGATCCGGCCGCCTCTAATACGAATTACAAGGC
Source organism: Puia sp. (assembly GCA_035492545.1). Lineage (GTDB taxonomy): Bacteria > Bacteroidota > Bacteroidia > Chitinophagales > Chitinophagaceae > Puia. The sequence continues at coordinate 55,294 of DATJJD010000149.1, forward strand.
TTCCGATGATAAGGTCATCACCTCTTTCAAATTCGGGACTACGGGGACGCTGGCCTTACGGGTTGACCTGGGCCGCTAAACAAGTAGCCATCATCGATAAATTTTAAAAACAAACCGAAAAATACCATTTATGAACAAAGTCTTTGGAGTTATCATGGGTGCCATCCTATTAGGCACCGCATGTAGTAAAAGTGACAACAAGCCCGATCCGGGCAGTGGAGGCGGCGGTACGGATACCTCATCCACCATCCAGGTACGGGGCATCATCACTACCGACCAGCATTGGACAAAGAACAAGACCTACCGGCTGAGAGGTTATGTCTATGTGACCAACAACGCAACGATCACCATCGATCCCGGAACAAAAATCGTTTCCAATAAAGACTCTGCCGGTGTCCTGGTCATTTACCGGACGGCAAAGATCATGGCGCAGGGCACTGCCGCCGAACCCATCGTGTTCACCTCCAACGAGACCAGCCCCAAACCGGGAGACCTCGGCGGTGTGATCCTCGTAGGACAGGCTAAAGGCAATACCAATCACTCCGTGATTGAAGGAGGGGTAGATGCTGCCTTCAGTGTCTTCGGCGGCACCAATGACGCTGATAACACCGGGACAATGAAATATGTCCGGATCGAATATGCCGGCAAAGCTGTTAACCCCGGTGATGAAGTCAACGGACTTTCCTTCTATGGAGTAGGCTCGGCGACTACCATTGATTATGTCGAAGTGGTAAGAGGCCTGGATGATGCTTTCGAATTTTTCGGAGGAACGGGAAATTGCAAACACCTGATCGCCTACAATTGCGCCGATGACGACTTCGATATGGACGATGGCTACCGTGGCAACATTCAGTTCGCCATTTCCGTAAAAGATCCCCTTTTCACGGATGCCAAAGGTATTACCGGAGATATCTCCAACAACTTCGAAGTGGATAACGTTAACCCGGCCAACGGCCTGGTATACGGCAAGACCCCCATTACCTTTCCCATCTTATCGAATTTCACAGCCATAGGACCCAACAACGCCGCCAACACCAGCACCGATTACGGTTATGGCATGCGCTGGAGAAGAGGCAGCAAGTTCATCCTGGCTAATTCCATCGTCATGGGTGGACAAAAGGCAGGCCTGGTCTTAGAGTCGGATTCTACCGCCCTCTATTACCAACGGGGGGACGCTAAATTCTACAACAGCTTCCTGCACGCCTATACCAAACCTTTCCAGGTAGCATCTCTGACAGTAACACCAGCCATCCTCGATTCCCTCGGCCTGGCTACTATCACACTGACCACGAATGGGAGCCAGTATTTTACGGATGCGACGACGATCAAACTGACCGATCCGTTCAACAATGCCAGCCCCAACCTGAAACCACAGACAGGTTCACCAGCCCTGACAACTGCGGCTAAATTCGATCTGACCAGTCTGTCGGCGGCTTTCTTTGATAAAGTGACCTACATCGGCGCTCTCGATGCCTCCAACGACTGGACGGCGCAGTGGGCAGTCTGGAATAAATAATTGGCTAATGTCCACCCTTCGGACAAGACGCTTCCAGCGTTTTTGGCGCTCCGAAATAAAGGACTAAATTTTGTCTTGGTTGACAAATCCTGAGGGTCGGCTCGACGGAGCCGGCTCTCTTTTTTTTGCCGTCGATGATTCGGATTCGGGCCATACGATCAGGAACGGCACGCTTTCAGATTGCCCGGACCCCTACTCGTTTAACAACTTGGCGAGCTCCAGCAATTCCTTTTGCTTGTAGGCATTCCGTTCGTCCGTGAAACATTTACTGAATTCTTCGAGGGTGGTTTGTATGATGCGGTTGTGAGAGAGCGGCTTGAAATAAGAAGCGACAGGGGGCACAGAGACCCTCTTGAAATAACTTTCCACATCCTTGTGGGAGAACACCTGCCCGCTCATGGGGTCTATAAAGAACTCGATACGCTGCTGTGGGCTCAGTTTCTCAGGGTTCTCATCATAATTCGGTTTAATATAGGCCAGCACGAATTGTCGCGGGATGTTAATAGCTTTTACAGGGATATCCAACAATTCACTCAACAGCAGGTATAAGATGCCATTGGAAATGGAATTTCCTCTTTTCGTTTCGATCAGTTTATTGATCAGAAATTCCTCCGGTTGTTGATAGGCTACTTCCGTACCTTTTAAGCCATAATAATTATAAAGGATACTTGTGAGCACATTCACCTGCTCCAGGGGAGTGAGGTAGCTGTTCAATTCCAGCCATATATTACGACGCAATTTTTCCACTTCCTGCAGCACAGGGGTCGTTACCATTTCAGGATACTGAAATTTCGCCACGAGCAGCGCCGCCGTTAAAAGATCCTGGTAACTGCTGCTCTTCCAATGCTGGAAATCTTCTGTGAGGTCGTGATAATGTAGTTTGTGGATCAGCAGCTCGATCCGCTCCTGGACATCTCCGCTGATAGTATTTTCCCAGAGATTCTCCAAATTGGGGATGATCCCCCTTCCATAGCTTACAATGCGATTGCTTACTGAATCAAAGACTTCCTGGTCGGGGTCATCAATCAGGTGAAAAAGGGCCTTTATTTCTTTGTTTTCTTGCATGCAGTTATTTTCTGTAACCGGATGGAATCCGGTTGTGAACAAGGCCCATAGGCCAAAGTTCACCGACATTATGCATGTTCCTGGAAGGATTACATTTCAACGAATCCTTCCAGGAACATAATCCGGATACGCAGGATCAAGATCGGGGAAGTTTATAAAACTTCCGCAAAATTCTTATCCACAGAGGGAAAAGGAATGTCAATTACTTCTTTCCCTGTCGGATAAGAGTTATTTGCATGCTTCCGACATCTTTATAACGTCGCTTTTAATCGTAAAATTGTGATCCCCCTGGTTTGCCTTAATGACCCTAGCTCGCCTTCTTCTTCCTCGGCACACGCTTGGGCGGATTGGCCTTCACTTCCTCAATGATAGCCTTGACTTCATCGATACTCAGGTCGGCAGCATTGTCCTGCTTTTCTTTCGGTAGTTTGTAGTTTCTCAACCCTTGTTTGATATAAGGTCCATAAGGCCCCCGCAGTAATTGTATCTTTTCTTTTTCGAATATCTTTATGGTCCGCTCTTCCTTAGCCGCCCTTTTTTCTACAATAATAGGAGTGGCTTCCTCAAACGTGATGCTATAGGGGTCGAATTCCTTACTCAGAGAATAGAATTTCTTATCGTGGGCGATATAGGGGCCAAACCTGCCTATGTTGATCACCACATCGGAATCCTCGAATGTACCCAGGTTGCGGGGAAGACGGAAGAGTTCCATCGCTTCGTCATAACTGATCGTCTCGATGCTCTGGGTATTCTTCAGCTTGGCAAACCGGGGCTTTTCTTCGTCGCTGACATCTCCGATCTGTACCATCGGTCCATAACGTCCCATCCTGGCAATTACTTTCTTCCCACTTTGAGGGTCCACTCCTAATTCCCTTTCTCCCCGTATCCTCTCCGCAGTTTCGATCGTATTGTCCACATCCTTTTTGAAAGGATTATAAAAATCATCGATCATCTTACTCCACAGGATCTTACCCTGGGCCACTTCATCAAATTCCTCCTCGATCCGGGCGGTAAAATTATAATCCATGATATCATCGAAATACTGTTTCAGGAAATCCGTTACAACCAGCCCCAGATCGGTTGGAAATAATTTTGCCTTTTCTGCGCCCGTATTCTCCTGTTCAACCAGCTTTTTGATCTGGTCCTCCTTTAACTGGAAGATCCTGAAATCCCTCTTCACACCCTCCTTATCCCGTTTCTCCACATACCCTCTTTTCAGAATGGTGGAAATAGTAGGAGCATAGGTAGATGGGCGGCCAATACCCAGCTCTTCCAGTTTTTTCACCAGGGAGGCTTCCGTATACCTCGGCAGGGCGCGCGTGAAACGTTCGATCGCCCGCATCTCTTTCAACGGCAGCTTTTGCTGGACGGTCAACGGCGGCAGCATACTATCCTGCCCTTCCTCCTCCGTATTTTCATCTTCATCCCGGTCTTCCATATAGACCTTCAGGAACCCGTCAAACTTGAGGACCTCTCCGTTGGCGGTCAGCTCTTCTTTATTCGTAGAGACCTGTATCTTGGCAATGGTCTTCTCCAACTCCGCATCGGACATTTGGCTGGCCATCGTCCTCTTCCATATTAATTCATATAACCGACGGCAGTCGGCATCCTCAACAGTCATGCTATCCATATAAGTAGGACGGATAGCCTCATGCGCTTCCTGTGCCGACTCGTTCTTATTCTTGAATTTCCGGGATTGTACATATTTATCCCCGTACTGGCTCTTGATCTGCCCGGTAATGGCCTCCATGGCCGTATCGCTCAGGCTGACACTATCCGTACGCATATAGGTGATCTTACCACTTTCATAGAGCTTTTGGGCCAGTAACATGGTCCGGCTAACCCCATAGCCCAGCTTACGGCTGGCTTCCTGCTGAAGGGTAGAGGTAGTAAAAGGGGCGGCTGGCGTCTTTTTCCCGGGCTTGACCTGGATATCGGTTACCGTATAATCAGCACCGATACATCCCTGAAGGAATTTCTCCGCACCTTCTGCCGAAGCCTGCTTCTTGCCCTCCGCAGTAAAAGTGACTTGTTTGCCACTTACATCTTTGGCGGTGAACAGGGCCTCTATCTTAAAGGAGCTGACAGGCGTAAAGGCATTGATTTCCCTTTCCCGTTCTGCAATGATCCTTACAGCGACACTCTGCACCCTTCCGGCGCTCAGATTGTTCTTCATACTCATCTTACGCCAGAGCACGGGACTTAATTCAAAACCCACAATTCTGTCAAGTATCCGGCGTGCCTGCTGGGCATTCACCAGGTTCATGTCCACCGTACGGGGCTTCGTGACCGCTGCCTGGATAGCAGGTCTTGTAATTTCATGGAAAACAATACGTTTGGTGGTCACCGGGTCCAATCCCAGCACCTCGCATAAATGCCAGCTAATGGCTTCCCCTTCACGGTCCTCGTCCGTCGCGAGCCACACTTCGCCAGATTTTTTGGCGATGCTTTTGAGTTCTCTGACGACTTTTTCCTTGTCTTCCGGGACAATATAGCGAGGCTGGTAATTGTTCTTAACATCGATCCCCATATCACCCTTCTCCAGGTCCCGGATATGCCCGTAACAACTTTTTACTTCAAAATCTTCACCCAGGATCTTCTCGATTGTCTTGGCTTTCGCCGGAGACTCCACTATCAATAAATTCTTAGCCATGTGTTCTTTAAAAGATTTTTCAGCCGGTAGACCCTTGGTCAGCCAGGCCCGTCTGCTTGCAAGTTTACAGTATAACAGCCAGATTAAAAAATCAGGAGAGGCTATAAAAAACCATAGTTGTAAAAATATTTAACTATTTGTTATTGTTTACCAGCGAATTGTATACCCGTAAACCACGAGGTTATAAGTTTATGAATACCTTATGGAAGGCATTTGTTAAAAAACTTTAATTTGCCATGGCTTGGAACAACCTCCTTCTATATTTCCCCTTGGGGATTCAGCGATCACCATTGACCTGGGCAACCATATTGACGAACAACTCAATAGAAAAGCCCTTGCCATTTACAACGCTTTGCAGGCCCTCCACTTGCCGGGCATCCGGGACATCATTGCAGCCTATAGCTCCGTATCTGTCTTCTATGATCCGGAGCGCATAATAGCAGAAAACCCTTCTTGTCCTGACGGGGCATTCGCCTGCATGAAGAAGAGATTGCAAGAGACCTGGAAAGCAGTTGAAACCTCCTCTAAAATTGCCAGTTCATTACCTGATTCAATAAATATCATACGATTACCCGTTTGTTATGAAGCCGAATATGGACCCGATCAGAACCAGCTTGCCCGGGAAAAGGGACTGCTCCGGGAAGACATTATCCGGCTGCATACTGCAAAGGCTTACCAGGTTTACATGATCGGATTTTTACCGGGATTTCCTTACCTGGGTAAAGTAGACCCCGAATTGGAAATATCCAGAAAACAACGACCTGTGCCAGTTGTGGCCGGCGGTGTGGGAATTGCGGGTAATCAGACGGGTATTTATCCGCTCAACAGTCCCGGCGGCTGGCAGATCATCGGCCGGACACCCCTGAAATTATTCGACCCTTATGCAGCAGTTCCTGTCCGCTTGAAGGTCGGAGATTGGGTGCAATTCTTTTCCGTGACAAAACAGGAATTCCAGGACCTCGTCACCCGCTCCAACGGGTAACCGCATCCGGTACCCACTCGTTACCCTATACACCAATCCGGGCCCACAGCCGGAAGCATGTCGTTTATAGTGTGCCTTTTGAAATAATCGATGATCCGTCGGAAATTTGAAATTTGTAGCTTAGTCGCTTACAAACCTCATTTCCCCGTCCCGATGCTTGCCCGTTGCTTCGTACCTTCCGGCTTTTTAACAATATCTATTGTACATCAAAATTCCATCATGGCGTTCTCTATTATCAAACCCGGATTACTGGACACTATACAGGATATGGGAAGGAATGGCTATGGCAACTGGGGAATCAACCCCGGCGGAGCTATGGATCGCTATGCGGCCCAGGTAGCGAATTTATTGGTAGGTAATTGTGAACGGGAGGCAATCCTGGAAGTGCATTTCCCGGGCCCGCAGATCCTTTTCGAACAGAACACGCTGATCGCCATCACCGGAGCGGACTTCTCTCCAACAGTAAATGATGAACGGATCCCTCGCTGGCAGCCGGTCGTTGTCAGAAAGAACACCGTACTTCATTTCCCTTCCCTGGTGCAGGGAGGGCGTTGTTATATCAGCGTACACGGAGGCTATTGCATGGAAAAATGGTTGGATAGCTATAGTACCAACCTGAAGGCGGGCGTAGGAGGATGGCAGGGACAACCGCTTAAAAAAGGAGACGAATTGCCTTTTAAGGAGAACACCATTTATTTTGCCGGACTACTGAGAGAAGAAAACAATTTCGAAGTACTGCCCTGGAGGGTTAACACAGAAAAAACATACCGCTTTCCCCATGAGATCGGATTTATCCCCGGCAATGAATGGGACCATCTTTCTTCCTCCTCTCAAAGTAATTTTATAGAGAACAACTTTTTGATCCACCCTTCTTCCGATCGGATGGGCTACCAGTTGAAAGGCAGCCCTCTTTCCCTGGAGCAGCCTGTAGAGCTGGTATCTTCCGCAGTAAGCTTTGGAACCGTACAGTTATTACCCAATGGCCAGCTGATCGTGCTGATGGCCGACCATCAGACTACGGGCGGCTACCCCCGTATTGCACATGTTGTCACGGCTCACCTGCCCAAACTGGCCCAATTACGCCCCTGTGATACGATCCAGTTCAAACGGATGGATATAAGGACAGCCGAAGAATTATTGTTGGCCGGTCAAAAAGAGCTACATATCCTGCAAAGAGCTTGCCTGGACCATCTAAATGAGCTGGTATGCTGAATGAAGACGCAACAGGTGCGTCCGGTGCCCGGGAGACCTTGTCTGTCGACCTGAACTGCGACATGGGAGAGGGCATGGATACGGACGCGGCGATCTTTCCTTTTATCAGCTCCGCAAATATTGCCTGCGGATACCATGCCGGTGACGCGGATACCATGAGAAAAACAGTAGAGCTGGCCTTGCGACATCACGTGGCTATCGGCGCTCATCCTTCTTATCCGGACCCTCAGCATTTTGGACGGATCGATCTCCTGGATACAAAGCTAAGCCCGGAAGAGATCCCCGGGATGATAGTGGATCAACTGATCCTTTTACAGGCTGTTTGCGATGAATTTGGCGTTCGGTTGCATCATGTCAAGCCGCATGGCGCTTTATACAACAGGGCTGCCAAAGATGCAATGGTCAGCGCACTGATCTGCCGGGCTATCCGCGAATTCGATCCTTCCTTAATATTATACGGTCTCAGCGGCAGTCAACTCAAAAAAGAAGCCCATCGTCACGAACTGACCTTTATCAGCGAAGTGTTTGCGGACAGAACTTATCAGGAAGACGGCAGCCTCACCCCCAGGACACAGCCCGATGCCCTGATCGAAGACCCGAAGGAGGCGATCGCGCAAGTGGTGAAGATGGTTCGGGAAGGAAAAGTCTTCGTCCCCTCAGTACGGAAAGAGATACCACTCGTAGCCGAAACCATTTGCCTTCACGGCGACGGCAGCCATGCCGCCGAATTTGCCCGTTTGATCCACACGGTGCTGCTGGAAAAGGAGATTACAGTGCAGGCGCCCGAAGGCCCCTTCATTATTTAATTTCTCTTCCACCCCCAACCATTTTAGCATTTCCTTTGCAATTTCTGCGAAATTTTCCCGTTCTTTACCCTGTTCCCACTTCAACTACACCTGGTATCAATTGCCTCGTCCGGCAGACAAAAAGATGTCTGTACTTTCGGCCTTCGGGCCTCAAGTACGAATTAGGCTCCGCCCAATTTTGGTCCGGCCGGAAAGGCAATATATTTTACGATTAACAGATAACTTATGGCAGCAAGTGAAAATGGCCGGACTGTGAATGGCCACACGGGAGACGGAAGCCTGTACACCTATGACCATTTTACCGGCACGGAGGAGAATACTAAACGTCAGCCCCGGGAATCCCATTTCCTTTGGTGGTGCGCCGGCGCTTACCAGGGATTATTAAAGGACTGCCCCTCCGAGCAGACCAAATATGCCGGCCTTGGCGGCGTTATCCTGGCTACCTTTGTCCTGGCGGCGCTGTCAGCCGGATATGCCATCTACAGTGTATTCAACAACCCGCTCTGGGCGGTGGGCTTTGCCCTGGTCTGGGGGTTGATCATCTTTAACTTCGACCGGTTTTTAGTGGCTACGATGCGTAAATACGGAGTATCGCGTAAGAAACAGCTATGGATGGCCATGCCCCGGATAGCCCTGGCTCTTCTGATCGGGTTCACGATTGCCCGCCCGCTGGAGCTGAAGATCTTCGAGAAAGAGATCGACGTCCAGATCACGGAGAACAGACATGCCAAACTCCTGCTGAACGACAGCCTTCTGCAAGCGGAGAATCGTACCCTCCTTGCTACCGCTCAGGGGGAACGGCAAAGGCTGGCGACCCGCAAGTCCGGTCTGGAAGACAGTTTGCACCGGCTACAGCAGGCTTATGTTCAGGAAGCCGACGGCACAGGAGGTTCCCTTCATCGGGGCATCGACAAACTGACCCGGCTGAAGCAGGAAGCCTATCAGTCCGCACTGCAGCAATATAGCCCTGAATTACGGGAGCTGGAAGGCCAGATATATTACCAGGATAGCATTATAAAGGGAGCTAATGCCGATAAGCAGGTCAAACAACGGGGTTATGAAGCCCAGGTAGCGGCAGATGTAGGATTCCTGGAAAAGAACAAGGCGCTGTCCGATCTTTCGGCCCGGGAAGGCAGCGTCTTCTGGGCTAATCTCCTGATCTCCCTCCTCATTATCCTCATAGAGACAGGTCCCGTCCTCTCCAAACTGATCATGAGTACCGGACCCTATGACCTGGCATTAGCCAAAATGGAATTACTCCAAATGGCGGCCTCAGAAGACGAGATACGGAGGGAGAAAGAATTGATACAGGATAAAAAGAAGGGGATCTATACGCAAAAGAAGGAAATAACGGAAGAGCTGGTAAAAAAGCTGGGCGCCCTCCAGAAGAAACATGTCCAGGAGGAACTGGATCAGTGGGAGAGGGGCCAGGATACGATCCCTGTCCGGCCATCCCTGGAAGAGACTACGCGGAAGATTAAACAACGGTATGATTTCCGGGAAGAGGATGTTCTTTAAAACCCAGCGGTCTATGGCCTGTTGATCATTCCTGGGCTTGTTGATCATTCCTGCTTCCGTTATTCGCTTTGCCCGCCATTCACCCCCGCCTCCCCAATACCTGGGGCTGGCCCGGATTTTTCTGGCATACCCTAAAAGAAGGTATGGAGAATTTAAAGACTGAGTCGATCAAATTGCAGAGGGAAGGGGTTACGGAAGAGTACCAGCTAAAAGAAAAAGACCACGGAGACATGGTGGTATATGATATCCTCCGGAAAGGCCATTACCTGCTTACCCTTTCCAAGGAAGGAGATATCCTGTTTATGAATTTCGAAGCCCCGGCAGATGAACGGGAAATATTCAAACTTTCCTTTTTAAATCAATTCATTGACCTCATAAGGCAACGTTCCTGATGGGATAAATGTCTTATGTATGGGTAGAACCTAACCTGCTTCAGCGCCGCTGAATGTGGAAAAATGCCCCTTTCCTGCAGGGAATATTTTCCACAATTATTTACAGCGGATCGTGTTTTTTTACCTTATAAAAGGTGCAAAACGGGTGTTTGGCAGCAAGCGCATTCAATTCCTTCAGAGTTTTTTCGTCCGGAGGAGGCGGGGGTGGCAACAATTTGATCACTCCGGGCCTCTGCCGATGGATTTTACTGGTGTTAAAGGCTGTCAGGGTGGGCTCTTGAAGGATCATCGGCCTGGTGGCCATGGGATTTGTTTTCATTCGAATTATTTTTTCAACTCTTTTGATACGTAATATTCAAAAACAATACCACCTCATGCTATAGAATGTTAAGGGTCAATGCGCAGGGGATTATAACAATACACTAACAAAGCATGGTAGATTTAGTTTCTGTCGGTGATCGTTAAGTTATCAGGATTAATAGTTATTATTCATATATTGGAACTTTATTATTTCACTCGATTTAAATGATCGCTTGTACAAGGGTATTATAATACGGTCGGGGCTTTTGTTTGGCTGCTGTTTGTTATATGTCTGCTCATTCAGCCAGGTGACAGATAGCAGCAACCACCATATGTACCGTATCATGAATAATAATATCTTCCAGTTTTTCAGGAACGCCATCACCAGGGGCCATCCTGATTCCGCAACACTTGCCACGACAATCAATACCAAAAGTGAAAGCCCATTCATGCCCTATGAAGGGAAGGTGATCCGGCATATTATCGTCAAAGCCTACGGATTTGAGCAGACTTTTACGGATACCTCCAAGCGGCTTCAATATTTTGGCACCAAACTCCTGAACCAGGCGCACCGGAAGACCAGGGACTGGGTCGTCCGCAATTCCCTTTTTATTAAAGAGAATACGGTGCTGAACCCTTTTAAGCTGGCGGATAATGAAAGACTGATCCGAAGCCTGAATTTTATCCAGGATGCCCGCATTTTGGTGAATTTCCTACCCGACAATGAGGACTCGGTAGACCTGGTCGTCGTAGTCAAGGATCTTTTCAGTATCGGAGGGGCCTTGAATAGCCTGGGAGTAGCGCCTACCAGTGTCCGTGGGAATGTCAGTGAGGCGAATTTCCTGGGGATGGGGCAACGGATCCAGGGAGGGGTAATATTGGAACAGACCCGGAATCCCACCTTCGGTTACCAGCTTTTATACAGTAAGGCCAATATCGGCCGTTCCTTTGTCAATGCCACCCTTTCCTATACCCAGATCAATGGCGACCTCTTCGACGGCACCCCGGATGAACAGGCCCGCTTTATAAGGCTGGACCGGCCTTTATATGCTCCCTATGCCCACCTGGCGGGTGGTTTTACCATGGGAGATTTTCAGTCTTTCAACCGCTATAACCACCCGGATAGCCTTTTTTATAAATACCATTACCAGGTGCATGACGGCTGGCTGGGCTGGAATTTAGGGGGCGACCGCTTCCTGAGCAACACCTCCGTAAGGGACCGGAAATTTGTCAGTCTCCGGTATTTTCGGAATCATTTTTACCAGACCCCGGACCAGATAGGGGATAAGTTTAATTTCAGGTTCAATGACCGGGAGGCTGTACTGGGACAGTTCACCTTCTTCAGACAGGACTTCTATAAGACTAACTACATATATGGGTTCGGTACCACGGAAGACGTGCCCCAGGGGTACAATGTTGCCGTGACCTCAGGATGGTATAAGCAACTGCACCTGGAAAGACCCTATGCCGGAGTCGATGCCAATAGTTATGTAGTTACCAGGAAGGGAGGCTTTATCCAATATTTTCTCCGGTCCGGAGCTTTTCTGCATCAGGGACAGGTGCAGGATGCCAGCGTCCTGGTCGGTTCCAGCTATTATAGCCCCCTGTTCCTTTTCAAACATGTGAAGATCCGCCAATATATCAATCTTAGCTATACCCGCCAGTTCAATCGGGTCGGCATCGATCCCCTGACCATTAATAACGTATTCGGACTTCGCTATTTCAGCGGGGATTCTACGTTCGGTGCGCAACGGATGACCTTCCACTCTGAGACAACTTTTTTCCTAAACTATAAATTGCTGGGTTTTAAATTCGCTCCCTTTGCTTTCGGGGATCTCTCCCTCCTCACCCCGGATAACGCAAAGTTTGACAAATCCTCCCTCTATCATGGCCTGGGCGCAGGTATGAGGGCCCGTAATGAGAACCTCATCTTTCAGACCATCGAACTGCGTGCAGTATGGTTCCCCCGTAAGACGGAGCAGAACAGCTCCTTCAAAATTATGCTCAATACAGGCATCCAGTTCCGGTATAACAGCACCTATGTGAAAGCTCCGGATGTTATTTATCTGAATACCGATGGTTTAAACAGTATCTATTGATCTGGCTGTTCATCGGCAGGTTCCCCATGTCAGTCCTGCATCTCAGCCTTGTCGCGGTCTCAAGGTTCACTCCTGAATCTCAACCTTGTCGCCGTCTCAAGATTCACTCCTGCATCTCAGCCTGGTCGCCGTCTCAAGGTTCACCCCTGCATCCCAGCCTTGTCGCAGCCTCAAGGTTCACCCCTGCATCTCAGCCTGGTCGCCGCCTCAAGGTTCACTCCTGCATCCCAGCCTTGTCGCCGTCTCAAGATTCACTCCTGCATCTCAACCTTGTCGCCGTCTCAAGGTTCACTCCTGCATCTCAGCCTGGTCGCCGCCTCAAGGTTCACCCCTGCATCCCAGCCTGGTCGCCGTCTCAAGATTGACTCCTGCATCCCAGCCTGGTCGCCGCCTCAAGGTTCACTCCTGCATTTCAGCCTTGTCGCCGCCTCAAGATTCACTCCTGCATCCCAGCCTTGTCGCAGCCTCAAGGTTCACCCCCTGCATCTCAGCCTGGTCGCCGTCTCAAGATTCACTCCCGCATCTCAGCCTGGTCGCTGCCTCAAGGTTCACTCCTGCATTTCAGCCTGGTCGCCGGCCTCAAGATTCAGTCCTGCATCTCAACCTTGTCCTCACCTCAAGGTTCACCCCTGCATCCCAGCCTGGTCGCCGTCTCAAGATTGACTCCTGCATCCCAGCCTGGTCGCCGCCTCAAGGTTCACCCCTGCATCTCAGCCTGATCGCCGTCTCAAGATTCACCCCTGCATCTCAGCCTTGTCGCTGCCTCAAGATTCACTCCTGCATCTCAGCCTTGTCGCTGCCTCAAGATTCACTCCTGCTTCCCAGCCTGGTCGCCGCCTCAAGGTTCACTCCTGCATCTCAGCCTGGTCGCCGGCCTCAAGGTTCACTCCTGCATCCCAGCCTGGTCGCTGCCTCAAGGTTCACTCCTGCATTTCAGCCTGGTCGCCGGCCTCAAGGTTCACTCCTGCATCTCTGCGCTGTCGCCGCCTCAATTCCGTCCCTTCGTCGGTAGCTATTCAGCGAGGCGTGCGATTATCCTCCTTGTCAGTTCCTCCGCCCAATGCCGGTATAATTCCCCGGATGGATGCAGCCCATCCGGTGCGAAGCTGGTGGCAGCGCGGGAATGAGGGGTGATATCGATAAATGGTACCTCGTATTGCCCTGTTATCCTTTCTGCGATGCCGTTAAAGCCATCGATTTCCTCCGCTACTCCGGCCCGGTCCCTTCCGTTCATGTCCGGAAGATGAGTCGCCGCAAAGGGGGTGACACCCCAGTCGGGGATGGATAATACGAATACCCGGTCCGTCCGTCCATGAGCAAATTGAATGGCCCGCCGCAGCAATCCTTCGAATTCTCCCCGATATTCCCGGGAAGACCTCCCCCTGTATTGGTTATTTACCCCGATCAGGAGGCTGACAAAATCATAGGCTGGCAGCAAATGAGTGCGGGCAACCCCTTCAGCCAGCTCATCCGTTGTCCATCCGGTCCTGGCAATGACCTCAGGAGGGGAGAAAGCATACCCGGCCTTTCGCAGGATCTGTATAGCCTGGTAGGGGTAACTTTCAGCCAGCGGCAGTCCTTCTCCGACGGTGTAGGAATCGCCCAGGGTAAGTAAGGTATATGTCATAAAATAAGTAAGGGATATGTCATAAAAAATGCGGGACCGGCATTGGCCCCGCATGTAAAGATCGGTATTCTATCCGCCGGCACTGCCGGATAGTCATTAATTCTGTTGTCCTCTTTGTGGTACTGCCGGATGGTTCTTAATTCTTTTGCCTGCCGGTACCGCCGACCGGTCATTAATTATTGTTGTCCTCCCTGCATACCCCCCTGGATACTTTCCATTTCGCCCTTGAGATTCTTACGTTTGAACAGTGCCGTGTCGAATTTGCCGAAACGCCAGTTGAATTGAAGACGGAAGAACTGAGGATCCCTTCTACGGAAGGCATCCTGGGTGAAATAAGGAGTGGAAGTATAGATGTCGCTTACCCGGGTGCGGAAGATATCGCTTACGCTCAGGGTTATGGAGGCAGCCTTGGCTTTCAGGAACTCATATTTGATGGCCGCATCTACGCCCCCGGAAGGTTTGGTATAACCCTGGGAGTTGCCGCTGACGGTCTGGCCGAAACCTCTGCCTCCTCCGCCGCCACCGCCGCCATTATTGGCGCTGCCACCAGGCGGCAGGACCGTCTTGCTGGTATAATCTCCTGACAACTGGATGGAGAAATTATGGGGAAGTTTAAAAGAGTTGTTGATCTTTCCAAACCAACTATAGGTTTGTCCTGCCGTAGTGATGGTGGTATCGTTGGAATTGATCTTGGAAGTAAAGATGTTGATGTTGCTGGTGAGATCCCACCAGTTGGTGATGGGATTTCGGCTGATCAATTCGAAGCCCCCGACGAAGCTGGAATTGGCATTAATATAGGTATTGATGATCACCAGGGAATCCGTCAGGGGATTCTTTTCGCGGCTCTGGTACCGGGTGATCAGATCGGTCGTGTTCTTATAATATACGGAGGCCAGCAGAGTATTGTTGCCTGAAAAGTTTTTCTGATAGGACAACTCGAAGGAGTTGGTGAACTGGGGTTTAAGGTTGGCATTACCCCGGCTCAGGTTCAGGGAGTCGGAATAATCGGTGAACGGGAACAGCTGGAAGAAGCTGGGCCGGTCTATCCTCCGGGTGTAATTCAGGGACAGATCCTGGTCGCCGCCTAACTTCTGGGTAAGGAAGACGCTGGGGAACAGGCTGATGGGGAACTTGTTACTATAGTAACCGATAGTGTCCGTCAGCACCCCGGATGAATTCTTTACGGAAGTCTGGTCATTGCCTTTATAATTGGAGCTTTCCGCCCTCAGTCCCAGGTTATATCCGAAGTCCTTGATGGCATTGGAATAGGTTGCATAGGCTGCATAGACCCGGTCCTGGTAACTGTAGAGGGAGGACAAGGGCGCCTGTTTGACAAAGACGGTGCTGGGAGGAATCTGGTAGCCTATTTCGTTCAGGCTACTGATATTCCTGGCCGCAATACGGGCTCCCGTCTCGAATTTGGATTTTTCCGTAATGGGGTTGGTGAAGTCAATTTGCGCCGTAGTGTATTCGTTGGTCCCCGATCCCTGCTGTTGCTGGTTGAATTGGGTCATATTGGACACATCGCCTTTGACGGGATAAATATTGGAACTGATCAGGTTGTAATTGGTATTGGAGCCTTTGCTATAGTTGACATCGGCTGTCAGCTCTTCGCCACTCCGCGGGAAAGTATGTTTGTAGCTCAGCATCCCGCCGTGGTTCCTGAAATCACCACTGCTGTTGGACAATCTCCGGGTATAGGAGGACCGGGTACCGGCCGGGTCCAGGGTATCTACATAGAGGTCGCTGTTGGTATAGGGATTGAAGTGGCCGTGTACGATGTTACCGGAGAAGGACAGGGTATTGCGGTTGTCCATCAGGTAGTCGATCCCGAACCGGCCGAAGATGAAATAGCCATTATTGACATTGTAATCACTCTGGTGAAGGCTGTCTGCCGGGGCATTCCCGTTGAGGGTATAGCGGTCGGTGGTGCCGGGGGAAATGGATTTACGCTGACCATAGAAGCCATTGGCAAAAACGTTGAATTTCCCCTGTTTGACATTGATATCGCCGCCTCCGTTCAATTTTCCCCGCTGATCGACCCCGGCCCGTATATTGCCATTATAGCCGGCTTTGCGGTTCTTCTTCAGAACGATATTCAGGATACCGGACGTGCCGCCGGAGGCATCGTATTTAGCGCCCGGGTTGGTGATGATCTCCACACTTTGGATGGCATCCGCCGGGATCTGGTCAAGAGTAAGGGTAGAGGGGCGTCCATCCACGAAAATGGTGGGGGAGCTGTTACGTAAGGTTACGTTTCCGTCGATATCAACCTGTACGGAGGGAACATTTTTCATGACATCCACTCCCGTGCCGCCCTGAGCGGAAATGTCTTTTTCCACGTTGTATATTTTGCGGTCGACCCCCATCTGGATCAGGGGCTTGGAGGCAGTAACGGTCACCTCACCCAGGGTCTGCGCGTCTGCGGACAGTTTGATGTTGCCCAGGTCTTTGTCGACGGCATTAAGGGCCGCCTGCATATCCCCGCCCTTGGACATTTTCATTTCAAAGGCTACTTTTTGTTCGATAGTGGCATAGCCGATGGTGGTGATCTTCAGGCGGAAGTTCCCGGCGATGGGAAGGTTTTCCATACTGAAATCCCCTTTCCGGCCTGTGATCATGCCTGCGATGACAGTATCTCTTCTTTTTCGGGTAACGGTGTCGAATTTACTTTGGATCAGTTGCACGGATACGCCGTCCATGCCTTTGTCCGTTTTAGCATCCACAATTTTGCCATAAAAATGACCTATATTCGGTACCTGGCCACCATTTCCTAAACCACCTCCCTGCCTGCCGCCTCCGCCCATTTGTGCCCAGCCGGTATAATATCCTGCCATAATCAAAAGCAATAGCCAAATCTTTCTCATTAGTTTGTTATGTTCATTTAGTTTGCAAAATTCCATGCAAAAATCTTAGCAAATCGGTTCATTCTATACAAACGGTATAAATTAGATATAGAAGGGTTAATGCCGGAAGCCTCCCGATAACCCTTCTAAGAAGGTGGACTATGGGGGATTATTTCATCAGTAAAGTGAGGAATATCTGGAGTAAGCCGATGAAAAAACCCAGAGCTGCGCCGATAACTTCCACAAACCGGAATTCCTTGGTAAGGATCTGGTTCAACATGGTTTCCAGCCTGTCAGAAGAAAAATTGGCGATTTTATCTACTACGATCTTCTCCAGGTCGAGATCGTTTTTGAGGTGGGCTACATAATTTTTCATGATGACGGGGAAGAGGTCTTCCAACTCTTTCATAAAGACAGCCTTCAACTGTCCGATGGTCTTATCCCCGATGAACATGGCGATCATCGGCATGCTTTCTTTTAACTTTACCCGGAGGAAATTATCGATATGTTCGTCCGCCAGGGGGAGGATCCGCTGTACATTGGCGGGATTGGTGATGGTCTGTTCGATATCTTCGAAAGAGAGGAGTTCCTGCCCGACGATGCGGCCCAGGCTTTCGGCGATCTGTTGCTGTCTTTTGGGAAAGACCCCGTGCAGGGTAAAACCAAGGATCTTCTTAGGCTGCCGGGGATGGAAAAGTAACTTTAAGGCCATCCAGATGGTCAGCCAGTGAATAAAGGCGGATATAAAGGGTATGGTATAAAGCCACCAGCTAATAGTCATAATTTAGGCACTTTTGAAAACGCTATTTTCGCGCCTGCAAATTAACACCCATAAGACCTCCCCCCAAAGATTTTTTTTGCCCATAACCCATTTTATTATTAATTTTGCCACCCTTACGGTGGTTGTAGCTCAGTTGGTTAGAGCATCAGATTGTGGTTCTGAGGGTCGTGGGTTCGAGCCCCATCATCCACCCAAGTACAGGCCGTCTCAGGAAACTCTTCTTTGAGACGGCTTTTTTAGTACCTACCCAACTACTTGCAAAACTCTCCGGCCTTCCGTTCATGGAAATTATGGCAAAACGGATGTTAATATTCCCCTATACCGACAACATAACTACGTATTAATCGTTACATTTGGATAGCTATGTTAAAAGAGTTTATAAAAAATATGATTAGTAAAAGAAACTTGCCGATCGTCCTATTGATCTTAGGAGCGGGTGTATTTGTTGCATTCCGGACATTGGGAATAGGAGAGAATCCGCCTACCAAAAACGAGAAGATATTGCACAATGTAGGGGAGTACCTGATGGAGATCCATTATAGCCCCAAACAGATCGATGATAAATTCTCCAAAGAGATTTTTACCAAGTACCTGGGAGATGTAGATGTGGAGAAGAATGTATTTCTGCAATCAGACATCGAGGCTCTGCGCGGCAAGTACGAAACCCGTATCGATGACGAGATCCTTGGTAAATCCACCATTCAATTCGTTCCGGCTGTAAGTGAGCTCTATAAAAAAAGGATCGCAGAGACCGAAGTTATTTATAAGGAGATCCTTTCCAAGCCTTTTGATTTCAATGTCGAAGAAGATGTAGACCAGAATTACGAAAAGGCGGTCTATCCTAAAAATGAAGCGGAAAGAAAAGAGGCCTGGCGCAAACGCCTGAAATATCTTACTCTGGAAAGGTATTCCGACCTGCTGGATCAGCAGGAAGCCAGCAAAAATAAGCCCGGATACGTTGCCCGGAGCAATGAGGACCTGGAGAAAGAGGCGCGGGAGAAAGCTTTGAAGGTAATGGACCGCTTCTACGAACGACTGAAAGTAAAAGTAACGGACGATGACCGTTTCAATATGTTTGTACAGACTATTGTTCAGTCAATGGATCCTCACACTGATTATTTCCCTCCCGTGGAGAAAAGATATTTTGACGAGCAGATGAGCGGCCATTTCTTCGGCATCGGCGCTTCTTTACGGGAAGAAGATGGGAATATAAAGATCACTACCCTGGTGACCGGCAGCCCCGCCTGGAAGTCCGGGCAGGTAGCTATCGGAGATATCATTATGAAAGTCGGACAGGGAGCCCAGGAGCCTATAGATCTAACCGGTTTCCAGGTGGAAGATGCAGTAAAGGTGATCCGTGGTGCGAAAGGGACGGAGGTGAAGCTGACCCTGAAGAAGGCGGATGGTACTACCAAGACGGTCTCCCTGATCCGGGATGAGATCGTACAGGATGAACTGACTTTTGCAAGGAGTGCTATTGTAAACTCCGACAAAGGCAAGATCGGGTACATTTATCTGCCGGAATTTTATGCAGATTTTGATAATCCTAAGGGGAATCGCTGTTCCGTCGACGTAGCCCGTGAAGTAATAAAACTGAAGGAACAGAAAGTAGAGGGCATCGTTATCGACCTGCGTCACAATGGCGGAGGTTCTTTGTCCGATGTGGTGCAAATGGCAGGACTGTTTATCGAGCAGGGCCCGATCGTACAGGTGAAAGACAGAGATGGGAAGACCCAGATCATACCGGATCGTGATAAATCGGTCTTATATGATGGCCCCCTGGCCGTTATGGTCGACGAATTGAGCGCTTCCGCTTCTGAGATCTTTGCCGCTGCCATCCAGGATTATAAAAGAGGAGTGATCATTGGCAGCACCTCCACTTATGGTAAAGGAACGGTGCAAAGACCTCTCGGCCTGGATAAGACCCTTGGATTTATGGATGCGAACAGCGAACTGGGCACACTCAAACTTACCTTACAGAAGTTCTATCGCATCAGTGGGGGCTCTACGCAATTAAGGGGAGTATATTCCGACATCGTATTACCGGATATCTATGAATCTTTCAAGATCCGTGAAAAAGACAACCCCGATGCGTTGCCCTGGGATGAGATCCAAAAAGCAGATTATACCCCCTGGAAATATGCATATGATATGAATATTATCCGCGGGATGAGCAACGAACGCCTTAAAAACAATTCCGCTTTTAACCTCATCCACGCCGATGCAGACTGGCTGAGCAAAGAAATGGATAAGGTTTATCCGCTGAACCTGCAAAAATATCGCGAAGAGCAGAAGCAGATCAAAGCCACCAACAAACAGATCGAGACGCTGAGCAAACTTCCTGCCGCCAATGAACTGAATGTAACGTCTCTTCCGCAGGATGCGAATAAATACGATGGCGATAAAGATAAGGCTACCCGTTTCCAGGCCTGGTTAAAAGATAAAAAGACAGATATTTATCTGGGAGAAGCGGTGAATGTGCTGGATGATATGATCACCCAGAAGAATCTGGTATATAATAAATAACAAAGATCATCGAATTGAAAGCCCGGACTGTCCAACCAGTCCGGGCTTTTTTATGCATGAGAACGGAGGGTGGACTCCCTATTCAAACTTTGTTTTTGCAGCCATTACAACAATAACTGAGCCCAGGATGGCTATCAGGCCCAGCGAGACCCGCAAATTGAAAGCCTGGGCTATAAAACCTATAAAAGGGGGGCCAAAAAGAAAACCCAGGTACCCTATCGTAGAGACAGCTGCCAGCGCCACTCCCGGAGAGAGGGTTTTCGACCGGCCAGCAGCGCTATAGACCAGTGGGATGACCGAAGAAACACCGGCCCCCACCAGGAGGAATCCGGCAATGGCAGGGAACAGCCAGGGAAATAGAATAGCGATCAGGAGTCCGGAGGTGGTCAGTGTTCCACTGGCCTGCAGGATCCTTTTGATGCCCCATTTGGTAGCCAGCCAATCCCCGACAAAACGCCCGGAAGCCATGGTAGCCATAAAGGCGGTATAACCCGCTGCCACCAGCTCTTTCGGAGGATGGATCACTTTGAAAAAATAAACGCCGCTCCAGTCGAACATGGCCCCTTCGCAGATCATAGAGCAAAAGGCGATGATGCCCAGGTTAATCAGCGAACGGTCAGGGCGGACAAAAATCGGCTGATCTCCCTGGCTATTGGGGTCGGAATCGACCAATTGCCGGGAAGTCACTCCGACAATGAGGAGGGCCAGCCCTGTGATGAGCAGGAAATGCTGATAAGGCAGCCATCCCAGCCCGATGAATAAAGTCCCTAAGGCTGCTCCGGAAAATCCTGCCAGGCTCCAGAGCCCATGATAGGATGCCATAATAGTGCGCCCATATAATGATTCAGTCCCAATTGCCTGGGTATTAATAGAGATATTCAGCAAATTGCCCCCAAACCCGAAGATAAAAAGACAGGTCACCAATTGCCAGACTGCTGTTACCGCACCCAGCACAGGTAGCGTAAAGGCATATAGCAAAGCCGCGAAGGTAGCAATGGGTTTACTTCCAAACTTTGCCACCAGCCAGCCGGCGAGCGGCAGAGAGGTAAGCAAACCGGTCGGTAAACCGAGCAGGACGGCGCCCAGGGCAGCATTATCCAGATGCAATTTCAATTGGATATCCGGGATACGGGAGGCCCAACTGGAGAAACAAAGCCCGGCGAGAAAGAAGAAAGAGCTGACTGCGATACGACGGATGCGCCTGGGGGGAAGAGAATAATTCACAGGTATCTTTCTTTTATGATCCGCATATGATGTGCTGCATGGCCTGGGATGATAAAACCGAGGGTGAAAGCGTTCAGCGGGCGCCCATTAGCCTGACCCACGAATTTCAATTGGGCCTCAGTAAAGGATTGAAAGAGATATTCAGTAGCGCTGCGCAACGACTTAAACTCGTCCTGCAGGTCTTCCCAGCGCCGGGTAGCTGCCCCGGAGTGGATTGCCCAGGTATTCTCATCAAATCCGGGAAGAGGGGAGGCATCCAGGCGGGAAAAGCTCAGCGCGCGGTAGGTAAATACTCTTTCCGCATCAAGGACATGTTGTATCATCTCCCGGATGGTCCATTTTCCGGGAGCATATGCGTAATCGATCTTTTTCGAAGGGATCTTCTTCAGGAATTTTCTGAATTGGCGGGTATTCTTTTCCAATGCCATGTTTATATCTTCCTCTTTTATGAGATCTATATAGGGTTGATAGAATTCCGCGGGGATAATTTCTGATTTAGGGATCATATTTTTTTATAAAAATATAAATAAAAGCGCCCGGGTCAAAAGGAAAAATTTCCGACCCGGGCGCTTTTATTGCAGAAATATCAGTCTTTGGGATTATGGAGTGTGGATTTCTCCAGTTTTTCCTTTTTGTTTGTATTGGTGCTGAGCGTAGAAGCCAATTTGAGGGCTTCATAGGCATTGATGATCCCTCCGGATTTGCTGATGTCAGCCAGGCTTACCATCTCGTCTTCTGAACCAGGCTTTTTAACTTTTGCCGGGGGTGGGATGGCGGATTTCTCTATGCAAAATTTCACCTGCTGGGGTGTCAGATTGGGATAATATTCAAGGATCAGAGCCGCCACCCCGGTAACGACGGGGGCTGCCATGCTGGTGCCCTGTAGATTGCCATAGTTTTTCCCGCCGGGAAGGGTAGAGTAGATCCGGGTACCAGGCGCAAATACATCCACCTGGTCCTTGCCATAATTGGAGAAGGAAGCTGTATAGCTTTTAAAACCAGGCTCCGCCAGCGGGTCGCTGCTTGCGCCCACTGTGATCCAGTTGGAGGCAGTATAGGTCGAGTGTTGAAAATTAGGGTTGGGGAAATTGTCAGTTGTATCCACATCTGCATTGTCGTTCCCTGCAGCATGGATCAGCAGAACGCCTTTACTTTCGGCATATTTCACGGCGGAATCCACCCATTTTTTTTCCGGTGAGAGGTTCTTGCCGAAGCTCATATTTACTACCCGGGCGCCGTTGTCCACTGCATAACGAATTGCCAGGGCGATGTCTTTATCATGTTCGTCTCCATTAGGCACGGCCCGGATCATCATGATCCGGATATTGTCCGCAATGCCGTCCATACCTTTTCCATTTCCCCTTTCCGCGCCAATGATTCCGGATACGTGTGTTCCGTGCATGGGATCTCCTGCCATCACATCATTATTACCGTAGTATCGGTCTTCAATATCTGCTTCGTTGTCCTTTACAATTTCCTTGCGGTAATCCTTGGGGGGAGTGTCTCTGGCGGAGGCTTTCTTTTCTTCCTGATCGACCTGTTCACTGAAATCTGATAAAAAAGCCTTATTCGTCATGTCCATGATCTTATTCGCTTTGAATAAATAGAGGAAAACTGACTTGGCGCTTTTGCTTTCGGGGTTGCCTGTCTGAAAGGTATCCAGGTCATTGCCTGTATACTCAGGTTTGCCCATGGCCACCTGCAGGATACTGTCACTTTTGATACAGGCTGCCAGCGCCCGGTGGAGGATCAGGAGGTCGACTCCGCTTTCAGTCCCATCTCCCATCACCGTTCTGCGAGCTTTTACCCACATTCTATAATTATCCAGGTCTTCGGTACTGAATTTGGAAGAGTCGGCGCCGGCCTTTTCGAACTGGTCCTTAAACCGATAATAAACCCTGGCTTCTTCCTGGGCATCGTCTTTTACATTGGACCCGTCCTTGCCTCCGATGAAATTCCACCCGTGTATGTCATCCACATATCCATTGTGGTCATCATCGATACCGTTGCCGGGTATTTCTTTGGGATTGACCCAAAGGATACTTTTGAGATCCTCGTGCAGGGTATCCACCCCGGAATCTATCACCGCCACCAGAACGGTCTTACTTTTCAGCTTCTTCAACCGGGCGAATTCATACGCTTTATTGACACTAACGCCATAAAAACCGTCCTGATCCTTATCCAGTAAATGCCAGCCTTTCGGTAATTCTGTCTTTGCCGAATTTCCTTGTGCAACCATTAAAAGGGGCGAAGCTCCCAGCAAAATGATAAATAACCACGCTTTCAAACTACACTTCATTGTTTTTTAGTTTTAAATTAAAATGGATAAAGGCCTGCCTTTATCCGGGTGTGTTTTCTCAATCATGTAAAATAAGAAAACATAGGCCATCCGATACTAAAAATTACATGGATGGCCTTATGAAGTTGTTAAAATTGTTATTTCTATTATTTTTCGGTACCCATTTTGAGCTCGACCCTTCGATTGGCCGCCCTGCCGGCAGGGGTGTTATTATCTGCTATGGGATGCTCCTGCCCCCAACCTATAGCTGTCAGTTGGGTTTCTGCAATTCCTTTTTTTACCAGATAGTCTTTAACCGCCAGCGCCCGTTTCTGGGAAAGGAGAAGATTTTTTTCCGGTTTGCCCTGGTTGTCGGTGTGCCCTTCTATAGTCAGATGCCCTTCCGGATGGGCCAGTAATATTTTAGCCAGTTCATCCAGCGCCAGGTAGGAGCTATCGGTCAATTGGTCGCTGGCTGATTTGAAGAGAACACTCCGCGCGATGTAATTTATCTTTTCCGTCGTCTCTTTCTTTATTTCAGGGCAACCGTGATTTTCGGGAGTTCCTGCGCTGTCCGGGCATTTATCTTCTTCATCGTTGATGCCATCCCCATCCCTATCTGGTATTGGGCAGCCCTGGTAACGGGCCAGTCCGGCCTGATGCGGGCATTTGTCCTCTTCATCATTGACCCCATCCCCGTCAGAATCCGGTATGGGACAGCCGTTATACCGGGCCAACCCGGGAATAGTCTTACAGGAGTCATGTTCGTCATTGATGCCGTCGTGGTCGGAATCCGGCACAGGACATCCATGCCAGGCGACCGTTCCAGCCTGCAAAGGGCAGAGGTCCTCGTCATCGGGTATGCCATCTTTATCTGTATCCTTTTTAGCAACGGGGGCGCGGGGAGCGGTGGAAGTTAACCAGATGCCCAGAGAAGCCCCGAGTAACTGATGATGAAAGTCGCCCTGATATGGGGCATTATAGAAACTGGTAAGCCCCTGACTGAAATAGGCGCTCAATAGCACATTGCCCAGTTCAAAACCGGCTCGGGCATTGACTCCAAAATCCATCGTCTTATAGGTGTCTGGCCCCTTCCCTACGGTAAGAGGGTCCGAGTCATTAGAATATTTATGAGCTTTATTGGTCAGGCTCTCATTGGTGATTTTCCCATTATAAAAGAAACTAATATAGGGGCCTGCACTAATAAAAAAGCTGTTTTTGCGATTAGAGGAGAGGGGAAGTTTGTAGGTAATATTCAGCGGCACATCGATATACCCCAGGTTGAGTGTCTGTCTCGTATAGACGGTATCTGTTACCGCGCTGGCGGCAGAATCATTGTTTTTTGCATATTTTCTCCCCTTGGAGGTGTAGGTAATAGCCGGTTGAAAAAAGAACCCCTTATGGCCAAGGGGTATTTCCACGATTGCTCCGATCTGAACGCCGGACCGGGAGCTCTGGAATGGCTTCGTTGTGGTGTCCCATCCTGGTATATTATTGGTTTCCAATATCTTGGAGGAATGGAGTCCCCCCAATATGCCCAACCTTACCTGCGCCTGTCCTGCCAAACAAAAGCAAAAAAAGCTTAATATCAACAGGGGTAAAACCTTCCTCATATTTGCAGTGGGCTCGTTGGTGCGGGGGCTCATAGTATAGTGGTACTCCGATCAGGATATAACGCCTAAAAGGAGGAAATATTTCATGTTTTAGGCATCGGGCCTATATATCAAATTTTATCCCCTGGGCCAGCGGCAACTGCGATGAATAATTGATGGTGTTGGTCTGGCGCCGCATATAGGATTTCCAGGCATCGCTGCCGCTTTCACGGCCGCCCCCCGTCTCTTTCTCTCCGCCAAAAGCTCCCCCGATCTCCGCTCCGGAAGTGCCGATGTTCACGTTGGCTATTCCGCAGTCACTGCCGGCTGCCGAGAGGAATTGCTCGGCTTCGCGAAGGTTGAGCGTCATGATAGAAGATGACAATCCCTGAGGTACCCCATTCTGGATGGCAATGGCTTCGTCAAGAGTCTTATATTTGAGGAGATACAGGATGGGCGCGAAAGTCTCCTGCTGTACGATGGAATAATGTGGCTCCGCTTCTGCGATGCAGGGTTTTACATAACATCCGCTTTCAAAACCATCTCCACTGAGTACGCCGCCTTCTACAATAAAACGACAGCCTTCTTTTTTGCCTGCATCGATAGCCCTTAAATAATGCTGTACCGCATCTTTATCGATCAGCGGGCCCACATGATTTTTTTCATCGAGGGGATTACCGATCCGCAACTGTCCGTATATGGTAGCCAGCTTGTCTTTTACTTTGTCGTAAATGCTTTCGTGGATGATAAGACGGCGGGTAGTTGTACAGCGTTGGCCGCCTGTGCCCACCGCGCCGAATACGGCGCCCGGGATGGCAATATTGAGGTCTGCATCCCCGGAGATGATGATGGCATTATTACCTCCCAATTCCAGGAGCGACTTTCCTAAACGGGCTGCTACGGCTGCGCCTACTGCCTTGCCCATCCGGGTAGAACCCGTGGCGGATACCAGGGCAATCCGGTTATCTGCTGCCAGCCATTCCCCAATCTCCCTTCCTCCTGTAATAAGTCCGCACACTCCTTCCGGAACATGGTTGCGGGTAAAAACTTCCGATATGATCTGTTGACAAGCTACGGCACACAGTGGTGTCTTTTCGGAAGGCTTCCATACACAGGTGTTCCCGCAAACCCAGGCGAGCATGCTATTCCAACTCCAAACGGCCACCGGAAAATTGAAGGCGGAAATAATGCCCACTACCCCAATGGGATGCCATTGCTCATACATACGATGGCCGGGCCTTTCGCTATGCATGGAGAGTCCGTATAACTGGCGGGAAAGACCCACTGCAAAATCGCAGATGTCGATCATTTCCTGGACTTCGCCATAACCTTCCTGCAGGCTTTTGCCCATTTCGTAGGAGACCAGTTTGCCCAGGTCTTGTTTAGAGTGGCGCAGCGCCTCGCCGATCTGCCGGACAACCTCACCCCGGCGGGGCGCCGGCCAGGCTCGCCATTCGATATAAGCGTCTTGTGCAGCCTGCACGACCTTGTCATAACCTGCCTTATCCGTTGTCGCTACGGTGGCGATCTTTTTACCGTCTACAGGAGAAAAAGATTCAAGAGAGCCGGCTCCGGAAGGGAGCCATTGGGTACCGGTGGCAGTGCCGGTATTTTGGGTATCTATTTTTAATGCTGTCAGAAGTTCCATAAAAATTGCTTGCGATTTTAACAATCGCAAGCAATTTAGGGAAAACTAACCACTAACCAGTGGCCTCAACCTTAACTTAAAATCTACTATGAAAAACTGATCCTATTTTGCCGGCATCTACCATACCGGCAAAATCAAATACGAAAGATCGCAAAGGTGGGTTGCTTAGCGGGGGCCGGCAAGGCGAGGCATAAGGGGCAATTGATCTCCGGGGGGCAAAATGATTTGGCTTGCAGGGGTATTAGCTGTCCTGGTAGTGATGAGGCCGCCAGTGCCGATCGGATCAATTCAGCTTGTTCTCCATGGCGGCAAAGAAGCTTTCACTATAGCTTACGCCGATGGGGATCTCTTTTTCCGCTATCTTGATCTTACTCCGGCTAATGTGTTCGATCTTGCTGATGGGAACGATATAGGACCGATGTGCCCGAATGAATTCCCTGGCGGGTAGCTTTTGTGCAATGGTCTTAAGGGTCATCAGGGTAAGGATCGCTTTTCCCGGGAGATAAATCTTTATATAATCATCCAGGCCTTCGATGTAGAGGATCTCTTTCAGGTTGACCTTTACCATCTGATAATCCGACTTGACGAAAATGTATCCTTCCTGTAACTCCTGGCTGGTCAGGTAGTCCACGTATTCTTTTGCTTTATACACTGATTTAAGAAAGCGGTCGTATTCGATGGGTTTCAGCAAATAGTCGATCGCATCCACGTTAAAGCCCTCTACTGCATATTCGCTGAAGGCTGTCGTGAAGACGATAGCTGTATTTTTCTTATTGACGATCCGGGAGAATTCGATACCATTGATATCCGGCATCTGAATATCGAGGAACAAAATATCCACGGGATTGCTGTCCATCACTTTTTGGGCTTCGAAGGGGTCCGTAAATGCCCCTTTCAATTCCAGGAAATATATTTTGGCGATGTATTTTTTCAATACTTCCAGTGCAAGAGGTTCGTCGTCAATCGCTATACAAGTCAGCATTATACCTGAATATTTAAATGTACAGTAAAGATACCTGCTTCATCCTTGATCGCAAGCGCATGCCGGTCATCGTATAACAGATCGAGCCTGCGTTTGGTATTGTTAATTCCGATCCCTGTATTGTCCGCGACTTTAAGGGAGGTATTGATATGCTTGTGATTGCTGACACTAAAATACAGTGAATCTTCCTTTATTTCCAATAAAATTATAATGGGTGATCTTTCGCGGGTGCTGATGCCGTATTTGAATGCATTTTCTACAAAAGGCAGCAGCAATAGAGGGGCGATCTGTTTTCCCAGCGGGTCGCCTTTTACAGTGAAATCTATGGTGGACTTATCCGTCAGGCGCATTTTCAGCAGCTCTATATAATGTGTGGTAAATTGGATCTCTTTCTCCAGGGGGACCAGGTCATTCCGGGCTTCGGTCAGCACATAACGCATGATACTGGACAATTTCATAATGGCCGGAGCCGTATACTCCGACTGGGTGGAGGCAAGCGCGTAGATATTATTCAGGGTATTGAATAAAAAATGCGGGTTGATCTGCGCTTTGAGGAAAGAGAGTTCGGCGTTTAATTTTTCATTGGCGATTTCTTTATTCCGTTGCTCTGATCTCAGCCATTGGTTGATCACCTTAATACCGGTGCTGAATACGAATATCAGGAGAAAAACGGCGATATTCCCCGGTGCAAGTAAGGGCTGTTGAAAATTGCGGGGTCTGTCGGGGTTGGGCGGACGTATACCGGAGGACGGCTGAAGGCTGCCGAAAAAATAATGATAAATCCGGGGGAAGCAGCCGTAAAAGATCAACAGGGCCAGAATGATGACCGTATAGGAGACAAACTTTTTCTGTTCCAGTAGCTTGGGAATGATGAAGTAAGTATTGATATAATAAAAGGCAATGAGCAGAAGTGTATTCGAAATAAAAAATGCAGAAAGATATCTCTCTGAAAAAAAAGAGAAATCCCTGGGCCTTGGGAAGAATACAAAAGGCAGCAGAAGGAAACAAACCCATGCTGCCAAATGAATGATGACCTGTACAATTCTTTTATTCATTTGGTCCAAATCTATAAGGGAATTGGCTTGCCTGGTAGATAAAATAGATGAATGGGGGCATTACATCGGTGAATGGGGGAAACCGATGTCCATTAAAAAAGCCGAAGCGTTGTGCTTCGGCTTTTTTAATAGGGTAAAAGCTTTAGAAATTGAAGGCCAGTTTGCTGAACATTCTCATGCCGTTATAGCTCATTTGGACAGCATCGAAAGGCCCTCCGGATTCGCTATCACCCCAGGAAGCCTGTCTCGCATTGGGCACCACTGCCTGATCGGGGTGTACATTGAAGATATTATCCACTCCTGCATACCAGGTAAGGCTTTTTCCTACCTTATAGGACAAATAGATATCGGTGGTTACTTTAGGATGGAAGACGAAATTCTCGGGCACTACCGATTTCCCATCGTCGGTAGTCACATAGGGGTCCCAGCCGCTGCCGTTAGCGGATATGTTGGCGCCTCCCGGACCATCGGGGTCAGCCCCCGGAATGCTGGAATAGCCGAAGCCCTGGGTGATCAGCTTTCCCCAGTAAGTCAGATGGGTGCCGGCAGAAAACCGGCTGTTAAAGCCATATTCCAGGGCGAGGGAAACTTTGGCATTGGGCGCAGAGGCTTTCAAAAAAGCTTCTTCGCGGGTGCTAAAGAAGGCCTGCCGGTGTGCGTAGGTATCGTTGAGCGGGTCGGGAATATTGACCTTGTCTATGGAGATGTGCTGGATATTGCCGGCCAGTAAGATCTTTAAACTTTGCTTCCCCCATTTTTTTGTGTAGTCCGCTACGATGTCCAGACCGGTGTTGGTCGTATTGACCGCATTGGCAAAGAAGTTAACGGAGCTGACATTGAATTGGGTAAGATAGGTAGCTATGGCAGGAATGGAGGCGTCGAAGTTACCGGTGATCACAATCCTGTTCTTCATTTTGATATAATATCCGTCCACTGTGAAGGTCAGGTTATGTACAGGCTGCCAGGTCACTCCTGCGCTGGCGTTGAAAGAAGTTTCCTGTTTCAGCGGAGGGATGCCGGCAGCCCGGGAGATAGGGCTATAATTGGGAACGAGTTTCACGTATTCGAGCTGACCTGCAATGATGTTGGTATTGGTGTTGCTGAAGTTGATCTGCTGGAGGGTAGGGGCCCGGAACCCGGTGCTGACAGACCCCCGGAGATTAAGGTTGTCGAGAATTTTATAACGGGTGGCCAGTTTGTAGGTATTTACAAAACCGAAGTCGGAATAGTTCTCAAAACGGGCAGCGCCATCCACCAACCATTTCTTGGTAACGTCCAGGGCAAGATCGAGATAACCCCCGATATTGGTGCGGTGGGCATTGCCTTCATCCGAAGGCTGGTACCCGGGATAACCTTCCGAGCCGGATGCTTTATAGCTGGTGTCGCCTCCTATGACGTAATAGGCGCCTCCGTTGCGATAGGAATCGGGTTCGCCGGCATAGAGCTTATAATGTTCATACCTGAATTCACCGCCAAAGGAAAAGGTAAGGCCGGCGGCTACATCCGCAAACCGTTTGGTAATATCCAGGTTGGCAGTGTTCTGGAGAAAATTAAAACCTCCGTCGTTAAAGCGGGTCTTGGTCCATTGTTCCGGAGCGGGCAGAGAGGCATTGAAAGTCTTGTTACCCCAGTAATGGAAATCATTATAGCCGGTATTGTCGCTGATATCCCAATCCCATTCCTTGCCCAGCGTGCCTTTAAAGCCGACGGCAATGGATTGGTCCTTTATGTACACATCTTCTTGTGGATTGTAGTACACATTGTCAGGCCCGATGCTGCCATCGCCTGCATTAAAAACACGCATGATACCGGGGATGAAGATCAGGTTACCTGCATCATCGGTAGGAAATTTGACATGATTGCTTGCTGAATGCCATCTGCGCGTCCAGGCATAGACATTCGAATGCTTGTAATTATACCCGCCGAAGGCATAGAAACTGGTTTTCGTGCCTGCCAGGGGAATTTCGGCATTGAACATTCCTCCACCGGACGTGACGGAGCCATCCCCGAAGGCCCTTCTCCAGTCACCAACGCTGAGGGCTTTGGGGTTGGTGGTCCAGTTGGTGTCAGGCTCGGCCCGGAAGGTCTTACCCTGTGAGAAGAAATTACCTCCGAAGTTAATATAACCCCCTTGTTTACCGATGGGCAATCCGTAGTCTAGACCCAGGGTAAAGGCATTGCCATCCACCCAACTGCCCGTATAATACTGCGTGGGGTCAACGCTGTTGAGAGCATTATATTTATGGTCATAGTAGCCGCTCCAACCTGTAGTGAGGTTGAGCTTGTGGACGTCTTTTTTCAGAACGATGTTGATGACGCCGGCGATGGCATCGGAGCCATATTGGGCAGAAGCGCCATCCCGCAGGATCTCGATGCGATCGATCGCGGCTTCGGGGATGGCGTTGAGGTCGGTGCCAGAATTGCCGCGTCCCCGGGTGCCCACCTGGTTCACAAAGGCGGATTGATGCCTTCGTTTACCATTGATGAGCACGAGGGTTTGGTCGAAACCCAGTCCCCGAAGGCTGGCAAAGTCAATGGCGTCCGATCCGTCACCACCACTCTGTTTGTTATAATTAAAGGAAGGAACGGCCATGTTGAGCTGGGAGCTGAGGTCGGGTCTGGCTGAGGTGATGCCTACCTGATTCACGTTAATGACGTCTACGGGTACCGGGGACTCGGTTTTTGTCCGGGCGGCGCCGCGGGAACCAACGAATACCAGTTGCGTTAGCTCGGCGGAGACGGGTTCCAGGCCAATGGTAAGGGTTGTGGCTTCCGTTACCGGTACAACCTGTGCGGCATAACCTATAATAGAGACTTCCAATAGTTCCCGGGGGATGGCCTGGATGGTGAAGGTGCCATCCGGAAGGGTAGAGGTGCCTTTTTTTGTTCCTTTTACCCGGATGGAGGCCCCTGCCAGGGGGGATCCGGTCTTGTTGTCGACAATTTTACCGGTAATGGTCTTCTGGGCCTGGGTGGTTAGGATGCCTATGATCAGGCTGAGCAATAATAATGATCTTCTCATGTATAGCTGTTTTGGTATTTACCTAATTTAAGGAATAAAACAACCAAAACATATTATAAAATAAAATAAAAACACATTATTTTATAAAATATATGAGATAATCAACAATCGATAAGAGTAATTTTATTTATAAAATATGCATAAACAATTAGTTGAAGTTTTTTATCTAATAAGTTAGAAGGTTTTATATTAAATTATATAAAAAATATATATTTATAAATTCAAACTCACTTTGACAAAAGGATGCCTTCCGTTATAACTCATTTGGACGGCATCCCAGGGACCCCCAGTCTCGCCATCAAAAGGAGAGCCATTGGCGCCCGGGACAATGCCCAGGTCGGGATGGACATTAAAGATATTATCGATGCCACCGTAGATCCCCAGTTTTGTGGAGAAACGATAGGATACGAACAGATCGGAGACCACTTTACCACGATAGACAAACTGTTCGGGAACCAGAGCGCCAGAACCATCGGGACCCAGATTGACCATCGGGGCGATGCCGCTGCCTTCCAGGTCAGGGTCTCCCGGTTGTCCTGTTCCAGCGAGGGCTGGATCCCCCGAATAACCATAACCCTGCAGTTTTATCTTGCCAAAATAGGTGAAATGGGCGCCGATGCCGAATTTATTGAGATCATATTCGAGGCTGAGGCTCAGTTTGGCAGGGGGGGCGGAAGCCTTTACAAACTGTTGTTCCCGCACGCTGAAAAAAGTTTGTTGATGCTTCCAGGTGTCGTTTAGGATATCCGGCACGTTGATCTTGTCGATGCTCATGTGCTGGAGGTTACCGGCGAATAAGACATTAAAGCCATCTCTGCCCCATTTTTTATGATAATCGACCACTACATCTATACCGGTATTGGTGGTATTGACGGCATTGGCAAAGAATTGGGCGCTGTTGACCTGTAGTTGTTGCAAGGTGCTGGTCAACGCCGGATTCAAGGTATTGTCGTCAGCCTGGAACTGGCCGGACAGCACTACCCGGTCTTTGATCTCCACCAGGTAGCCGTCAACGGTAACTGTCCAATCACGGGCCGGCTTCCAGGAGAAGCCGATGCTGGCGTTAACGGAATTCTCCTGTTTCAAGTTGGGAATGCCGGCCGCGCGGGTAATAGGGCTGTAGTTCGGCGCAATTTTCACCAGACTGGGCACGCCGGCTACGACGTTGCTTTCCGTATTACTGAAGTTGATCTGTTGAAGGGAGGGGGCCCGATAGCCGGTACTAATAGAGCCGCGAAGGTTGAAGTTGGGCGTCAGTTTGTAGCGGGTAGCGAGTTTGCTGGTGCTGAGAAATCCGAAGTCATTATAGTTCTCGAAGCGGATGGCCACATCGATGAGCCATCGTTTGGTGATATCCAGTTCGATATCGGAATAAAAGCCAAGGTTGACCCGATTAGCCTTGATCACGTCCAGGGGTTGAAAGCCGGGGAAGCCCTGGGCTCCCGTGGCTTTATTCTGGTCATAGTTGGCATAAGATGCCTCTTCGCCTTTGTAAATCCCATATCGCTCATAGCGAAACTCTGTACCAAAGGCCAGGTTGAGGCCTTCCGCGATCGTATTGAAATGCCGGCTGATGCTTGCATTTGCCGTGTTTTGAAGAAAGTAAAACCCTCCATCATCGAAACTTGTCTTATTGATGCCTCCCGCCCCGAGGGATGCGTTAAAGGTCTTCTGGCCGTGATAATGAAAGTCATTGATGCCAAACGTATTGCTGAGATCCCAATCCCATTCTCCTGCGGTAGTTCCTTTAAAGCCTACCGCCATGGAGGCGTCTGTTATGTGAACGTCCTCGATGGGGTTATAGTAAATATCGTTAGCTGAAGTGATGGTGTTGGGATCCGTGTCGATAGGGGCCTTGGGGTCGACCTGGTGCATAATGCCCGGGACAAAGATCAGGTGGCCATTGGCGTCTGTGGGGAACCGTTCGGGATGGCCGGAGAAATTCCTGGAATAGGCATAGGCGTTGGAGTTCTTGTAGTTATATCCGCCAAAAGCATAAAAACTGGTTTTGGTCCCTGCCAGCGGGACTTCGGAGTTGATCATGATTCCCCCGGAGGTCACAGACGCATCCCCCATAGCTCTGCGCACATTGTTTACGGGGAGTGCCTTGGAGTTGGTAAATATGTTCGTATCAGGTACCTGGCGGAAAGTTTTACCCTGGGCCAGGAAATTTCCGGAAAAGTTGATAAACCCATCATGTTTGCCGACAGCTACCCCATAGTTAATGCCAAGGGTGCCCGTTAGCCCGTCGAGCTGATGACCGGTAATATACTGGCTGGGCTGAACGCTGTTAAGGGAATTATACTTATGATCATAATAGCCCGAGACGCCTCCATTAACGCTAAGGTGTCCCACGTCTCTTTTAAGAATAATGTTCATGACGCCGGCGATGGCATCGGAGCCATATTGGGCAGAGGCGCCGTCCCGCAGGATCTCTACCCGGTCGATCGAAGCCTCCGGAATAGCATTCAGGTCTGTTCCGGAATTACCCCGCCCCCGGGTCCCGAACAGGGCTACAAAGGCCGTCTGGTGCCGGCGTTTGCCATTGATCAGCACGAGTGTCTGGTCAGGACCCAGGCCCCGGAGGGTGGCCAGGTCAATAGCATCTGCTCCGTCCCCACCGCTCTGCTTATTATAATTGAAGGAGGGGGCGGACATATTCAAAAGTGAGGTTAGGTCCATTTTGGCAGAGGACAGGCCTACCTGGTTGACTTTTATCACGTCTACTGGTACAGGCGTCTCTGTCTTGGCTCTTCCCGCCCCGCGGCTGCCGACAAAGACGATCTCTTTGAGCTCGGTGGACGCAGGTTGGAGAGCGATGGTGATGTTGGTTTGTCCTGAAAGAGGAAAGGATTGGGGACTGTACCCGATGATGCTTAATTCCAATACATCATTTGGACCCGCTGACAATTGAAAGGCTCCTTCGTTGTTAGTCGATGTCCCTGCTTTGGTGGATCGGTTCTTTACGGTAACGCCGGCCAGCGGATTGCCATTTTTAGCGTCGACCACTTTACCGGATATTGTTCTCTGGGCATGGAGAAGGCAGGAAATCGTTAACAAACTGATTAGTAAGAGTATTTTTCTCATACAAATTAATTTGGTTAACGTAAGTTACCAATAAATAGATAAGCCGCGAAAATTATAAGGGATGGATAAACGAAACCTAGTATTGTTCGTTCTCGCTGGGGAAGTCCCGGGCTTTTACATCATGAATATATTGTTGGATAGCCAGCGTCGTCTGCTGATGCAAATCCAGGTAGCGGCGAAGGAACCGAGGGTTGAATTCCGTATTGATGCCCAGCAGGTCATGCATCACCAACACCTGCCCGTCGCAATATTTGCCGGCGCCGATGCCAATAGTTGGGATTTGGAGGCTTTCGGAGACTTCTTTGGCGAGAAGGGCCGGTATTTTTTCCAGAACCAGTCCAAAGCAACCCGCATCTTCCAGTAAACGGGCGTCTTTTTTCAGTTTCTCCGCCTCTGCCTCTTCGCGGGCCCGGACAGTATAGGTGCCAAATTTATAGATAGACTGGGGGGTGAGGCCCAGGTGCCCCATTACGGGTACGCCGGCTGCCAGGATCCTTTTTACGGATTCCAGTATTTCTTCGCCTCCTTCTACTTTGACCGCATGGGCGCCTGTCTCCTTCATAATGCGGATAGCAGAGGCCAGTGCTTCTTTGGAATTGGATTGATAAGCGCCAAAGGGAAGGTCGACGACTACAAAACAATGGTTGGTGCCCCGGATGACCGAAGAAGCATGGTAGATCATCTGATCCAGGGTAATAGGGAGGGTAGTCTCATGGCCCGCCATTACATTTGAGGCGGAATCTCCCACCAGTATGACGTCGATGCCTGCTGCATCAAAAATTTTGGCAAAAGAATAGTCATAGGCCGTGATCATGGATATTCTTTCTCCATTGATCTTCATCCTTTGCAGCGTATGGGTAGTTACCTTCTTAACTTCTGTGTGTACAGACATGACCGGAAATTTTACGAACAGATAATAAGAGAGTGGGAATATGGCTCTGCATTAGAATAAAACATATCCGGGTCCGGATGCAAATGTAGAATGTAAAATACAGAATGTAAAAAATAAAATACCGGGCGGGGAGATTAAACTTCTACGCCCTTTCGCCTCAGGTCGGCATAAAGGTGCTGGATAAGCCCATCCGCCAGGCCTATCTTGGGGACATAGATCTCCGGGGAATTGGCCCAGCGCATTACATTGATATAGATCTGCAGGGCGGGAACGATGACATCGGCTCTGTCTTCCCTTAATTTATAAAGCCGCATGCGGTCGGGTAGGGAAAAACTGGAGAATTCCTTATAGTAATCTTTCAATAGCTCGACATTCAGGGATTTGCCTTCTTTGCGTTTGGAGATGGAGAAGATCTTGTTGATGTTGCCCCCGGAGCCAATGGCGACGATATTGGAAAAGTAATCCCTGGTCTCCCTTTTAATATACTCCTTCATGTTCTCCCACTGGTCTTCGGTCACCTGTTTTTTTAACAGGCGTATGGTGCCGATGTTGAAAGAAGCAGAGAACAATAGTTTATTCCCGGCAAAAAAAGTCAGTTCCGTACTGCCGCCTCCCACATCGATGTAGAGGTAGGCGTGTTCTTTATCCATGTTCTCGGCGATATGATTTTCATAGATCAGAGAGGCCTCACTGCCGCCGCTGATAACTTCTATGGGAATCCCGGTCTCCTGTTGCACCCGGTCGATGATCTCCTGCGCATTGACCGCATCCCGCATGGCGGAAGTGGCGGCGGCCTTCAGGTGTTTTACGTCATAGGCCTCAAGCAGGTGCTTGTAGGCCTTGATCGTGTGCAGGATCATACTGGTCTTTTCCGGGGAGATCTCTTTTTTTTCAAAGACGTCGAAACCCAGGCGCAGGGGGACCCTCACCAGGTTGACCTTGTTGAATTCAGTTTTGCCTTCATTATTAACGGAGACGTCGGAGATAAGCAGCCTCGCTGCGTTACTTCCGATGTCAATAGCTGCCAGTCGCATTGATGATCCTTTCTTTTAATGAATTCAGGAGGCAGAAGCGACCCTATCGATGCCTATAGACTGCTCCTGTGGGACAGCTTCTTCGCTCAGGGCCTTGTGATATAAATAATTATAGATCTCAATCTGAGACCTGATCTTCCGCTCCGAATGATCTCTCTTATACTTATTGAGCAGATCGTTATCCAGCCATCGGGCCTTCACGTTGTCCGCCAGCTGGATCTCCAATATGTCCTTTAATTCTTTCCGGATGGTCTCATCCAGTACCGGACAGGTAGCTTCCACCCGGTGATCTAAATTACGAACCATCCAATCGGCCGAAGATATATAAACTTTCTCATTGCCGCCATTATGGAAAATAAATATTCGGGCGTGTTCCAGGTATTCGTCGATAATACTGATGGCTTTTACAGGTACAATGAATTTGCTGTTTTCCGAGAACATACAGAAGATCCCCCGGATAATAAGCTTTATTTCTACACCGCTGCGTGCGGCTTCGTATAGTTTGTCGATTAGCTCCTCATCGGAGAGGGAGTTCATTTTTATGGTAATGGCGGCTTTTTTCTTTTCTTTAGCCAGTTTGGTCTCCCGGATCGTCATTTTCAGAAGCTCCTTGCGAAGGCTGGTGGGACAGGGAATGAGGGCTTTACAGGCTTTCAGGGGATCAGTACCTTCTTTCCAGTTTTCCAGATAATTGAAGATCCTGTTCACATCGGCCATGATGAAGCGGTCGGAGGTGAGCAGACAATGGTCGCCGTATACCCGGGCTGTCTTCTCATTGAGATTACCCGTACTGACAAAGCCATAATGGATGGTGAAATTGTTGATCCTCTTTTTGATCAGGCAAAGTTTGGCGTGGATTTTTACATTGGGGATGCCTATCAGAACTTTTACACCTTCGTCTTCCAACCGCTCTTTCCATTCAAGGTTAGCCTCTTCGTCAAAACGGGCCCTTAATTCCAGCATGACGGTGACGTGTTTGCCATTCCTTACGGCATTGACCAGGGTATTGATGATCTTGGAGTTGGAGGCCAACCGGTAGCAGGTGATCTTGATGGAAGTCACATTGGGATCGATAGCGGCTTCCCGCAGCATATCGATTACGGGATTGAAAGAATGATAGGGGAAATGTAGCATCACATCCTGTTCCAGCACTACATCGGTGACCCTGGGCGTTCTTACCAGCAGGGGATGGGTGAAAGGCTTTTTCCGCTGTCCTTTTTTAGGGAAAACATCCGGAAAGTCCATGAAATGGCGGAAATTATGGATTCTGCCTCCCGGGATCAGGTTGCCGTCTTTGCGGGTGAGGTTCAGACGTTTGATAATATAGTCCAGGAGTCCTTTATCCATTTCCCTGTCATAGACAAAACGTACAGGTTTACCTTTCCGGCGATTCTTTAACCCCTTTTCAATCTTTTGGATCAGGTTGGTGGAAAGGTCGTTGTCGATATCAATTTCTGCATCCCGCGTGACCTTAAAGACCCAGGATTCATAGGTGTCGTAGCCGAAATAGGCAAAGATGCTGCGGAGGTTGTACCGGATAATGTCTTCCAGGAGAATGATGTGATGTTCGTCCAGGGCCGGGGACGGCAGCAGGACGAACCGTCCCAGTACTCTGCTGGGCACTTCAATCAGCGCATACTTCTTTTTCATGCTGTTGTCCTGGCGGGATAATACCACGCCAAGGTAGATCGATTTATCCCGCAGGAAAGGAAATTGGGGGATGCTTTCAATCATCAGGGGAATAATATTAGAACGGACCTCTTCCTCGAAATAATTCAGCAGAAATTCCTGTTGTCCCGGATTCAGTTCCTTTTCTGTGATCAAAAAGATCTTTTCCTTTTCCAGTTCCTTGTTGATACCTTCCCAGATAGTATTGAATTCATCTTGTTGCTCCAGTACGGTGGATTGAATGTCATTCAATATTTTGGCGGGAGATATTTCCAGGTGCATATTTATTTTGGACTTTCCGCCGCTGTATTCGCTCATCCGTTTTAGGGTAGCTACCCGGACGCGGAAAAATTCATCCATATTATTGGAAAAAATGCCCAGGAATTTTATTCTTTCCCTGAGGGGGACGGTGAGGTCTGCAGCTTCCTGCAATACCCTGGCATTAAAAGAAAGCCAACTGATGTCTCTCGGTATCGTTCTTCGTTTCATGTCAAGTTCGTTTGTCATTTGTCCCAGTTTTGCGCAAAGTAGATAAAGCAAAAGGGAATGGTAAATTAAATAATTATTAACTAAATATCAATGTTAAACATTTCCTATCTGTCACCGGAATTTGCCTGTTGGTCAAACAAATTGGAAACAGGGAAAGTGCAGCTGTAAGTTTGACAAAAATCATTTTTTATGAAATCAAACAATAAAGGAGTTCAAAGGATGCCAATCCTGCGCCTTCTTATCTGGACGGGGATCCTCATCCCGGGTCTTTCCATCGGACAGTCCGTATCCGGGGGAGCATGGCCTTTTTATGGAGGAGATGCCGGAGGAACCCGTTACACCCCCCTGCGGCAGATCAATGACAGTAATGTCAGCCGGCTCAAAGTCGCCTGGACTTACCGGACAGGGGAGCTTAAAAAGTATGAAGGAACGTCCCTGCTGGAAAAAGCCGCTTTTGAGGCTACACCCCTCATGATCCATCAAATCTTGTACTTCAGCACCCCCACAGCCCGGGTATTCGCCCTGGATGCTGAAACTGGAAAGGAGAAATGGGTATATGATCCGAAGATCGACTTGCGGGGAAACTATTCTGAAGTTAGCAGCAGGGGGGTCGCTGCCTGGCCGGCCCCTGGTCCTTCCGATCCCGATCCTGTCCCGCAGCGGATCTTTGTGGGAACGATCGATGGCCGGCTCATAGCGCTGAATGCTGCTACCGGGAATAAAGTGTTGTCTTTCGGAAAGGAAGGAGAGGTAGACCTGCAGGCAGGAATGGGGGGATTTGTCTGCGAGACTTCTCCCCCTGTCATCATCGGCAACCTGGTCGTGGTGGGATCTTCCATGGGCGACAATCAACGATTTGATTATCCGGCAGGTACCATCAGGGCTTATGACGCGTTGACCGGGCGACTAAGCTGGAGCTGGGATCCTAATCCCAAAGATGCTGCTGATCCTGCCTGGAAGACCTGGATAGGCCCCAAAGCACACCAGGCCGGCGGGGCCAATGCCTGGTCTGTCCTTTCTACGGACCCGGGGAGAGATCTTGTATTTGTTCCTACTACCTGCCCCAGTCCTGATTATTACGGGGGCGAACGCAAGGGGCAAAACCGGTATGCCAATTCCGTGGTCGCCCTGCGTGCCTCGACGGGCAAAATGGTCTGGGACTTCCAGGTAGTGCATCACGATATTTGGGATAATGATATTGCGGCGCAGCCCATGCTGATCGAAGTGACCCGTGAAGGGAAGCGGTTGCCGGCGGTAGCGATTGGGACCAAGATGGGCCGTATTTTTGTCCTGAACCGCGAGACGGGGCAGCCCCTCTTCCCCGTTGAAGAACGCCCGGTACCTGCCTCCACCGTTCCCGGAGAGGAGGCCTGGCCCACCCAGCCTTTTCCCGTTCTTCCAGCTCCCCTGGGCCTGCAGGGCTTGACAAAAGCCGATATCTGGGGGCCGGAACCCAGGGACAAAGACGAGGCCGAGGATCGAATTGCCGGGTACCGCAATGAAGGGCCCTTTACCCCTCCCAGCTATGAAGGGACTATTATGGCCCCGGGCAATGTGGGGGGCATTCATTGGGGAGGGATGTGTTATGATCCGGCTTCGGAATTGCTGATAACGAATATCAACCGGGTAGCGGCTGTTATCCGTATGATCCCCCGGGAAAAGATCGCGCAGCTGGAAAAAGAACAGCCCCAGGCTATGCGGGCCGAGACGGGCCAGCAGGCCGGGACCCCCTATGTCATGAAGAGGGACTATCTGTTCAAAACAGACCAGCGGGGCATTGTGATGCAAACAGCGCCACCCTGGGGCACCCTGATAGCCATTGACCTGCATACGGGGATAAAGAGGTGGGAAGTGCCCCTGGGTTACATGATGGACCCCAAAAAATTTCCCGGGGCAGAGCACTGGGGTTCTTTGAATTTTGGCGGGGCTATTGTTACGGCCGGGAATCTTATCTTTGTGGCTGCCAGCATCGATGGTCATTTCAGAGCTTTTGACACGAAGACGGGGGCCGTTCGCTGGGAATTCCAGCTTCCGGCGGGGGGGCAGGCTACTCCAATGAGCTATTCGATCAATGGCAAACAGTATATTGTCATTGCGGCGGGCGGACATGGAAGACTCAGGACCCAACAAGGGGATTATGTAGTGGCTTTTGCGCTGGAATGAGGGGGATGGTGCTTGGATCATTCCTTCCAAGAACTGTTAATCCACCGATGTTAATAAACATCTGAAAAAAACTCCTTTTTTTGTTGATACGTCAGAAATAAATGCTACTTTTGCCGTCCAAATTTAAGACTCATGGCACGTGTATGTCAGATAACAGGTAAATCTCCGGTCTCCGGTCATAGTGTTTCGCACTCGAATATTAAGACCAAGCGCAGGTTCTTACCTAATTTACAGACCAAAC